>CAVAGJ010000026.1:0-41395 GCA_963588145.1 Coriobacteriaceae bacterium
CCCTATATAGCTTTCAGTGTTTTATTTCACTGTTCGCTATATAGGGAGCATATCAAAAACTGCGGGATGTTTTTTCTACAATTTTATTACTGCTATAACTTTTTTGTTATTTTTGCTGTGCGTTTTGCACAAAACAATCTGATGCTGAATGTAGAAACTGTACAATAAGGTAAAAAATCTGCATCTTTATCGGTGAAATTTCACCTTGTTTTTTTATCCTCAATCGGGTAACATAATAACTGTCAACAGGGTCCGCCTCCTCTACAAGGTGACCCGAAAAAACCACTGCAAAAAGAAGGAGAAAACAATTATGAAAAAGTTACTCGCACTCGCTGTTGCAGGCACCATGGCCGTATCCCTGGCCGCTTGCGGTTCTTCCGCATCCAGCACCCCCGCTTCTTCCGAAGCTGCTTCCTCTGAGGCCGCTACCTCCGCTGCTGAGAGCGCAGCCGAGAGCGTTGCCGATACCGCCGAGGGCGGCAAGGTTGGCGTCTGCATCTACAAGTTCGATGACGCTTTCATGACCACCTACCGTAACAAGCTGCAGGAGATCCTGGAAGGCAAGGGCTACGAAGTTACCATCGTCGACGGCAACAACGACCAGGCCAAGCAGAACGAGCAGATCAACACCTTCATCACCCAGGGTGTCGACGCTCTGATCATCAACCCCGTCATGACCTCCGCTGCTGACCAGATCATCTCCACCGTTAAGGATGCCGATGTTCCCACCGTCCTGATTAACCGTGAGCCCACCGCCGATCAGATGTCCGCTTACGACAAGTTGGTCTACGTTGGCTGCGACGCTGCTCAGTCCGGTACCTTCCAGGGTGAGTTGATCCTCGACACCGAGAACGGCGGCGACATCAACGGCGACGGCAAGGTTTCCTACATCATGATCCAGGGCGACCCCGAGAACATCGATGCTCAGCTGCGTACCGAGTACTCCGTTAAGGCTCTGACCGATGCCGGTGTCGAAGTCGAGCAGCTCGACCTGCAGCGTGGTGACTGGGACCGCAACAAGGGCCAGGAAATTGCTCAGAACGACCTCGCTAAGTTCGGCGATCAGATCGAAGTTGTCTTCTGCAACAACGATGATATGGCTATCGGTGCTCTGCAGGCTATCCAGTCTGCTGGCCGCACCGTCAACAAGGACATCTACCTCGTTGGTGTTGATGCTCTGGACGCTGCCCTGAACGAAGTTGCTAACGGCAACATGACCGGTACCGTTCTGAACGATGCCAACAGCCAGGCCACCCAGGCTGTTGCGTGCATGGAAGAACTGCTGGGCGGCAAGACCTACGCCGCTGGTGATCAGAGCGTCTACGTTGACTACGTCAAGGTCACTCCTGACAACGTCAAGGACTTCCAGTAATCAGCTTACTTAAAATCGGAATTCAGGGTGCGTGTGCACAGGCGCACGCACCCTTTTTTTATCGAAAAGGTTACAAAAGGTTTAAAGGTTAAAGGGGGCCAGCGAATTGTCAGAATACCGTTTGGAAATGCGTGATGTCGTCAAGGCGTTCCCCGGCGTCAAGGCACTGAACCACGCACAGCTGAAATTGAAGCCCGGTACCGTCCATGCGCTGATGGGCGAGAATGGTGCCGGCAAATCCACCCTGATGAAGTGCATGTTTGGTATCTACCACATGGATGAGGGCGAGGTTATCTACGAGGGCGAAAAGGTCCAGATCAAAGGACCTCTCGATGCACTGAACCGCGGCATCGCGATGGTGCATCAGGAATTGCAGCCCATCCCGGAGCGCTCCATCGGCGAGAACATCTACGTCGGGCGCTATCCCACTAAGAAAATCGGGCCTGTCACCGTTATCGACCACGACAAAATGTACGCGGACGCTGCCAAGGTCTTAAAAGAAGTCCACTTGAACTACGATCCACATGCCAAGCTGGGCACGTTGAGTGTTTCCCAGATGCAGTTGGTCGAGATCGCTAAGGCAGTCTCTGCGGACTGTAAGGTGCTGATTTTGGACGAGCCTACCTCCTCGCTGACGGCAGCCGAGGTCGAAGCGCTGTTCACCATCGTGGATGAGCTGCGCGCCAAGGGTGTTTCCATCGTCTACATCAGCCACAAGATGGACGAAATTCTTCGCATCAGCGATGAAGTCACCATCATGCGTGACGGCCAGTACATCGGCACCTGGGAGGCTAAAGACCTGACCACCGACATAATCATCACCAAGATGGTCGGCCGTGAGTTGTCCAACCTCTATCCTCCGCGCGAGAATACCCCCGGTGAGGTCGTCTTTGATGTCAAGGACTTCACCTCCATCAATCCCAAGAGTTTCCGCCACGTGAACTTTAACGTCCGCAAGGGCGAGATTTTGGGTGTGGCCGGTCTGGTCGGTGCCCAGCGTACCGAACTGATGGAAGGCCTGTTCGGCCTACGCGCCCACACCTCCGGCACCATTACTTACAAAGGCAAGGAACTGGTAATCAACCAACCGCAGGATGCCATTAAAAACGGCATTGCTATGCTGACCGAGGACCGCCGCGCTACCGGCATTCTGGGTGTGCTTTCCATCGCTGATAACGTCTCCATTGCCTCGCTGAACCAGTACCTGATTGGCGGCGTCATGTTGGACGACAACAAGATTGAAAAGCTGGTCCAGGATAACGTAGCTAAGCTGTCCATCAAGACCCCGTCCTCCAAGACGCAGATCCAGTCTCTGTCCGGCGGAAACCAGCAGAAAGTGCTGATCGCTCGCTGGCTAGCCAACGACCCGGATGTCTTTATCATGGACGAGCCCACCCGCGGCATCGATGTTGGCGCCAAGTACGAGATCTACTGCATCATTGCAGAGATGGCCAAACAGGGCAAGAGCATCATCATGATTTCCTCGGAAATGAGCGAGCTGATCGGCATGTCTGACCGTATCATGGTCATGTGCGATGGCCGCTGCACCGGCTTTATCGATGGCGACAAGGCCAACCAGGAGAACATTATGGCGCTCGCCACCCAGTTTGAATAAGGAGGAAAATCCGAAAATGGAGAAAAAATTCGATGTAAAAAAGTTCCTTTCCAATAACGCCATCATCATTCTGATTGTTTTGCTGGCGTTGTTTGTAGGTTTCACTACCCAGAACTTCTTTACCTTTACCAACGGCAAAAACCTGCTGCTGAAC
This sequence comes from Coriobacteriaceae bacterium, assembly GCA_963588145.1. Lineage (GTDB taxonomy): Bacteria > Bacillota > Clostridia > Oscillospirales > Ruminococcaceae > Gemmiger. Next base: position 3,142 of record CAVAGJ010000026.1, read on the forward strand.
GTTGCCCCTCGTTTTATCATCGCCTGCGGCGTTTCCGGCTGCTTGATCACTAAGGGCACCGACCTGTCCGCCGGCCGTCAGGTCGGTTTGGCCGCCTGCCTTTCCGCTATGCTGCTGCAGAGCGTTGACTACAGCGCCCGTATGCTGCCCTGGCTGCCCGATATTCCGTGGCCTGTCGCCATGGTCATCGTTATGGCTATCATGGCCATCTTCGGCGCTATCAACGGCTGCATCATCGCTTTCCTGAAGGTTCCTCCCTTCATCGCAACCCTGGGTATGCAGACCATCGTCTACGGCCTGTGCTCCGTCATCACCAACAACCAGCCCATGGGCGGCTACAAAAAGAGCTACCTGACCGTTGCCAGCGGCGCGCTGGGCCCCATCCCGTTCCTGGCCATCTTCGCCCTAGTTGTCGGCATCTACTTCTGGTTCCTGTACAATAAGACTCGTCACGGCAAGTACATGTACGCCATCGGCGGCAACGAGAACGCTGCCCAGGTCGCTGGTGTCAATGTTACCGCTTCTCTGATCCGCATCTACATCCTGGCCTCCTGCATGTACGCTCTTGGCGGCTTCCTCGTTGGCGCTAAGGCCGGCGGTGCTTCCACCGCTACCGGCAACGGCTACGAGCTGGAAGCTATCGCAGCCTGCACCATCGGCGGCGTTTCCGCTAACGGCGGTGTTGGTAAGGTTTCCGGCATCCTGGTCGGCGTTCTGGTGTTCGAAGTCCTGAAGATCTGCCTGCAGTTCCTGGGTGTCGACCCCGCTTACACCTACATTGCACAGGGTCTTGTCATCGTCATCGCCGTTGCCCTTGACCTGCGCAAATACCTGGCCAAGAAGTAATCCGCTATGGCAAACGAAGAAATCAAAAACGAGACCCCGAAGGCTGCCCCTGAGACTGCCGAAAAAAAATCGGACCGTCCCGACCGCAGCCAGCTGAACGCCTTTGAAAATTTCTACGAGAACTTCTCCAAAGTTCCGCTGAAATACATTGATGCGTTCATCGTTGTATGCGTTATCGCTCTTGTCGCAGTAGTCGGCATCGGCATAATGAAAAGCAAGGGCATCCTTTAACCGGAAAAGCCACCGAGGCAAAGGCTTAACAGTCGTAAGGAACTATAAGTCTTGCGGTGGGGCAGAGAACGGTGTGACCGTGAAGGTCACGCCGTTTTTCTGCGTCCATGGGTAGATTCTGCAATCATGGGTTCTGCCAGTACGGGGATTTCCACCTCGTCCACGAAGTTGAAGATGATCTCCACCTTCTGTCTGCGCTTGCCGCCAGACTTGTCCGGTGCGTGGATGATGATCTTCTTGATATAGACCATATTTTCTGCTCCAAGATAATCTCGCACGGCTGAACCGGCCTCTTCCATAGAAGACTGGCATGCGACGATGTCCGGGGAAGACGAGCCTGTATCCAAAGAAGTGCCGCCGCTGTGGATATTACTTTTGCCACGAGCACCGGAGCCAATACCTATGGAAATATTTTTGATTGCGCCGCCGAAACCGCCCTGCGGATGTTCCTTGAAATGAGACAGCACGAGCATGGAATCATAATTTTGTAAATGGCTGCCGACATAATCCGTTGTTAAATAGGTGCCGCCCGTCACCGGAATCTCCATATCCCCATCTGCATCCATAATGTCCACGTCCGCAATGGCGGTAAAACCATGATCCTCTGCAAGCTGACGGTGCATAGCTGTTTCAGACCGGTTTCCGCCATAAGCGGTATTGCACTCTACGATGGTACCGTTTACAGACTGAACCAGGATCCTTTATTAGTGCAGGGTCGAGATAATTGCTGCCGTTTTCACCGGTGGAAAGTTTTACTGCCACTTTCCCCTGAAGATTTACGCCCAGCGCCTCATAAATTTTCATCAATCCCTCCGGGCTGATGTCTGTCGTCATGTAGACGGTCTGTCCACTCTCTACATTGTGGAATTCATGCGGCAGGGCATCATCTCCCTGATAGGCAAAGAAAGAAAAGTTATCCATAACCGGACTGTCATCTGCTTTCTTCACTCCGGTATCCACTGCCGGCGGCATTCCCATAGGTTCCTCATCTGTCGTTGGTGCTTCGCTTACAGGATCTTCGTCAACAGACGGGGTATTTGCCGTTTGACCGCAGCCTGCCATAGATAAGCACAAAATTCCTGCAATCAATACGGATATATGCTACCGCTGTGGACTACTCCCTTGATAGTCATATTACCAAGGATTTCTTTGCCACGGTGCAAAACAAGATGCACTATGCTGTCCACGGCAATACCGCCGCAGAGGTTATTATGGCACGGGCAGATCACACAAAGGAGCATACGGGCTTGACCTCATGGCGTAATGCTCCCGAAGGAAAAATCGTGAAAGCGGATTCAAGACATGGATTTTCCGCTGGAACTGGCCTAGGCTGCCATCTTCACGGAGTGTGTAGACAAGGCTGTCTCCGTAGATGGAGGTGGCTTCCAGGCCAATTACCACATCGTTGAGCTGCATGGAAAGAAGTGCCGACACGATTCTCTCTGACAACAGTTTAGCACCGCCCAAATTATTCTGCACAGAAAAACTGGAATACTTGCTACCGTCCGGCTTCATCAGGTAGACCACATTGTTCCTGCTGCTCACATCAATGCCAACAAATTCACCTCCCCGCATGGAGATTTCAGGCCAGCAGGCTTTGAGATACCCATGATAACCGGAGCATCCGCAACCTCGCGTATCAGAATCATTCCAGAACCGGCCAATGCGATATCCCTCACTGCTGAAAGAGCGGCCTGTGTTCTGGCAAACAGCCAATGAGTTTGCAGCTAACTTCCGGCTCAGGGGAACGGACTTCAAATGAAGCAGCCTTTCGGCTCAACCGGAGGAACGAGAACTTGACTCTGCTGTCCTACAGCTATTGTATCACGGGTATCTAAAAGCCTGCTGATATCTGAAATTATTAACTTTAAAACTTATTATACGAGGAGGACATATGAAGAGTATCAAAGTTATCGTGATCGGTTTCATTCTTGCGATAGCGCTTGTGGTATGGCCCGTAGAATATACACGGAATATCACAGCAGGAACCGGCTTTCTTCTCGGGGGGGTGCTGGCAGCCTGGCTCTGGATTCGCCGCCGGAAAGGCGCACGGAAGGAATACGAGGATGATGTGCGGCGGTACACAGGCACCAAGATGATGAAGGTGGTATGGATCGAGGATTCGGTCGTTGAAAGGTGGGAACACCAGGAGGACGGCAGTGATCGGCTGCGCCGGGAGACGTACTATCTGCCGACCTATGAGTACACAGTGAATGGCACGACCTATCGGTACTCGAGCCGTCAATCGCTGTCCGGCAAGCGGGATCTGGGGCGGCAGGTGGTCGGATACTATGACCCGGCTAAGCCTGAATGTATTACTGAAAACAGACCCCGAAAGCCTGTTTTCGGCGGAGCTTACTGCTTTTTGTGGACTGCGTTTCTGCTGTTTTTCGGGATCATGACATTTACCGGTCAGGTCGCCTTTTCCTGATGCCAGGCATGTATAACCACTGCGATCAGGGATACAGTCCCGGAACAACCGTCTGCGCGGTAGAGCGGAATAACAAAAAAATTGAAGCAAAAAGCGAAGGTACCCAGAATGCCTTCGCTTTTTTGCTTCTGTTTTGCACACCTGAAACGGTCAGCTAACAGTAATAAGGTTGAATTTAGTTCCTTATCGCTGTTAAATCAACGCTTCGGTGGCTTTTCTTTTGCATTATTTCGTAGGGGCGGATTTTCTATCCGCCCGTAAAATCACTTTTTTATCGGCTTTCGCTTTTTGCGCACACTGTAGCCGAAGCTGCCCAGCTTGCGGCCCAGCGCCAGATAATCCCCGTGGGAGTACACAATCAGCTTCGCCTTGTTCAAACACAGCTTACCGTTTTCATCCAGCAGCTTTTCGTCCACATCCACAGCCACACACTCGGCCAAAAACAGATCATGGCTGCCCAGCGGGATGACCTGCGTCACCTTGCATTCCAGATTGACCGGGCTTTCTTCCAGCAGCACTGTGCCCACTTTAGCGGCAGGGGCGGCAGTCAGGTGCATGGCGGCGAACTTGTCTACATCACGGCCGCTTTTCACACCGCACCAGTCAATGGCCTTGACCAGGCTTTCCGTAGGCAGGTTCACCACGAACTCGCCGCTTTCTTTGATCAGCTTATGGCTGTAGCGCTCCGGCCGCACACTGATGGACAGCATCGGTGGCTGGGTGCAGATGGTGCCGCACCAGCCTACCGTGATAAGGTTCGGCTTATCCATGCTGCCGCAGCTTACCAGCACCGGTGGCTCCGGGTTCAGCAGGGTAGAACCTTTCCAAACCTGTCGGCTCATGCGTTGTCCTCCTTGGTTTGCTCAAAGTTGGGGGTCGTCTCGCTGATGATGTAGCGCGGGCGGTGCTTGGTCTCCATGTAAATCTTGCCGATGTACTCGCCGATCACCCCCAGGCAGATCAACTGCACGCCGGACACAAAGCAGATGATGCTGGTCATGCTGGCCCAGCCGGAGACCGTCAGCCCCAGGATTGCCTCCACCATGGCCCAGATCACGCCGATAAAGCTGACCAGTGCCACAATCACGCCAAACCCAGTAATAAAACGGATGGGCTTAATGGACAAGCTGGTGATGCCGTCAAACGCCAGCGACAGCATCTTGGACAGGGGATAGTGGCTCTCGCCGGCAATACGCTCGTGGCGCTCGTAGGCTACGCTGGTCGATTTAAAGCCCACCAGCGGCACCATACCGCGCAGGAAAAGGTTGACCTCTTTGAATTTGGCAAACTCCTGCAGTACATGGGCGCTCATCAGGCGATAGTCCGCGTGGTTGTATACTACCTCAGCGCCCATAGCGTTCAGCAGCTTATAGAAACTTTCGGCGGTAAAGCGCTTAAAGAAAGTATCGGTATCGCGCTTGCTGCGCACACCGTACACCACATCACAGCCGTCCAGGTAGGCATCTACCATGCCGTCCATGGCATTGATATCATCCTGTCCGTCGCAGTCGATGGAAATGGAGATATCGCAACGGTCTTTTGCTTCCATCAGGCCCGCCAGTACGGCGTTCTGGTGGCCGCGATTGCGGCTCTGGCAGATGCCAACATAGTGCTCATCACTGGCTGCCAGCTCGTTGATGATCTCCCAGGTGCGGTCCTTGGAGCCATCATTCACGAACAGCACCCGGCTGTCCGTGCTGATCTTCCCGGCCGCCGCCAGGTCGTTGATTTTCTGCAAAAACAGCGGTGCCGTAATCGGCAACACCTCCTGCTCATTATAGCAGGGGATGACGATATAAAGGATCGGGTCTTTGCGGTCATTCATAGTTATATCCTCACTTAATCAAAAAAGTCAGCACGCATTGCATCGTAGCTGGGATAGCCATACGCGATGTAGCTGTCGTTTTCAAACACGGTGGAACCCTCGGTAAGGCTAACATTCGACAAAATGGTATTCAGCTCATCTTTATGCACAAAGATGAAAATGGGACCATCGGGATGAGTCTCAAAATGATCCGTCGATTGTAGCCACTGATACAGGTGGTCCGGGTCATCCAGTACATCGGTGGGATTCCATACCCGCATATCCAGGGCACCGTTTGTCAATTCGGTCATGACGTTCGCATTCCAGAACGTAGCATAGCCCTCCTTATATCCTGCGGTCTGAATTGCGGCAACCGCTTGCTCATAGTTTGAAGTCATGTTGACGGGCCACAGCTCTTCGTAATAGTCACAGGCACACCATAGCATCAGCCCAGCCATCAGACTGAACATCGCACCGCGCAATACACGGCACAGGGGCAAATGATATAGATAAATGGCGGCTACAGGCATCAGAAGAATAACGGTAGGAATATTGTAACGGGTATAATAGACCATGTCTGTAAATAAATATAGTCCATTGTACGTGATAAAGCCAAATCCTGCCACTAAAAAGATGACTTTCTCAGCAAATGTGTATCGGGAGCGGCAGCGAATCAACGAGATGTACGCGGCAAAAACAATGAGCAAAGCCAAGAAACAGAAGGCATTATAAAATAGTTTCTTTGAGGTGATGTAGTCACCGCCCCGATATCCGAAACTCTCCATCCAGCCGGAAATGATTTTTGTCAGTTGCTCATTGCTGTACCCCTGAAATTTGACGCCCTCCTGACTCGTATAATGGAAAATATGCCGCAGGATCCGCGTGTTAATTTGCCAGCCAACAGCGGCTCCCGCACAGCTCAGTACACCGCTCAACAGAAGCCGCTTTCCGCTACAATCCAACTGCGGTAAAATTGCGGAACGTTCAGAAGAAGAACGGATGAGACTCATAAATGTGACTGTGAGCAGTAGCGGTATATACAAAACCAGAATTTGTCGAAGTCCCCCCATGCCCAATATCAAAGAGAAAAAGGTCAGCACAAGTAAAAGCGCAATGCGGGTGCGGTGATTAGGGTTTTGACATACTGAAAAATCATGCCGAGGCAGAGAAAACTGCCAATGACATGGGGTGGGTAATATACGCCAAGCAGCAGAATCTTAAAATAAGGATCGCTCATAGGGGTAATAAGCATAGTGGCGATGGCAGGGAACAGCATTGCAATGCCAGCCTGGCAACAAAAATATAAGCAGGAAACTAGCATGGACAGTAAAATAATTGCCGTTCCTATTTCACGAACGGTACGCCAATTCTCGCACAAAAACAGCAGTGGTGTGAAAACCAACTGTGTGTTAAACACGCGCAGCTCAGTGGAATAGAACCATGTACTTGTTATCAGCTTGTGCTCGATTCGGAGCTTGTAGGCCAGCATGATTTCACTTGACATATCAGAGTCAAGCAGGTAATACAAACGACCGTGAATTTCATGCCAAGCCTTATAACAGGAAAACACCAAACATACCCAACAAAAAATTGTAAAGGCATAGCTCCAAGCGTTTTCGCGCTTGGGCCGCCAGCTTAGCACACTTTGTGTTTTTTGTTTGCCATCAATAAAAAAATTCATATTTTCCTCCCTATTTATAATCTCTGAGACTTCAGTGCGTTTTCATCCACAACTTTAAAGGTACTGCGGAACAGTTCGATCAGACCATCTTCCTGCATACGGCCCAGTTCACGGCTTAACGCACTGCGGTCGCAGTTCAGGTAGGCGGCCAGTTCCGCACGGGTCATCGTGATGGTAAAGGTGTCGCTGCCGTTCTGGTCGCGCTGTTCCAGCAGCCACAGGCAGATGCGCCCGCGCAGGCTCTTGCAGCACAGCAGTTCCAGGCGGCGGTCCAGCGAGAAATATTTTCCGCTGATCGTCTCCAGCCAGTTCTGCAGCAGTTTCCAGTGGGCGGCGCTCGGCTCGCCGCTTGGCTGCAGCAGGCCATCGTAGGGCAGGTACAGCACCAGGCAGGGGACAGCCGCCGTCACATTGACCGGGCTTTTGCTGCGGCCGCCTGCCAGTACATCGGCAAACACGCCGCCCGGCCCCATGCGGGCCATCGTAACGGGCGTACCATCGGGCATTGGCTTGGTAGCGGTGATTTCCCCTTCCAAAATAATGCCAACCTCTTTTGTTTCATACCCGGCCATCAGCAGCAGTTCGCCTTTATCGTACCGGCGCACCCGCGGGGCCAGGCTTTCCATCAGCAAGGTCAGTTCCGCATTCGTCATGCCGCGCAGCAGGCGGGTCTTGCGCAGGGTAGTAAAATAAGGGGTATACTCCATGCAGGGGTCCTCTCTCAAAATGTTGCACAGGCAACAGACATTTTCTATTTATTATAGTATAGTAGGGCAGCAAAAGCAAGAGATGTTTCTATCAGCATCCCAAAAAGAGAGGAACAGAAAATCATGAAACTGAAACGTATTCTTTCTGCTGTTGCCGCCTTTGCGCTCTGCGCATCTCTGGCCGGCTGCGGCGCATCCGCATCTTCTGTGGCTGAATCCACTGCCGAGTCTGCTTCTACCGAAGCTGTCTCCACCGTGGAGGAGGAAGCCAGCCCTGAAACCTCTGCCGAGACCACCGCACTGCGCGTGGCCGGTCTGAAAGGCCCCACCACCATGGGCCTGGTCAACATGCTGACGGCTGACGATGCCGCCGATCTGGTCAACTTCAACATGTACGGCGCTGCCGATGAGGTCGTGCCCCTGCTGGTCAAGGGCGACATCGATGCCGCCGCTGTGCCCGCCAACCTGGCTGCTACTCTGTACCAGAAAACCAACGGTGCCGTTGAAGTTGCCTGCGTCAACACGCTGGGTGTCCTGTACATCGTGGAGAACGGCGAGACCGTGAACAGCGTTGCCGACCTCAAGGGTCAGACCCTCGTCACCACCGGCAAGGGCACCACGCCGGAGTACGTCCTGCGCTACGTCCTGTCCGAGGACGGCATTGATCCCGACAACGATGTCACCATCGAGTATTGCAGCGAAGCCACCGAGGCCCTGAGCAAGGTCCAGGCTGGCGAGGCTACCATTGCCATGCTGCCCCAGCCTTTCGTGACCAGCGCCCTGTCCCAGGTCGAGGGCCTGCGCGTTGCTCTGGATATGAACGAGGAATGGCAGAAGGTTGCCGGTTCCAAGCTGGTCACCGGTGTTCTGGTCGTCCGCAAGGATGCCATTGAAGCCGATGCTGACCGCTTTGCCGCCTTTATGGACGCTTACCAGGCCAGCGTGGACGCTGCCAACACCGATCTTGAGGGCACCGCCGCCCTGTGTGAGGAGTACGGCATCGTTGCCAAGGCCGCCCTGGCCCAGAAGGCCCTGCCCCAGTGCAACATCGTGTTCGAGACCGGCGACCAGATGAAAACCGACCTGACCACCTACTATCAGGTCCTGTTCGATGCTGACCCCGCCAGCGTGGGCGGCAGCATGCCGGCTGACGACTTCTACTATGCCGGTTAAATTCTGGCAGCGGGCCGCCGCTCTGGCCGCGTGGATCGTGGTCTGGCAGCTGGCGGCTGTCTCCTTAGGGCATGGCGGGCTATTCCTCGCCACACCAATACAAACTCTGCAGGCGCTGGCTCAGCTGGCGCCTACAGCTGGTTTCTGGCAGCGCATCGTTTTCAGCGCGCTGCGCATCCTGGCCGGGTTCCTGCTGGCAGTTGTCGGCGGGCTGGTGCTGGGTGCTCTCGGTGCCCGCTGGCGCTGGGTACGCATTTTTATCGAACCTGCCATGCAGCTGATCCGTGCCATGCCGGTAGCCAGCTTTGTGATCCTGGCCCTGCTTTGGGTGCGCAGCGCCAACCTTTCGGTGGTGGTCAGCTTCACCCATGTGTTGCCGGTGGTCTACGCCGGGGTGCAGGGCGGCATTGCCGATACTGACCCCCAGCTGCTGGAGATGGCCCGCGTCTACCGTCTGCCGCTCATCACCCGGCTGCGGTATATCTGGCTGCCCGGCATCTTCCCGTCCTTTTGCGAAAGCTGCATTGCTGCTATGGGCATGTGCTGGAAAAGCGGTGTCTCGGCTGAGGTCATCGGTCTGCCGGACCACTCTGTCGGCGATGCCCTCTACCGCGCCAAGATCACCCTGTCCACGCCGGATGTGTTTGCCTGGACGCTGGTCATTGTGCTGCTTTCGGCACTGCTGTCCACCATAGCCGCCCGGCTGCTGCAGGCCGTAAAAGTCCGCCTTTGCGGGGAGGTGCAGGCATGAGCATCCTTATTCAAAACCTCTGCAAAAGCTTTGGCTCCCATGCTGTGCTGCATGATTTCAACTGGACGGTGGACCGTCCCATGGTGTTGATGGGCGCTTCCGGCTGCGGAAAAACTACGCTGCTGCGTATTCTTCTAGGGCTGGAAACCGCAGACAGCGGCACCGTCACCGGCGTCACGACCCCCGCCACTGTTTTTCAGGAGGACCGCCTTTGCCCCCAGCTGACCGCCGTAGATAACCTGGTCCTTACCGGCCACGGCCTGACCGCCGCCCAGGCTCGCGATGAGTTGCAGGCTCTTGGCTTTACTGTGGCTGACCTCCGTCTGCCCGCCGCGCGGCTTTCCGGCGGGCAAAAGCGTCGCGCCGCCCTGCTGCGCGCCCTGCTGTGCCGTGATGCCCAAACATTGCTGATGGATGAGCCGTTCACCGGCATGGATGCCGACCTGGTGCGGGAAGCTGCCGCTGTAACCCGCCGTCTGGCAGGGGAGCGGCCCGCGATTTTAGTCACCCACGACCGCACCGCCGCCGAGCTCCTCGGCTGGCCCATCCGCGAAATATAACGCCACAAAAGCATACCGCCCCTGCCCATAAAAAGGCAGAGGCGGTATTTTCCTATTTTTACATCAGTTCGGTCAAAATAGAATTCTGCACCACCATACCGGCGGGGGTAAGTTTCAGCGTTTTTTCGTCAAGCTCTGCATAGCCATGGGCTACGCACTGGCGAATAAACTGTTTCTGTGCCGGGGTAAAACTGCCGCCCCAGCGGGTATATTCGGCCAGATCCAGCCCCTTGCGCAGGCGCAGCTGCATCAGCAAAAAGTCCTCGGCCGTGCAGTCGCCCTCGATTGCTTCAGCAACGGTGCCATCGATAAACGCCTGCACATCATTCGACCAGTATTTCCGCCCGCCGCCCACGCAGCTGTGGGCGGCGGGGCCGTAGCCCTGATAGTCGCAGCAGTCCCAATACAGCAGGTTGTGCCGTCCCTCATGGCCGGGGCAGCAGAAGTTGCTGATCTCGTACTGTTGATACCCGGCTTTTTCCAGCTGGTCGACTGCATATAAATAAAAGTCCGCCGCTGCATCGCCGTCCGGCAGTCCTGCAGGCGGGGTGCGGTAAAACGCTGTGCCCGGCTCTACCTTTAATAGATAGGCCGAAATATGTGTACAGCCGCCATCCCGCAAAAGGGACAGCGTGGCATCAAACTCAGCATTGCTGTACTGGGGCAGTGCCAGCATGATATCACCGCAAATCTCCTCAAATCCGACCGCCCGCGCCCAGGCCAGTGCCTGCGCCGCGCCCTCGGCAGTATGGGTGCGCCCCAGCCGCCGCAGCTGGTCGTTGCTGGCGCTCTGCACACCAAAGCTGATGCGCGTCACGCCCGCCGCACGGAATCCCGCCAGGCTCTCCTGCGTTACTACATCGGGGTTCGCTTCCAGCGTAATTTCCGCCCTGGGCAAGGGATTTGCCGCCATAATCAGCTGCTCCACCTGGGCGGGTGCCAACAGGGCAGGGGTCCCGCCGCCAAAGTAAAGCGTATCGGGGCGGCGGGTATTCTTTACCAGTTCCCGCAGCAGGGCATCCACATAGGCCTGCGGCACACCCCTCGCGCCGGGAGCCGAGTAGAAATCACAATATCTGCATTTGGCCCGGCAGTAGGGGATATGCAGATAAATCCCATATAAATCAGACATTTTTCACCTTTTATCCATGGTTCTTAATAATTTTGTGATGAATTACCATCCTGATAACAGTATAATACTTCATACAGAAAGGGGATTTCAACTATGTATCAGAATTACAATGATATTTCTTACGCTGAAAGTCCGTTTGGAACTTTAAACCAATATATGACCAAGACTTTCGGCTGGATGTTTGCCGGCCTGCTGGTCACTTTCGCCGTTGCCATCGGTGCCGTTTCTACCGGTATGGTGTATGCGTTCATCAACAGCGGCGTGTTCTTCATTACCTGCATTGCCGAGCTGATTCTGGTCGGTGTGTTGTCCGCCCGTGTCACCAGCCTGCAGCCCAGCACCGCTACCGGCATTTTCTTTGCCTATGCGGCGCTCAATGGCCTTAACCTCTGCTCCATCTTCCTGATTTATGACCTGGGCAGCCTGGTTCTGGCGTTCCTGGTGGGTGCTGTCTACTTCGGCGTTATGGCCGTGTACGGTGCCACCACCAACCGCAGCCTGGTCGGCTGGGGCCCCAAGCTGATGGGCGGCCTGATTGCTATGATCGTCTGCTCTCTGGTTGGCAGTCTGTTCAGCCTGTTTGGCTTCAGCTTCGGCATCGGCGATCTGCTGCTCTGCGCGGTAGGCCTGTTTATCTTCATGGGTTTGACTGCCTATGACACCCAGATGCTCAAGCACCACTACGCCTACTTTGGCGGCGATGCAGCCATGCTGCACAAAGCCTCCATCATCGGCGCGCTGAACCTCTACCTTGACTTCATCAATATCTTCCTGTACGTGGTGCGCCTGCTGGGCCGCCGCCGCGATAATTAAGCCACCCTTGACAAATCCTGCCGAAACCGCTATACTAAATCCGTATTCGTTAAAACACATTGACGGAGAAAGTACGCGCGATTTGTTTCGGATCAGAGAGAGCGGTCACCGGCTGCAAGCCGCTCCCAAGCCCCCGCGCCGAAGTTCGCTCTTGAGTGGTGTGTGTGAACAGCCCCAGGCCCAGTAATGCACAACGGCCCTGCACCGTTACCGGCAGTAAAGAGTGCCGCGCCTTTTTGCGTGGAACACGGGTGGTACCGCGGAGTTTTGCATTTACAAGGCTTCGTCCCTGACAAGCACAGGGATGAGGCCTTTTTTGTTTTGTCCCGCAAGACCCACAAACAGAGGTGTACTATGGAAGAGAAAATCAAAGAGCTGCGCGCTGCGATCGAAGAAGCTGCCGCCGCTGTCACCGATCAGGCTCAGCTGTCGGACTTCTGGCAGAAATTCCTGAGCAAAAACGGCGCTGTTGCTGGACTGACCAAGTCCCTGCGCGATGTGCCTAAAGAGGATCGTCCCGCTGTTGGCAAAACCATCAACGAGTTCAAGCAGTGGGTCGAGGGTCAGTATCAGGCTCTGTCCGCCCAGGTGGAGCAGGCTGCCTTGGCCGCCCGCAACGCCGCCGAGACCGTGGACATCACCATGCCCCCCAAGGTTCGCCCGAAAGGCAACCTGCATCCCATCACTCTCGTCAAGAACGAGATCGTGGATGTTTTCGCCGGTATGGGCTTCGAAATTTACGAAGGTCCCGAGATTGAGGATGACGACCACAACTTCACCCGCCTAAACGTACCTAAGAATCATCCCGCCCGCGATATGCAGGATACTTTCTATGTGGCCGATGATATCGTGCTGCGCACCCAGACCAGCGGCGGCCAGATCCGCGTGATGGATATGGAAAAGCCCCCCATCAAGGTGCTGGTCCCCGGCCGTGTATTCCGCTCTGACTCCGATGCCACCCACTCCCCGATGTTCCATCAGATGGAAGGTCTTGTCGTGGATAAGGGCATCACTCTGTGCGACCTGCAGGGCATGCTGGACAAATTCGTCCAGGCTCTGTTCGGTGCTGATGTCAAGACCCGCCTGCGCCCGTCCTACTTCCCATTCACCGAGCCCAGCGTTGAGGTCGATGTCTCCTGCTTCGAGTGCGGCGGCAAGGGTTGCCCGCTGTGCAAGCACACCGGCTGGATCGAGGTTCTGGGTGCCGGTGTGGTCCACCACAGTGTGCTGGAGAACTGCGGCATTGACCCCAACGTCTATTCCGGCTTTGCCTTTGGCATCGGCATCGAGCGTATCGCCATGCTCAAATACGGCATCAACAACATCGGCCTGATGTTTGAAAACGATCTGCGCTTCTTGAAGCAGTTCGAGGATTGATGGGGGAGGAGTACAGATTATGAAAGTACCGTTCAGCTGGTTAAAACAGTATGTTGATATCGATGTCACCGCGCAGGAGTTGGAGGACAAACTCTTTGGCTGCGGCTTTGAGGTCGAAGAGCTCATTGATCTCGGCAGCGAGATCAGCAAGGTCGTTGTCGGCGTTGTCACCGAGTGCGTTCCCCAGGAGGGCACCCACCTGCATATCTGCAAGGTAGACTGCGGCGAGTACGGCCACGACATCCAGATCTCCACCGGTGCCCCCAACGTTTATGAGGGTATGCACACCCCCGCCGCTCTAGACGGCTCCACGCTGCCCGGCGGCATTAAGATCAAGGCCAAGCCCCTGATGGGCATTGAGTCCAACGGCATGCTCTGCAGCGGCGAGGAACTGGGCCTGAATGACGACCTGTATCCCGGTGCCGAGGTCTACGGCCTGCTCGACCTGCCCAAGGATACCGTCCCCGGCACCCCCATCCAGGATGTTGTCGGCCTGGACGACTACATCTTTGATATTTCCGTCACCGCCAACCGCGCTGACTGCCAGAGCGTCCTGGGCATCGCCCGCGAGGTCGCCGCTGTGCTGGGCAAGCCCCTCAAGATGCCCGCCACCGGCTACACCGTGTCTGACACCACCGATAACCGCCTGTCCATCACTGTGGAGGCCCCGGACCTCTGCCCGCGCTACATCGGCCACTATGTCCACAACATCACCCCCGGCCCCTCTCCGCGCTGGATGAAACGTCAGCTGGCACTGTGCGGTCTGCGTAGCATCTCCAACGTGGTTGATATCACCAACTACGTCATGCTGGAGATTGGCCAGCCGATGCATGCTTTCGATATGGACACTCTGGAAAGCTGCCAGATTATCGTCCGCCGCGCAAAAGACGGCGAGGAAATCACCACCCTGGACGAAAAGAACTTCAAGCTGACCCCGAATAACCTCGTCATCTGCGACGGCTCCAAGCCCGTTGCCCTGGCTGGCGTTATGGGTGGCCTGAACAGCGAGATCAAGGACTGCACCACCCAGCTGCTGTTCGAGAGCGCCAAGTTCGCCCGCGACAACATCCGCAAGACTGCCCGTGGCCTGGGCCAAAATACCGATGCCTCCAGCCATTACGAGAAAGGCATCTCCGAGTACACCACCGAGCTGGGCATGGCCCGCGCCCTTCACCTGATCCAGGAACTGGGCTGCGGCGAAGTCACTGCTACCCACTTTGACTGTTCTGCCGGTGCCCCGCGTGAGGGCAAGCACTTTACCGCCACCGTCAGCGGTATCAACGCTATCCTGGGCATTACCGTGCCCACCGATGCCATCCTGAGCATCCTGCACCGCCTGCAGTTCGAGGTCACTCTTGAGGCTGACGGCAACACCATGCAGGTCGTTGCCCCCCGCTGGCGCGAGGACATCGAGGTCGGCGAGCCTGACCTGGCCGAGGAAGTCATCCGCGAGTACGGCTATGACCACATCGTGCCCACTTTCCTGAAAGCCGCCCAGGTCACCACCGGCGGCCTGACTGCCGAGCAGAAGGCCCGCGTCAAGGCCAAACGCGCCATGTGCGCTCAGGGCTTCTATGAGGCCGAGACCCTTGCGTTTTACGCCGATGCTGACCTGGATATGCTGCATATCGCCGCCGATGCCCCGGAGCGTAAGGTCATCCGCATCCTGAACCCCATTTCCTCTCATCTGACCATCATGCGCCCGTTGCTGGCACCGTCCCTGCTGAATGTTGTTGTGGACAACCTGCGCAAGGGCAACGGCGAGGGCCGCCTGTTTGAGATGTCCAACATCTATATCCCGAAGCAACTGCCCATCACCGAACTGCCGGAGGAACGCCTGCACCTGGGCTTCGCCGTCTGGGGCAATGACGAGGATTTCTTCACAGTCAAGGGTGCTGTCGCCGCTTTGGGCGAGGCTTTCGGCGTTGCGCTGACCGTGGAGCGCGCCACCGATGTTGCCTGGCTGCATCCCGGCATCGCCGCTTACATCCTGTGCAAGGGTGAGCGCGTTGGTGTCTTTGGCAAGCTGGCCAACGATGTCACCTCCGAGCTGAAGCTGCCCAAGGACAGCCGCTCCAACCAGAACATCTACCTGGGCGAGATCGACTGGGTCGCTTTCCACGCCCTGGTTCCCGCCAGCTTGCACTACACCCCGATTCCGGAGTTTGCCCCCGTCCAGCGTGACCTGGCTCTGGTTGCCCCCGAGAGCATGGAGTGCGGCACCCTCATCACCGAGATGCAGCGCGCCTGCAAGCATCTGACCAAGGTGGAACTGTTCGACATCTACCGCGGCGAAAAGCTGGGCGCTGACAAAAAGAGCATGGCTTTCAGCCTGTACTTCCAGCCCGGCGATAAGCCTTTTGCAGCCGATGAGGTTGACCGCTTCGTCAAGAAGATCCTCGGCAACCTGAAGTTCAAGCTCGGCATCGAGATCCGCGAGTGATTTTATAATTTCTAAGCCGCTGTGCATTTTTGGGTGCATGGCGGCATTTTTCTTTGCAAAAGTTTTCAAATCAGACACATTCTGCGGTACAATAAGGGGGGACCCCCCATGAAAAAGCTTCTCACACTAGCCGCCGCACTGGCCCTTGCTTTGACCTCCTGCGCCGCCCCGGCTTCTGACGCAATTCAAACCCCATCCGGAACCGCCGCCTCTCAAACTATGCAAGAATCCACCACCCATTGATTGGAAGTAAAGTCATAACACCAGAGCTGTAACGCAGAAGCTGTGCTGGCAGGGACGTTTTCAAAATGGAAAAAATACAGTTGACGGTCCTTGGCACCGACCAGGTTGACGTATGTGACTTGCCCCGTGCTGTCGCGCCCGTTTTCAAGGCCATCCAGCTGGTAAAGCGTCTGCATATCGCCGGTTTCTTTAGAAAAGGCCAGTCAAACGGTAAATCATCTGCAAGGCAGACACGTTGGATATAGTCAGCGCTGATTTTCTCTAAGCGGAAAACGGTTGTATCTTCCGCTTCCTTATATTGGCAGATGTAAAGGTGGACCTCGCCACCATCGGCATAACAGGAAGCCGAACCTTTGATGTAGGCCGGACAGGTGTCACTGTCGTGGGCGCAGCCAGGCACATTGCAGGTCGGACGGCGATGCCGGTGATTTTCTCGACCTCATAGGCGATGATGCGGCCGATATCGATTTCGTGGTTAATCTCACTGTCGGTCAAAGTCTGGTAGTAGAAACCTTCATCGGTTGCGCTTAGGATGTGCACGTCCCCACGGCCGATGAATGCACCCAAACATCGTGCTGCGGTACTGACGAAGATTCCTCTGCTCTATCCTATTACACACTTACCGGCTACGGGGGCAGCTTCAGCAGCGGCATTGCCATATGTGACAAACAAAACGGCACTGCCTCTGTGCTTGATGCTGCTACAGGAGAGTGTACCTTACTGGCCGAGAATCTCTCTACCGATCTTTCCGGACATGGGAGCTATTATTGTATTTTACACTATACGGACGGATGGCTGCTGATTGTGGACGAATTGTGCGATGACAAAACCACCAGCGCACAATATTTCTGTGATGGCAGCAGCCAGGTACTGGCCATCTATGATGGACAGCTTGAGATCTGGCAGGGCATCGACAAATCCGGCACGACCTCCCCCCTATACTCCGGTCTGGCGCCTGTACGGTGTCATGCCGTTGGAAGAACTGCTGGGCGGCAGCATCGATTTCACCCCGTTGCAGTTTGTTTCCTAGGCATTGGCACAGACAACGCAACAAATTCTGCTGTCTTTCGCTTGCATAATTGCCGCGTTTGGCGTATAGTAAGGACAGTATTCTGATAGGGAGAAGCAAACACTATGGCAAAAATTCACCGCAACGATATGCCCGTCCAGCACCCCGCCCAGACCATCACCTTGCCCAAAGAGTCGGAGCCTGCCGCTCCCAAAGCTGCACCCCAGTTCTACGACCAGGACAAGGATGCCGCTTACGAGGAGCCACGTTCGGCCCAGGGCAAAGGCAGTGCCGCAAAAGCGAGCAAAACAAGAAGCAAAAAGGATCTGGCTTACACCATCGCCATGATGGTGTTTGCGGTCATTTTCATAGTCAGCGGCGGGCTGCTGGTCAAGCGCTTTCTGGACGATAAAAAAATCGAGAACGAGTTTTCCGACCTGCAATCCATGATCGACACTGCCGTCACGCCCGCCACGGTCGAGGACAGCGAACCATCCAACGCCGCCAAGTTTGCCGCTCTGAAAGACCAGAACAGTGATTTTATGGGATGGATCTCCATCGAGGGCACCAACCTGGACTTTCCGGTCATGTACACGCCCAACAACAAAGACTACTACTTAAAGCACGATTTCAAGCACCAGTACAGCGATTACGGTGTGCCGTACCTAGATGAAAAAACGACCATCGGGGCCAATGCCCAAAGTAACAACCTGATCATATACGGACACAACATGAAAACCGGTACGATTTTTGGCTGCCTGACCGAGTATAAAAAGGCTGCCTATTATCAGGAGCACCCCTACATTGAGTTCGATACCCTGTACGGCGATGCCAAATATGAGGTCTTTGCCGCCTTTGCCATCGATGTGGTGCAGGATACCAGCTTTATCTATAACCAGTACATAGACATGGACGAGTACACCTATAACGATTATGTGGCCGAAGTCATTCGCCGTAGCGATGTAGACAGCGGCATCCGCCCTGTGTATGGTGAACAGTTGCTCACCCTTTCTACCTGCGAGTATTCCTCGGCCAATGGGCGGTATGTGGTAGTAGCCCGCAAGGTGAGTTCCTAATTTTTTCTCAGCAATAGAAGTATAAACTTCATTTTCTTTTGCAGGTGCGGAATCTTCAGTATAAAATCAGCTTTTGCACTTGCCTAATTTTTGCAAGTGTGGTAAACTGATAAATGCGCAAGATCTCGTGATGGGTCTTATGGTGTAAGAACTTCGGAAGATGAGAATATGCGCAGCGGGCGGCCGTAGCCCTTGACGGCCGCCCGTTTTTTGCAAAACAGTAGACATTTTGCGTGAAATAGAATATACTTATGAACGTATATTGTCAAAAGCAAGATGCATACCGCATGAACATAAACAAGGAGGCGCAACTCTTATGTGTGGAATCGTCGGTTTTACCGGTGCCGCCCAGGCAGCACCGATCCTGTTAGACGGCCTGGCCAAGTTGGAATACCGTGGCTATGATTCGGCCGGTCTTGCTGTGCAGAATGCTGCCGGCAAAATCGAGGTCGTCAAAGCTAAGGGCCGCCTGAAAGTGTTAAGCGAAATGACGGACGGCGGCAGTACACTGACGGGTAGCAGCGGCATCGGCCATACCCGTTGGGCTACCCACGGTGAGCCTTCCGTTGTCAATGCGCATCCCCATTACTCCAACGATAAAAAAATCGCCATTGTTCATAATGGCATCATCGAGAACTATCTCGAGATCAAAGAGCGTCTGACCAACAAGGGCTATATCTTCGCCTCCCAGACGGATACCGAGGTGCTGGCCCAGTTGCTGGACTACTATTACATGGGTGAGTCCGCCGGTGACCCGCTGGATGCCATCGCCCGTACCATGCTGCATGTGCGCGGTTCCTACGCACTGGGTGTGCTGTTTGCTGATGAGCCGGGCACCATCTACGCTGCCCGCAAGGACAGCCCGCTGGTGGTCGGCAAAGCCGAGAACGGCACCCTGATTGCCTCTGACGTGCCTGCGCTGCTCAAGTACACCCGCACGGTCTACTACATTGACAATCTGGAGATCGCGCGCCTTACGCCGGATTCCATCGAGTTCTTCGATACCGACAAGGAGCCTGTCCAGCACGAGGCTTCCACTATCGAGTGGGACACTGAAGCTGCCGAGAAGGGTGGCTTCGAGCACTTCATGATGAAAGAGATCCACGAGCAGCCCGCCGCTGTCCGTGATACGCTTTCTCCGCGCCTGAAAGACGGCAAGATTGACCTGTCCGAGTTGGCTCTGGATGAGGACACCATCCGCAGCATCCACCGCATATACATCATCGGCTGCGGCTCCGCCTATCACGTGGGCATGGCTGCGCGCTATGTGTTCGAGAGCCTGACCCGCCTGCCGGTAGAAGTAGATGTTGCCAGCGAGTTCCGTTATCGCAACCCCGTGCTGGAGCCGGATTCTCTGGCACTGGTCATCAGCCAGAGTGGCGAGACCGCCGACACTCTGGCCGCCCTGCGCCTGTGCAAGGACCGTGGTGTGCGCACGGTGGGTATCGTCAACGTGGTAGGTTCCAGCATCGCCCGTGAGGCCGATGCCACCGTGTATACCTGGGCCGGGCCGGAAATTTCCGTAGCCACCACCAAAGCCTACAGCACCCAGCTAGCCACCTGTTACCTGCTGGCTACGGAGTTTGCCCGTGTGCGCGGCACCTTGGCCGAGGGCCAGTACGAAAACCTTGTGTCCGAGCTGGAAGCCCTGCCCGAAAAAATTGAAAAAACGCTGGCCGATAAGGAACGTATCCAGTGGTTTGCCAGCAAATACGCCAACGCCAAAGATGCTTTCTTCATCGGCCGCGGGCTGGACTATGCCGTGGCGCTGGAAGGCAGCCTGAAATTTAAGGAAATCAGCTATATCCACTCCGAGGCGTTCGCCGCAGGAGAAATGAAACACGGCCCTATCTCTTTGGTGGAGAAGGGGACACTGGTCGTAGGTATCCTGACCCAGCCGGACCTGTTTGAAAAGAGCGTTTCCAACATGGTCGAGGTCAAGAGCCGTGGTGCTTTCCTGATGGGCCTGACGACCTACGGCAACTACAGCATCGAGGACACCGCTGGTTTCACCGTCTATGTGCCCAAAACCGATCCGCACTTTGCCACCAGCCTGTCGGTTATTCCACTGCAATTGCTGGCCTATTACGTCAGCTGTGCCAAGGGCCTGGATGTCGACAAACCACGCAACCTGGCAAAATCTGTCACGGTTGAGTAATTTTCGCCAAAAATCAAAGCCTATCTTTATAGAAACTGCCCGCTCCGTTCGTGCGCAGCATGCAACACGACGGAGCATTTTTGTGCTATAATAGTAAACAGTCATACACAAAGCTTTATGCTTTTTTGAATTTCGCCTCAAAATTTTTATAAATCCAAACCAAAAGGAATCAACATGCAACAGGATTCAAAACAAATCATCAAAGGTCTACCACGGCGCATTGCGCTGATGCTGCTGGACTGCGGGCTGATCGTGCTATGCTACTGGCTGGCTGTCATGCTGCGTTTTGACAGCGGCGATGCCTACAAGCGGGTGCTGACCATCCGAGCCATGGCTCCCATGCTGGCCTACGTACTGCCGATCTATATGATCGTGTTCTGGTTCGGCGGCCTGTACGAGATCATGTGGGAATACGCCGGCATGCGTGACCTGGCTCGTCTAACCTGCCTGTCGGGCCTTGCCACCGGTATTATTATGCTGTTCGACCTGTTCTACCACAGCCGCCCCATTTCCGGCGCTGTGCTGATCTTCGGTGCCGTCTTTAACACTGCCGCCATAGCGGGTGTGCGCTTCCTATGGCGGTTCGGCAGGACCTTGCACAATGCTCGTAGCAATAAGCCGGAGGACGTCACACCTTTGCTGATCGTAGGCGCAGGCAACGCAGGTGCTTGGGCGGTCAATCTCTGCAAAAATAAAAACCAGAGTTTCGGCAACCCGGTCTGCATGGTGGACGATGATCTGACCAAAAAGGGTCTGCGTGTGCAAGGTGTGCCGGTGCGCGGCACCATCTCCGATATCCCAGAACTGGTGCGCAAATACCATATCGTTGAGATCGTTATTGCCATTACTACGTTAAAAGGTGACCGTCTCAGTGAGATCATCAATCTTTGCAACTCCACCCACTGCCGGGTACGCATGTTGTCTGACCCCCAGGCCGTGGACGAGAACGGCAATCCTGTAGCCGCCGGTTTCCGCGAACTAAATACTGCCGACTTTCTCTCCCGCGATGAGATTCAGCTGAACAACGCCCAGATTTCCGAGTATCTGCACGACAAGATCGTGCTGGTTACCGGCGGCGGCGGTTCCATCGGCAGTGAGTTGTGCCGCCAGATCATGCGCTACCAACCCCGCCGTCTGCTCATTTTTGACATTTACGAGAACTGCGCCTACGAGCTGGAGACCGAGCTGCGCAATAAGTACGGTGCCGAAGCCCCCGTCATAACGCTGATTGGCTCCATCCGCGATAAAGCCCGTCTGGATGAGGTATTCGAGACCTATCATCCCTCGGTGGTGTTTCACGCTGCTGCGCACAAGCATGTGCCGCTGATGGAGATCAGCCCCGCCGAAGCCGTCAAAAACAACGTGTTCGGCACCAAGAATCTGCTGACCTCCGCCGCCGAACACGGTGTTGAGCGCTTTGTCCAGCTTTCTACCGACAAGGCTGTCAACCCCACAAACGTCATGGGCTGTACCAAGCGCCTGTGCGAGATGCTCATTCAGTCCTTTGCCAGCGGCACCGACATGAAGTGCGTAGCCGTGCGCTTTGGCAATGTGCTGGGCAGCCACGGTAGCGTTATTCCTCTGTTTGAGGAGCAGATTAAGCGCGGCGGCCCCGTCACCATCACCCATCCCGACATCGTGCGCTACTTTATGACCATCACCGAGGCTGCGCAGCTGGTGCTGCAGGCAGGTGGCCTAGCCAAAGGCGGCAGCATCTACGTGCTGGACATGGGTGAGCCCGTCAAGATCATGGACCTGGCCACCCGGCTGATCCGTTTCTATGGCTACGAACCCGGCGTGAACATGCAGGTCAAGATTACCGGTCTGCGCCCCGGCGAAAAGCTGTATGAAGAACTGCTGATGGACGCTGAGCAGGACAAGATGCTCAAGACCGCCCACAACAAGATCTTCATAGCCCCGCCCATGGACATTGATTTAGAGAAGTTCTACACCCAGCTGCAGGATTTGAAAGCTTCGGCCCACCACAACGATGATGCCGTGGTCGAATGCCTGCAGGAGATGGTGCCCAGCTACCATCCCAACCGCCGTGTGCGCGCCGACCATACGGTCGTTGCGGCCAGCGGAAACACCATGATCCTTTCCCGTGAGGAACTGGACAAAGCCCGCAAACTGCATGACGAAAAGGGGGATTGATGCCATGTATCAACGCTATGTAAAACGCATCCTGGATTTTATCCTGTCCCTAGCCGCCACCATCATGCTGGCCATCCCCATGGGTATTATTGCCCTGTGGATCAAGGCCGATTCCCCAGGCCCGGTCTTTTTCAAGCAGCGGCGTGTCGGCAAGGGCAAGACCCACTTTAACATTTTAAAGTTCCGCACCATGCGCGGTGATACCCCCCACGATGTACCCACGCATCTGCTGCAGAATGCAGACAGTTACATTACCAAAAGCGGCGCGTTCCTGCGCAAGACCAGCCTAGATGAACTGCCCCAGATCTACAACATCCTGGCTGGTCAGATGAGCATCATTGGCCCGCGCCCCGCGCTGTACAACCAGTACGACCTGATCGATGCGCGCGACAAAGTACATGCCAACGACATCCGCCCCGGCCTGACAGGCCTGGCACAGATCAACGGCCGTGACGAGCTGTCCATTGATGTAAAGGCTAAGTACGATGGGGAATACGCTGCCCATCTGACTTTTGTCATGGACCTGAAGATTTTCTTCCACAGCTTTTCCTACGTATTCCAGCGCCGTGGTGTTGTCGAGGGCGGAACAGGTTCTATGCGGAAGCCAAATGAACATAAAACGTCAAAATGACGGATGATTCCCCACTGTTTTTGTGTTTTTGCTTTTCAGAATGTCCGGCGGAACGCTTAATCTGTCCAAGTAAAATAAGAGAAATCAAAGAGTAGAACAAGAGATTTCATCGTCTCAAGTTCTTCTCTTTTTCTTTTTGCCGTTATTCCTGCGGTTTTCCCAAGTCTCTTCCCAGTTTGCCAGGGAGGGTTGGGCAGGGGATTGACGGCTTGGCTTCAAGCAGAAAATAGCAAAAGTTCTTCTGGTACATTTCTAAATCATTGAAAATGGCCCCGCCACACCAAATCTGAGCCCCTCGCAGATGTTTTCCCGCAGTAGTAGTCTTCCTTATTGCTTCCCACCTTCAACGCACTACAGCTTAGCTTCGGAGATTTGTGGATTTTATTAGTCATACTTTTTCGTCTCGTTTATTCATCAATTTGACCAATAGGACATTATATTGGTTTCATTGGACACGGCACGAGAGATGATTACATTTGCCCAAATTTAAAAAATGTACAAGAAAATCTTGATTTTTTCAGTAAAATATGTTGCAAAAGTCAAGCTAATTGTGTAAAATATACATCAAGAGCTTTTGATTTTCGGGCAAGATAGCCAACGGCAATTTGCCCACAAATATCTGAAGAGGAGCACATACTATGGCGAACAGGGTCTTTCAGAACGTGGTGTACCAGATGAAGGATGCCGTCGACCGCGTGGTCGGCGTTGTTGACGAAACAGGCACCGTGATTTCCTGCTCAGAGTTAGGGCAGATTGGCGAGGTACGTGAAGGCGTAGCCGCTGCCCACCAAACCTCCGGTGATGCTTTTGTGCGCGACGGCTACTCCTACCATCAGTTTTCCAATGCCAAGCATAACGACTATGCCGCATTTGTGGAGGGCACCGATGAAACGGCTGAACAGTTCGCTGCCATGCTGTCGATCAGCCTGCAGTGCATCAAGCAGTATCACGACGAAAAATTCGATAAGACAAACTTTATCAAAAATGTCGTGCTGGATAACATCCTACCCGGCGACATCTATGCCAAAGCGCGGGAACTGCACTTTATCTCTGATGTGCAACGTGTCGTCCTGCTGGTCCGCGTGACCTCCGGCAACGATATTTCCGCCTACGATGTTGTCAGCGGCCTGTTCCCAGACAAGCAGAAGGACTTCGTTTTTAATATCAGCGAGACGGATACCGTGCTGGTCAAGGAGATCAAGCCCGACAACAATACCCGCGATATGGAAAAGCTGGCTGCTTCCATCGTGGACACCCTGCAGGGCGACCACTACATCAAAGCGGTCGTTGGCATCGGCACTCCCATCGGCAACATCAAGGATCTGGCTTCCAGCTTTAAAGAAGCCCAGATTGCCATGGAAGTCGGCAAAGTATTCGACACCGAGCGTCAGGTCATCAGCTACGATCACCTGGGCATCGCCCGCCTGATCTATCAGCTGCCCACCACCCTGTGCGAGGCTTTCCTGCGCGAGGTCTTTAAGCAGGAGAGCATCGACTCTCTCGATGCTGAGACACTGTTCACCATCCAGCGCTTCTTTGAGAACAACCTGAACGTCTCCGAGACGAGCCGCGGCCTGTTTGTGCACCGCAATACGCTGGTCTACCGCCTGGAGAAGATCCGCAAGCTGACCGGTCTGGATCTGCGCAACTTCGACGATGCCATCGTCTTTAAGGTGGCGCTGATGGTCAAAAAGTATCTTTCCGCCAACCCGGCCAAGTACTGATTCCACAAATTAACAAAGATTTTAAAAAGTCCTGCTGTCACACGCACAACAGCGGGGCTTTTTCGTATTTCTCTCACAGAAAAATGCTTGACCGTAACATGCTGGCATGGTATCCTATTATATGTATGACTGTAACCATCCACAAGAAGTCGTAAGGGCATGGGAGTTAAAACCAATGATCGAATTTGAACACGTTTCAAAAACTTACGAAACGCACAACGATGAAAATGTAGCGCTCGATGACATCAATATCCAAATCGATGACGGCGAGTTTGTCTTTATCCTGGGCCATTCCGGCGCGGGTAAATCCACCTTCCTTAAACTGATCCAGATGGAGGAAAAGCCCACCGAGGGCTGCATCATCATCAACGGCCAGGATCTGACCAAGATGAAACGTCGCAAGGTGCCGTACCTGCGCCGCCAGATGGGTGTTGTGTTCCAGGATTTCCGCCTGATTCCCACCATGACGGTGTACGAGAATGTGGCTTTCGCCATGCGCGTAACCAACATTCCCACCAAAAAAATCAAGTCCCGCATCCCGTACGTGCTGTCTCTGGTCGGGCTGGAGGATAAGATGGACCGCCTACCGGACGAGCTCTCCGGTGGTGAGCAACAGCGCGTGGCTGTGGCCCGCGCTCTGGCCCACGGCCCAAAGCTTATCATTGCTGACGAGCCCACCGGTAACATCGACCCCGAAATGTCGATGGATATCATGCAGCTGTTCGAGGCCATCAATAAGGTCAATATCACCGTGGTGGTCGTTACCCACGAGCACGAGTTGGTACATAAACTGGCCCGCAAATACAACAACCGTGTCATCGAACTGGCCAACGGCATGGTTGCCTCAGACACTTCGCATCCCGAAGTTGCCCGCCGCTACGCCGCCCGCATGGCCGCGCATGAGAACGGCTACGATGAATATGAAGACTACGATGATGAGGAATAATTAAGAGGGGATACCATGCGTTTTTCCAGCTTTACTTACCTGGTCGGCCAGGGTCTGCATAACCTGCGGGCCAACCGGCTGATGACCTTTGCTTCCATGGGCGTTCTGACCGTCTGCATGCTGCTGATCGGTGCCGCCTACTTGCTAGGTGTCAATATCGATGCCATGGTCGAGTATATTGGCGACCAGAACGAGACCGTCGTCTACATGGACCAGAGTGCCAGTGATGACCAGATTGCCGCTGCCGACACCTCCATCCGCAGCACCGAACACGTGGTGGGTGTTACCTACATGTCGCCCCAGGACGTGCTGGCGGTTTACAGCGACATGTTGTCCTCCTACACCAACCTACAGGATGCATTTGCCAGTGATAACCCGTTCTATCCCAACTATCGCGTTGTGGTGGACAGCCCCGATAATATCGAGTCTGTCTCCCAGCAGTTGCGCCAGATTGATGGTGTTTACCAGGTCAACGCGCCGCTGGAAATGTCCAAGGTTTTCGTCTCGCTGCAAAAGGTCGTAACCTACGCCTGCTACGGCATCGTGCTGGTGCTGGCCATCGTCAGCATCGTGGTCATCAACAACACCATCAAGATTACCGTCTTTAACCGTCGCAAAGAGATCAATATCATGAAACTGGTCGGTGCCACCAACGGCTTCATCCGATTTCCGTTCTTTGTCGAGGGTGTCACCTCCGGCCTGATCTCTGCCGCGCTGGCCTCCGGCATCATCTGCGGTGCGTACTACGCCTTGACCCGCTGGTATGCCGAGAATCCCTCCAACCTATCCCAGATGTTCGGCGGTCAGCTGGTGTCGCTAGGCAATGTCTGGTACTACCTCGTCGGCGGCTTTGCATTGCTGGGCTTCGTGCTCTGCGGTATCGGCACTGCCACCAGCATCCGTAAGCATCTGAACGTCTGATTTGCGATTTGATTTGCGATTTACTGAAAGAGAAAACAGAGGAATAGAAAAGTCAATGAAAATTTCCCGTCGCTTCAAACGAATCGTTTCTGCTATGCTGGCCACCGCTCTGGCCTTTACCATGACTTTCTCTACCGATGTCATGCCGCTGGCCGATTCCAAGCAGGACCAGCTGAAGGCTGAAGTCTCTGCCAAGCAGGCCGAGTTGGACAAGGTCAACGCCGCGCTGAAAGAAGCGCAGAGCAACAAGGAAAATGCTGAGGCCATCAAGACCCAGCTGGAAAACCAGAAAAACCTGATTTTAAGCCAGATCTCGCTGCTCAGTGACCAGATCACCGACCTGCAGGAGCAGATCTACTTAAAGCAGACCGAGATCGATGAAAAGCAGATCGAAGTCGACAACAAACAGGCCGAGTATGACCAGCGCTGGTCTGATTTCAAACAGCGCATGGGCGCTATGCAGATGCTCAACGATGGCGGCTCCATCGCGTTGCTGTCCAGCGCCACCAACCTGTATCAGCTGCTGACCTTCGCCCAGACGCTGGAGCAGATCAGCAGCAAGGATCAGTCCATCTGCCAGGATCTGGAGAACCAGCGCACCGACCTGGAGAACCAGCGCACTGAACTAGAAAATGCTAAAGCCGAGATGGAGGCCACCCAGGCCAGTTTGGAGGAACAGACCACCCAGCTGAACAGCAAGCAGGATGAACTGGCCGTCAACATCGCCCAGGCCAACGAGGACCTGGACGAAGCCTCTGCCCAGCAGGAGGCCGCCGAAGCCGCTGCTGCCGAAGCTCGCAAAAAGCTGGACGAAGCCACCGCCGCCCTGGACTCCTACCTGGAAGCCCAGAACAAAAAGTACGGCAATGCCTCCATTACCTGCTCACTGGACTTTGGCCGCCCGCTGGCGACCTTTAAGTACATTTCCTGCTACTTCGGCGGCGGCGGTCACCGAGGCACCGACTATGCAGCCCCCGGCGGCACTGAGATCTACACCATCGCCGATGGCGTTGTCACCGCCGCCACCTACCACTACAGCTGGGGTTACTATGTTCAGGTCTACCACGGTGCTGACTCCAACGGCAACACCTACTCGACCCTGTACGCCCACATGAACAGCGCCCCCGTGGTCAGCGTTGGCCAGACGGTCACCAAAGGCCAGCTGCTGGGCTATGTCGGCACCACCGGCAACTCCACCGGCAACCACCTGCACCTGGAAATGAAAGTCAACGGTGTGCTGACCAACGTCACCAACTACATCTCATAAGGGGAGGGAAGTCCTGATGAAGCCCCAGAAACATAAGCCCGCCGTACGCATTTTCTGCCTTGTCATCGCGGTCGTTATGATCCTCAGTCTTTTCTCCAGCGTTCTTTTCAGCCTGGCCTATACCCTGTAAAAGACCGCACTATTTTGTAAGGAGCCATCTGAACCCATGAGCAAAAAAATCAGTCTCGGCGTTACCATCACCATTGCCCTTATCGCTATGGCGGTCACTTTCTCTTTGACGATGGTCGTCTCGATGAATATGTTCAACTCCACCGTATCCAGCGTCAAAAGTAAGGAGCGCCAATATAATAAGCTGGCCGAAATCGACCGCTTTGTCCGCTCCAACGAGTATTTCACCATCAACGAGGATACGCTGAACGACACCCTGGCCGCCGGTTATATGCTGGGCATCAACGATAAATACGCCCGCTACTACACCGCCAAGGCCTACAGCGAGCGCCTGGCCGTTGAGTCCGGCAAGCTGACCGGCATCGGCGTGGCCGTTGTTAATGACCCTTCCTCCGGTTATGGCCGCATCACCCGCGTGTACGCCAACTCGCCCGCCAGCGAGGCCGGCCTGCAGGTCGGCGGCTACATCACTGCCATCGGCGATATGTCCACTAAGTCCATGACCGACACCACATCTCTGACTTCGGCCTTGCTGGGTGAGGAGGGGACCACTACCACCATCACCTACCTGACCCCTGACCGCCAGGAGCAGACCATCGACTTGGTGCACAGTAACTACCGCACCACCACCGTTTCCAGCCAAATGATCGGCGACAACTGCGGCTACGTCCGTATTGATGCTTTTTCTTCCGGAACGGCCAGCGAGTTCCGTTCTGCTGTAGACAACCTACTGAACCAGGGGGCTGCCAGCTTCATTTTTGACGTGCGCGACAACACTGGCGAGAATCTGAACGCCGCGCTGGTCTGCGCCGACTACTGTGTGCCTTCCGGTGTCATTGCCCAGCAGGAGGACAAGAACGGTAACATCACCTTGCTGCGCATGTCCGATGAAAACGAAGTCTCTGTGCCCATGGTCGTGCTCGTCAACGGCAGCACCGCCGATGGTGCCGAATTGTTTGCCAACGCCCTGCGCAAGATGAACAGCGCCACCATCGTAGGCACCCGCACCGCCGGCAAGGGCGTTGTAATGAGTGATGCCCAGAGTTTTTCCGATGGCTCTGCCGCCTATATCACGGTCGGCCTGTTGCTGGACAATGAGGGCCAGTCCTGGAACGATCTGGGCCTGACCCCTGATGTGGATGCCACGCTGTCCTCGGACGAGCAGAATGCCTACTACGATTACACCGTTGACACTGACCCCCAGATCAGCAAGGCCCTGAACACCGCCAATGTCCTGTCCGGTCAGAACTGATTTTTCTGAATTTCAAAATTTTCCTGCGTTGAGAGGAGTCCGCTTTGCCTACCCTGACCGATTTGTCTACCATCCGCGACCTTTGCGCCCGGTATGATTTTGCCCTGTCCAAAGGTTTTGGCCAGAATTTTATCATCAACCCCGGCATCTGTCCCCGCATTGCCGATGAGGCCGGTATCGGCCCCGGCTGGGGTGCGCTGGAAGTCGGCCCCGGCATCGGTGTGCTGACCGAGCAGCTTTGCAAGCGCGCCGATAAGGTAGTTTCCATTGAGGTGGATAAGCGCCTGCCGCCGCTGCTGGAAGAAACGATGGCCGATTATGACAATTTCAAGTTGGTGCTGAACGATGTCCTCAAGGTCGACCTCAAAGCCCTGCTGACCGAGGAATTCGGCGACAAGCCGGTGGCCGTCTGTGCCAACCTGCCCTACTACATCACCAGCCCGATTCTGATGCGCCTTTTAGAGGAAAAACTCCCCATCGAGAACATTACCGTCATGGTCCAGAAAGAGGCCGCACAGCGCCTGTGCGCTGTCCCTGGCACCCGTGACGCTGGTGCCATCAGCTATGCAGTAGCCTATTATGCCGAGCCGAAACTGCTGTTCACCGTGCAGCCTGGCAGCTTTTACCCGGCCCCCAAGGTCACCAGCGCGGTCATCCGCCTGAACGTCCGCAAAACGCCTGCCGTCACCGTGCCGGGGGGGAACGAGAAATCATTCTTCGCCCTGATCCGTGCCGCTTTCTCCCAGCGCCGCAAAACTACGGCTAACGCCATTTCCAATGGCCTGCAGCTACCCAAAGCCACCGTCCTTTCCTCCCTGGAAGCCGCCCACCTTGACCCGCGCTCCCGCCCGGAACAGCTGACGCTGGAGGACTACTGTGCCCTGCAATCCGCTCTGCAGGCAGGAAAATAATCTGCCTCTCCCTCACAAAAAGCAAGCAAAACGCCCCAGAACACTACAAACCGTGTTCCGGGGCGTTTTCTCATGGGAGTGTATAGAATTCAGTAAAGTATCAGGATGTAAACCATACATGTAATAATATTACGAATTCATTCAACATCCTAATTGTAACTCAAGCAAAATCGATTTGCAACCTCATCCACAGCTTAATTTTATTCGTTCACAGAATCGGAAGTCTCTGCCGTTCAATCCTCTGGTTCATCAGCGGGCATTTCTCTCACTTGCACGTTCAACTTGCCAAACAAGTTATATAATTTACGCATTACATCTTTCCAAGTTTCCAGCATTTCCTCTACTGTTTCATCGAAACTTAATTCTTCATTATCCATGTAGTGGCGTTTATCATTTATAGTATCTCCTGCATAGAAAAGCAGAAAAGCCTCTCCGCCACGGTCACAGTATTGTACGAAGTTGTCCGGAACCGTTTCGTAATCCACATAGAGTTGGTCAAATACAGTTTCTGCAATGCCCCGCGAATAGCGGATATAGATTGAGCCACCCAAAGCTGGAGACTTAATGGTATCCTTTAAAGCGCCGTGAATAAGACGAACCAGTGCCACCGCAGTTTGTGTTGCATAATCATCTTGAAATTCTCCGGCATCGTCCCGCTCGCCATTGCTTCCAATGAAGTTTGCCAATGATAGAAAAGTTCTGTTATCATATAAACCTTCAAATTCTTTCTGGATGTCTTCGAGAGTCATAATTACACCGCCTTTTCGATTTTTGAATTTTTAATAAAAGACCATCGCAAAAACATTTACTGTGGCCTTCGATACTGGTTGTGGCAGATAGCATGGCAAAAAGAAGTCCTATAAACATAATCCCTTGGTTATAAGTCTGTATTATCGTTGATTTGATTGTAGCATATATCAGTCTGCTTTTCTACAGAATCTCGCATATTTTTTACAAAAAGCCGCCAAACGATTTCACTCGCTTGGCGGCTCCTCTTTTATTACTGCTGTTCCCTCAGTTCCTTATAAACCTCATGCAGAAATACACCCAAAACGCGGTGCTTGATATCGTCATTGCTCAGCAACAGGCTGAAGAAGTCCTGATTCTGGGAAAGCCCCTCAATCAGCGCGTCATCGGTATTATCGTAGAAGCTGAACTCAAAGTCCTGCTCGGTGTTGTTCTTAGCAGACGTCTTCAGCTTTTCCGAGTGCAGCAACAGGTCCTTGATTTGCAGCATAACTTTCGTCATGGCGCTGCTGTCGTAGCCCTTGCCCGCACGGGAGTTTACCTCATCAATAATTTCCGACAAGTGCTTCACTTCATCCACGGTCAAACCGACATCGGCCCCACTCAACTTTACGTTCGGGGCGCTGGCATGGCGCTGCTTGTTGCCTTTATCGCCCTGACTTTCCTGCACAAAATTTGTAGCCTGAATCTTATCTTTCAAACTGATGCCGCCGCTGTTGCCCACGACCAGATAAGTCAACAGCAAATTGACGAACACATACTTCTTGTGCAGTTCCGGGTCACCAAAGCTGGAGGCCATCGACAGGAATTCGTACAGACGCACAAATCCACGGCAGTTCTTGGTAAAGGCACGCTGGTGGTCCTCGTTGAACTGATTTTTCAGCACATTCACAGCACGCTGGATGCACTGGTAAACAAGGCGGTCCTCTTTTGCTGTAGTGCGCTTGCCTTTCGGATTGTAGACGATGTCCGCAACCGTATCCACATCACGGTCATCCAGAACATTGTAGCCGTCAATCTTATTTTCCAGTTCGCGGAGCTGGGCAATCGTAGCTGTGTTGGACAGCACCGTTGTGGTGTAGAACGGCGCAAAGGCTTCTTCCATTTCCTCTGCGTGGTTTACAAAGTCCATGACCACGACCTTTTTATCAAAGGGCGGGCATACGCGGTTCAAGCGGGAGAGCGTCTGCACTGCATTGACACCGCGTAGCTTTTTCAACACATACATGGCGCAGAGCTTCGGCTGGTCGAAACCGACCTGATACTTGTTTGCCACCAGCAGAACGTTATACTCGTCCCCGTCAAAGACTTTCGGTAGTTTATCTTCAGCAAAACCGTTCATGCTCGGCTCGGTGTATTCGGTATCATCAATTTTCACTTTACCAGAGAACGCCACCAGTGCCTTTACATCCTTGTAATTATGCCGGGTGACATAATCCTCAAATGCCTGCCGATACTTCACAGCAGCCTCGCGGGATGCCGTGATAACCATTGCTTTTGCCTGCCCACCAAGTTCCTGCATGACGGTGGAACGGAAATGCTCAACAATGATATTGACACGCTGATTGATATTATCGTCAAACAAATCAATATACCGTGCAATTTGCCGCTTGGCGGCAATCGTCTTCATCTCCGGGTCATCTTCAATGGTCTTGTTCAGCTTGTAGTAAGTCTTGTACTCGATATAATTTTGCAGCACATCAAGGATATACCCCTCCTCGATGGCCTGCTTCATGCTGTACAGGTGGAACGGCTGATACACGGGATGCCCGTCCGTATCAATGCTTTCACGACCAAACAGGCGCAGGGTCATCGGTTTTGGCGTGGCAGTAAAGGCAAAGACAGACACATTGGGAGCCTTGCCGTGGCGCTGGATTTCATTTTCGATAGCATCCTGCGCATCGGCTTCTTCGGGACCATCATTCTGTCCCAACGTATTCTTGACCGCAATCATATCCTTGCCGGACGTGGACGAATGGGCTTCGTCAATGATGATTGCAAATGTCTTGTTGTTCTGGTTCTGCGCCAACTTCCAGAAATCCACATAGAGGAACTTCTGAATCGTGGTGACAATGATTTTGTAGTTACCTTTCAGTGCATCAGCAAGGTCGGCAGAGGTCTTTTTGTCATCAATGGTGCAGACAAGGCCGCTCTTGTGGTCGATGCCCTTGATAGCATCCTGCAACTGACGGTCCACCACAACACGGTCAGTAATGACCAAAACGCTGTCATAGACAATGTGATTCTGCGTATCGTGCAGGGATACCAGCCGATGGGCCAGCCATGCGATGGTGTTGGTCTTGCCGGAACCTGCGGAATGCTCAATCAGGTAATTAAGCTGTGTGCCGTTGTACTCAGCATCAGCCAAAAGCTGACGGACGGCATCGCGCTGATGATAGCGCGGGAAAATCAGTTTTTCCTTAACGGACTTTTTCCCGGTCAGTTCGTCTACGACCTGCTCACGCTGGATGAAAACGAACTTGGTAATCAGTTCAATCAGACTATCGCGGCGCAGAATATCATCCCACATATAATGCATCGGATAATCGTCCACGCCGTCATCCAATGGATTGCCTTCCCCGGTGTTGACACCCTCACCGCGCCCACGGTTAAACGGGATAAAGCGCGTGCCGAGGCCGTCCAGCTTTGTGGTCATATAGCAGGTGTCAAGGTCCATTGCAAAGTTGACTAGAGCGCCCGCTTTGAACAGGAACAGACGGTTCTTCGGGTCACGGTCCTCGGAATACTGCTTGATTGCCATGCGGTAGTTCTGGCCTGCACTCTGGCATTTCAGCTCAAAGGTCGCAATGGCAAAGCCGTTAAGGAATACAACAAGGTCAATGCGCTGGTCATCGTTAATCCAAACTTCTTCCATAATGGAGAAAATGTTGGCATTGTACTTGGCAACAAGGTCGATGTTGTAGTCGGTGGCGGGCTTACCGTACAGCAGGTCCAGATGCATATTGGAAATCTCAATGCCGGATTTCAGCGTCTCGATAAGGCTGCTGCCCTTGTTGTCGATGCTCTGGATAATGAACTTGACGATGGTTTCCTCGGTCTGCCCATTATAGATTTTCCGCAGCGCTTCCATCGTGTCCGGCTGTGTCGTGTTCAGAAAGCGGAACAGCAACTCACGGTCCATTGCCGTGGTGCGGTCATAATCAGTTTTGCATTTGCGCTCTATGTAGCCGTTATTATCAATTAAATAGTCGATGATATAACACTGATAGTCGCGCTCTGTTCCGATATTTTTCACAGAATCACCTTCTTTCGTTTTCATCAGGCAGATTTAAGGCGCTTGATTAGCTGCTTCGCAAAGAGAAGTGCTATCTGGTCACAGCTATACCTATTGGAAGGGATTCCCTGTATATCTGCTACGGAAGGATACTTTTCTTTTAGCTGTTCTGCTGTAATATTATGCAGAATCGGCAAAATCAGCTTTTGCCCATTACGGTTTTGCCGATTAAGAAACTCATTCAGTTCTTTCTCTGTCCATTCACGGTCAAAGAAGTTTTCAGAGATGACAATAATTGCAAATTCTGCTTTCTGCGTTCCATCGATGATTTTATCTTTCCATTTGTCGCCCCACTCAAGCGATTCTTTATCATAGAAGATAGAGATGCCAAGTGTTTTTAGTGATTGATAAAGTTCCTCCACTAAGGCTTCTTTGTCTTTGCTTGCATGCGAAATGAAAACATCGTACTCTGGGAGTGTTTTTGCTTGATATTTGGGAACACTCACGGATTGGATTCCGTTCATTTTATTAACAAATTCCCGGTCACTTTGTATACTTTGTAAGCAAGTCATTAACTCTCCAACAGCATTTTCAGAGCGATGGAAAAGCAATGTTTTCATTCGTTGCCCCAGAGGATGTTCTTTTAGATACTTATCATAAAATATTTGCACGTCATTCATCCATTTAGAAGCTGCGTTGTCATTTCCTAAAAAGCCAAGGTCAACCGGGGAGTAAACGTCAGCAGCTTTCTCCAGAAGTAAATTAAGTTGTTCTTCAAAATCGGCCATCAGATGACCTCCTTTTTCCCAGTTACATACTCGTAAATAAGTGATTTTTTGTAAGAATCAATAACCGTAAGCTGTTGCTTTTTACTTGCAATTATAGATTCAATTTCTTTGCACTTGGAATCAAGATATCCCACGATATTTTTCTGTTCATCAATCGGTGGTGCGATGATATGCATCTTGGAAAGTTCGCTGTAATTTAAGCCTTGGCGAACACCATTGCCCATATTGTACAGGACCTTCATAACATCATAGGCGTGCAAAAGATAATGGAAATATTCTGGGACTACTTCTTTAGCTGCCTTTAATGTCACATATGCAGAAGTAATAATGCCATGTTCTGTAACAAGCCCTGTCCGCAGACTACGCTTATCGTTTTGCAAATCTGTAAGTCGAAGAACAATATCTCCCGGTTCAATAATGTTATAGCCATTAAAGCTGTCCGGCAGAAGTCCCTCCGATGTATTGATGTCTTTCCGAATAACTTTTCCGTAGCTCAGTGATAGCAAGTTTTGTTCTTGCCCAAGATAATTCTTTTTCTTTCTTTCAGAAAAATAGTAATACAAGGGGTGAACACCCCAATGGGCAGGAATACTTCCCACCCACTCAATCCTGCTATCCTCCATTTCCACATCCGGGTTCAGCCCCTTGGTGACGGCCTCAGTAATGACCGAACGCTTGTACTGCTCTAATGTTTCGATTTCTTTCTGAATATCAGCAGAGATGGCATCAATTTCGGAACATTTGGAATCGAGATAGTTGGCAATTTTTTTCTGTTCCACAATTGGCGGAACAGGGACTTTAATTGCTCCAAGCTGTTCTTCTGTAAAGGAGTGCCGCAAGTTCTTAGCTCTATGAAGCAACGCTTTCGTATGGTCAACCATCAAATAGTAATAATAAAAATACGCCGCATCATTTCCTCTTTGTAAAACAAATTGGCTATAAGCAGGACTTGAAATACCAGAATCTTTTATTAGGCCGATACATCTAGGCGTAACATCATAATCAAATAGGCACATTAACAAATTGCCTTTATACAAGATTTGATAGCCATCAAAAGAAGATGGCATCTTGCCACCAGCTTCAAGGTCTCGCACAATTACGCCGTTTACCGTTAGAGAAAGTATATTTTCTCCATTATAAGTCGGATTGATGACCTTGATTTTCCGCATCACATACTTGTTCGGCATAGTGGACCAGTGAGCAGGAATAGTGCCAACCCATTCAATCCCGCTGTCTTTCATTTCACGCATAGTTCCACCACCTTACCCAAACAGCTTCGCAATGCGCTGACTGACAGACTGCTCCAATTCCGTAAATTGCTTTGCCAGTTCCTCACTGGGCACAGGCTGCTCGTACTTGTAGAAATACTGCGTGAAGGGAATCTCCGCGCCCGTCTTGATAACAGGTTTCTTGGCATCGGCCTTTTCTTCCCAGAATGCCTTTGCATCTGGCACATGGGGCAGAACTTCCCGTGCCATGTAATCATCAATGGATTCCTCGTAAGGTACAAGTTCGGTATCTTTAGAATCCTTGTCATAAAGTATCGTACCGTGCTTGTCCCGCTGAATTTCGGCTTTCTTATCCATCACGGATAGTCCATCCGCAATTTTGTCCAGCAACTTTTTATCATCGGTCACTTCTGCCAACACTTTTCGCAGCACAGGCATGAACGCTTCCGGGGAAAGATAGACTTCACTCGAAATCGCATTCTGCAAAGTAGAGACAATGCCCTCGTAGACAGGTTTCTGCTCATACAGCTTGTCCAGCTTCATTTTGTCTTTGACAGAAATTTGTGGTCCCTGCCCTTCAAGTTCGTCAACCTTGACCGGGTCATATACAGAATTCAATGTGCCGTCTGCCAGCATTTGCTGGATGCGTTCCTCCGTGATGGCGTAGCTGCGCTGCAACGGCTGCATAACCGTATATTCGCGGTACATAAATTCTTCGTTCTTGAAGATTTTGCAGTATTCGTTTTCTTCAAATGCCGTGTACAGCTTAACAATTCTGTCGCGGTCCTCCGGCAACAATTCGTTTTTCTTATTGCCTGCGGCCTTGCGCAGCTTGTGGAAAATGCTAGTGGCATCAATCAACTGCACATAGCCCTTGCGCTCCGGGCGCTTGTTCTTGGACAGAATCCAAACATAGGTGGCGATACCTGTGTTGTAAAACAGGTCAGTGGGCAACGCAATAATGGCTTCCAGCAAGTCCTGTTCCAGAATCCGGCGGCGAATCTGGCTCTCACCAGATGCCGTGCCGTCCGTAAACAACGGGCTTCCGTTTTCGATAATAGCAGCGCGGCCAACCTTGTCGTCCATCTTATCAATGGCAGACTGCATGAAAATCAACTGGGAGTCGCCGCCGCTCGGCAGACCTGCACCCCAGCGGCCATCCTTACCGCGCTTGAACTCGTTACGGACGGCATCCTCCTGTCCAGCCTTGGCATCTTTCCCGGCCCACGGGGTTCCGAAAGGCGGGTTTTCCAGCACGAAGCGCATCTTGATGTTGGGGAAGCAATCCTCTTTGAAAGTATCCGCATTGCGGAAGTTTTCAATGTTCTGTCCCTTAATCATCATCTCGGCCAGACCGACAGCGTAAGACTGGGGCATAAACTCCTGCCCGAACAGGCGCACATCGGCACTGGGATTATAGTGCTTGATAAAGCTGTACGCTGTGCTGAGCATACCGCCCGTTCCGCAGGCTTGGTCGCAGACGGTGACGACTTTGCCATCATCGAAAATGTCATCACAGCCCTCACTGATAAGGACAGCGACAAGGCACTTAATAATATCGCGGCCCGTGTAAAACTGACCAGCATCTACATTCTGATAGAACTTGCCAATCAGATGCTCGAAAATATAGCCCATCTTGATACTGTCGTAGGTCTTGGGGTCCAAATCCAAGTCGGCAAACGCCTGTACCACGCTGAACAAACAGCCGTCTTTATCCATCTTGTCGATATAGCTTTCGCTACGGGGATGCGAGATGGAACATTTGATACATTGACAACGGATTCGTTGGTCTATACACAAGGTCATTATGTCATACTGTACTGGTCAAGTTTTTTTGTAACACTTTGTTCGATAAATACCTATCTGTAACGAGCCTCCATTGGTG
>CAVAGJ010000027.1:0-41318 GCA_963588145.1 Coriobacteriaceae bacterium
AGAGGTTGAGCTTTTTTCTTTATTTATTCTTTTAGAGGAGTAGGGGAGTGCGGGAATCGAACAGCCCGGGCCCCGCCGCACGTCCGGCGGGGCAAAAACAGTCCAGTGGACTGTTTTTAGGGCGCGGGAGATTCCTCGCGCGGGGGATGATGTTAATTTTATGTGGGTTTATATCGATATGTTGTTTGAATAGAATAAAAGTGACTTTGTTTTGAAAGAGGCAAGGAGGGGGCAAGACCCCTCGATACGAACCGCTGGATAATGAAGGGGAGTAGTTTAAAGCCGCTACCGGGGCGTAGGGGGACGCTGCCCCCTACGGGCATTTTTATAAGATGCGGCGTTTTGGCAAAAGCGAAAAATGGGAGCCTCTTGACAGCAAACAAAATCCGGCGTATGTTTGTAGCAATAGGTTAGCAGCGATTAACCATTGGATAGAGGAGGACGACTACGATGCGGATTCTTGTGTATGGTGCGGGTGTGCTGGGGTGCAATCTAGCGCGGGACTTTTTCAAGGCGGGGAAGGACGTTACCCTGCTTGCGCGCGAGAAATGGGCCGAAACGATCAAAACCAACGGGCTGTGCATTAAAAACTATGTGCTCCCGGTGAAATCGACCGTCCGCGTGCCGGTGGTGACGGAACTGGCACCGGGGGATGGCTATGACGTGATCTTCGTCGCGGCGCGTTATACGCAGATCGCAACGATTCTGGATGCACTGTGCGCCAATAAGACGAAGAACGCGGTTTTCCTGGGCAATAATGTGCGGCCGGATGAGTTGGCGGCGGCACTGCCGGAAAAGAACGTGCTGTTTGCCTTTGCTTCGTCGGCGGGCCACCGCGAGCAGGACCGGGTCGTTTCGGTTGACCTGAAAAAGATCACGATCGGCCAGCTGCGGGGCGCACAATCCAACGAGCAGCTGATTCAGGAAATCTTTGCCGGAACGGGTTACAAAGTTACCTACGAGCCGAACATGGGAGACTATCTGCTTTGCCACGCCGCCTTTGTGCTGCCGGTGGCCTTTGCCTGCTACAAAACCGACGGCGACCTCAAGCGGCTGAAAGGGAACACGGCCTACTTTAACAAGCTGGTGGACGCCAACATTGAGGGCTATCGCGCGCTGAAAAACAGCGGCCATGCGATCCTGCCCAAAGAGGACGAGGAATTTGAGGGCGAAAAATACCGCAAAACATGCGTGAAGTTCTTTGTCCTGATGTGCGCGACGGGCCTGGGCAAGGTCTGTGCCTCGGACCACGCAATGAACGCCATCGACGAGATGAGCACCCTGAACCGCGACCTGAAAAAGCTGTTTGAGGAAAACGGCGCGGCTTATCCTGTCTGGCAAGAGCTGGAAAAGGACGCGGAGAAATACCTGCCAAAATAAGGGAAAAATTCAAATTGTGCGCTGATTAACAACGGTCTGCTTTAAAATCCGACGCTTTTTCCGGGCGTTTTCTTAAAAATCTGCGTGAATCAGGGCGGCCGCTTTACACCGCCTTTCGGCTGCGCTATAATGCAGAATCATAGAGAGGGAAGGGAACGGCCAATGAAACCGTTGATTGGATTAACGCCTATTGTGGACGCGGCGCGGGACAGCCTGTGGATGCTGCCCGGGTATATGCAGGGGCTGGAGACAGCCGGGGGCATCGGCATGATGCTGCCGCTGACGGACGATGCCGCTGTGCTGAAAGACATTGTGGACCGGGTGGACGGCATCTTGCTGACAGGCGGCAACGATGTGGCCCCGGCGCTGTACGGTGAGCAGAAAGAGACGTTCTGTGGTGAAAATGACCCGCTGCGGGATCGTATGGAGACCCGGCTGATCGAGCTGGCCCTGCAGGCCGACAAGCCGGTGTTTGGCATCTGCCGTGGGCTGCAAATTTTAAACGTGGTGCTGGGCGGCACGCTGTACCAGGACCTGAAAGCCCAGACCGGCACCGAGCTTATCCACAGCATGGACAAGCCCTACGACCGCACGGTGCATGAGGTGACGGTGCTGCCGGACACGCCGTTGGCTGAGCTGTACGGCCCCGGTCCGCTGGCGGTGAATAGCCGCCACCACCAGGGCATCAAGGGGCTGGCCCCGGCGCTGCGTGGCCAGGCGGTGGCCCCGGATGGGCTGATCGAAGCCGTTTACCTGCCGGAATACCGGTTTGTGCAGGCCGTGCAGTGGCACCCGGAACACCGCTGGCAGGCAGCGGAAAGCCAGAGCTTGCTGCGGAGCTTTGTGGATGCCTGCCGGAAATGAAATAGGAAAAGAAAAGTGCATGTGCCCTTATCGGGTACATGCACTTTTTGGTTGTATGGGAAAATGTATTCCTGACGATATAAGGATGTTTATATGGTAAGCGGGCACGGGGCGTCGGGGACGCCGCCCCTACAAGCCAACACAAAAACGGCTGGCAAAATTACAGCACACCCAGCCCGGTCAGCAGGGTTTTCAGGCCGATCAGGATCAGCACGATGCCGCCGATACGCTCGGAGGGGGCGCGGTACTTATCGCCAAACAGGGCACCCACGCGCACGCCGATGGCGGACAGCAGGCAGGTGATGCAGCCGATCAGGCCGGCGGCGGGCAGGATGTTGACCTGCATGGCGGCAAAGCTGACGCCGACAGCGAAAGCATCGATGCTGGTAGCAACGGCCAGCGGCAGCATGGCCTTGGCAGAGTAGTCATCGTCCAGCTTTTCGTCGCCGCCAAAACTCTCGCGCACCATATTGGCACCGATGATGGCCAGCAGCACAAAGGCGACCCAGGGGCCGAAGCGGGTCAGGATGGCGGCAAAGCGGTCGCCCAGGAAGAAGCCCAGCGTGGGCATCAAGAACTGGAAGCCGCCAAACCACAGCCCGCAGGTCATGGCATGGGCAAAGCTGACCTTGTGGACCGAAAGGCCCTTGCAGATCGAAACGGCAAAAGCGTCCATGGAAAGGCTG
The DNA here is from genome assembly GCA_963588145.1 of Coriobacteriaceae bacterium. Lineage (GTDB taxonomy): Bacteria > Bacillota > Clostridia > Oscillospirales > Ruminococcaceae > Gemmiger. The sequence goes on from CAVAGJ010000027.1 coordinate 2,931, forward strand.
ATGGCGATCAGGATCAGGTCAAATAATGTCATGGGTATTCCTCCGTTTTTTGTAAGGGCACAAAAAAAGACCTATCTGTCCTGCGCAAAAGGCGCTGAACAGATAAGTCTCGTCGTTTAAAGTTAAGCCAGGGGCATGCCCCATTATGTTGGCAGAACTGCACCGCGCGGCTGCTCCACCGCAGGGGTGCTGACTACTCCCTTATGTTGTCTTTGTAGTGTACCATGGAAAAGAATGTTTGTCAATACGTTAGAAATGGCTAATTTTTGCGCGTTGCACTGCGCCCCTTGCACAATCTGTCGGTTTGGGGTAAAATAAGATGGATTTAATATAGTAATCGGGGGATACCTATGCAATACAAAGTTCTGGCGCTGGATCTGGACGGTACGCTGACCAACAGTGAGAAAATCATCACGCCCCGCACCAAGGCAGCCCTGATGGAGGCTGCGGCCCGCGGCGTCTGCATCGTGCTGGCCAGCGGCCGCCCCACCGTCGGCATTGAGCCGCTGGCGCGGGAACTAGAACTGCAAAAGTATGGCGGCTGCATTTTAAGCTACAACGGCGGTAAAATCATCGACTGCAAGACCGGCCACACGCTGGTACAGCATGCGTTCCCGCCGGATCTGATCGAGCCGGTGTGCACCTTCTCCCGCTACTGGAACGTGGTGCCCTTGACCTACGATGCCCACGGCATCATCACCGAGGATGCAGCCAGCCCCTATGTGCAGGAGGAAGCCCGCATCAATAAGATCCCGGTGCGCCAGGTGGAAAACCTGCCTGCCACCGTGAATTATCCCATCAACAAGCTGCTGCTGACCGGCGACCCCGTGGATATGCCCCACGTGGAAGAACTGATGCAGCAGGAGTTCGCCGGTAAGTTGTCCATCTGCCGCAGCCAGCCTTTCTTTATCGAGACGATGCCGCTGGGCGTGGGCAAGGATACCTCGCTGGAGATGCTGCTGCGCGCCAAGGGCCTGACCGCCGCCAACCTGATGGCCTGCGGCGATGGCTGGAACGACCTGCCGATGATCCGTTATGCCGGCATGGGCGTGGCGATGGGCAATGCCCAGGCTCCCGTAAAGGCGGCGGCCGACTACCAGACTGCCGACAACGACCACGACGGTGTGGGTCTGGCAGTGGGAAAATTTATCTTGAGCGAGGAGAACTGATCTGTGAACCTAATCGTTTTTGACCTCGAATGGAATATCGGGTATCAGCCCAAAACGTTTTTGTACCATGGTACCGAACTGACGCTACGGGGCGAGATCATCCAGATCGGCGCGGTGCGCATCAACGACCGCGGCGATGTGCTGGACACCTTTGAAGTGAATCTGCACCCGCGCATCTTCCGCAAGTTGCAGCACCACATTGCCAAAGTAACCGGTCTGAGCCAGGGCGACCTGGATGCCGGGCTGCCGATGAAAGAGGGCTTGCAGAAGTTCCTGGACTGGGCAGGCCCGGATGCCGAACTGGCCGAGTGGGGCCTGGATGACGTGCCCGTGCTGAAGCAGAATCTGTTCCTGGTGGGGCTGGATGAAAACTGGCCGGACCGTTGGTACGATTTGCAGCGTATCTTTTTGCAGGCATACCCCCGCAAGGAGGGGGAAGGCATGACACTGGAAAGTGTGGTTGACCGGCTGGGTATTCCCAAGGGGGAGCCGTTCCATAACGCGTTGGATGATGCGCTGTACACCACCAAAGTTTGCCACAAGCTGCCGCTGGCCGAGGGCCTGGCGACCTATCCCACCGAGGAAGAACTGCTGTGCGAAGCCCTGCTGGGCACCGAGCCGAACCCCGCCGCACGGGACATCCGCCTGTTTATGAACCGGATGGAGCATGACGACTACCGCAATGTGCCGGAACTGACCGAGGCTGCCTGCCCGGAGTGCGGCGCGCCGCTGACACCTGATGAAGTTTGGCTCAAGCGGGGCAACACCGGCTATTACACCCGCTGCACCTGCCCCTACTGCGGGGCATGGTACCTGCGGTTTAAGCTGAGCCGACGTGATGGCCTGCATTGGAGTTTTGCCCGCTGCACCGAGCCTGCCACCCCCGAAGCAGATGCCAAGTGGGATAAGCAGAAAGTCGCTTTGCTGGAGCGCATGAAGCGCAAGGCAGGTAAAGAATAATTATAAAATAAACACACCCCCGTACGGCCAAAACGGCTGCGCGTGGGTGTGTTTTGTAAAATTGCAAAATTAGTAGGTGATGATAATACCCTGGTCCTGGGCATAGAAGCTGCACAGACCGCTGCAGGGCACAATGCGCACGGGGGCTTCTGGCCATTTGGCTAGGATGCCGTGCTCCAGCAGGCGGGCGGCAGTCTGGTTGCCGCACTCACTGATGAGGACCGGATGCACACCATCGTAGCGGTCCTCGTCCATCTGCTCCAGAATTTTGGCCAGCACGCGGGTCTCGCCCCGGGTCTTGAAGTAGAAGTCAATCTTGCCTTCCGATGTGCGGCGGCCCAGCACACGCATGTTCAGGCGGCCTGCGATAAAGCCCACCACCTTGCTGACGCGGCCATTTTTGGCCAGGTTGTCAAAGCTGGCCAGGGCAAACAGGATGTGGGTGCTTTCGGCAAACTTTTCCAGCGCAAAGCAGATGTCCTCAAAGGTCTGGTCTTCGCCGATGAGCTTATTGGCCAGCTCGGCCGCACCGGCCAGCGCGCCGGAGCAGCTGAGAGTGTCCAGAATGAAAATTTTCTTTTCGGGGTGGTCCTCCAGCACCATCTGCCGGGCGGCCACGGCGGCGTTGTAGCTGCCGGAAAGATTGCTGCTGATGGTCAGCGCAATGCAGTTGTCAGCCTGCAAAAAATACTCGGCCCATTCCTCCGGGCTGGGGCAGGCGGTGGTGCTGGCACCGTTGTAGTCGGTCATGGCCTGCAGCATCTGGGGCACATTCAGGGTGGCCAGGTCTACATACTCCCGCTCACCCACACGAATTTTAAACGGTACAAGGGCAAACTGCACCCCGGCACTGGGGTGCTCCAACTCCCGGATCTCGCAGGAGCTGTCTGATACGATCATCCACGACATAGGGCAAAAGCCTCCGTTTCTGTGGCTTGGGCAACACCGCGTAATTCCCGCCTGACGGCGGAAACGGCACTTGGAATGTGCGGTATTGCCCTTGTTATTTCTATGTATCATTATAAAAGGTACAGGCGGTTCCGTCAAGTAAGTTCTGCGCCGTATGCGAGAGGGGCGGCAGAACAGCTTCGGAATTTTCACCTAAAAAACCTCTGGATTTTAGTGGATTTTTTTAAACTGACCCTGTATAATGATAAGTATATATCTAAGTGTAAGGGGGCACAGCTGTATGCCGCAAAATGGGCTGCCGACTGTAACTGCCATCATCGTGGCGGCGGGGGCTTCCCGCCGTATGGGATTTGATAAGCTTAGCTACCGCCTGCCGGATGGGCGCACTGTATTGGAGACAAGCTGTGCCCTGTTTGCCGCCCACCCAGCGGTGGACGAGTTGGTACTGGTGGCGGGCGGAAACCGCCCCCAGTGCGAGGCTATCGCTGCAGTCTGCCCTAAGCCCTGTACCGTGGTGCAGGGCGGCGCGACCCGTGCCGACAGTGTACGCAGCGGCCTGGCAGCCGCCAAGAGCCAGCTGGTAGCCATCCACGATGCGGCCCGTCCCTTTGCCAGCGAGGAAGTCATCACCCGGGTTTTGCAGGCTGCCGCCCAAACCGGCGCTGCGGCCCCGGCGGTGCCCGTAAAGGACACCATCAAGGTGGCGGACAAGGACGGCAGGGTCGTCACCACGCCGGATCGCGCCACGCTCTATGCTGTGCAGACACCCCAGTGCTTTGACCGGGCACTGTACCTGCAGGCGCTGGAAGCCGTCAGCGGCGAAAAAGCAAGCCTGGTCACCGATGACTGCAGCCTGTTTGAATTGGCGGGCCAGCCTGTTACGCTGACAGCAGGGGACTACGCCAACCTGAAAATCACCACCAAAGAGGATCTACAAAAGGAGAATACCATGCGTATTGGTCACGGATATGATGTGCACCGCTTAGTCGAGGACCGCAAGCTGATCTTGGGTGGGGTAGAAGTCCCCTACGAGAAAGGCCTGCTGGGCCACTCGGATGCCGATGTGCTGCTGCATGCGGTGATGGATGCCGTGCTGGGCGCGGCTGCCCTGGGCGATATCGGCCAGCATTTCCCCGATACTGACCCCGTCTACAAGGGTGCGGATTCCTTGGCGCTGACCCGTGAGGTGGCAAAAATTATCGCCGCCCACGGCTACAAGGTGGGCAACATTGATGCCACGATTTTGTGCCAGCGGCCCAAGCTGGCCCCCCACATCCCGGCCATGCGCAAGAATATCGCCGGTGCTTTCGGCCTGCCGCTGGACGCTGTGAGCGTGAAAGCCACCACCGAGGAGCACCTCGGCTTTACCGGCGAGGGGCTGGGCATTGCGGCCCATGCCGTCGCCTTGATTGAGTGAACGTAACCAACCAGTAAGGAAAGGACAGGACTTTACCCATGCTGCAAAACCAGACGTTATCAGCTATCATCAGCAGCCTGCGGGCGTTTGATCTGTTTTCAGATACGCTCGACATCCTGATCATTTCCTTTGTGTTTTACCAGCTCATCCAGTTCGCTCGCAAATCCCGGGCGGGCCAGCTGGTTAAGGGGATTGCACTGCTGATCTTATTCTATGGCTTTGCGGTGCTGCTGGACCTGCGCACCGTTACCTGGGTGTTGAACAATGTGGTCACGGTGGCCTTTACGGCGGCGGTGGTCATCTTCCAGCCGGAGCTGCGCCGTGCGCTGGAGCGCATGGGCCAGACGACCGTTTGGGCCAACCGGCTGTTCGGCAGCCGCCGCACCGATCCTTCGCTGCGAGGTGTGTGGCAGAGCGCGGTGGTCGCCATCTGCGATGCGGCTGAGCAGCTTTCCGACACCCGCACCGGTGCCCTGATGGTGTTGGAGCGCCGCAACAACCTGGACGAGATCATCCGCACCGGTACGCCGATGCATGCGGACGTTATCCCCGAAATGCTGGGCACCATATTTTACGAGGGTACGCCCCTGCACGATGGCGCGGTCGTCATCCGGGATGGTGTTATCGTGGCGGCAGGTTGTGTGCTGCCCCTTTCCAACAACCTGGATATGGGCAAGGACATGGGCACCCGCCACCGCGCGGGCCTGGGCATGAGCGAGAACTCCGATGCCATTGTGGTGGTCGTGTCCGAGGAGACCGGCATTATTTCGATGGCGAAAAACGGTGTGTTGATCCGCCGCCTGGACCGCCAGAACCTCTTTAACCTTTTGCAGGAGGAGATCGTCCCGCCCGAGGAGACCGAGGAGGACAACGAATCTATGCTGAAAAAACTGCTGCGCAAAGGAGGGAACGCACCCCATGCCAAAGCCGAATAATGCACCCCAGGGGCGAAAATCCCTGCTGGATAACCGCGTAGCGCCCATTTTGCTGGCACTGGCCTGTGGCCTGGCAACCTGGCTGGTCGTTACTATCTACATCGACCCTCAGGGCAGCACCACCATCCGGGATGTGCCCATCAACTACGCTAACTCCGCCACCACCTACACCAACCAGGGCCTGGACATTGTGGAGCGGCCCGATATCAGCGGCGTGACCGTGCGGGTTGAGGGCAACATCACTAACATTGGCAAGATGACCAGCTCCGACATCATGGTCTACCCCAGCTATTCCGGTGTCAGCGGCGCAGGCAAAGTCACCCTGCGCCTGCAGGCCCGTGTGACCAACACCACTGACTATTCCGGAAACATCAAGTGTACGGTGGAAAAGCCCTACGATACGATCGATGTCGTTTTTGATGAAGTCAGCGAAAAGACCGTGCCGGTCACGGTGGATGCCTCGGCCGTTTCCATCGCCGATGGCTATATGCTGAACAAGACCTCCGCCGTGCCTGCCGAGATCACGCTGCGCGGCCCCACTAGTGAACTGGATCAGATTAGCCAGGTAGTGGCCCCGGTGCTGAGTGATGATGCCCTGGCTGACACCACCACTACGCCCTCCACGCTGGAAATGCGGGACGAGAACGGCAACACCATCACCCCGCAGTACACCACAATGGACAGCGATTCTGCCAACGTTACGCTGACGATCTACCAAGTGCGCGAACTGCCGCTGGAAGTGGATTTCATCGGTGTGCCCAACGGCTTTGACACCAGCAGCCTGCACTACACCTTGAGCCAGCAGAAGCTACGCGTGGCAGGCCCGGCCCGCACCGTCAGTGCCTTGGAAAGTCTGACCGTCACTGACTTTGACTTGGCCCGTGAGTTTGAGATGGACCGCGACTACCAGCGCCTGATCGAGTTGCCCGCCAGTGTGGTTTCGCTGGACGGCGTGACCAACGTGACGCTGAGTTTCGATACCACGGACATGGCTTCCACCACACTGAACATCTCCAACATCCGGCTGGTCAACGTGCCCAGCAACTATGATATGGAGATCCTGTCCAGCCTGGTCAGCGGTGTGGACCTTTACGGCCCGAAGGATGAAATCGAGGAACTGTCCGCCGACAGCGTAGTGGCGCAGATCGACTGCCAGAGCATCAACCTGACGGTGGGGCAGCAGACCATCCCGGTCACGATCCAGATTCCGTCCTCCACCCGCATCTTCGCCACTGGCAGCTACACCGTCCAGTGCGAAGTGACGGCAAAATAAAAAGTTATGCAACCCGTGAATGGCCCCTCTGCGAGGGAGCCACAGAGGAAAGATTTATAATATGCTATTAGTCCGCAATATCCGCCTGCTGCTCAGCTGTCCTGACCCGGACGCTGAGGCGGCGGCCCAGGCTTTGCATATCCTGCGGGTGCCCGCCTATAAGGCGGCCCGCTGCGGGGTGGCAAAATTATCGGTAGATGCCCGGCACGGCAAGCCCGTGCTGGTCTATACCATGGCGATCACGCTCAAGGACGAGGGTGAGGAATCGGCATACGCCGGGGCCTCGCCCTGCGTCTGTTTCACCCAACCCGTCCGTTTTTCTTTTCGGGTAGGCAATATAGCGTTAAAAACGCGCCCGGTAGTGGTGGGCCTTGGCCCGGCAGGTTTGTTTGCCGCCCTGCTGCTGGCCCGCAACGGATTCCGCCCGCTGGTGCTGGAACGCGGCTCCGAACTGGACGAGCGAGTGAAGGCTGTGGAACATTTTGAAAAGACTGGTGAGTTGAACCTGAACGCCAACATCCAGTTTGGTGAGGGCGGCGCAGGCACTTTCTCGGACGGTAAGCTGACCACCCGCGTGGGCGACCCGCTCTGCGCCTTTGTGACAGATGCCTTTTTGCAGCATGGTGCCCCGGCGGATATCGCCTGGCGGCAAAAGCCCCATGTGGGTACCGACCTGCTGCGCGGTATTATCCGCAGCATCCGGCAGGAAATTATTGCTCTGGGCGGGGAGGTGCGGTTCAATACCGCTCTTACCGGCCTGAAGATCGAAAATGGCACGTTGGCGGGCATCGAGACCACGGCAGGCGATTTTGCCTGCGAACAGCTGATTTTGGCGGTCGGCCACAGCGCGCGCGACACCTTTGCCATGCTGCACGGTTTGGGGCTACCGCTGGAATGTAAGCCGTTCTCGGTGGGCTTCCGGGCGGAGCACCTGCAAACCGAGATCGACAAGAGCCTCTACCACGCCGCCGCCGGTCACCCGGTGCTGCCGGTGGGCGAGTACCAGCTCAGCCAGCACGTCAGCGGCGGGCGGTGCGTGTATACGTTCTGCATGTGCCCCGGCGGTTCTGTTTGTGCCGCCGCCAGCGAGGAAAACGCCGTGGTCACCAACGGCATGAGCCTGCATGCCCGCAACGGCAAAAACGCCAACGCGGCGGTGGTAGTCAGCGTGGATGGCCGCGACTTTGACAACGACCCCGCCAAGGCGGTAGCGTTCCAGCGCCAGCTGGAACAGGCCGCTTACCGCGCGGGCGGCGGTGGATACCTGGCCCCGGCCGAGACCGTGGGCAGCTTTTTGGCTGGGCGCGGCCAGCTGGAACTGAGCGAAGTACAGCCCACCTACCCCCGCGGCGTAACGCCCGCTGACCTGGGCGCGCTGCTGCCCGATGAGTTGAGTGGTGCCCTGCGGGAGGGTCTGACCGCCTTTGGCCGCAAGCTGGCCGCCTACCGTGCCTCGGATGCCGTATTGACGGGCCTCGAGACCCGCACCAGCAGCCCGGTGCGCCTTGTGCGCGACAAGGAAACGCTGGTGTGCGAAGCCCTACCGGGGCTCTACCCCTGCGGCGAGGGCGCGGGCTACGCCGGTGGCATCATGACCGCCGCTGTAGACGGTGTGCGCTGTGCCGCCGAGTTGATGAAGAAATATAAGCCGTGTGAGTAAGGATAGAAGATGCCAGATAACAAAAACAACTACGATTACGACCTGGGCGATATGATCGACTCTGCGGTGCAGTTCGGCACCCAGGTCGGCTCCTCGGTGCTGGGCAGCATTGCCGAAGCATTGGAGCAGGCCGGGGATGCCATGAACCGCACCGCCGCCCAGCCGGACAGCTTTTCCGCCTGGAAGCGCCGTTTGGAGCGTAAATGGAAAAACGGCGGCCAGTCGGTGGGCGTGGTTCTTACGGCGGTGGGCTGGACTTTCACCGGCTGCTTTGGCATCACAGCGCTGGTCATGTGTATTCTGACCGCTGTCGGCGCTGGACCGCTGGGCCTGACGGCTGATGAATTTATGGCTATCCCGATCTTGGCGGGCACATTCACCCCGGCCACCCTCGGCTTTCTGTTTATGGCTATCGTGGGCATGAAAAAGCTCAGCTACTTTGGCCGCCTGCGCAAGCTGCTGCGCGCCGCCAACGACTGGACCTGTGACCTGCCTGCGCTGGCCCGCAGGGCCCAGATCAAGCAGGAAAAAGCCTACGACACGGTGACGAAAGCCGTTGCCAACGGCGACTTGCCCAACGCAGCCATCAGCGATGATTACAGCACCCTCTATCTCGATGATACCTTTTGCCCGGCCAGCACCCTGGCCCCGCAGGCGGCACCCGCACAAACCTTGACGGATGCCGAGCAACTCCACCGTGACGGCGTGGATTTCTTGAATTATTTAAAGATCTGCCACGGCAAGCCGGGTGCCCAGACGGACGAGGAACTGACCCGGATGCAGAAAACCTGTGCGTCCATCCTGGGTTTTGTGCATAACCACCCCGAACAGCTGCCCCGGGTGCGCCGCTTCCGGGAGTATTACCTGCCCACCACCCGCAAGCTGCTGGATACGGCACAGGGGTTAGGGGAGAGCGACACCGCCAACGCAGCCGAGATCCGGCGCGACATTACCGCCATCCTGCACACACTGAACGAGGCTTACACCAAATTGTACGACACCCTGCTGCAGGATGTGAGCATGGATGTTTCCACCGAGATTGATACCCTGGAAGCCATGCTGCGCCAGGATGGACTGACCCACGATTTTGATGCGGATTTTAAGGTAAAGTAAAAGATAAAAGGAGCACCCGTTTATGAACTATCCCGCCTGGCAGATCAAAACCGCAGACCCCGCCGCCGAACAGGCATTGGCCGGGATCGGGTGCGGTGCGCTGCTGCGCCGGGTACTGGCCGCCCGCGGCTGTACCGACCCGGCCGAAGTGCAGGCCCTGCTGGGGGGTGGTGCCGAACTTTCGGATCCATTCCTGCTACGGGATATGGACAAGGCCGTGGCCCGCATTGAGCAGGCTGTGGAAAACGAGGAGACCATCGTTATTTATGGCGATTATGATGTGGACGGCATCTCCGCCACGGCCATTTTGTACGAATGCTTAAGCAGCATGGGGGCACATGTGCGCTGCAAGCTGCCCACTCGGGGCACCGGCTACGGACTAACCCGCCCGGCGCTGGAAAGCCTGGCCGAAAAAGGCTTTAAGCTGGTAGTCACCGTGGATAACGGCATCTCGGCTATTGAGGAGGTTGCCTGTGCAAAGAAACTGGGGCTGGATCTCATCGTGACTGACCACCACCTGCCCGGCGAGGCTTTGCCCGATGCGATTGCCGTGGTCGACCCCAAGCGGGCCGATGACGAAAGTCCGTTTAAAGACCTGTGCGGTGCGGGGGTGGCGTTTAAACTCTGCGCCGCGCTGGAAGGCTGTGAGCCTGCGGACCTCTTGGAAATGTACGGCGAGCTGGTGGCCTTGGGCACCGTGGCCGATGTGATGCCGTTGGTGGGGGAGAACCGCACCCTCGTGCGAGAGGGCCTGGCCCTTTTGCAGGACACGATGCGCCCCGGTTTGCAGGCGCTGATGGAAAACGCCGGGGTCGCGGGCAAGCCCGTCACCGCCGATACCGTCAGTTACAGCCTGGCCCCGCGTCTGAACGCAGCAGGCCGCATGGACAATGCGGCGGTCGCATTAAAGCTGCTGCTTTGCACCGATGAAGCCCAGGCTGCCGGCATTGCCGCCCGCCTGGCCGAGATCAACACCGAGCGCCAGCAGACCGAGCAGGAAGTCTTTGCCGCCGCCCAGAAAACGCTGGACGCAGACCCCGCCCGCCAGCGGGACCGGGTGCTGGTCGTTTCCGGAGAGGGGTGGCACCCCGGTGTCATCGGCATTGTGGCCGCGCGGCTGATGGAAAAGTACAACCGCCCCGCCATCGTCATCTCGCTGCAAAATGGTGAAGGGCGCGGCAGCGGTCGTGCGCCTGATCCGTTCGATCTGCACGGTGCGCTGGCTGGCTGCGCCCAATATCTGACCCGCTTTGGCGGGCATGCGGCGGCTGCCGGTGTGGAAATTGAGGAAGAAAAGCTGCCTGCTTTCCGCCAGGCTATCAACGCCTGGGCGGCCGAGCATGCGCCGCGACCTGGAGCGCCGGAACTGAATCTGGACGCGGCAGTGCAGCTCTCTGAACTGACGCTGTCCAACGTGCAGGAACTTTCCCGCCTGGCACCCTTTGGCCGGGAAAACCCCATGCCAGTGCTGATGGTCTGCGATGCCATGGTTGATGGCATCTGGCCCATGGGCGTAGAGGGCCGGCATACCCGGGTGCGGCTGCGCCAGGGAAATGACACCGTGTTTGCTTCGATTTTTGGCGTGGCACCGTCTGCGTTTGCCTACCCGGTGGGCACAGCGGTGGAAGCGGCGCTGGAAGTTTCGATCTTTACCGGGCGCAACGGGCCGATGGTTTCGGCACATCTGCGGGCCATCCGCCCCGCAGGGCTGGGCAATTTGCCCAGTGAGCAGGCCGCCTGGTTTGAGGCGTTCCGCACCGGCGGTACACTGGAACCTGCCCGCGCAGCCGCCCTGCTGCCCGACCGCGCCGATACCGTGATGCTGTACAAGCGCATCCGGGGTGGGCAAGTGGCTTCGGGCGATCTGCAGCCGGTATTTGCCGCGCAAGGGCCGGAGAACACCGGCAAGACTCTGACCAGCCTGGCCGCCTTGCGCGAACTGGGGTTGATCCAGGAGCAGGACGGCCATTGGTTGCCCGTGCCGGTAACCACCAAGCAGGACCTTGCCAGTGCACCGATTTTGCAAAAGTTGGCGGCTGTTGTGAAATAAGGAAAGAGGGGAATCTCATATGGAAAACACCCAAACCTGTGATGTGAAAATGCCCATCACCTATGAAGACTTAAAGCAGTCGCTGATCGACAGCGGCCGCCCCTATGATTTTGATATGATCGACCGTGCCTACGCACTGGCCGAGAAAGCCCACGGCGGCCAGCGCCGCCGCAGCGGCGAGCCGTATATTTGCCATCCGCTGTCGGTGGCATCCATCCTGGTAGAACTGGGCATGGACAGTGAGAGCATCGCCGCCGCGCTGATGCACGATGTGGCCGAGGATACCCCCGTCACCGTGGCCGAGATCAAGCAGAAGTTCGGCTCGGACGTGGCCCTGTTGGTGGATGGTGTTACCAAACTGACCCAGATCAAATTCTCCAACGTGGAGGACCGCCAGGCCGAAAACCTGCGCAAGATGTTGCTGGCCATGAGCCAGGATGTCCGAGTGATGATTATCAAATTGTGCGACCGACTGCACAATATGCGCACCGGCGATGCCTGGCCGGAGCAGAAGCGCCGCGATAAGGCCCTGGAAACGATGGAGGTTTACGCCCCCATCGCCCACCGTCTGGGCATCAGCAATATCAAAGAGGAACTGGAGGACCGCAGCCTGCACTATCTGGACCCCGTGGGCTATGAGACCATCCGCGATTTGCTGAACAAGCATGGCGATGAATTCCTGCACAAGGTCTGCCACACCATTGCCAAGCATCTGGCGGAAAACGGCATCCAGAAAGCCACCATCCGCCACCGTGTCAAGAGCATCTACGGCATCTACCGTAAGATGTACATGCAGAATAAGGACTTTGAGGAAATCTACGACATCTACGCCGTGCGCATCATCCTGGAAAATGTGTCGGAGTGTTACAACGCGCTGGGCCTGATTCACGATATGTACCACCCGTTGCCCAACCGCTTTAAAGATTACATCTCTACGCCAAAACCCAACGGCTACCAAAGCTTGCACACTACGGTCATCGGCCGCGAGGCCATCCCCTTTGAGGTGCAGATCCGCACCTGGGATATGGACCGCATGGCTGAGTACGGCATCGCCGCCCACTGGAAGTACAAGGCGGGCATCACCAACGGCAGCAGCGATAAGCTGGACGAGCGCCTGGCCTGGGTGCGTCAGCTGCTGGAAAGCCAGCGATCCAGCGCCGATGCCACCGACCTGCTCAGCGATATCAAGAGCGATCTGCTGCCTGAGGAAGTGTTTGCCTTCACCCCACGGGGCGATGTTATCAACCTGCCTGCCGGGGCTACCGCCATCGACTTTGCCTACGCCATTCATTCCGCTGTCGGCAACCGCATGATCGGCGCGAAGGTCAACAACCGCATCGTGCCCATCGACCATAAAGTGCAGACCGGCGAGATCATCGAGATCATCACCGGCCCCGAAAACCGCGGCCCCAGCCGCGACTGGCTGAACATTGTCAAGACCAGCGAGGCCAAGAACAAGATCCGCAACTGGTTCAAAAAAGAACGCAGAGAAGAGAATATCGAGGAGGGCCGTGACGCGCTGGAACGCGAACTGCGCCGCAACCTCATGTCGATGACCGATGAGCAGCACGAAACCTTTATGGAGGCCTTGGCCCGCCGCAACCGCTGCAATTCGGTGGATGAGATGTATGCGGCCATCGGCTACGGCGGCTTGCAGATCAGCCGTATGCTGCCCAAACTGAAAGAGGAATACACAAAACTCAAGGCAACCGAAGTCAAGCCCGTGACCGTGGACATCAAGCGGATGCACGCCACCGATGGTGTCGTGGTCGAGGGCATCGACAACTGCCCCATCAAGTTTGCCAAGTGCTGCTCGCCGCTGCCCGGTGATGAAATCATCGGCTTTGTCACCCGCGGCTTCGGCGTGTCCATCCACAAGCGGGACTGCGCCAACGTACGGGAAAGCATGCGCCAGGGCGAGAATGCCGACCGCTGGGTGAACGCTTACTGGGCTGACGATGCCAAGGAAAACTACAAAGCTACGCTGGATCTGCTGTGTATGGACCGCGCCAATCTGCTGTCTGACGTGGCGTTGGCCTTGGGCGATATGCGGGTGCCCATCTTCTCGCTGACTGCCCGCTCGGCGGAGCAGGGCCGCGCCCGCATGAGCGTGACTGTGGGCATTACCAACACAGAACACCTGAACAGCGTGGTCGCCCGCTTGAAAAAGGTCAAAGATGTTGTCAGCGTGAACCGCAACTGATTACGGATTATAAAGGAGCAAGACTCTATGCGAGCAGTCATTCAGCGTGTGACCCGTGCCAGTGTGGCCGTCAATGGCGGCGAGCCCCGGCCCATCGGCCCCGGCCTGGTGATTTTACTGGGTGTGCGCGATACCGATGATATTGCCATCGTGCCCAAACTGGCTGAGAAATGTGCGCACCTGCGCATTTTCGAAGACGAGGACGGCAAGCTGAACCGCAGCGCGGTGGAACTGGGCTACTCGGCTTTGGTCGTGTCCAACTTTACACTCTACGGCGATACATCCCGTGGCAAACGCCCCAGTTTTATCCATGCCGCCAAGGGTGATCTGGCCGTGCCGTGCTACGAAAAATTTTTGGACGAAATGGCCCAGCAGGGCTTAAAAGAAGTCCAGCACGGGGAGTTTGGCGCGGACATGAAGATCGACCTTGTCAACGATGGCCCCGTGACCATCGTTATCGATACCGATGAGTGGAAGAAGTGAGGGATAGCGTATGAAAATTCAGCACATCCACGGCCTACCGCCGCTGTATACCAACACATTTTTGATCACCACCGATGCCGGGCATGGCATTTTGATCGATGCCGCTGCCGCACCGGAAACCTACCTGGAGGCCCTGAAAGCCGAGAACGCCACCCTGACCCATATCCTACTGACCCACGGCCACTACGACCATGTGGGAGCTGTGGCGGCACTGAAACAGGCCACCGGCTGCACAGTGTATATGGACCCGGTGGATGCCACCGGAACCCAGCTGCTGCCGCTGAAACCGGAGCAGGTGGACGAGAACTGGCCCGCCAATAACGAACTGGTAATTGACGGTTTGACGTTTAAAATCTACCACACCCCCGGCCATACACAGGGCAGTGTGGTGCTCAGCCTTGGCAACCTGCTTTTCAGCGGTGATACGCTGTTTGCCGGCTCCTGCGGGCGTACCGATATGCCCGGCGGCAGCATGCGCCAGATGCAGGAAAGCCTGTCCCTGCTGGCAAACCTGCCGCTGGGTGATGACACCCAGGTTCTGCCGGGGCACGAGAGTTTCTCCACCTTCGGGCAGGAGCGCCGCACCAACCCCTACATGGACGGCGGCTGGGCTTACTGAGCCTTACCCAAAGCAAAAGAAAATTGACTGAACAGGAGGTGGATCTATGCAGATCGTTTTACGCGGCCCTGCCGCTGGCTACGAAGCCGAACACACGGCCCGGATCTTTTTCCCCGGTGCCGAAAAGGCGGAAAACCTGCCGGAACCGGAGGATTTCGTCCTGGCGGAAAGCCACGAAATGACTGACCTGATCTTAGTGCGCAAGGACGGCCGCCTCTATTGGCGCACCGACCTGCGCAGCCCTGAAGCTGACCCGGAATATGCCCTGTGCAAGCTGGAATTCGGCCTGCTGAAGGACCTTACCGGCATCGACCCGCCCTGGGGTATGATGACCGGTGTGCGCCCGGTGCGCATCATCCACGACCTGCGCGCGGCGGGGGAGAGCGAGGAGGCCATCGCCGAAAAGTTCCTTGGCCACTTCGCCTGTGCACCGGAAAAATTCAAGCTGGCGCTGGGCATTGCCGACTTGCAGCGTCCCGTGCTGGACGGCGCTGACCCGATGGATTGCAGTGTTTACGCGGGCATCCCGTTCTGCCCCACGCGGTGCAGCTATTGCAGCTTTGTCTCCCGCACGGTGGGGGATAAGGCCACCCGCGCCCTGGTGCAGCCCTACGTGGATAAGCTGTGCGAAGAATTGACCGCCATCCGCGAGGTTGCTGACCGCTGCGGGCTGCGCATTCGCACTTTCTACATCGGCGGCGGCACCCCCACAGCGCTCTCGGCCGCCCAGCTGGAACAGCTGATGCGCCATATTGCCAACACCTTTGATTTGGCCGCGCTGGACGAATACACGGTGGAGGCAGGCCGTCCGGACTGCACCGATGCCGAAAAACTGCGTATCATCAAACAGTATGGCGCGACCCGCATCTCCATCAACCCGCAGACTTTCTCCGATGAAGTGCTGCGCAACATCGGCCGCCGCCATACCGCCCAGGATATTATCGACTGCTTTGCCGCCGCCCGTGCGGCCGGGCACACCAACATCAACATGGACCTCATCGCGGGCCTGCCCGGCGATACGGTGGAGGGTTTCACCGCCAGCCTGCGCCAGGCCATCGCCCTGGACCCGGAGAACATCACCGTGCATACCCTGACGCTGAAACGCGCCAGCAACCTGGTGGTGGAACACCGCGCCGCTGCATACGATGATGTATCCGCCATGCTGGAAAGCTGCCACGAACTGGCCGATGCCGGTTACCGCCCTTACTACATGTATCGCCAGAAAGGTACGCTGCAAAACCTCGAGAACATCGGCTGGGCCAAGCCCGGTTACGAGTGCCTGTATAACATTTACATCATGGAGGAGATCCACACGATCCTGTCCGCCGGTGCGGGCGGCTCCACCAAGTTGGTCATCCCCGGCCAGCGCCGCGGCAAGATCGAGCGTATCTTCAACTTCAAGTATCCCACCGAATATATTGACCGCTTTGAGGAGATTCTCGCCCGCAAGCAGGGCGTGGAGGACTTTTATGCGCGCTGCACAACAACGTAAACGTTTCGTCAGCCGGGAGCTGATCGCCCTGGCCGCCAACCAGCCCCAGCCTTTTGCTGCTTACAGCGAGGGGCAGTACCGTGCCCAGATCGAGGCCATCGCCGAGGAAGTGCTGTCCAGCGGGCGGCATATCGTCATGCTTACCGGCCCCTCTGCCGCCGGTAAGACCACTTCGGCCCACAAAATTGCCGATGCCATCGCCGCCCGGGGTCGCCGCAGTGCGGTGGTCAGCCTGGACGATTTCTATGTCGGCGCGGGCCGCTACCCCAAGCACCCGGACGGCACCGATGACTACGAGAGTTTGGGCTCGCTGGACCTGCCAGTGTTGCAGGAATGCCTGGCAAAACTGCATACCACCGGTGTCTGCGAAGTGCCGATCTTTGACTTTAAAATTCAGCAGCCCAACGGCACCCAGACCATCGACTGCCGGGATGGTGTGGTCATCATCGAGGGGCTGCATGCTTTGAACCCTGCCCTGACCGAGCGACTGCCTGCCGACGCGGCCCTGTGCCTGTACGCGGGTCTGCGGGAGGAATACGCCGCCCCCGATGGCAGCCGTTGCCTGGCTACCCGGGACATCCGCCTGGCCCGCCGCCTGGTGCGGGACTGCCTGTTCCGCGGCCACGGCGCTGCCTTTACGCTGGGGCTGTGGGGCAAGGTCTGCATGGGCGAGGACCAGTACATCAAACCCTTTAAACCCCGCGCCGACCTGCTGCTGGACACCACCCACACCTACGAGATCTGCCTGTGGCATGCCCTGCTGGATACCATGCCGCCGGACGAAGACCTGACCGCCGCCCAGCGCCGCCAGTTCGACGCACTGCGGGCGCGGTTTGCGGCTTTCCCGCCGCTGGATACCGCGCTGGTCCCGGCGGACAGCATGCTGCGGGAGTTTATTGGCGCATAATTCACGGAAAATATACATTTGCGCAAAATAGATAAAGAATAGATGATATAATTGTGTAACAAATATTGTAAAGCGGGAAAACCATAAATATTCGATGATGTAGAGTATGTTTTGAGGCATATTAGGGAGGTTGTGCAAAAAGAATGCTGACGTTTATATGTTTGTTCTTTCCGGCCGTTTTTTTAATGTTCACTAGATGGTGTATAGTGAAGAAACGAAAAAATAAGCATGATGCTGGGTGTATTTCATGTATCTGCGAGTATTGTATAACAAATTTGTTGCTGAATTTTGTAGCTGTTATGGTGACCTATATTTTGTTTCACCACACAGAGTCAATAGAAACATCAGTGTTACAGCATACGGATTTTGCATTCCGTTATCTTATCTTAACGATAGCTCTTGCGGTTATTGAACCGGTAATTGAATATCTTATTAGATACAGAGTCTTCGTAAAAGTAAAAGTGCCAAGAGTAACCCTGCGTATGGACGTGGTTTTGTACTTTTATACATTCTTTCTGTTTTTACTGAATTTTGTTAGAATATTTGATAATACTTTTTGGGGTGATGAAGGATATTCGATTAAATTGGCTAAAATGAGTGTTAGCCAAATGGTTGAAGAAACTGCAATGGATGTGCATCCACCGCTATATTATTTACTTATTCAATTGCTTTATAGATGCTTTGGCAACAATGGAATGGTTTACCATCTTTCAGCTTTTATTCCATATACAATTATACTTATTGTTGCTTGTACTGTAGTCAAAAAAAGAATGGGGTTGATTCCTGCTACCGTTCTTGTGACGATGTCTTCCATTATGAAAAATGCGGTCACATACAATGTCGAGGTTAGAATGTATGCATTGGCAGCAATGCTGGTATTAGTTGCATACATTGCACTCTATGATATTGCGAAGAAAGATGAAGTGGTCAGCTGGGTTGTTTTCTGCGTCGCTTCCTTAGGCGCAGCATATACGCATTATTATGCACTTATTTCTGTGGCCTTCTTGTATTTAATGTTAGTACCGATCGCATTTAATAATAATAGAATAAAACGTGTTGTTGCAGCGTATATAGCAACTATTATTGGCTATTTACCGTGGCTGATGGTTTTGGTTCGATCTTTTACAAGAACAAAAAACAATTGGTGGCTTGGGGATATTCCGTCAATTAAAGACTGCAACAAATTCATTTGGGATTATGATTGGGTAGTAAAGGCTTTCATTGCAGCGCTTGTTATGTTTGTTGCATATCGGTTGAATATCATAAATGTAGGTAAAACGGACGAAAAGGAGTGGTTGGATCGAATTCATATCAGCATACAACTGCCAGGAAAAGTATGCAGGACAAATGAAATGCTATGGGTGTTCGCAGGTTTAATAAGTATTTGTGGAACTGTAGCAGTAGGATTGGGCTTATCTTATGCATTGCGGCCTTTCTTTATTGTGAGGTATCTATTTCCAGTGACGGCAATGGCATATCTGCTGTTCGGATACTGCATATCGAAAATGAAATTGAAGAAATTATGGGTGTTTATCCTTGTTGCCATGATCCTTTGGAATAACATGCCGGTTTATTTTGATACTTATAAGACTGATAAGCAGGAAAACACGCAAACAAAGGCTTTTCTTACGGCAGTAGAACCAACTGAAAGTGCAGTAATATATACAGATAATCGACACTATGGGTGGACGATACTCAGTTGTTATTACCCAAATAAATATGTTTATACAAAGAATGTTTTGGATTGCTTAAATGCAGGTAGCTCTGAAGTGTGGCTCTTTTTGGAAAACCAATTAGGTAAAGAAACAGAACATGTTTTTGCAAACAAAGGATATGAGCTACAAGAAGTGTATGACGGATTTTTTGCAACTGCAACATGCTATGTGTATAAATTGAATCACAACAATTTGTAATGAGATATACTAAGGGATGACTTTTATAGCGAGGTGAGGCAATTGAATGGTAAGGGGCCAAATACCAGTGATGATAGAGAACCCATAATAATTCACGGAAAATATACATTTGCGCGTTGCAAACCGCGTAGGAATCGGCTATAATAAGGCTACAAAGTGCGCGATGGAGTAGAAACGCGCAGGGTTATAGAGAGAGGTGTTTTCTATGTTTGAACTCGATATTGATATGTTGAAAGAGCAGGGCATCCAGCTCTTTGACACTGCCAAAAAGACCGCCCAGGACATTGCCGACAAGGGCAAGAACCAGCTTGAACTGCTGAACCAGCAGGCACGTCTGTCCAAGGCACAGCGCCAGCTGGGCGCACTAGTCTACAGCCTGCACAAGGCTGGCGAGGAGAACCAGCCGCTGATCGATAAATACATTGATGCTGTGGCCGAGGTGGAAAAGACCATCGAGGAACTGAAAGCCAACATGACCCCCGAGGAGTGCGCCGCCTGCGAGCCTGAGGAAGAGGAGGAGTTCGTTGTGGACGAACCCGTTGCCCCGGCCGAGGAAGCCCCCGCAGAGGAAGCTGCCGAGGACGAGATCGAGGAAGAACCCATCAAGCTGCGCGGCGAGACCAAGACCTGCCCCGTCTGCAAGGCTGAAGTGGACGGTGATGCGCTGTTCTGCAACCACTGCGGTGCCCAGCTGTAAAGTTTACAATTGACAAACCAAACGCAATAACGTAAAAATTTTAATGTCTGCGGGCGGCGCTGGTAACACGGAACCGCCCGCAAGGCTTGACAAATCCTGATTTGGGAGTAAAATGTTACAAGCTGCGCGGCAGCGTAACAAACCATGCCTATGAACGCCTACCCGCAAAAAGAGCATTATACCGCCGACGACCTGCTGGCGATCCTGGCGATCCTGCGTGACCCGGAAAACGGCTGCCCCTGGGATAAGGTGCAGACCCATACATCCATCCGCATGAATTTCCTGGAGGAAGCCTACGAGGCCGTGGATGCCATCGACCTGGACGACCCCGAACTGCTGTGCGAGGAACTGGGTGATGTGCTGATGCAGGTGGGCTTCCACATCCAAATCGAGCAGGAGGCCGGCCGCTTTACCTGGCAGCAGGTCTGCGATGGCGTCTGCCGCAAGCTGATCGACCGCCATCCGCATATTTTTGGCGGCGATACCAGCATAAAAGACTGGGATGCGCTCAAGAACAAGGAAAAGGGTCGTGTGACCCTGCAGGACGACCTGGACAGTGTGCCCAAAGCCCTGCCCGCCCTGATGTGCGCCACCAAGCTGCAAAAGCGGGCGACCCGTGCCGGGGTAGCAGTCACTGCTGACCCGGCGGAATTGGAAACCCTGGCCCGCCAGGTAGAAACGGGGGACAACGCCGAGGCTGCCCTGGGTGTGCTGCTGTTTAAAACCGCCGCCTTGGCCCACCAGGCTGGCCTTGACCCTGAGCAGGCACTGCAAAAGGCCAACGCTACCTTTACTGCAGCCCCGCACCAACTGTAAGACAAGAAGCATAGCAGGACCGGGCTTGCCCCGCGTTCGCAGCTGCTTTTTGTTGATAAATTTTTGGAGGTACAAACTATGACGAAAGTTGAACTGATTGCTGCTGTTGCAGAAAAAGCAAATCTGACCAAGAAGGATGCCGAGGCTGCTGTCAACGGCGCTCTCGATGTCATCACCGAGTCCCTGAAGGGCGGCGACAAGGTCACCCTGGTTGGCTTTGGCACTTTCGAGGTCCGCGAGCGCCCCGAGCGCAAGGGCCGCAACCCCCAGACCGGTGCTGAGATCACTATCGAGGCTTCCAAGCTGCCCGCATTCAAGGCTGGCAAGGCCCTGAAGGACGCTGTTCAGTAAACAGTTACCACGTTCTGCACCCCGTCGCTATGGCACGGGGTGCATTTTTAGTAGGAGGAAAACCCCATGCGTTTGGATAAATACTTAAAGGTCAGCCGCCTCATCAAGCGGCGCACCCTGGCTAACGAGGTCGCCGATGCTGGCCGCGTGATGGTCAACGATAAGCCTGCCAAGGCCAGCTATGCAGTCAAGGTGGGCGATGTGATCGAAATCACTTTCGGTAACCGTCCCGTTAAAGTGCGGGTGCTGGCTGTTGAGGAGCCGAAAGGCAAGGACGTGGCTCGCGAACTGTTTGAGGTCATCGAGTAATATTTTCGCCCTGTCCCGCATATCTTATAGGGAATTTGCACTTTAGAAAATTACCGTGCGGGAGAGAAACATGCCCATGTAGGAAAGCAAGACCGTACTGCTGCGCCCACCACCCACGGAAAAAAGCGAGAAAATCAAAAAATCTGGAAAAACCAGTTGCAAAAGAAGTCGAAGATATTATATAATTAACTATACGTAAGTTGTAATGTGGATTTGTATGGAAAGGAGGCGGTCTTGAAGATGAAAAAGCGGAAAGGCCTGCTTCCCGGCTGGCTGGTGCCCCTTGCGTTTGTGGTACTTTGTGGCTACCTGTTTTTCCTGCTGATCCAGTACCAGGTGTCTATCGCCTCCAAACAGCAGGAGCTGCAAAGCCTGCAGGATCAGCTTACAGCCCAGGATACCACTAACGCCGAGTTGTCCAGCACACTGGACCAGGGCGACAGCGCCATCATTGAGCGCTATGCCCGCGAGCAGGGCTATGTGCGCCCGAACGAGCGTGTATTTGTGGATATTAGCGGCAAATAATTTTGTTTTAGCGGGGGCGCTTTGCGGCAACCCCTCTGAATATTCAGTCTAAAGAAAAAAGGGGTATCTGAGTTTGGCATTACAAGTTGGGGATATTGTCGAGGGGAAGGTCACCGGCATCAAGTCTTTCGGCGCATTTGTTTCTCTGCCCGAGGGCAAGACGGGGCTTGTCCACATTTCCGAGGTTTCGTATGAGTTCGTGCAAGATCTTTCTGCCGTGCTGAGCGATGGGCAGACTGTGCAGGTCAAGGTGCTTTCCATTGCGCCGGACGGCAAGATTGCGCTTTCCATCAAGCGTACACAGTCTGCGCCGGAGCGCGGCCCCCGCCCCCAGGGCGGCAACGGTAGCCAGCGCCCGAACCAGCCGCGCCAGAAACGCGAGGAGAAGCCCCGTGTCTGGCAGCCCAAGCCCCAGGCACCCCAGGGAGAGATGAGCTTTGAGGATATGATGGCCCGCTACAAATCCCGCAGCGAGGAAAAGATCGCCGACCTCAAGCGCGTGACCGAAAACCATCGCGGAGGCTATTCCCGCCGTCGCGGCTGATTTTGGTCCACAATTAGTTTGAATAAAATGGGCTCTGCTCCGGCAGCAACAGCGCCGGGGGTCAGAGCCTTTTTGTGAATTTTTATCTGTTTTACAACAACGAAAGGATTTCTATGCCTACACTGTATACCATGGTGGCACCGTGTTTTTTCGGTACCGAATCCACGCTGAACTTTGAGATCAAGCGCCTGGGTGCCCAGAACATCCAGGTCACCGATGGCCGCGTGGCGTTCCAAGGCGGGGCCGACATCATCGCCGCCGCCAACCTGAACCTGCGCACCGCCGAGCGCGTCCTGCTTCTGCTGGCTACCTACAAGGCCACCACTTTTGATGAACTGTTCGACGGCTGCTACAACATCGCCTGGGAAGAACTACTGCCCGCGGATGCCGCTTTCCCAGTCAAAGGCTCCAGTCTGTCCAGCCAGCTTTCCAGCGTACCCGCCTGCCAGAGCATCGTGAAAAAGGCCATCGTCAAGCGCCTGATGGGCGGCCACAAGACCAGCACCCTGCCGGAGAGCGGCGCGCTATACAAGGTTCGCTTTGCCCTGCGCAAGGACACTGTGGAAATTTACCTGGACACCTCCGGCGACGGCCTGCACAAGCGCGGCTACCGCAAAAACGCCACGCTGGCCCCCATCAAGGAAACGCTGGCCGCTGCCATTGCTGACCTGGGCCGTGTGCGCCGGGACAGCCTGGTGCAGGACCCGTTTTGCGGCTCCGGCACCCTAATCATTGAGTCTGCTCAGAAAGCGCTGAACCTGGCCCCCGGCCTGCGCCGCCGCTTCGCTGCCGAGCATTTCGACTTTGTGCCTGCTTCCATCTGGGCTGAGCAGCGCCAGAAAGCCCTGTCCGAGGTGCGTACCGATGCCGCCTTTGAGGGCGTTGGCTATGACATCGATCCCGCCGCCGTGGCCCTGGCCAACGCCAACGCCAAGCTGGCCGGTGTGGGGGAGCGTTGCCGCTTTGAGGTAGCCGATGTCAAGGACTTTACCGCCGCCGATGGTGCCACCGTGCTGACCAACCCGCCCTACGGCGAGCGCCTGGGCGATGCCAGCGAGGCTGCGTCCCTGGCCAAAACGTTGGGCCAGGTCTGGCAGCGCCACCCGGCGCAGGGCCTGTACGCCATCACTGCCGATGCTGACTTTGAGCAGCACTTTGGCAAAAAGGCCGCCCGCCGCCGCAAAATTTATAACGGCATGATCCCGTGCCAGCTGTATATGTATTTTGAGCAGCCTAAACGCGACAAGAGGTAAGCCTATGCAGGACCTGAAACTTGCGATTTTAATTGACGCGGACAACATCTCGCCCAAATACGTCAAGGTGATTTTGGACGAAGCAGCGTCCTTTGGCGTGGCCGCCTGCAAGCGTATTTACGGCGACTGGTCCGATGCACGGCTGAAAAGCTGGAAGGATGCTTTGCTGAACAACTCGATCATCCCCATCCAGCAGTACAGCTACACCACCGGCAAAAATGCCACCGACTCGGCTATGATTATTGATGCGATGGACCTTTTGTACAGCGGCAATCTGGATGGGTTCTGCATCGTGTCCTCAGACAGTGACTTTACCCGCCTGGCCGCCCGCCTGCGGGAAGCGGGCAGGCTGGTTATCGGCATGGGCGAGAGCAAGGCTCTGGGCCCCTTTGTAAAAGCCTGTGACCAGTTCAAATATCTCGACCTGATTTTGGACCACGGCGAAGTGGACACCGCCCCGGCGGTGCCTGCTGCGGAAGCTGGTGCCCGCGCTGCGGCGGGGGATGACACCGCCATCAACCGCGAATCCATCGGCCGCATCATTGACGGCATGATCGATGAAATGGACGATGGCACCGGCTGGGTGCGCACCTCCCGCGTGGGTGACCAGCTCATTAAGCGCTATCCGGACTTTGACGTGCGCAACTTCGGCTCCAAGAGCCTGAACAAGTTCCTGGTATCCCTGCCGGAACTGGAAGTGGAAGAACGCATCCTGGCCAACGGCAACCCGATCCAGTTCGTCCACATGCGCCCGGCACCTGCCCCCAAAAAGCAGCCCCGCAAAACGGCAGCCAAACGCCGCACCACCCGCAAAAGCAAATAAAAACGGCCCCGGCTGGTTCATTTCAAAAAGAACTGGCCGGGGCTTTGCAGCAGCCCGGTATTGTGCCCGCAGGGTCACACGCCCTCCAGGTCAAAGGGCGGGGTGTATTCCTCCTGCGCACTGCTTTTTTCCTGCATGTAGCCGTCTGTCAGGCCCAGGCGGACCGCCTCGTCAATGACCTTGCGGTACTCGTAGGTCGTAATGCGCCGCCCTAAGTTATGCTCGGCCGCCTTGTAAAACGGCGTGAACTGGCTCATCAGGCTGGGGATAAAGGGCACACCCCCCTCATCCCGGATGCGGGCCAGCAATTGCAGTACGGCAAAGCTGTCATCGGTATGACCAGGCAGGGCCAGGTGCCGCACGATGACACCCTTTTGTAGGTAACCATCCGCATCGTACACCGGCGCGCCGGTCTGGCGCAGCATCTGCTGCAGGGCGGATTCGGCCATAGCAGGGTAGTCCCGCGCGGCGGAAAGCTCCGCCGCCAGGTCCGGGCTGGCATACTTTACATCCGCCAGCCAGATATCCACATAGCCCGCCAGCGCCTTTACGGTCTCTACCGTCTCATACCCGCCGGTGTTGTAGACCACCGGCAGGGCAAAGCCCGCCGCCCGGGCGGCATCCAGCGCAGGCAGCACCCAGGGTAGGTATTGGGTGGCAGTAACCAGGTTTAAATTTTTCGCGCCGCCCTTTTGCAATTCCAGGAAAATTTCCGTCAGTCGTTCCACAGTAATTTCTTTGCCCACATCCCCCTGGCTGATGGGGTAGTTCTGGCAGTAGCAGCACCGCAACGCGCAGTTGGAGAAAAACACCGTGCCGCTGCCGGTGGCGGCGCTGGGGTCGCCGCTTAAGCACGGTTCCTCCCAGTGGTGCAGGGCGGCGCGGGCTACCCGCAAAGTGCCATCGGCCCCACATAGACCCCGCTGCCCGTGGGCGCGGTCCGCCCCGCAGGCACGGGGGCAAAGGGTACAAGGATTCGGCAGCTGCATGGTTCCAACCTCTTTCACAACTTTTTTCCATTTGATTTTACCACAAACGCCTGAAATGTGGTATAATATTATATTACAATAACCTGAAAAGGAGTGTACGTTTATGTCTACCCCTCATAACCGCGCCGAAAAAGGCGATTTTGCCAAGACTGTTCTGATGCCCGGTGATCCGCTTCGCGCTAAGTTCATCGCCGAGACCTTTTTGGAGAACCCGCGCCTTGTCACCGATGTGCGCGGCATGTACGGCTTTACCGGCACCTACCAGGGCCGCCCCATCAGTGTGATGGGCAGCGGCATGGGCATGCCGTCCATTGGCATCTACTCTTACGAGCTGTTCAGCCAGTATGGTGTGGAGAACATCATCCGCATCGGCTCCGCCGGTTCCTACACCGACAAGGCCAAGCTGTTTGACGTGGTGCTGGCGACCGGCGCTTACTCCGAGAGCAACTACGCTGTGACCCAGAGCGGCGACACCGATGACATCCAGCAGCCCAGCGATGAGCTGAACGACGCCCTGCGCGCCAGCGCTGCCGCCCAGAACATCCCCCTGATCGAGGGCAACATCCATTCTTCTGACGTATTCTACCGCCAGCCCAGCGATGCCAAGCCCACCTACTGGGAAAAGTTGCGGGACGAAAAGGGATGCCTGGCTGTGGAGATGGAGAGTTTTGCCCTGTTCCACAATGCCAAGGTGCTGGGCAAGCGGGCCGCCTGCCTGCTGACCATCTCGGACAGCTTTGTCTCGCCCGAGATCACCACCGCCGAACAGCGCCAGACCAGCTTTACCGAAATGATGAAGGTGGCCCTGGGCGTGGATGCTTATCTGGAGAAGTAAGATGGAAAAAGCAGAGATCCAAAGCCTGATCCGCGATGCCTTTGCGGCCCAGAAGTTTGCCTACGTGCCGTACTCCCGCTTCCATGTGGGCGCGGCGCTGCTGGGCAAAAACGGCACGGTCTACAAAGGCTGCAATATCGAGAACGCCGGTTACACCCCCACCAACTGCGCCGAGCGCACCGCTCTGTTCAAGGCGGTCAGCGAGGGTGAGCGGGAGTTTACCGCCATCGCCATTGTGGGCAGCAAAGTAGGGGAGAAGAACACCCTCGTCACCGGCCCCTGCGGTGTCTGCCGCCAGGCGTTGTTTGAGTTCGGCGGCCCCAGCCTGACCGTCATCATGGCCAAGAGCGAGGACGATTACATCGTGACCACCCTGGGCGAACTGCTGCCCTACGGCTTCGGCCCGGCGAACCTCGATTAAACCTAATTACTAAGGAGTTTCCCGAATCCCATGAAAAAATTCATTGCGCTGGTCCTGCCCTTGGCACTGGCGGTAAGCCTGTGCGCCTGTAGCGGCAAGACCAACAGCCAGACGGTGACGTTTACGGTGCCGATGGATGACAGTACCTATACTTTCACGGCCCCGGTAGATGAGAATGGCGAACCGGCCACCCTGCCCGGCGGGGTGACCATCGCCCTGGCGGCCGAGCAGACTAGCCTGGACGATGGTGCGGACACCCTGCTGTGGAAAGGCATCCAGACATTTGCCGTCACCTACGGCTATACGGCCGAAAGCTACATTGCCGCCGATACCTCGGTAGAGGCCGCCGAAGCCGCCCTGCGTGAGGCCGCCGAAAGCGGTGCGGCGCTGGTCATCTGCCGCGGTGAGGCCATGGCTCAGGCGTTGTTCAACACCCAGAACAACTATCCCGGCGTACACTACCTGCTGTTTGACGGCGAGCCCCACAACAGTAGCTACACCAACTACACCACCGAGTCCAACGTCCACTGCGTCCTGTTCCAGGAGGAGCAGGCCGGTTTCCTGGCAGGCTACGCCGCCGTGACGGACGGCTACACCCAGCTGGGCTTTATCGGAGCCGAGGAAATCCCCAGTGTGGTGCGGTACGCCACCGGCTTTTTGCAGGGAGCAGAGTATGCGGCCGAGCAGCAAGGACTGACGGTCGACCTGCGCACCTGGTTCACCGGCACCTACAGCGCCAGCGATGGCACCACCAACCGCATGCTGGATTGGTGCAACAGTGGTACTACGCTGCTGTTTGTCAACGGTGGCAACCTGATTGCTAGTGCGCTGGATGCCGCCAAGGAGACCACCAGCGGCAATGAGGTGCGCGTGATGGCCGGCGACTATGACCAGAACGATTCCTCGGATATCGTCCTGGGCAGCGCCATCAAGTGCTATAACTCTGCCGTACAGCAAGAGTTGTATGCGTTTTTCTCAGGCAACGCCACCTGGGGGCAGACCGAGGCAGGCCAAAGCGAAAAAGTGGGCTACACCACCGGTGCTGTGGCCCTGGCAGGTCCCCACTGGCGTTTTGCCGAACTGAGTCAGCACGACTACGAACGTCTGTATATGCAGCTGCGCAACAGCGACCTGAAAGTGGATGCCTACGCCGACATGAACACCCTGCCCGACACCCCCAATGTAACGGTGGAGGAGCAAAACTAATGAAACAGCGCGAAAATTGCTTTTTGTAATGAAATTGTGATTTTTAATGCGTTGAAATACCCGCCTAAATGCGATATACTGAGCTTACTGTGGCAGGGAAAGCCCCTGCCCTAAAAAACCATTTTTGGTTCTATAACAAAAGGAGAGCTTACACCATGAAGAAGTTTATTTCTATGGCGATGGTCGGCTGCATGGCCCTCTCTCTGGCTGCCTGCGGCGGTTCTGCCGCCAGCACTGCCGAGAGCACTGCTACCAGCACCGAGGCCACCTCTGAGGCTGCTGCTTCCGGCAGCAAGACCGACGTTGCTTTCGTTACCGATGTTGGCAACATCGATGACCAGTCCTTCAACCAGTACACCTGGCAGGGTGTGCAGGACTTCTGCTCTGCAAACAGCCTGAACGCTAACTACTATCGTCCTACCGAGGACTCCGACGCTGCCCGTCTGGAGCAGATGGATAACGCTGTCAACGATGGCGCTAAGGCTATCGTCGTTGCTGGCTACCTGTTCGGTTCCTCCATCGCTGAGGCTCAGGCCAAGTACCCCGATGTTGAGTTCCTGGCTCTGGATGTTTCCACCAGCGACCTGGGCGACACTGCCCCCACGGAGAACACCGCTCTGATCACCTACAAGGAAGAGCAGGCTGGTTACCTGGCTGGCTACGCCGCTGTTTACGACGGCTACAAGGAGCTGGGCTTCCTGGGCGGCATGGCTGTTCCCGCTGTTATCCGTTACGGCTACGGCTTCGTGCAGGGCGCTGACGCTGCTGCCAAGGAGCTGGGCCTGACCGCTGACGATGTCCATATTAAGTATTGGTACTCCGGCGGCTTTGCTGCTACTGATGAGGTCAAGAACAAGATGGACGGCTGGTACTCTGAGGGTACCGAGGTCGTCTTCGCCTGCGGCGGTCCCGTCTGCCAGAGCTGCGACGCTGCTGCTCAGGCCAACGGCGGCAAGATGATCGGCGTTGACGTCGACCAGTCCGGCCAGTTCGACACCGTTATCACCTCCGCCATGAAGGGCCTGGCCGAGTCCGTGAACGAGGCTCTGACCGACTCCATGAACAATGGCTGGAAGTTCACCGAGGCTTACGCCGGCAAGGAGACCAAGCTGGGCGCTGCCGAGAACTGCGTTGGCCTGCCCATGGAGACCAGCAAGTTCAACAAGTTCACCCAGGAGCAGTACGACGCTATGTACGCTTCCATCGTTGACGGCACTCTGGCCATCGACGACAGCTTCGATACCGCTGTTACTCCTACCACTCCTAACGTGGATGTGGACTACCAGGGCTAATTCGTAACTGAATCATCCCACCGCCCCGTGCCTGACCGCACGGGGCGGTTTTTGCTTGTGAAATCCAACTTTTTTCCGCTTTTTGCGCAGTTTCTCTTGTGCATGGCGTGTTTTTTTTGTATAATATAGGTTGATAAACTATGAAGTTAGAAAGGGGCGTGTACCGATTGGCAGATAATTTCGTTATCGAGATGCTGCACATCACCAAGGAGTTCCCCGGTATCAAGGCCAACGACGATGTTACGCTGCAGCTGCGCAAGGGCGAGATCCATGCGCTGCTGGGCGAAAACGGCGCCGGTAAATCTACCCTGATGAGCGTACTGTTCGGTCTGTATCAGCCGGAAAAAGGCGTTATCAAGAAAAATGGCAAAGAGGTCAAGATCCAGAACCCCAACGACGCTAACGCACTTGGCATCGGCATGGTGCATCAGCATTTCAAGCTGGTCGAATGTTTTACCGTTCTTGACAATATCATCCTGGGTGTCGAGGATACCCGCCATGGCTTCCTGCAGAAGGATGCTGCCCGCAAAAAGGTCATGCAGCTCAGCGAGAAGTACGGCCTGAAAGTCGACCCGGATGCGCTGGTCAGCGACATCTCCGTCGGTATGCAGCAGCGTGTTGAGATCCTCAAGATGCTCTACCGTGATAATGAGATCCTCATTTTCGACGAGCCTACGGCGGTTCTGACCCCGCAGGAGATCGACGAGCTGATGGAGATCATGCGCGGCTTCAAGGCCGAGGGCAAGAGCATCCTCTTCATCACCCATAAGCTGAACGAGATCATGGCCGTTGCCGACCGCTGCACCGTCCTGCAGAAGGGCCGCGGCATCGGCACCGTGGATATTGCCAACACCACCAAAGAGGAACTGTCCCGCATGATGGTTGGCCGCGACGTGCAGTTTGCCGTCGATAAGGCCCCCTGCAAGCCGGGCAAGACCATCCTGGAAGTGGATGATCTGGTCGTGCCCAGCAAAGTCCACAAAAACAACGCCGTGCGCGGTGTCAGCTTCAAGGTCAACGCAGGGGAGATCGTCTGCGTGGCCGGTATCGAAGGCAACGGCCAGACCGAGTTGATCTACGGCCTGACCGGCTTGGAAAAGGTCACCAGCGGCACCATCAAGCTCAACGGCAAGGACATCACCCACGCGCCCATCCGTGAGCGCTCCAAGGATGGCATGAGCCACATCCCGGAGGACCGCCACAAGCACGGCCTGGTGCTGGACTACACCGTGGCCGACAACATGGTACTGCAGCGCTACTGGCAGCCGGAGTTCCAGAACCACGGCTTCATCAAAAAGGGCGCAGTCATGGACTATGCCGAGCGCCTGATCAAGCAGTATGACGTGCGCAGCGGCCAGGGTCCCATCACCATCGCCCGCAGCATGTCCGGCGGCAACCAGCAGAAAGCCATCATCGCCCGTGAGGTCGATAAGGACCCTGACCTGCTGGTAGCCGTTCAGCCCACCCGCGGCCTGGACGTCGGCGCCATCGAGTATATCCACAAGCAGATCGTGGCCGAGCGCGATAAGGGCAAGGCCGTTCTCCTCGTCAGCCTGGAGCTGGACGAGGTCATGAACCTGTCCGACCGCATCCTGGTCATGTACGAGGGTGAGATCGTGGGCGAGTTCGATCCCAAGACCACGACGGTCGAAGAACTGGGCCTGTACATGGCAGGCGCCAAAAAGCAAGGGGAGGCGAAAGCATGAGTAAAAAATCCAAACAGCCGCTTTTGCAGAACCCCGCCGTGGTAGGCGTTCTGGCAAGCTTGCTGTCCATCGTCATCGGCCTGGTGCTGGGCTTTGTGTTGCTGGTCATCCTGAACCCCGGCGCATCGCTGGATGGCATGAAGGCCATGATGACCACCGGCTTTGCCAGCATGGACAAGTTCGGCAAGGTGCTGTATCAGGCAGCGCCACTGATGATGTGCGGCTTGTCCGTCGGCTTTGCCTTTAAGACCGGCCTGTTCAACATCGGTGCGCCCGGCCAGTACACCATGGGTGCGTTCTTCGCCCTGCTGTGCGCCATCCAGTTCCAGCTGCCCTGGTTCGTCTGCCTGCTGGCAGCGGGCATCGGCGGTGCCATCTGGGGCATTTTCCCCGGCCTGTTCAAGGCATACTTCAACGTCAACGAGGTCATCACCTCCATCATGT
This sequence comes from Coriobacteriaceae bacterium, assembly GCA_963588145.1. GTDB lineage: Bacteria > Bacillota > Clostridia > Oscillospirales > Ruminococcaceae > Gemmiger. The sequence goes on from CAVAGJ010000027.1 coordinate 34,245, forward strand.
TCAACTGGATCGGCATGTACCTCGTCAACCTGATCCTGGCCAACTCGCCCAACATGCTGGCTTCCGGCTGGGGCGCTTCCAACTCGGACCGTACCGCAGCGCTGTCTGCCGCCAACCCCGGCGCCATCCTGCCCAAGGGCCCGTTTGCCGGGCTGTTCGGCAACTCCAGCTGGATCAACATCGGCATTATCCTGTCCATCATCTTTGCGCTGATCGTCTGGGTCGTGCTGCAGAAGACCACCTTCGGCTATGAGCTGAAAGCCTGCGGTCTCAGCCGTGACGCTGCCCAGTACGCGGGCATCAACGCCAAGCGCAACATCGTGCTGTCCATGGTCATTGCCGGTGCGCTGTCCGGCATTGGCGGCGGCATCTACTACCTGGCCGGTACGGGTCAGTACGTTATCGAAAAATCCATCCTGGGCATGGGCTTCAACGGCATCCCCGTTGCACTGCTGGCAAGCTCCAACCCGGTTGGTACCATCTTCTCGGCGCTGTTCATCAGCTACATCCAGGTGGGCGGCGCTGCCATGCAGCCTGCTTACTCCTCCGAGACGATCGACATCGTGATCGCGGTCATCATCTACCTGGCGGCTTTCGCCCTGCTGATGCGCGGCGTGATCGCCAAGGCTGTTTCGGGCCGTAAAGAGAAAGGGGGCGCTGCCAAATGATGATTGCTGCGAACATTATCAGCCTGACCGTCCTGTTTGCGGTGCCGCTGCTGCTGGTTGCCCTGGGCGGCATGTTCAGTGAGCATTCCGGCGTTATTAACATCGCGCTGGAAGGCATGATGATTATCGGTGCTCTGTTTGCCTGCTTCACCCTGCAGGCTTTTGATCAGAGCGGTTTCGGCCCCGCACACCCGCAGCTGGCTATGCTGGTGGCTATGCTGGTGGCGGGCCTGGCGGGCATGATCTTCTCGTTCTTTCTGGGCTTTGCTGCCATCAACCTGAAGGCTGACCAGACCATCGGCGGCACGGCGCTGAACCAGTTTGCCCCGGCGTTCGCGGTCGTTATGACTTGGGCCATCCAGGGCCAGGGCCTGACCACCATCGCCATCCCCAGCTGGGTGCGCATCACCCGCGAGACGTTCGGCCTTGCCCCGGTGGATGGCCCCAGTTTTTGGAACAACCTGATCTTCAAGTATTTCTACCTGACCACCCCAATTGCGGTTATCCTGTTCATCGTGGCTTATATCGTGATGTACAAGACCCGCTTTGGCCTGCGTCTGCGCGCCTGTGGCGAGCATCCCCAGGCAGCGGACTCTGTGGGCATCAATGTTTACAAGATGCGCTACGCCGGTGTGCTGATCTCCGGTTTTCTGGGCGGCATCGGCGGCCTGGCCTACACGGTGGCAGCCGGTTCCGGCTTCAACTCCGATGTTGGCGGCTACGGCTTCCTGGCGCTGGCGGTTATGATCTTCGGTAACTGGAAACCGTTCCCGATCCTGGCATCCTCGGTGTTCTTCGCACTGTTCAAGGTTATCGCGGCTTACAGTTCGTCGCTGTCTTTCCTGCCGAAGTTCGAGGGCGTTAAGGAGATCTCCAACTTCTACCAGATGCTGCCGTATATCGTCACGATGATTGTGCTGATCTTCACCTCGAAGAATTCTCAGGCCCCCAAGGCCGAGGGCATCCCCTACGATAAGGGCAGCCGTTGATAGAGTACGGTTTTGTTCCTTCTTTGCAAAGAAGGAACCGAAGAAACTCTAAACAATAGTACAAAAAAGGCATGCAGTCAAGCTGGCTGCATGCCTTTTTATGTTTATTTCTTTCGCTTCATCCAAAATACTTTGAACTTGCTATACCCGTTTAATTTATCCTCATCAAATTCTTCGGTCAAAATATACCGTTTGCGGGCACCGTCAAACTGCAGGGATTTCCCGTCCTCCTGCACATCGGTCAAGTACCGGGGCAGGGCGATCTGCTGGCTTTCAAATTCCGGCTCCCGGTCCCACTGTAGCTTGCCATCGGCATCGACGCCGTGACCCCACACGCTGAACACCAGGCATGCGGCTTCACCATAGCAGTACCGCTCAAACCGGATGCGGCCATCCAGATAAAACAACATACAATCGCGAAAATGCGTTTCCAGTTCTTTCTCGTACCGGCATCCGCATCCATGCCCGGCAAAATCCACAGCATTCCAGGTCATAAGTAAAGCCCTCCTTAGCGGTAGTTTTATTTCATTATACCGCACAGAAGGTGGCTTGGCAACAAAAGGTTTTCGGGGGATTTACGCTTTCATGTTCTGTTCTTTTAACAGCAGGTAGGCAGCGGCAAACATTGCGACCGACACTGGCCGTCGCAAACTGTCCGGCGGCCAGTGTCGGCCCGCCGGATCGACGGAGCCTTGGCTGGGGGTAGCAGCCGCGGGGGCAGTGCAATGCTTATAAAGTGGATGCAGCTTTGATTTGGATCATTACTTCATCAGGCCGCAGACCAGCTGGGCATAGGCCACAGGATCCTCGATGGGCAGGCCAGCGATCAGCAGGGCCTGGTCATACAGCAGTTCAGCGTACTGGGCCACCTTGGCGATGTCGCCAGCCTCGTGGGCGGTTTTCAGTGCGGCAAACACGGTGTGGTTGGGGTTCAGTTCCAGCACCTTGGTGCTTTCCACATCGCCAGAACCGGGCATCTTGCGTAGGACTTTCTCCATCTCCATCGAGATGCCGCCCTCGCTGGATAGAGTGACGGGGTGTTCCTGCAGGGTGGGGTTGACCTTGACTTCCTTGACCTTGCCGTTCAGGGCCTTTTTGATCTCCTCAAACAGGTCCTTGTTCTCGTTGGCGGTCTCTTCAGCAGCTTTCTTTTCCTCCTCGGTTTCGAGACCCAAGTCACCGGCGTTGATGTTCTTGAACTCCTTCTCCTTGTAATCGTGCATCATCTGCAGGCAGAATTCATCTACATCCTCGGTGCAAAGCAACAGATCGAAGCCCTTGCTCAGCACCAGTTGGGCGTTGGGCAGCTTGCCCAGGCGGTCGGTGTCGTCACCGGCGGCAAAGTAGATGCACTTCTGGCTCTCAGGCATCTTCTCGATGTACTCATCCAGCGTGACCATCTTCTGCTCCTTAGCAGAGTAGAACATCAGCAGGTCACCCAGCAGGTCCTTGTGCATGCCGTAATCGCCGTAAACGCCAAACTTGATCTGGCGACCGAAGCTCTTCCAGAAAGTTTCGTACTTCTCGCGGTCGTTGACCAGCATCGCATGCAGTTCGTTCTTGATCTTCTTTTCCAGGCTGTTGCGGATCAGCTTCAGCTGGCTGTCTTTCTGCAGGGTCTCGCGGCTGATGTTCAGGCTGAGATCCTCGCTGTCCACCACGCCCTTGATGAAGCTGAAGTAGTCCGGCAGCAGGTCGGCGCACTTCTCCATAATCATTACGCCGGAAGCATAGAGGGCCAGGCCCTTTTCGTACTCCTTGGTGTAGTAATCGTAGGGGGTGCGGCCGGGCACAAACAGCAGGGCAGTGTAGGTAGCGGTGCCCTCAGTGCGGCTGGTGATGACCCGCAGCGGGTCGGAGTAATCCATGAACTTGTTCTTGTAGAACTCGTTGTAGTCCTCATCCTTGACCTCGCTCTTGGCACGCTTCCAGATGGGGACCATGCTGTTCAGAGTCTCCAGTTCGGTGTAGGTCTCGTACTCGGGTTTGTAGTCGTCACTGGCATCCTCCGGCGTCGGCTTCTGACGGGATTTCTCGCGATACATCGTGATGGGGAAGCGGATGTAGTCGCTGTATTTCTTGACGAGGTTTACAATGGTGTAATCGTCCAGATACTCGCTGTAGTTCTCGGAGTCGGTGTCATCTTTCAGCACCAGGATGATCTCGGTGCCGACATCGTCCTTGTCAGCCTCGGTGATGGTGTAGCCCTCCACACCCTTGGACTCCCACTTCCAGGCGGTGTCAGCGCCCTGGGCGCGGGAGATGACGGTGACTTTCTGGGCTACCATAAAGGCGGAGTAGAATCCAACGCCGAACTGGCCGATGATGTCGATGCTATCGCTCTGGTTCTCGGTCTTAAAATCGAGGGAGCCGGACTTGGCGATGGTGCCCAGGTTCTTTTCCAGCTCTTCCTTGGTCATGCCGATGCCGTTATCGGTGATGGTCAGGGTGCGGGCTTCCTTATCGGGCTGGACGTGGATCTTCAGGTCGTCTTTCGTAATGCCGATGCTGGTGTCGGTCAGGCTCTTGAAATAGCGCTTGTCGCAGGCATCGGATGCGTTGGAGATCAGCTCACGCAGAAAGATCTCGCGGTTGGTGTAGATGGAGTTGATCATCAAGTCCATCAGTTTTTTGCTTTCGGCTTTAAATTGGTGCATAGCCATAATGAAAGAACCTCGCTTTATTTATATGAAATTAGCACTCTTTCGATTTGATTGCTAATGCTAGTTTAGCACTCTTGCAAACAAACTGCAACCCCTTGGCGCGGATTTAACAGAAATTTTAAAATCCTCTTTTCAAATGGGCAGATTTGCGGTATGCTTACATTATACATAAGACTGTGCAAAAGAAAGAAGAATTGCTATGCAGTTATACACCTACGCCCTCCCCAGTGGAGCAAAACTCACCGGCTACCTGCGGGACGAAACCACCGAGATGCCAGCTTTTAACATCCGCCCGGCGATGCTGATTTTGCCCGGCGGCGGGTATGCCTATTGCAGTGCGCGGGAAGCGGACCCCATCGCTATGCAGTTTTTGCAGGCGGGCTACCAGACCTTTGTACTGGAATACACCTGCGCCGTCACGCCGGAGCAGGCCCCGCTACGATGGCAGCCATTGATCGATGCCGCCGGTGCTATTTTGCATCTACGCCGCAACGCTGCCAAACTGCGGCTGGATCCGTTCAAGATCGCAGTCTGCGGCTTTTCGGCAGGCGGGCACCTGGCGGCATCCACGGCCATTTTGTGGGATGCTGCCCCTGTGCAGAAAGCCCTGGGCATTACCGCCGAGGAAGCCCGCCCCGATGCCGTTGTGCTGGGCTACCCCGTCATCACTTCAGGAATCAAGACCCACAGCGGTTCTATTGCCAACCTGGCCGGGGGCGATGCCGCCCTGCAGGCCGCTTTCAGCCTGGAAAACCAGGTGCGCGGCGACCTGCCGCCGTTTTTCATCTGGCACACTGTGGCCGACCAGGCTGTGCCGGTAGAAAACTCTCTGATGCTGGCCAGCGCCCTGACCGAAAACCACGTGCCCTATGAGCTGCACCTTTTCACCCACGGCGGGCACGGGTCTAGCACCTGCACAAACGAGGTCAACACCCCCAACCGCCACAACGCCGCCTGGGTGCCCCTGTGTACCGACTGGCTGGCCGAGACCCTGAATTTTCATGTGTAATGGGAGAGAAAGTATATGAAGATCGCATTTTACCAGATGCGCCCCTTTGACGAGCAGGCGTATATTGAGCAGTTCAGCAAGGAATTTGGCATCGACTACGTGCTGATCCCCGGCGCGCCCTGCCCGGAAAACCTGGACAAGGCCGCCGGCTGTGATGCCATCAGCCAGAACCCCTGCGAGATTCTGCCCGAGTACGTGGAAGGCTGGGCCAAGATGGGCGTAAAATACCTGCTTTGCCGCAGCATCGGCTACGATCATCTGCCGCTGGAGACTGCTAAAAAGCTGGGTATGCGGGTAGCCCACAGCCACTACCCGCCCGAAGGTGTGGCAAACTACGCCATCATGCTGATGCTGATGTGCACCCGCAAAATGAACCAGACCATGCTGCGCGCTGCCGCCCAGGACTACACGCTGCCCGGCAAGATGGGCAAGGACCTGTCCAACTGCACGGTGGGCGTTATCGGCACCGGCAAGATCGGCCGCACCGTTATTGCCCATCTGCAGGGCTTTGGCTGCAAAATTCTGGCCTACGACCTGTACCAGAGTGACGAGGTGGCCCAAATGGCCGAGTACGTCCCGCTGGATGAACTGTACGCCCGCAGCGATGTCATCACCCTGCACACCAACGCTACCGCAGAGAACCACCACCTTGTCAACGCCGACTCGCTGGCGAAGATGAAGGACGGTGTGCTAATCGTCAACACGGCCCGTGGTGCGTTGATCGATGAGGAAGCCCTGATTGCTGCGCTGGAAAGAGGCAAGGTCGGCGGTGCCGGACTGGATGTGGTCGAAGAGGAGAATGACCTGGTCTACTTCAACCGTGCCGGTGCCGCGCTGCCCCACCGCACCATGAACATCCTGCGTAGCATGCCCAATGTCATTGTCAGCCCGCACAATGCCTTTTACACAGATGTGAACGTAGCCAGCATGGTGCGCAGCGGCTTTGAGGAGCTGGCAGACTTTGCCGCTGGCCGCCCCAACCCCTGCGAGGTGCGACTGTGACCGTAGAGCCTGGCCGCAGCGGCGAAAGCTGGGATAGCCTGCCGCGTATTGCAGCGGGGGACAGCTTTACGTTTGCTTGTGCCGGGTGTGGCGGCTGCTGCCGCGGACGGCGGGATTTGGTATTGTCCGGGTACGATTTGTATCGCATCGCCCGGCGGCTGGGCCTGTCGCCCCGCATTGTGACGGGGGCATTTTGCAAAAGCTACCTGGCGCCGCAGATGCTGCTGCCCGCCCTGCGCCTGACCCCCGACCCCCAGACAGGCAACTGCCGCTTTTTTGAGGGTAGCGCTTGTGCCATCCATGCGGCGCGGCCGCTGGCCTGCGCACTGTATCCGCTGGGACAGAGCATCGATCCTGTGACAGCGAAGATCGAATATTACGTACAAACGCCGCTTTGCGGGGTGCGAACAGAGGATGGCCGTGTGCTGAGCGACTACCTGACGGATGCTGCGATTCTGGATCGCGTGGGTATCGATGCCCGCTGGGCTGTGGTGTGTACCCGGATATCCGAGCAATTGCAGGCTGCTGCCGGCCACCCGCATTTTGCCGTTGCCGTAAAACGCGTGGAGTGCGCGCTGTATTACGATTATGAACTGGGGGATGATTTTTACCCGCAGTTCCAACAGAATATCGAGATTTTGCAGCCGCTTTTGGATAAGTTGCTGGCATAAAAAACCACCCCGGACCTTTTTGAACCGCATCCCGTCAAGCGTACAATGAAATAAAATAAGATTTTTGCAGCC
>CAVAGJ010000028.1:0-36893 GCA_963588145.1 Coriobacteriaceae bacterium
CGTGTGCGCAAGGCACAAAAATCATTTACAGGTGGAGTATAGCACAAGAATGTCCACCCTGTCAAGATGGTGGAATTTTGCATGATAAAAGCATAGTGTCCGCATTACATCCGCGCGGCCTTTGTATATACCATCGTTGTTTTTCTTATTAAAATTAGAATACAGCAAGATTTATCCAATAAATTGATGCTGCCACGCGCGTGAAGAAAATCTGACACCTTAAAAGTCAATCGGAGGCATTTATCATGCAAGATCCTGAAAGTGTACCCATTCATCTGAAGCTCACGCTTTCCATTAAAGAAGCGTCCGAATACAGCAATATCGGCATCAACAAAATTGATGCCATGCTCAAACAGCCCAACTGTCCTTTCGTGTTGTATGTGGGGTCAAAGAAATTAGTCAAACGCAAAGAATTTGAAGCCTACATCAGCAGCAAGCTGATTATTTAAGAGAGGTAATGCCGTTGAAAATAGGGATTTCATGTGCTATAATTTCAGTATCGCGTTGGATTCCCGCTTTGGAAAGGAGTCCACTATGGGTAAAAGCCTAAAGCGAAAAGAATGCGGAAAAGGCATACGCCAAAGAAAGGACGGGTTATATTCCGCAAGATACTATACCAAAGACGGGGAACGGCGAGAAAAATATTTCAAGTCGCTGCCCGAAGCCAAGAATTGGCTTGCCGATACGAAATACGAATTGCGTCATCATGTCATCACCTGCAATTCTGACATGTCCGTAGACAACTGGTTTGACTACTGGACCACGAACATCATCTGTAACCTCTCCCCGAACTGCATCCGCAACTATACGGAACGCTATAAGAGAAATGTTCAGCCGGTGATTGGAACCATGTGCATGGGCGACGTAAAGCCGATGCACTGCCAGATCATTCTGAACCGCATGGAAAGCACCTATGCAGGTTCTACGATTCGTCAGACATACATTGCCATGGGCACCATGTTCAAATCCGCAGTGATGAACGATATTATCGTCAAACATCCAATGAATGGCGTGCGCTATAACAAGCCGGTTCGTGCAGTGGACGATATTCGCTATCTTTCCGTTGAGGAACAGAAGCGTTTCCTTGCCGTAGCAAAGGATTCTCACAACTACCGGCAATATGCACTGCTGCTGGAGACCGGGCTGCGCACGGGTGAACTGATTGGTTTGACTTGGGATGCCATCAACTGGAAGAAGCGTACTCTTACCGTCAATAAAAGTTTGGAGTACCGCCACCACTTCAAGTACTGGCGTGCCGGGCCGCCCAAGACGGTGAAAAGCTACCGCACCATCCCCTTGACCGATACCGCATATCGCATTTTGAAGAGCTGCTATGATGAGCGCTTGACCCGTAAAGAGTCGCCCACGTTGCAGCAGATTCTGGAATACACGGACCGCCGTACCGGAAGGCAGATGTACTTCTGCATGCACGATCTGGTCTTTGTAAACTATCGCACCGGTGAGCCGATTAAGAACAGTTCCTATGACACCCACCTCTATAAGCTGTGCGAAAAAGCCGGCATTGCTCCCTTTGGGATGCATGCGCTGCGCCATACCTATGCTACCCGTGCGATTGAGCGCGGCATGCAGCCCAAGGTCTTGCAGCAGTTGCTGGGGCACGCCAGTATCAAGACGACGATGGACAAATATGTTCACGTTTCTGATGATTCAATGCAGAATGCCGTGCGTCTTTTTGAGGCAGCAGATAGTGAGAAAAAGGGGTAAACCTCGAAAATGGGGGTAAAATGGGGGTAAAACCCCAAATCCGGTAACAAAAAACAACGATAATAAAGGAGATATGGAGAAATATGAAATTAGGCATTGTGGGCCTTCCGAACGTTGGCAAATCCACCCTTTTTAATGCGCTGACCAGTACGCAGAACGCGCAGGCGGCGAACTATCCGTTCTGCACCATTGAACCGAACTCCGGCATCGTGCCGGTGCCCGACCCGCGGCTGGACAAGCTGGCCGAGATTTGGGAGACCGACAAGAAAACGCCTGCCATCGTGGAATTTGTCGATATTGCGGGCCTTGTCAAGGGTGCCAGCCAGGGCGCGGGCCTGGGCAACAAGTTCCTGGGCCACATCCGCGAGTGCGATGCCATTGTACACGTAGTGCGCTGCTTTGACGATGACAACATCATCCACGTGGTCGAGGATGTGAACAAGCCCGAGAGCGTTGACCCCATCCGCGACATTGATGCGATTGACCTGGAGCTGATTCTGGCCGACCTGGAAGTGGTCAGCAACCGTTTGGGCCGCCAGCAGAAAGCCGCCAAAACCGGCAACAAGGCCGCAGCCGCCGAAGCTGCCTGGCTGGCCGACCTGGCTGCCTGGCTGGAGGGCGGCAAACCTGCCCGCGGCTTCAACTTTGACGAGAGCGATGATGCCGTAAATGCTACCCGCAAGGAGTTGGGCCTGCTCTCCGCCAAGCCGGTGATCTACGCCTGCAACGTGGGCGAGGACGACCTGCTGGGCGGCCTGGACGAGAACCCCTACTATCCCCTGGTCGCCGCCCGCGCCAAGGAGGAAAACGCCCAGGCAATCCCCATCTGCGCCAAGACCGAGGAGGACATTGCCGGTTCTACCCAGGAAGAAAAAATTGCGTTCCTGCAGGAAATGGGCATTGAATCCACCGGCCTGGACAAGCTTATCAAGGCCAGCTACGAGCTGCTGGGACTCATCAGCTTCTTGACTGACGGCAAGAAAGAATGCCGCGCCTGGACCATCAAGCGCGGCACCAAGGCACCCCAGGCGGCTGGCAAGATCCACAGCGACTTCGAGCGCGGCTTCATCCGTGCCCAGGTCATCGCCTACAAAGATCTGGAGGATGCCGACTTCAACTACGCCGCCGTCAAGGCCAAGGGCCTGCAGCGCACCGAGGGCAAAGAGTATGTCGTCAACGATGGCGATGTAATCGAGTTCCTGTTCAACGTCTGATTTTAGGAGATACTACGATGATTATTGGCATTATGGGCGCTATGCCCGATGAAGTGGATCAGTTGTGTGCCCGGCTGGAAAACGTGACCAAAGAGACCTACGCCGGGGTGGAATACCACTGCGGCACCCTGCAGGGCAAGCAGGTGGTGGTGTGCTGTGCCGGTATGGGCAAGGCCAACGCCGCCAGCACTGTGCAGGTGCTTTGCGCAAAATACAACATTGATAAGTTGATTTTTAGCGGCATTGCCGGTAATATGACGAGCAAGATCGGCATTGGCGATGTCTGCGTGGGCGAGACCGTGGTCTACCACGATGCCGAGTTGAGCATGATTGCCCAGAGTGCTCCGTTTTTGAGCGAGTACCACGGCGACCCCGCGTTGGTCAAGGCCGCGCTGGATGCCTGCGAAGCCTGCGGTGTAAAGGCCATTGCGGGCAAGATCGCCACCGGCGACACCTTTGTAGGTGACGCAGCTACGAAGAAAACCATCGAGGAAAAGTGCCATCCCGACTGCGTGGAGATGGAGGGCGCTGCCGTGAGCCAGATTGCGGGCCGCAACGGTGTGCCCTGCGTCATCCTGCGCGCCATGAGCGACAACGCAGACGAAAGCGGCTACGAAGTGCTGGTGGTCAAGCAGTTCAGCATCACCGAGTACGTAAAGACCGCAACCGAGATCGTAACACGGATGATTGAGAGCGTGTAAGGTTGCCGCCCCTTAAAGTCTCCCTTGTGCAAAGGGAGGTGGACCGGCGTTAGCCGGGACGGAGGGATTGTCGCCCTTGCCGGGTAAGTCGGTTTACGTCCGCAAAGTTTCAATCCCTCAGTCAGCCTATCGGCTGACAGCTCCCTTTGCACAAGGGAGCCTTTTACTCTACATCAAAAAAAGACCTGCATCCATTACGGCTGCAGGTCCTTTTTATTTCTTATTCTTCCTCAAACTCCAAATACCGCTTGGGGTCCCAGTGGCAGGCTTGGGCCATGTGGTTTAACAGGGTGTCACCGGGGGCCAGGGTGTCCAACGTCAAATCCTCGGCAATGCGGCCATCGTGCAAAATCAACGCACGGTCGATGAAATGGTCTACATCCTCGATATAATGGGTCGAGAGCAGCAGCGTCTCGCCGCCGGTGAGGGTGGCGCTCATCAGCTTGATGAAGTCCCGCCGCGTGAATGGGTCCTTGCCCAAAAACGGCTCGTCCATCAGGTAATAGGGCACCCGCTTGGCAAAGCCCGCGGCCAGCTCCACCCGGGCGCGCTGGCCGGTGGAGAGATGCCCGATGACATCGCTGCCGTGCAGGGCGAAGAACTCCAGAAATTTTGCGTACCGCGCGGGGTCAAACGCCGGGTGCAGGTCGGCCAGCAGTTAGCCGTAGGTGGCCACCGTCAGCGCGGGGTAATAGCTGCCCTCGCCGGTGATGTAGCTGATGCGCTCGTACTGTTCGGCGGCGGAGCGGCCGTCCAGCAGGGCCGTGCCCTTGTGGGGCAGCAGGCCCGCAATGCAGCGCAGCATCGTAGTTTTACCAGCGCCATTCTCGCCCAGCACGCCCACGATCTGCCCATCCGGCACGGTGAAGTCCGCGCCCAGCAGGCCCACGGTCTGGCCATGGCTGCGGTAGGTCTTTTGCAGGTTTCGCACTTCGATCATAGCCGTCTCTCCCTGTCCTTCTCGTAAAGTTCGTAGTTCATGTAGTGGTGCGAGGGCCAACTGTAAAGGCTCTCGCCCAGCTGCCCGCCCCAGTCACGGTCGGCACCGTTGCCCAGGCGGCCGCGGTAGCTTGGGCCGCTGCCATCCAGCGGGTAAACCAGCAGCAGCGTGCCGGTCTGGTAGTTGCTGTAGGAATTGTGGGCGTTGGCTTCGCCTACGGTGGTGTACTCGGGCGCGGCGATGAGCAGCGCGTCGCCGGCGGTGTTCAGCACGGCGTCCTCGGCGTTGCGGAGGTAGATGTCGCCCTCGATTGTCAGGCATTGATTCAAAATAAACTTGCCATCTTCTACGCGCAGCGCCACGAGGGCGCTGCCGTAGTCGATTTTGAGCACGGCATCGCGATCGGTGGTGCGGGGCAGTGCGGACACAGAGAACGCACCGCTGCCGCCCGCGATGCCCAACTCGGCATGGTTCACCTGCTCCCCTGCCGCGTTGACGAGGTCGGCGCAAGCCATGTTTTGCTGGTTCAGGTAAACGCACAGCGTCAGTCCGTCATCCATGGTTAAGCCGCAAACTACCTGCCGGGCATTTTCAGGGCAGTAAAATGGTTCCAGCGTGCCGAACTCTGTGGTGTAAGAAAGCACATCGCGGTCACCGACTTTGCCGTCAGCAGGCAGGGCGGCGAGGTCGTCATAGCTGATGGGGGTTGCTTTGTACAACCCGGCCTTGCGGTCGGCGACGGTGTACCGCCAGGCAAGGCCCTGGCCATCCCCCAATGAGAAAACTTGCCCGGCAATATAGCTGTAGTCTGTGTCTGCATCTTCCAGTTCGTTGGAAAAATCCACCTGATAGTCGTAGGCGAGGTTACTGCGATTCAGGTAGGATGGCAGCTCGGCATATGCGCTTACCGCGATGGGCTCGTCGAGATTCACATCCCGCAAAGGGATGCGCAGCACGCCGCTGCCAAGATAAATTTGGGCCATCACGCGGAAATGCGACGCAGTGCTTTGCATCTGCCATGTGTCTTCGTAAATTCCGCAGGCTTTGACGCGCTGGGCAGCAGCATCCACTTCATCGCGCGTTTTTGCCGTTACAGCGTAAATAGTTTGAATACTTGCGCACCCAGCGCTGTAGCGATACTGGTTGTCGCTCTGATCGGGGTTGAGGGCGAAGCTGGTGTCCAGGTAGCCATCGTGCAGGTCCCAGTAGGTGTGGGCGGTGTCAAAATGGGATTGCCCGCGCATCGTGAAGCCGCGCAGGGCGGCGGGGTCGCCTGCCAGGTCGGTAAGGGTGACATCCAACGCGCCGCGCCAGCCCAGCAGCACCCACAGGGCACCGGCGGCGAGGATGGCTGCCGACAAGACGATAGCAAGAATAAAGTTACGCAGATAGGTTGATTTTTTCATAGCAGGTCACTCCCCTTTCAGCAGGTTTCGCCGCGGCGGATGCTGCGCACCGCCCACCACACGGTGAGGGCGGCCAGCACGGCGGCGAGGGCCATGGTAAAATTGCGGCTTGCCGAGATAAACATCCACTCAGGGTGCTGCTCAACGGTCACAAAGTAGAAGCACTGCCAGGCGCACAGCAGGCCGACGGCGAACACGGGCAGCTTGCGCCAGCCGCGCACGGTGTCCAGCGCGGCCAGAAGCAGGGCGGACAGGGCGAGGGTGCCCAGCAAAATTACCAGCTGCAAGGGGCGGCGGGGCAGGATGCGGGCGAACAGATTGTTAGCAACGACCTGCTCATACAGGCTGGCGGGCGGCAGGGCTACGCCGTAGTTTTTGCGGGCGAGGTGGACTTCCAGCGCGGTGACGAGGTAAAATTCCACGATGTACCATACAAACTGCCAGGCGGTAAAGGCAAGTTCGGCGGCGGCGATGGTGATGGTTTTTGCCCCAAACTTTTGCCACGGGGTGCCGGGCAACGCGGCCCAGGTGTACCCGCTGCGGGCGCGGCGGCTGACGTGGGTAGCCAGCCCCGCCACTAACCCGGTAAGCAGGTAGAACCCGCAGTAGATAAAAATTTGCATAGTAACGTAATAATGGAATGCCAGTCCTGCACCGGAGGTGTTCTGCCTGCCAGCGCAGTAGAGCACCAGCGCCAGCTGTTGGGCGGCAAAGATGCCCCACAGTGCCAGCAGACTGCGCCGCGCCAGGCGGAAGTTCCACGCGGCAAGGGTGAGGGTGTGTTTCATGGCGGCCTCCTTGTGGTTTGCTGTATTAGTTGTGTAATACGCTTGCGGTATAAAAAATGGTTTCGGTTATTCCTCGTCGTCCCAAAGTTCGCTGACCAAGGCAATGACCTTTTTGTAGCTAAGCCGATTTGCCTTGGCCTGGGTGACGAACTGCTCCACCAGGCCGCGGGTCAGTTCCTCGTCAATTTTCTCACGCAGTGCCGGGGTCAGCCGAACAAAGCTACCGTTGTTGCCATCGGTGACGACATAGCCATCCTCCGTCATTAAGCGGTAGGCCTTTTGGGCGGTGTTGGGGTTGATGCCGGTCTGGGCGGCCAGCTCGCGGCGGCTGGGCATGGGGTCGCCGTCCTGCACGGTGCCTAATAAGATTTGGCGTTTCAGGTATTCGGCAATTTGCTGGTACACGGGCGCGTGGTCGTCCAGTTGGAGATTGCTGAAATTGACCAAGGGCAGTGCCTCCTTTCGGTGGGGTTTGAGTGTATTATAGGCGTAGTACGCCGGTTTGTCAAGGGGGAGTTTTTTAAATAGCATCCACTTAAAAAGGCCCCCTTGTGTAAAGGGGGCTGGCTGCGCGCAAGCGCAGACTGGGGGATTGTGGCCTCGCGGGAGCAGACTGACTTACTCTGCACACGGGACAATCCCTCAGTCAGCCTATCGGCTGACAGCTCCCTTTACACAAGGGAGCCTTTTAACGTACAATAAAAAATCCCGCCAGCCAATCATGGCCAGCGGGATGCGGTTACGCTCTATTTTACGTTTTACCGTTCCATTTTCCAGTAGCTTACGCTGTAGGGGGGCAGTTCGCTGCCGCCACCGAAGTCGTGTAGGGTGTTGGTAATCATATCCACGGCCGTGCCGCAGCCTGCATCAAAGTGGGCGGTAAAGGGGTTTCCATCGGCGTTGATGGCTACCAGCACACGCTCGCCGTCCGCGTAACGCTCAAAAATCAATTGCTTGGGCTGTACCAGCACGTTGCGGTAGCTGCCGTAGCACAGGGCGCGGCTGGATGTGCGGGCGTGGGCCAGGGCGGTGACCCAGGCGGTCAGGTCGTTTTCCTCGGGGCGCTCCACGGCGGGGCGCAGGGTGGGGTCGCCGTTACGTTTGTCGCCCTCCATCCCCCACTCGCTGCCGTAGTAGACGGCGGGCACACCGGGCATGCCAAACAACAAACCATAGACCGGTTTCAGGCAGTTTTTATCCGTCAAAATCGTAGCAATACGCGTTACATCGTGGTTATCTACAAAGCTAAGCAGGTGTTTGCCGGTGTACAGGCACCACTGCTCGCTGCCAAACTGACGGTTTAAGCTGTAGCTGATCTCGTGCATGTTGCCGGTGTTGAAGCTGGAATACAGCCCCTTGTAGCACTCGTAGTTGGTCACGCTGTGGCAGGCGTGGTCGTTCATCCAGCGGTTGTAGTCGCCGTGCAGGGTCTCGCCCACCAGCACAAAATCCGGCTTGATGCTGTTTGCCAGGCCGCGCAGTTCGGCCAAAAAGCCGAGGTCCAGGCAGTAGGCCACGTCCAGACGCAGGCCGTCAATGTCGTAGTCCCGCACCCAGTTGCGCACCGCGTCAAACAGGTAATTTTTCACGTCAGGATGTTGCAAATTCAGCTTAACCAGCTCGTTGCAGCCCTCCCAGGCCTCGTACCAGAAGCCATCGTTGTAGTTGGTGTTGCCGTCAAAACTGATGTGGAACCAGTCTTTGTAGGGGCTGTCCCATTTTTTCTCCTGCACATCGCGGAACGCCCAAAAGCCGCGGCCCACGTGATTGAACACACCGTCCAGCAGTACGCGGATGCCCGCTGCATGCAGCGCCGCGCAGACCTGCTTCAAGTCCTCGTTGGTGCCAAGGCGGCAGTCGACCTTGTTGTAGTCGCGGGTGTCGTAGCCGTGGGCATCGCTCTCGAACAGGGGGTTGAACAGCACACAGGTTGCGCCCAGTTTTTTGATATGGTCCACCCAATCCAGCACCCGCAGCAGGCGATGCTGGTCGGCCTGGGACTGGTCGCTGTCATTTTGCAGCGGTGCCCCGCACAGGCCCAATGGGTAGATCTGGTAAACTACAGCTTCATCGTACCACATGTTTTTCTCCTCTTATCGTAAAATTTTCAACTTTTTCTTCAAAATCAGGCGATAGTAGCGGGTCAGGGCACCAACCGCGCGATCGCAGAGCCAGAAAGAGAGATTACCTACGGCCAGCAGGGCGGCCAGCATACCCACGCCATCGGCCAGCAGCTCATCCAGGATGGCGGGGCCGAGCAACGCGAACAGCAGCAGGTAGACCAGCGCCGTTGTGCCATTGAGCACCGCGAACTTGATAATCCAGCGCAACAGCGTATTTTTTATGTGCTCCAACGCCTGGCGCAGAACCGGGTAATAGCCGATGACGAACACGTAAAAGAACGCCAGTTCCAACTCCGGCACCAGCAGCACCGACAAAATAGACACCGTAACGTACAAAAGCAGTGCGTACTTGGGGCCGTACTCGTCCAGCACGGGGATGAGCAGGAACGCGGCCAGCATGGGGGCGGCATAAGTGCCGATTTGCAGCGCCGCACCCACCAGCAGTAGCACGACCGACAGCGCCCCCAGCACCCCGCAGAGGGCGATTTTTTGGCTTTCGGTCTTGCGCATGGCGGTTTCTCCTTTTGGGTTTCAAGGGGGCGTACCTCCTTGGACGGGGTTGCTGGATGGCGGCGCTGCCTTGGAACTGCGAGACTTTTTTCGCCAACTTTTTTGGTCACAAAAAAGGTAAGCCTAATGGCAGCTGCCCATTATAAAAGGAGGCCACCGCAAGGTGGTGTCCTCCGCAAGGTTGCTATTAAATTCGATTTTCTTTAAAAGAAGAAATCCTCTTCCGCCACAGGCGGGGCGCAAACAATGCCAGCATGGGGTACAACTCCAAACGTCCAGCCAGCATATCAAAGCTGAGCAGCAGCTTGGCGGGGGCCGAGAAATCCGCAAAACTGCCCATGGGGCCCACCATTTCCAGTCCGGGACCTACGTTGTTGATGCAGGTCACGACCGCCGTAAAGGTCGATACAAGGTCAAATCCATCCAGCGAAAGCAGCAGCACCGACACCGTGAGCATCAGCACGTAAATGTTGAAGTAGTTGTGTACGCCGCGCAGCACTTTCTCGTCCAGGGGCTTTCCCTCAAAGCGGACGGTGGTGATGGCGTGGGTGTGCAGCATCTTATTCAGGTCTTGTTTGGCTGCCTTAAAAAAGATGATAATACGAGAGATTTTCAGGCCGCCAGCCGTAGAACCCGCGCAGGCACCGAAGAACGTGAGGATGCAGATGATGGTGCGGGAGTAACTCGGCCAGAGGTTGAAGTCCGTTGACGCGTAGCCCGTGGTGGTGATGATGGACGCTACCTGGAAGAACGCCGTGCGCAGCGCTGTGCCGACACCATCGTACAGGTGCAGGATGTTGAGGGTGATGGTGACGGTGGAGAATGCCACGATGCCTAAGTAGGTCAGCATCTCCTCGGAGCAGAACGCGTCACGAAAACGGCGCAGCAACAAGAAATAATAGAGGTTAAAGTTGATGCCGAACAGCAGCATGAACACGCCGATGACGATTTCAAAGTACGGGTTATTGTACGCACCCACGCTCAGTGCCTTGTTGCTGAAGCCGCCGGTGCCTGCCGTACCAAAGGAGTTGATTAGCGAGTCAAACAGCGGCATGCCGCCTACGCAGAGCAGGATGACCTCGATCAGGGTCATAGCAAAGTAGATAGCGTACAAAATCTTCGCGCTATCGCTTAATTTACTGGAAATTTTGCCCACGGTCGGGCCGGGGACTTCGGCGCGCATCAGGTGCATGGCGCGGCCATCGGTCATGGGCAGCACCGCCATGGCAAACACCAACACGCCCATGCCGCCCACCCAGTGGGAGAAGCTGCGCCAGAACAACGTACCGTGGCTCAAGGCTTCCACATCCTTCAAAATTGTGGAACCTGTGGTGGTAAAGCCGGAGACCATCTCGAAGAAGGCATCAATAAAGGACGGTATTTCGCCTGAAATCACAAACGGTAACGCGCCGAAAGCACTCATCAGCACCCAGACCAACGCTACGATCGCCAAGCCGTCCCGGGCATAGATGGTGGTGTTTCCGGGCGTTTTGAAGCTGGCTACCAGCCCCAGCAAGGCCAGCAGCACGGCAGGCAACAAAAATGCAGGCAGAAGATACCACTCGCCATAGCAGGCGGCGCAAATCATGGGAAATACCATCAAAACTGCTTCGATTGCAAAGATGCGGCCCAGCACAAAGACAACCATTTTGTAGTTCATGCCAGCACCCTCACTTTACGATGTCGCGCAGGGCATGCAGGGTGGTGTCGGTGGTCACAATCACCACGTCATCGCCCTCCTGCAAGGCATCTGCACCGGAGGGAATCACCGGCGTGCCGCTCTGCCGCACGATGCCTGCCACCAGCATACCTTCCCGTAGGTTCAAATCTTTTAACGGTACACCGATAAAAGGCAAACCAGGGCCAACGTTGAACTCCAGCGCTTCCACGCGGCCATCCACCAGGCGGTGCAGGGTCTTGATGTTATCCGAATTAAAACTATTTTGCATTGCACGGACGTAGCGGGCAATGGTCTCGCTTGTCACAGCGGCGGTGGAGACTACACTGTCCACCAGGCCGCGCTGGTTTGCCAGGTCAGCAAAACTGGGGCGGTTGATCTTGGCAACAACCTTGCAGTTCTCAAACTGGCTGGCGTACATAGCCAGGATGATGTTTGTTTCGTCCAGGCCAGTCAGGGGCACAAAAGCGTCCATTTCGCTGATGCGCTCCTCGCTCAACAGTTCACTGTCGGCACCGTCACCGTGGATGACCAGCGCACCGGGGAACTTTTCGCTCATGGCCTGGCAGCGGGCGGCATCGGAGTCGATGACGGTCACCCGCTTCTGGATGTCCTGCAGTTCCTTGACGAGGTAGTAGGCAATGCGGCTGGCACCCACGATCATAATGTTGTTGGCGCGAGCCTTGAAGATGTTCAGCTTGCGGAAGAAGCTTTCCAGGTCGCGGGCGCTGGCGGTCAAGTAAATTTTGTCGCCTTTTTGCAGCACCGTGGCACCGGTGGGGATGATGGTCTGCTTGCCGCGTGCGATGGCACAAATCAAAATCTTGACGCGGATGTTGCGATACAGGTCGCTCAGCTGCAAGCCCTCCAGGGGGTTGCCCTCGCCGATGCGGTACTCCACCAGCTCAAACCGCTGGCGGCAGAACTGTTCGCGCTTGATGGCGCTGGGGAACCGCAGCACACGGGCAATCTCTCGCGCGGTGGCCTTTTCGGGGTTGACAACCATCGACAGGCCCAGTTCCTCCCGCATAAAGTGGAGCTGCTTTTCGTACTCCGGATTGCGGATACGCGCAATAGTGTGCGGTGTACCGAGCTTTTTCGCTACCAAACAAGCCAAAATATTGGTCTCATCGCTGGAGGTGGTGGCGATGAGCAGGTCAGCACCGTCCTCAAACGCGTCCTTCTGGACATCGTAGCAGCCGCCGTTGCCCGCCACACCGCGGACATCGTAGATGTTTACAATGCTCTCGATCAGATCAGGGTTCTGGTCGATGACAACAATATCGTGCTTTTCCGCTGCGAGCTGTGCCGTCAGGACGCGCCCGACCTTACCCAGGCCAACAACCACGATTCTCATAGTGTTTCTCCTCTTGTTTCAGGCAGAAGCGGGCCAAAAGCGCACACCTCTACGGTAGTAAACCCATTATAGCAAAGCGGCAGGAAAATACAAGTGCCTGTAGGATATTTGGCGTTTTTTTGCGGTTTGAGGGCGAAAAAAGCAGGGCGTTGGGGTGCGCCAAGGCTTGACAGCGGGCGCGGGGATGAGTATAATAAGGATAGAAAAGGCGCTGCGACAAGCGGTTGGCCCGATTTAGGATTAGTTCATTCTAAGAACCGTCACCGTGCCGGGTGGCGGTTCTTGCGTTTTTTGATGATGATCGTCACAGTAAAACTGCCGATGTGCATCGTGATTCGCATGGTCTCACCCCCTTTCGGGAAGTGTGGCCAACCGCCTGCCGTTGTTGTGCAGCGCCTTGCCGCCGAAGCGGCAGTTTTCGTGTACCATGTTTCGACAGGGTTTGCAAGGTGGTGCCGGGCCGCTATGGAAAATAAATGCAAAATAAGACTTGACTTTATCCCCCAAAATGTGCTAGAATCTTTCTTGCAGTCAAATGCGATTTGCGGAAGTGCTGGAATCGGCAGACAGGCACGTTTGAGGTGCGTGTGTTTATGACGTGTGGGTTCAAGTCCCATCTTCCGCACCAAACAAAGGTCCCCATGGCGTATCCCGCCATGGGGATTTTTGTTTGGTCTTGCGGAGAAAAGCCAGACTGTCGAAAAAGTGCATTGTAGGGGCGAACAGTGTTCGCCCGTGCAATGTGGCGGCAGCGCAAAATCCCACGGGAGCATATGGAATGCTCCCCTACGGCATTTAGGGTACAATCCGCATCCGCCATCTTTTGGCGATCCGTAGGGGCGGATTCTATATCCGCCCGCAAAGGGTTGCCCCTACATGCGTCACTATCGTAAACATCGTACAAGTCGTACACTTCGTACAGGTTGTAAACTATATATACTTTATATAATTCATGTGATGATAACTACGACTATTACGAAGTGTACGACATGTACGACTATTACAACTATGATACTAATTTTATATTAGGCTACCTGCATTTGTGCCTGTTGCGATTCATTTTGCATAATGTTTCTCTGAAAATGATGTTTTGCACCCGTGTTGCCTCTCTTAATGCGATTGTACTCAATCCCATCAAATTCCTGCAACTCGCTCTCAAGATTCTTTAGTTTATTGCTTACCTCCTGTGGTGTTTCCGCAATAAACCTCCTGGTCAGCAGCTTGCCGTTCTCCAAAATCTCCTTGGCCGTCCCGCTCCAGCTGCCGTGGTTGCGCTCTACCAGCTTGCGGATGGTCTGCACCAGGGCGCTGTTTTCGTAGTCTTTGCGGGCCTGCTCGCGGGCGCGGCTCTCGGCATCGCCCAGGTTTTGCCAGCGGCAGTGCTCCTTGTCAAACCGCAGGGCCAGCTCAAATTCTTCCAGGTCGCGGCCGGTCACGCACAGTTTTGTGGTGTCGTCCATGCGGCGGTCGCGCTCCATCACCATGGCGGAGTCCGCCGCGCCGAAGATGCCGTTGGTGCCGCTGATCTGAGCAAACGGGTCGGTCTCGTCCTTGGCCTTGCGCAGGTGGTGTACCAGCACAATGCTGATTTCACGCTCTGTCGCGAACTTTTGCAGGATGCCCACATCCTTGTAGTCGGCCTGGTAGGCGTTGACGGCCTTGCCGGTGGTGCGGCGCACACGCTGCAGCGTATCGATGACCACCAGCCCGCAGCCGGGGTGGGTCGCCAGGTAGTCGTTCAGCTGGTCCAGCAGACCATCAGCCAAATCCGGCGAACCGGTGGCAAACGCAAACCCATCCGGCGCACGCTCACCTTGCAGCACCGTGTTCATGCGGGTCTGCAGGCGGCGGGGGTTGTCCTCTAGCGCCATGTAGAGGCAACCGGTTTTATTCGTAGTCATGTCCAAAAACTTTTGTCCGGCCGCCACCGACAGACACAGATCCAGCATCAGCCAGCTTTTGCCGTACTTGGGCGGTGCAACCATCAGCGTAAGCCCCTGGGGCAGCAGGCCGTCCACCACCCACCGGATGGGTTTAAACTCCTTGTCCTGCAGGTCTTTAGCCGAGATGGCCGCGATAGCATTTGGCGTTGTATCGTCTGTTTGCTCTACTTCCGGTGGAGCCAGAAAGTGCAGCGTGTCCATCGCATTTGCCTTGCGCACAGCGGGCGGCACGGCCAGTTGTTCGTTGTGGTAGCGGGCGATGTCCGCCTCAGTGACGATGTTGCTTTTCTCGTAATGCAGCTTGCGCTCCAAAATGCGGTCAGTGCGATTTTTGCGTTCCTGCGCGGTTTGTGCAGCCAGCGCCAGAAAATACAGCAGGTTTTCGCCGTCATCGCTCACCGCCAGTTTGCCCAGCGCCTTGGCAAAATCGGTAAATTGCTCGTCCGAGCAGATGAGGTGCGGCTCCCGGGGTGTCCATTCGGCAGCGTACCAGCCAAACTGCTGGGCCAGATGCTCCACGGTGCGCAGGTCTTTGCAGCGCGAAAGGTCATTTTTCAGCAGCAAACGCTCACCCCGCTTTCTTGCAGCAAGCAGGCTGCGTAGTTTTGTGGTTGTACATGTGTTCCTCTCCTTTGTGTTTATTTGCCGTTCCAGTTGAATATTGTTCCACTTCCCCACAAAAAATAAATTGCAAAAGTTGCATCAGCCTAAAGTAGAACCTAATTCCACACTCATATCTTACCACAAAGTGGAACAAAAGTCAACCACTTTTACCAAAACACTTGAATTTATTTCCACACTGTGCTATACTGGTAAAAAAGGAGCGAAGCCATGGCAACTATTTACGACCGCATCAAAGCACGGCGGCTGGAACTGGGCCTGACCGTGGAGGAGCTGGCCCAGCAGCTGGGCTACAGGGACAAAAGTTCGATCAGCAAGATCGAGAACGGCAAGGCGGACATCCCACAGGCCAAGGTGGAGCTGTTTGCCCAGGCGCTGCACACCACCACTGCCTACCTGATGGGCGTGGACGACCCTGCCCTGCCCCCGGGGTGCGAGCCGCTGCCCTGCTTGAAGCGCCTGCCACTGGTAGGGCGCATTGCCTGCGGTATGCCGATTTTGGCCGAGCAGAACATCGAGGGCGAGGTTGCCGTGCCCGAGGAGTGGCATGCGGATTTCATCCTGACCTGCCGGGGCGACAGCATGGCCCCGCAAATTATGGATGGTGACCTGGTGGCCGTGCGCAGCCAGCCTGAAGTGGAGAACGGGGAGATCGCAGTTGTGCGCATTGGTGACGAAGCCACGTTAAAAAAGATGAGTTTCGACGGCACTACGATGGTTTTGCAGCCGCTAAACCCCTCTTACCCGCTGATGACCTACACTGGTGCTGCTCTGGCCGAGGTACACATTGAGGGCAAAGCCGTAGGCCTGTGCCGGGGATTGTGAGAAACCGTGCCCCTATTATAATAAGGTAGACAAAATCTCCCGCCGACTGGGGTTGCCCCAATCAGCGGGAGATAAGTTTTATTCGGGATGCCGCTAGAAAGCCTCCCTTGTGCAAAGGGAGGTGGCACGGCGAAGCCGTGACGGAGGGATTGTGACCTTATGAGGGGATCGTTCTACATTCGCAAGGCTACAATCCCCCAGTCAACTCCGCTGACAGCCCTTCGGGCCCAGGCCCCTCTGTCGCTACGCGACATCTCCCCACACTGTGGGGAGTCACCCTTTGCACAAGGGGGCCTTTAGATTCGCGTATTCCTTGCCCTCACCGCAAAACCAGCTGCCCATCCCCCTCTGCGTCCACGGTCAGAGTATCCCCGGCACTGTGGGCACCGGCGATGATTTCTTTCGCAATCATCGTCTCCACGTGGGATTGGATATACCTCTTCAGCGGGCGGGCACCGTAGATTGGGTCGTAACCGCCATCGATGATGGAATTCTTCGCAGCCTCGGTGACGACCAGGTTCAGCTGCTTGTCGGCCAGGCGCTTGCGCAGGTCGGTTAGCATCAAGTCAACGATACTGCCAATTTCCTGTTTGGTCAGACTCTTGTAGTACACAATATCGTCCAGACGATTCAGGAACTCGGGACGGAATTGCCGCTTGAGCAGTTGGTCGATGGAGTTCTTCGCCTCGTCCGACAGCTCGTTCTTGCCCTCGGCGCGGGCTTTCTCCAAATCCTCCAGAATCAGGTCGGAACCCAGGTTGGATGTCAGGATGATGACGGTGTTCTTAAAGTCCACCGTGCGGCCCTGGCTGTCGGTGATACGGCCATCGTCCAGCACCTGCAGCAGGATATTAAATACGTCAGGATGCGCTTTTTCTACTTCATCGAACAGTACTACGCTGTACGGATGACGGCGCACAGCCTCGGTCAGCTGGCCGCCCTCCTCGTAGCCGACATATCCCGGAGGCGCACCAATCAGACGAGATACGCTGAATTTCTCCATGTATTCGGTCATATCGATACGCACCATGTTCTTTTCGTCATCGAACAGGGACTGCGCCAACGCCTTAGCCAGCTCGGTTTTGCCAACGCCCGTGGGGCCCAGGAACAGGAAGCTGCCGATAGGCCGGTTCGGATTAGCAATTCCGGCGCGAGAGCGCAAGATAGCGTCTGCCACCTTTTGCACGGCCTCGTTCTGGCCGATCACGCGCTGATGCAGCACATCCGGCAGACGCAGCAGCTTTTCGCGCTCACCCTCCACCAGCTTTGCCACGGGGATGCCGGTCCAGCGGGCCACGATGCGGGCGATCTCCTCATCGCTCACACGGTCACGCAGCAGGCTGGATTCTTTCTTCTCCTCGGCATTTTTTTCCTCAACTTCCAGCTCACGCTGCAACTGCGGCAGCTTGCCGTACTGCAGTTCGCCTGCCTTGGCGTAGTCGCCGGTGCGGGTGGCTTTCTCAATTTCCGCCTTTGTATTTTCAACGTCAGCACGTAGACTTTGCACCTTGTTGACGTTGTTCTTCTCATTCTCCCACTGGGCTTTCTTGCTGTTAAAGCTGTCCCGCAGCTCGGCCATCTCTTTTTCCAAAACAGCCAAGCGCTGCTTGGAGAGTTCGTCCGTCTCTTTCTTCAGCGAGGCTTCCTCGATCTGCAGCTGGGTGATGCGGTGGTTCATCTCGTCCAGTTCGGCGGGCATCGAATCCAACTCGGTCTTGACCATCGCGCAGGCTTCATCCACCAGGTCGATGGCCTTATCTGGCAGGAAGCGGTCGCTGATATAGCGGTCAGACAAGGTAGCTGCTGCAATCAGCGCAGCGTCCTGAATCTTCACGCCGTGGAACACTTCGTACCGTTCTTTCAGGCCGCGCAGGATGGAAATGGTGTCCTCCACGGTCGGCTCGTTGACCATAACCGGCTGAAAACGACGTTCCAACGCAGGGTCTTTCTCGATATACTCACGGTACTCGTCCAGCGTGGTCGCACCGATGCAGTGCAGTTCGCCACGGGCTAGCATAGGCTTAAGCAGATTGCCAGCGTCCATAGCACCGTCCGTTTTGCCCGCACCCACGATAGTGTGCAGCTCATCGATGAACAGGATAATCTTGCCCTCGGACTTCTTGACCTCATTCAGTACGCTCTTCAGGCGTTCCTCGAACTCGCCGCGGTACTTAGCGCCCGCGACCAGCGCGCCCATGTCCAGACTGAACACGGTGCGGTCTTTCAAATTTTCCGGTACATCGCCCTTTACGATACGCTGTGCCAGCCCCTCGGCGATAGCAGTCTTGCCAACACCGGCCTCACCGATCAGCACGGGGTTGTTCTTGCGCTTACGGCTCAAAATGCGGATGACATTGCGGATCTCGGTGTCACGACCAATCACAGGGTCAAGCTTGTTGGCTTTCGCCATCTCCACCAGATCCTGGCCGTATTTCTTCAGGGCGTTGTAGGTATCCTCGGGGTTATCGCTGGTAACACGCTGGTTGCCGCGCACAGAACTTAACGTCTGCATGAACTTTTCTGTCGTGATACCGAACGCCTTGAACAGCTCTGCCGCTCCCTTGCCGGGCCGCTGCAAGATGCCCAGGAACACGTGCTCCACACTGATATATTCATCCTTCATCTGCTTGGCCTGGGCTTCGGCAGCGTTCAGCGCTCTATCCAGGTCAGTGCCAATATAGATTTGGTTGGGGTCACGACCGCTGCCGGTCACGCGGGGCAGCGCCTCGACCTTTTGCAGGGCTGACTGGGCAAAGGCGTTGGGGTCAGCGCCCAGGGTGGTCAGCAGTTGGGGAATCAGCCCGTCCTGCTGCTGGGCCAGGGCCGCCAGCAGGTGTTCCTGCTCAACAGTATTATTGGAATACTCCACAGCGATGCGCTGCGCAGCTTGCAGTGCTTCTCTTGCTTTTTGGGTAAATTGATTCATGTCCATAGTGCGTACCTCCTTGCTTTGCAGATACCGCAGAATTTAAATTTATATGCACGAACGGAAGTCAGTGCCGTCCAGCTGTGTTTCCCTTTTGGTCATCTCTCCGCTGGTTTTACTGTTTTATTAGCACTCTATCCGTTCGACTGCTAATATTGTAGCACGGTGGCGCAGAATGTCAAGTAGGTAAATTGCAAAAGATTTGTGAACGAGAGAAAAAACAAAATCCTTGCAATTCCAACCATAAACCTTTACAATATATATAATAATGTAAGGCAAGGAGAACCATTATGCCGCTGATCATCCCAAAAGAACTGCCCGCGTTTGACGAACTTAGCCGTGAAAACGTGTTTGTCATGCACCGCGAACGCGCCCAAAGCCAGCACATCCGTCCGCTACGCATCCTGATTTTGAATCTGATGCCCACCAAGATCGTCACCGAGACCCAACTGGCCCGCTTGCTGGCGAACAGTCCGCTGCAGGTGCAGATCACCTTTTTGAAAACCGCCACCCACGATACCACCCACACCCCGCCGGAGCACATGAAGGCTTTCTACAAAAGCTTTGACGAGATCAAGAATGAGCGCTTCGATGGTATGATTATCACCGGCGCGCCCATCGAGGACCTGGACTACGAGGACGTGGACTACTGGGATGAACTGTGCAAGATCATGGACTACACCAAGGAGAACGTCTACTCCACCATCCACCTGTGTTGGGGTGCGCTGGCCGGGTTGTACTACCATTTTGGCATTCCCAAGGTGCATCTGCCAGAAAAAATGTTTGGCGTGTTTGAGCATCGCGTCACCCGCCCGTCGAATCCGCTGGTACGCGGCTTCGATGAGGTGTTCTACGCTCCCCACAGCCGTTGGGCCGGGCTGGATCGCGCCGCTATCGATGCCTGCCACGACCTGCGCGTCCTGGCCGAAAGTGACGTGGCCGGTCCTATGCTGCTTTCCTCCGAGTCCGGCCGCCAGATTTTTGTCATCGGCCACCCCGAGTACGACAAGTACACTCTGGATGCCGAGTACAAGCGGGACGTGAAAGCCGGCAAGCCCATCAACGTGCCCTACAACTATTATCCCAACGATGACCCTGCCCGTGACCCGCTGTTCCGCTGGCGCGCCCACGGCTACCTGCTGTACACCAACTGGCTGAACTACTACGTCTACCAGGATACGCCGTACGATTTGAACCATTTGGAAGCTTTGGAGAAGTAAAACCATGCCCACCATTTCCGCCTGTATTGTGGCGTATTGTGACTATGAGGAAGTCTGCGCCGCAGTGCGCAGCATCCTGCACTTTACCCCTGCGCCGGATTTTTCACTGTACATCGTTGACAATGCCAGCCCCGATGGCTGCGGCAAGCAGCTAGCCGACACCGACTGGGCCGACCCCCGCGTACAGGTGCTTTGCTTGCCGGAAAATGTCGGCTTTGGCCGCGGTCACAACGCCGTACTTGGTAAGCTGCATAGCGATGTGCATTTTATCCTAAACCCCGACATTGTTCTGACCGAGGATATTCTGCAGCCCATGGCCGAATGGCTGCTGGCCCAGCCCGGCGCGGCCATGGCAACCCCGCAGCTGCACTATCCCGACGGCCGCTTGCAGCATCTGCCCCGCCGCAAGCCCACGCCCTGGCTGCTGCTGGCCCGCCAGCTGGCGCCAAAGTTCGGTGGTACGTTTAAAAAAGCAGACGACCACTACACCATGCAGGGCGAGAATTTGACTACGCCCCGGCGCATCGAGTTCTGCACCGGCAGCTTTATGGCTGTGCGCACCGATGTGCTGCAGAAGATCGGCGGCTTTGACCCCGCGTACTTTATGTATGTTGAGGATGCCGACCTGACCCAGAAAGTCCTGCGGGAGGGCACCGTCTGGCTGGCCCCGCAGTTCAATGCCATCCACGCCTGGCACCGCGCCCCCATGCGGGACGCAGGCAAGTTTAAGATGCAGCTGGTGAGCATGGGCCGGTATTTTAAAAAGTGGGGCTGCGGGAAAGGGAATATTTGACGCGAGTCCAAAGCCCCCCCTTGTGTAAAGGGAGGTGGCTGCGCGCCAGCGCAGACGGAGGGATTGTGACCTTACGGGGGTATGTCGATTCTCCCGCAAGGCCACAATCCCCCACCGCTTCGCGGAGCCCTCCGGGCCCGGACCCCTCTGTCGCTGCGCGACATCTCCCCACACTGTGGGGAGTCACCCTTTGCACAAAGGGGCCTTTGCAAGGTGCATCTTGGCCTTGACAATTATTTCCCGTTATGCTACAGTAAATACATCGCAAGGCCGCTGACCGACGGAAATTTGTGGAGTACCACAGGGGACGCGGAATCATCTTGCCCGGCAATAGAATTGCCACCAAGCCGACCGTCTGGGCTGCATACACTGGAGTATGGTGTGTGCGGCCCTTTATTGTTTTTACAAAAAAACGGAGGAATCGTACAATGTTGAGCGACATCGAAATTGCCCAAGCCGCCAAAATGCAGCCCATCACCGAAATCGCCGCCAAACTGGGTCTGCAGGGCGAGGACGTTATCCCCTACGGCCACTACAAGGCCAAGCTGAACCACCTGCTGGCTAAGGCCGATAAGCCCGAAGGCAAGCTGATTCTGGTCACGGCCATTAGCCCCACCCCGGCTGGCGAGGGCAAAACCACCACCAGCGTGGGCCTGGCCGATGCCATGAACGCCCTGGGCAAAAAAACGATGCTCTGCCTGCGTGAGCCGTCCCTTGGCCCTGTGTTCGGCATCAAGGGCGGCGCGGCTGGCGGCGGCTACGCCCAGGTCGTGCCCATGGAGGACATCAACCTCCACTTTACTGGCGACATTCACGCCATCGGTACCGCTAACAACCTGCTGGCCGCCATGATCGATAACTCCATCCAACAGGGCAACCCGCTCAACATCGACCCCCGCCGCATCACCTGGAAGCGCTGCATGGACATGAACGACCGCCAGCTGCGGTTCATCGTGGACGGCCTGGGCGGCAAGGTCAACGGCACCCCGCGGGAGGACGGCTTTGACATCACCGTTGCCAGCGAGGTCATGGCTGTGTTCTGCCTGGCTACCGACCTGAACGACCTGAAAGAGCGGCTGTCCCGCATCGTCTGCGCCTACACCTATGACGGCCAGCCCGTCACCGCAGGTCAGATCGGCGCGGCCGGTGCCATGACCGCCCTGCTGAAAGATGCGCTTGACCCCAACCTGGTCCAGACGCTGGCGAACAACCCTGCCATCATCCACGGCGGCCCGTTCGCCAACATTGCCCACGGCTGCAACAGCGCCATCGCCACCAAGCTGAGCCTGAAACTGGCCGACTATGTGGTGACCGAGGCCGGTTTCGGTGCCGACCTGGGTGCCGAGAAGTTCCTGGACATCAAGTGCCGCGCAGCCGGGCTGCATCCCGCCGCGGTCGTGCTGGTGGCTACCGTCCGCGCGCTGAAATCCCACGGCGGTGTTGCCAAGCCGGATTTAGCTAAACCCAACGTTGAAGCCGTCAAGGCCGGTGCAGTGAATTTGGCACGTCATATCGAGAATTTGCAGGGCTTTGGCCTGCCGGTCTGCGTGGGCATCAATGCCTTCCCCACCGACACCGAAGAAGAAATGGCCGTCATCTACGATGTCTGCGCCAAGGCCGGTGTGCCCTGCGCGTTGAGCGAGGTGTTCGCCAAGGGCGGCGAGGGCGGCAAAGCCCTGGCCGAGACCGTGCTGTCCATTTTGGACGACACTGCCAAAGTGCAGTACACCTATGAACTGGATGCCCCGCTCACCGACAAAATCAGCGCTGTAGCGAAGAAGATTTACCGTGCAGGCAATGTCAGCTACACCCCCGCCGCCAAAAAGATGCTGGACGAGCTGACCGCCCTGGGCTACGGCGACCTGCCGGTGTGCATCGCCAAGACGCAGTACTCCTTCAGCGACAACGCCAAGCTGACCGGTGCCCCCGAGGGCCACACCCTCAACGTGCGCGAGGTGCGCCTCTCCGCCGGTGCAGGCTTCGTGGTGGTCATCTGCGGCAGCATCATGACCATGCCCGGCCTCCCCAAACACCCCGCCGCTATGGACATTGACGTGGATGTGAACGGCAAGATTACCGGGTTGTTCTGATTCGCACAATATAATAGGTACAGCAAAGGCTCCCCTCATCACGAGGGGAGCCTTTTAGGTTCTGCTTATTCTTTTTCTTCTTTTTCCTTAATATCCGGCGCTAAATCTCCGCCGGGCATTTTGTGGCCGAAGGACGGCACGAAGAAAAATTTGCGGATGATAAAGATCAGTGCGATAGCCCCCACACTGACAAGGTTCTGCACAGCATCCTCATGCCCTACGATCATGTGGCGAGCAATGGCGTAAAGCAGCACTTCCAGAACACTGCCGGGGCTGTGCTTGGCCAGCATCTTGATAAACTCAATGCCGATGACAATATCCAGCGCCCGCTCCAAAAATTCCCGCACTTCCACGCTGTTGCCGTGGGTCAAAAGGCCGGGCATCAGCTGCAAAAGGGGCACCACGCTCAACAGCAGTGCCACCAGCACAATGGCCGAAAGCACCACCTCCAATAAGCCCGCCGCCTCAGCCACCTGGTCACGGAACACCTGCTTCACGTGTTCTTCTTTGCGGTGCAGCGCGCTTTTTGTAATGCACGGTTCGTAATCTTTCAAAGCCATGGGGAAATCCCTCATTTCGTAAAAATTCTGTCTTTATTGTACCATATAACACCCATCCACGGCAACAGGAAGTTTCCGGCGCGGCGCGCTCCATCCTTTCTGCGTCCGCCGTACATTATCTCTCCGGTTAAAGTCATACCTTTGCCCCGCAAACCCCATCAAAAACGACAAAAAGCGCCGGTCAAAACTCACCCTCGTGGTTTTTTGGCTGAAAAAGACAAACCCATCTTGCAATTTGTTCGCCTACGCTTTACACTAATCTTACAGGGTTCATCTATCTTATTTGTAAAGGGGGAACTTCCGTGCAGTACACGATGCAGCATCGC
The DNA here is from genome assembly GCA_963588145.1 of Coriobacteriaceae bacterium. Classification (GTDB taxonomy): domain Bacteria; phylum Bacillota; class Clostridia; order Oscillospirales; family Ruminococcaceae; genus Gemmiger. The sequence continues at coordinate 23,747 of CAVAGJ010000028.1, forward strand.
GGTCATCACGTAGGTTCCCTGTACCCTTCCGATATCACAGTTGAAGTATAGCGCAGTGTACCCATTTGGGCCGCACTGCGCTTTTTGCTTTTTGGGGAAAGGAGTTTACCATGAAAAAAGTTGCCATCATCATGGGGTCAGACAGTGACTGGCCGGTCGTAAAATCCGCCTGCACGGTGCTGAAAGATTTCGGTGTCCCGTACGAGGCACACATCCTCTCGGCACACCGCACACCCGAAGCCGCCGCTGATTTTGCCAAGTCTGCCCGCGCCAACGGCTACGGCGTGATCCTGTGCGCGGCTGGCATGGCCGCCCATCTGGCCGGTGCTTTTGCCGCCAACACCACCCTGCCGGTGGTAGGCATCCCGATGAAAGGCGGTGCGCTGGACGGTCTCGATGCCCTGCTTGCCACTGTGCAGATGCCCAGCGGTTTCCCGGTTGCTACCGTGGCGCTGAACGGTGCCAAGAACGCCGCCTACCTGGCTGTGTCAATCCTTGCCGTTGCCGATGATGACCTGGCCGCCAAGCTGGATAAATTCCGCGCTGACACCGCCACCGCCATTGCCAAAAAGGATGCCGCCATCGCCGCCGAAGCCGCCGCACTGTAACGTGTCAAAATTATAAGGCAACTCCTCACAATTCCAAGCACCACTCCAGCGGCTACGGCACTTAGAATCATGCGTTATTGCCTAACAATTTTCTTGCACATTATCCAAAAACAGGGTACAATAAAAGTACCCGCTACTTATTATAATACAAAGGAGCGTTTTACGATGAATTACGAAGTTAAAGAGCAGATGTACGAAGGCAAAGCCAAGCAGGTTTTCGCTACCAACGATCCCGAGATCGTAATGGTCCACTACAAGGACGATGCCACCGCCGGTGACGGCGAGAAGAAAGGCACCATCCGCGACAAAGGCATCGTGAACAACAAGCTGTCCAACGCCCTGATGCAGAAGCTGGAGAAAGAGGGCATCCCCACCCACTATGTGCAGGAGATCAACGACCGCGACACCTTTGTAAAGAAGGTCGAGATCGTGCCCCTGGAGGTCATCATCCGCAACGTGGCCGCCGGTCACTTCACCCTGCGCATGGGTGTGCCCGAGGGTACCGAGTTCAAGACCCCCATCCTGGAGTACAGCTACAAGAACGACGATCTGCATGACCCGTTCATCAACCACTACTACGCACTGGCTCTCGACCTGGCTACCCAGGAGGAACTGGACACCATCACCAAGTACGCTTTCAAGGTCAACGAAGTGCTGAAGAAGATCCTGCTGGATGCCAACATCCGCCTGATTGACTTCAAGGTCGAGTTCGGCCGCCTGTCTGACGGCACCATCATCCTGGCTGACGAAATCAGCCCCGACACCTGCCGTTTCTGGGATGCCACCACCGGCGCACACCTGGACAAGGATCTGTTCCGCCGCAATCTGGGCGGTGAGGCGGATGCCTACCAGGAAGTTATGAAGCGCCTGCTGGGCTGATTTTCCGCAAACGGAACGGAGCATAGAATGAGCGAAATTTCCCAATTCAGCCAGGGCCTGCACGAGGAGTGCGGTGTCTTTGGCATGTATGATAAAACCGGCGCGACCGATATGGTCAGTGCTGTATACAGTGCGCTGTACGCCCTGCAGCATCGCGGCCAGGAAAGCTGCGGCATCGCCCTGAACGTGGACGGTGTGCTTTCCGGCCACCGCGATTTAGGGCTTGTGAGCGAAGTGTTCACCAAGCGTATGCTGGAGGATCTGCCCAAGGATGCCAAGATGGCTACCGGCCATGTGCGCTATGCCACCGCAGGCCAGCGCAGCCGCTCCAACGCGCAACCGATGATCCTGCATCACTGCAAGGGTGCCATGGCCGTATGCCACAACGGCAACCTGGTCAACGCCCCCAAGCTGCGCCGCAAACTGGAGATGAGCGGTTCCATCTTCCACGGCACCTCCGATACCGAGGTCATCGCCTACCTGCTGACCCAGAACCGCCTGCTGACCCCCAACATTGAGATGGCCGTCAGCCGCACGATGGACGACATCGAGGGTGCGTATTCCCTGGTCATCATGACCCACACCAAACTGATCGCCGCCCGCGACCCCAATGGCTTCCGCCCGCTGTGCATCGGCGAGCTGCCCGACGGTTCCGGCTGGGCTTTTGCCAGCGAGAGCTGCGCCCTGGACGCGGTGGGTGCCAAGTTTGTGCGGGATGTCAAACCCGGTGAGATCGTCATCGCCGACCACAACGGTCTGCGCAGCATCGAGGATCACTGCGGCACCGCTCCCCACACGATGTGCGTCTTTGAGTACATCTATTTTGCCCGCCCGGATTCTATCATCGAGGGCACCTGCGTCCATGAGGCCCGCCTGCAGGCTGGCCGTTTCCTGGCGCAGGAGCATCCTGTCGAGGCTGATGTCGTCATCGGTGCGCCGGATTCCGGCCTGGATGCTGCTTTGGGTTACGCCCAGGAGAGCGGCATTCCCTACGGCGTGGGCTTTATCAAAAACAAATATGTTGGCCGTACGTTTATTCAGGGCAGTCAGGCCCAGCGGGAGAGCAGCGTCCGCATTAAGCTGAACGCCATCTCCTCCACGGTCAAGGGCAAGCGTGTTGTGCTGGTGGATGACTCCATCGTGCGCGGCACCACCAGTGCCCGCACCATCCGCCTACTGCGCGAGGCCGGTGCCACTGAAGTGCATTACCGCATCAGCGCCCCTCCTTTTGCCCATCCCTGCTATTTCGGCACTGACATCCCTGATGAAAAGGACCTGATCGCCACCGGCCATACGGTGGAGGAAATCAATAAGATGGTCGGTTCCGACACGCTGGGCTATTTGAGCATCGAGCACGTGCAGCAGCTGGCTATCCACAGCAACTGTGGGTTCTGCACCGGCTGCTTTACCGGCAAGTACCCCGTGGCCCCGCCCACCGAGACGATGGACATCGTCTACGACAAGCCGTTGAGCCAGTCCAACAGCAAGAAGAAATTGTAATACAGGAGTACACCATGGAAAAAAGCTATTCTGCCAGCTACGCCGCTGCAGGCGTGGATATTACGGCCGGGTATCGTTCGGTCGAACTGATGAAACAGTATGTCGCCCGCACCATGACCGAGAACTGCATCGGCGGGCTGGGCGGCTTCGGCGGCCTGTTTGAGCTGGACTGCTCCGGCATGGAGCATCCCGTCCTGATCTCCGGCACCGATGGCGTGGGCACCAAACTGCGCATCGCCATGCTGCTGGATAAGCACGACACCATCGGCATCGACTGCGTGGCTATGTGCGTCAACGATGTCATCTGCGCCGGTGCCAAGCCGCTGGTTTTCCTGGATTACATTGCCTGCGGCAAGAACATCCCCGAAAAGATTGCCGAGATCGTCAAGGGCGTGGCCGAGGGCTGCGTCCAGGCAGGCTGCTCCCTGGTGGGCGGCGAGACTGCCGAGCATCCCGGCATGATGCCCGAAGATGAGTACGACCTGGCCGGTTTCACCGTTGGCGTGGTCGACAAGGCCAAGATCCTGGACAACTCCACCATGCAGGCTGGCGATGTCATCATTGCCCTGCCCTCCACCGGTGTGCATTCCAACGGTTTCTCGCTGGTTCGCAAGATTTTTGATATTGACAACAACCCCGATGTGCTGAAAAAGACCTTTGACGGCATGGACAAGCCCCTGGGCGAGGCCCTGCTGGCCCCCACCCGCATCTACGTCAAGCCCGTGCTGGCTGTGATGGAGGAGGTCAAGGTCAAGGGTGTTTCCCACATCACCGGCGGCGGCTTTTACGAGAACATCCCCCGCAGCCTGAAGAAAGGCTGCGCTGCCCGCATCGCCAAGGGTGATGTGTGCACCCCCGCCCTGTTTGACGTGATGCAGCGCGAGGGCGGCATCTCCGAGCACGATATGTTCAACACCTTTAACATGGGCGTTGGCATGGTGCTGACCGTGGCTCCCGAGGATGCCGACAAGGCTATTGCCATCCTGCAGGCCCACGGCGAAGATGCCTACCGCCTGGGCACCATCGTGGACGGTGACGGGGTGGAACTGGTATGAAGCGTGTAGCAGTTCTGGTTTCCGGCGGCGGCACCAACCTGCAGGCTTTGCTGGAAAGCGAGCGCCGCGGCGAGAACCCCAACGGCCAGATTGTGCTGGTGGTTGCCAGCAAACCCGGCGTGTATGCGCTGGAACGCGCCGCCAACTTTGGCGTGGAATCCGCCGTTGTCAGCCGCAAGGACTATGCCGACAGCGCTGCCTTTGACGCTGCCCTGCTGGACACTTTGCAGAGCCACCAGATTGACGTGGTGGTGCTGGCCGGTTTTCTCAGCGTACTGGGCGAAAAAGTCATCGCCGCTTACCGCAACAAGATCATCAACGTCCATCCCAGCCTGATCCCCAGCTTCTGCGGTCCCGGCTTCTACGGGCTGAAAGTCCACGAAGCCGCCCTGGCCCGTGGCGTGAAGCTGACCGGTGCCACCGTGCATCTGGTCAACGAGGAATGTGACGGCGGGCCGATCCTACTGCAAAAGGCCGTAGCCGTCCAGCCCGGCGACACCCCCGAGGTATTGCAGAAGCGCGTGATGGTAGAAGCCGAATGGAAGCTGCTGCCCCAGGCCCTTGCCATGGTGTGCAGCGACGAGGTATAAACAATGAAAAAGAATCTGTACAAATATCTGGCTGGCAACGAGTATCCGGGCCGCGGTATTGTGCTGGGGCAGACCCCCGATGGAAAAAAAGCCGTGGTGGCTTACTGGATCATGGGCCGCAGCGCCAACAGCCGCAACCGCGTGTTTGAGCCTATCGAGGGCGGCATCCGTACGGTAGCCGCTGACCCCGCCAAGCTGGAAGACCCGCATCTGATTATCTACAATGCCGTGCTGACCCTGCGGGAGACCACCGTGGTCACCAACGGCGACCAGACCGACACGATTGCCCAGTTCATGAACGGCAACCTCTTCCCCGGCTACAGCTTTGAGGCTGCGCTGGCTACCCGTACTTACGAGGACGATGTCCCCAACTTCACCCCGCGCATTAGCGGTGTAGTGGATATGCGCCGCGGCGGCTACAAGCTGTCTATCGTCAAATCCAACGAGGGTAACGCCGCCAGTGTGCAGCGCCAGACCTTCGATTACCCCCAGCCCGTGGCTGGCGAGGGTCACTTCATCAGCACCTACCAGAAGAACGGTGCCCCCATCCCCAGCTTTGCCGGGGAGCCGCTGCGGGTGACCATCGACGAAAACGATGCTGCCAAGTTTGCCGAAAAGCTCTGGAAGAATCTGAACGAGGACAACAAGGTCAGCCTGTTCGTGCGCAGCATCGAGCTGGAGACCGGCATCTACGAGGATATTATCCTGAACAAATACACCGCTGTGGAGGGTTAATATGAACGAATTTCAGCTGAAATACGGCACCAACCCCAACCAGAAGCCCGCCCGCATCTATATGGCCGATGGCTCTGACCTGCCAGTGCAGATCTTGAACGGCCGTCCGGGTTACATCAATTTTCTGGATGCGTTCAACTCCTGGCAGCTGGTACGCGATCTGAAAAAGGCCCTGGGCCAGCCCGCCGCCGCCAGCTTTAAGCATGTCTCCCCCGCTGGTGCTGCCATTGGTCTGCCGCTGGATGACACCCTGCGCGCCATGTACCACATCGCCCCGGAGACCGAGCTGTCTCCCCTGGCCTGCGCCTACGCCCGCGCTCGTGGCGCGGATCGCATGTCCAGCTTCGGCGACTGGATCGCCCTGTCCGATGTCTGCGACCTGAGCACCGCCAAACTCATCCAGCACGAAGTTTCCGATGGCATCATCGCCCCCGGTTACGATGCGGACGCGCTGGAAGTGCTGAAAGGCAAAAAGAAAGGCAACTACGCTATCGTGCAGGTCGATGCCGACTACGAGCCGAAACCGCTGGAGAACCGCACCGTCTTTGGTGTGACCTTTGAACAGGGCCGCCAGGACCTGGACATCAGCGATGCCACGATGCTGCAGAACATCGTGACCGAGAATAAAACCATCAGCGAGGAGCAGCGCCGCGACCTGGTTATCAGCCTGATCGTGCTGAAGTACACCCAGTCCAACAGCGTTTGCTACGTGCAGGCCGGCCAGACCATCGGCGTAGGTGCCGGCCAGCAGAGCCGCGTACACTGCACCCGCCTGGCAGGCCAGAAAGCCGACAACTGGCAGCTGCGCCACATGCCCAAGGTGCTGAGCCTGCCGTTCCGCCCCGACATTGCCAAGCCCAATCGCGACAACGCCATTGACGTGTACATTGGCGATACGCCGCAGGATGTTATCGGCGATGATGTCTGGGCCGAAACCTTTACCGAGCAGCCCGCCCCGCTGACGCTGGACGAGAAGCGCGCCTGGCTGGATGCCGTGACCGGTGTTTCTTTGGGCAGCGATGCTTTCTTCCCGTTCGGCGATAACATCGAGCGCGCCCGCCGCAGCGGCGTGACCGCGATCGTGCAGCCGGGCGGCTCCATCCGCGACCAGCAGGTCATTGATACCTGCAACAAGTACGGCATTGCGATGGCGTTCTGCGGCATCCGGCTGTTCCATCATTAAACGCAAAAAACAACTCGCCTGCAGCGATTTTTCGTCGCGGGCTGTTGTGCTGTCAAGGAGGACGCTTATGAAAATTCTGGTTGTAGGCGGCGGCGGGCGCGAGCACGCCATTATCCGCGCACTGAAAAAAAGCCCCCTTTGCACCGAGATCTGGTGCGCACCCGGCAACGGCGGCATCAGCTACGATGCCCACTGCAAGGCCATCCCCGCCACGGACGTGGACGCGATGGTTGCCTTTGCCAAAGAGGAAGCCTTTGACTATGTGGTCGTTGCCCAGGATGACCCCCTGGCGCTGGGCATGGTCGATGCCCTGGCTGCGGTCGGCATCCCGGCCTTTGGCCCCGACAAAGCGGCTGCCCGCATCGAGGCCAGTAAGGTGTTCAGCAAGGACCTGATGAAGAAATACGGCATCCCCACCGCCAAGTACGAGACCTTTGACGACCCCGCCAAAGTTATGGAGTACATCCGCGCCGAAGGCAAGTACCCCGTGGTCATCAAGGCTGACGGCCTGGCCCTGGGCAAGGGTGTGCTGATCTGCCAGAACGAACAGGAAGCCGCCGATGGCGTAAAAGAGATCATGCTGGATAAAAAGTTCGGTGCATCGGGGAATCATGTGGTTGTGGAGGAGTTTCTCACCGGTCCCGAGGTCAGTGTGCTGTCTTTCTGCGATGGCAAGACCGTCAAGCCGATGGTTTCCAGCATGGACCACAAGCGCGCGCTGGACCATGACGAGGGCCTGAACACCGGCGGCATGGGCACCGTGGCCCCCAACCCCTACTACACCCAGGATGTGGCCGACCGCTGCATGAAAGAGATTTTCCTGCCCACCGTGGCCGCGATGCAGGCCGAGGGCTGCCCCTTTAAGGGCTGCCTGTACTTTGGCCTGATGCTGACCCCCGATGGTCCCAAGGTCATTGAGTACAACTGCCGCTTTGGCGACCCCGAGACTCAGGTGGTGCTGCCCCTGCTGGAAAGCGACCTGCTGACCGTGATGCAGGCCACCACCAACGGCACCCTGGCCAAGACCGAGGTCAAGTTCAGCAGCGGCGCTGCCGCCTGCGTGATTCTCGCCAGCGGCGGCTATCCCCTCGCCTACGAGAAAGGCAAGGAGATCACCGGCCTGACCGAAGGCCAGTTGGATGCTGCCTATGTGACTGTATACCATGCAGGCACTGCCATTAAGGATGGCAAGTTGGTCACCAACGGCGGCCGTGTGTTGGGCGTGACGGCCACCGCCGCCACCCTGCCCGAAGCGCTGAAAAAAGCCTACGCCGCCAGCGAGGGCATCCACTTTGACAAACTGCACAAACGCAGCGACATCGGTGCAAGAGCCTTGGCCGCGATGCAGTAACGGAGGAATATACAATGGTATATCGCATTTATGTTGAGAAAAAGCCCGGTTTTGACGGCGAGGCTCAGGGCCTTTGCCACGAGCTGGTCGACCTGCTGGGCATCCAGGCCCTGAAAGGTCTGCGGCTCATCAACCGTTATGATGTCGAGGGTATCGACAACGTCCTGTTCCAGCAGGCTATCCCCACCGTGTTCAGCGAGCCGCCGGTAGACACCACCTACACCACCCTGCCCGATGCCCAGCACGTTTTTGCTGTCGAGTATCTGCCCGGCCAGTTTGACCAGCGCGCCGACTCCGCCAGCCAGTGCATTCAGTTACTCAGCCAGGGCGAGCGCCCCGCCGTGCGTAGCGCCCGCGTCTACCTGCTGGAGGGTGACCTGACCGAGGATGACATCGCCACCATTAAAAAGTACGTCATCAACCCCGTTGAGGCCCGCGAAGCCAGCCTTGACGAGCGCACCACCCTCAAGATGGAGTTTGCCATCCCCACCGAGGTAGAAACTCTGACTGGCTTTACCGCCCTGGATGATGATAGCCTTGAAGTGTTCCGCAACGAAAAAGGCTTGGCCATGGACCATGCCGATATCAAGTTCTGCCAGGACTATTTCAAGAGCGAGCACCGCGACCCCACCATCACCGAGATCCGCCTGATCGACACCTACTGGTCTGACCACTGCCGCCACACCACCTTCGGCACCATTCTGGACGATGTGCAGATCGATGACGAACTGGTGCAGGCCGCCTTTGACCGCTACATGGCTCTGCGCGAGGAGACCGGCCGCGATAAGAAGAACCGCACCCTGATGGACTGCGCCACCATCGCCGCCAAGGCCCTGAAACAGCGCGGCATCCTGAAGAATCTGGACGAGAGCGAGGAGATCAACGCCTGCACCGTCAAGATTAAGTGTGATGTGGACGGCGAGCAGCAGGATTGGCTGTTCCTCTTTAAAAATGAGACCCATAACCATCCCACCGAGATCGAGCCGTTCGGCGGCGCTGCTACCTGCATCGGCGGTGCCATCCGCGATCCCCTGTCCGGCCGCAGCTACGTCTACCAGGCCATGCGTGTGACCGGCGCTGCCGACCCGTTGAAGCCTGTCTCCGAAACGATGCCCGGCAAGCTGCCCCAGCGCAAGTTGGTCACCACCGCCGCTGCCGGTTATTCCAGCTACGGCAACCAGATCGGTCTTGCCACCGGCCAGGTCTCTGAACTGTACCACCCCGGCTACGCTGCCAAGCGCATGGAGATCGGCGCGGTTGTCGGCGCTACCCCGGCCAGCCATGTCCGCCGCGAGGAACCCGCCCCCGGCGATGTGGTTATTCTGCTGGGCGGCCGCACCGGCCGTGACGGCATCGGCGGCGCTACCGGCTCCTCCAAAGCCCACAAGCTGACCAGCCTGGAGACCTGCGGTGCCGAGGTGCAGAAAGGCAACGCCCCCATCGAGCGTAAGCTGCAGCGCCTGTTCCGCCGCGAGGATGCCTGTCGCCTGATCAAGCGCTGTAACGACTTCGGCGCAGGCGGTGTCTCCGTTGCCATCGGCGAGCTGGCCGATGGCCTGAAGATCGACCTGAACAAGGTCACCAAGAAATACGAAGGTCTGGACGGCACCGAACTGGCGATTTCCGAGAGCCAGGAGCGCATGGCCGTGGCTGTGGCCGCCGAGGATGCCGAGGCCTTTATGCAGTACGCTGCCGAGGAAAACCTCGAAGCTACGATCGTTGCTACCGTCACTGAGGAAAAGCGCATGCGCGAATTCTGGAACGGCAAGGCCATCGTAGACCTCTCCCGTGAGTTCCTGAACTCCAACGGTGCCGAGCGCCACGCCAATGTACACATCCTCAAGGGGCATGTCTGGCAGCCCCAGTTCGCCGGTGCTACCCTTGCGCAGAAGATGGAGCACCTGGTCACTGACCTGAACGTCTGCAGCCAGAAAGGCCTGGGCGAGCGCTTCGACTCCACCATCGGTGCCGCTACCGTGCTGATGCCCTACGGCGGCAAGTATCAGCTGACCCCCACCATGGCTATGGTTGCCAAGCTACCCGTGGACGGCGAGACCACCACCTGCTCCGGCATGGCCTGGGGCTTTAACCCCTACCTGACCGAAGCCGACCCCTACCGCGGCGCGTACCTGGCCGTTGTTGAGAGTGTCACCAAGCTGGTGTGCGCCGGTTTCCATCACAAAGACATGTACCTGACCTTCCAGGAATACTTCGAGCACATGAACGACAAGCCCGAGCGCTGGGGCAAGCCGCTGGCCGCCCTGCTGGGTGCCCTGGATGCCCAGATGGGCCTGGGCATTGCGTCTATCGGTGGCAAGGACTCCATGTCCGGCAGCTTTGAGGGCCTGGATGTGCCCCCGACGCTGCTCAGCTTTGCGACCGCCATCGGCAACACCCGCGATGTGCAGAGCCCCGAGTTCAAGAAGGCCAACAGCGCGGTTGTGCTGCTGCGTCCCCAGTATAAGGACGGCCTGCCCGAGATCGCCAGCCTGATCGCCATCTACAAGACCGTGGAGCAGATGATCGATGAGGGCAAGGTGCTGGCCGCTGCCACCCCCGGTTACGGCGGCGTGGCCGAGGCTCTGTTCAAGATGTGCGTGGGCAACCATGTAGGTCTGCAGCTGTCCAATGACCTGAATTTCAACGACCTGTTCAAGCCCGCCTACGGCAGTGTCATTCTGGAGCTGCTTGACCCGTCTGCCGGCGAGTTCCTGGGCTTTACCACCGTGGACTACACGCTGGAAGCAGGCAAAGAGATGATCGACCTGGCCCAGCTGCAGGAGAAGTGGGAATCCAAGCTGGAGCCGGTGTTCCCCTACCGCAAGGTTGGCCCCACCGTGCCTGCGCTGGAGCATGACTGCCCCGCCAACAAGCGCGTAGCCCCCGCCGTGCGCCTGGCTACCCCGCGGGTCATCATTCCCGTATTCCCTGGCACCAACTGTGAGTACGATACCGCCCGCGCCTTCCGTCAGGCTGGCGGCGACCCGCACGTTCTGGTGCTGAAGAACCTGACCCCCGCCGATGTTGCCGAGAGCTGCGAAGCGCTGGTCAAAGAACTGGACGAAGCCCAGATTTTGATGCTGCCGGGCGGTTTCTCCGGCGGTGACGAGCCGGACGGATCCGCCAAGTTCATTGCGGCATTCTTCCGCGCCCCGGCTGTGGCCGATGCCGTCAACCGTCTGCTGAACCAGCATGACGGCCTGGCTCTGGGCATCTGCAACGGCTTCCAGGCACTCATCAAGCTGGGTCTGGTTCCCTACGGCGAAATCCGCCCCATCACGGCCGATGACCCGACCCTGACCTTTAACACCATCCATCGCCACCAGAGCATGCTGGTGCGCACCCGTGTTGCCAGCAACAAGAGCCCCTGGCTGAGCCGCTGCGACATCAACGATGAGCACCTGATTGCCATCAGCCACGGCGAGGGCCGCTTCGTCTGCAACCAGACGCTGCTAAACCAGCTGATCGACAACGGCCAGATTGCAACCCAGTATGTGGACCTGACCTGCCAGCCCACCATGGACCTGCGCTACAACCCCAACGGCTCTGTAATGGCCATCGAGGGTATTACCAGCCCGGACGGCCGCGTCTTTGGCAAGATGGGCCACAGCGAGCGCTACGGCGAACGCCTGTACAAGAACGTCACCGGCGACAAGTACCAGCCTATCTTTGAGGGCGGCGTGAACTATTTTAAGCTGTAAGAAAGTAGAGGACTTTTCCCATGGCACAACATGACCGTTATATTTCCCCGTTCTCGACCCGCTATGCCTCCGATGAGATGCAGTACATCTTCTCGGACGACAACAAGTTCCGCACCTGGCGCAAGCTGTGGATCGCACTGGCTAAGGCCGAGCAGAAGCAGGGCCTGGCCATCACCGATGAGCAGATCGCCGAGCTGGAAGCCCACAAGGACGACGTGAACTACGAGGATGCCATCGCCCGCGAAAAGCTGGTGCGCCATGACGTTATGAGCCACGTCTACGCCTACGGCCTGCAGTGCCCCAAGGCAAAGGGCATCATCCATCTGGGTGCCACCAGCTGCTATGTGGGCGACAACACCGATGTCATCATCATGCGCGAGGCTTTGCAGCTGGTGCGCAAAAAGATCATCGGCGTGCTGGCGAACCTTGCCAAGTTTGCCGACGAGTACAAGGATATGCCCTGCCTGGCCTACACCCACTGCCAGCCCGCCCAGCTGACCACCGTCGGCAAGCGCGCCACCCTGTGGATGAACGAGCTGTATATGGATCTGGAGGAGATCGACCACCAGATCAGCCAGCTGGCGCTGCGCGGCGTCAAGGGTACCACCGGCACCCAGGCCAGCTTTATGGAGCTGTTCGGCGGCGATTCCGCCAAGGTCAAGGCCGTCGAGGCCGACGTCTGCGCCCAGATGGGCTTTACCAAGGTCGTGCCGGTCTGCGGCCAGACCTACAGCCGCAAGGTGGACTACAATGTGCTGTCCGCCGTGGCCGGCCTGGGCCAGAGCGCCATGAAGATGGCCACCGACATCCGCCTGCTGGCCAACTTCAAAGAGATGGAAGAGCCGTTTGAGAAGAACCAAATCGGTTCCTCGGCCATGCCCTACAAGCGCAACCCCATGCGGTGCGAGCGCATCTGCGCCCTGAGCCGCTACCTGATGGTGGACGTGCTGAACCCCGCCATGACCGCTGGCACCCAGTGGTTTGAGCGCACGCTGGACGACTCCGCCAACAAGCGCATCGCCATGGCCGAGGGCTTCCTGGCCGCTGACGCCATCCTAAACATCCTGCTGAATGTCTCCGACGGTCTGGTGGTTTACCCCAAGGTCGTGCGCGCCCGCGTGATGGCCGAGCTGCCGTTTATGGCCAGCGAAAACATCATGATGAAAGCCGTCAAGAAGGGCGGCGACCGCCAGGAGCTGCACGAGCGCCTGCGTGAACATGCTGTGGCCGCTGCCGCTGTGGTCAAGCAGGAGGGCAAGCCCAACGATATGATTGCCCGCGTGGAGGCTGACCCTGCCTTTGGCCTGAGCCGCGAGGAGATCGAAGCAGAACTCTCCCCCGAGGCTTTCACCGGCCGCAGCGCCGAGCAGGTCACCGAGTTCCTGCGTGACGTCATCCAGCCCGTGCTGGACGCCAACAAAGAGGACCTGGGCCAGCATGTGGAGCTGAACGTCTGATTTAAATAGCAAAATACCCCGCAACGTCTTGCATGAACCGCATCCCGTCAAGCGTACAATGAAATAAAATAAGATTTTTGCAGCCAAG
>CAVAGJ010000029.1:0-36642 GCA_963588145.1 Coriobacteriaceae bacterium
CTTAGATGGTTATTCTTATTATCGAGTTAACGATTTTAGCACATCATCAACTAAGAGCATTTCTTGTTATGAGTTAATTAAGATCAGCAATGGTGATGGTTACGATTATTCCGGTGAGGTTCGCTTAATTCGTGGATATGCGATAAAGTATATGGATGGAACGTCCGAAGCAAATTTCGATTCTATCGAGCATCCGACTACTTATAACAATACCGAGGTCACCCTTGTGGCTCCTGCAGAAAAGACAGGTTACAAATTTGTAGGCTGGTATCGCGACGCTGCTTTCAGTGACAAACCAATAACAAAATTAAGTGCTGATGAGAGTATTGATGATAATGGCAACATTGTTCTTTACGCAAAATGGGCTCAGGATATCAGTTCAGAGGAAATTGTCATTGGTGATTTAAAAAATGTAGTCTATAATGGCAAGAATCAGGAGCAGGTACCTACAGTTAAAACAAAGGATGGCACTGATTTAGCATCAACAGATTACACGGTCAGCTATTCAGACGATACAAAGAATGTAGGCACAGTTACAGTGAAAGTCACGGGTATAGGCAATTACACAGGAGAAGTTACCAGGACCTATGACATTACAAAGAAAGAGCTTACGGTAAAGACTGAAAGTGCGGAGAAGAATTATGACGGAAAGCCGCTTACGGCCGCAGGATCGATCGACGGATTTGTTGAGGGTGAAAGTGCAGAGCTGAAAGTGACAGGTACACAGACGGATGTGGGAACAAGTAGTAATACTTACACAATCGTTTGGAACGATACAACCAAAGAGAGCAACTATGAAGTCAAAGAAACTGTCGGTACATTGACTGTAAAAGCTCAAAACAAAAACAGCAATAACACGCAAAACAAAAACGATAATAATTCTCAAAACGGTAACGATGACAAAAATACACAGGATGTCGCCGGAACAACTGTACCAAATACCGGCGACAACAGTAACGTTGGACTTTGGCTGGCGCTATTCCTTGCAAGCGGCGGTGCATTCACAGCAACAGCCCTTGCGCGCAAAAAGAAAAAGTACAACAAATAAAATATTCTAATCACAGGCGGCTATCGGAAACGGTAGCCGCCTTGCTCTTTCGCACCCAGCCAATGAAACCATGTGCTTTCCTCGTCTCCTGCAAAGTGCGGCAATTGCCTGCGCGTTGCGCCCGGCTTCAATGGGGTTAAGCAGATTATATGGAAAGAGGATGAAGTGTACGATATCTGCAGAAAGTTTGCGTTTCATATCCAAAACTGGTAAAATAAAAAACAATATCAGTATGAGGGATGTGAAAGTATGACCGATATACCGGAATATATTTGGCACAATGTGGATTCACCGTGGATCTCGCTGGAACTGGACATATGGAACGGCTTTACACAGGGTCGCACAGCTACAAAATATCCGGCGCACTCTACTGTATTCTGGCAGGGGAAGGAGCCTAACTGCCTGTATATCGTCAAAAAAGGCAAGGTGCGCATCAGTGTTTACAATCAGGATGGGCAGGAGCAGCAGCTTTACATTGCATGTAAGGGTGCTATTGTCGGCGAGATTGCGTGCATTTTGGGCAAGCAACACGTAACAACGGCCAACACGCTGCAGACAACGGAGTTGTATGTGATTCCCAGTAAGGAAGCGCAGCGGCTGTTCCATTCCGATCCAATCCTGGCCGATCGACTGCTGCAGTATGAGGCGCGTAAAAACCGTATGATGATTGCCCAGCAGACGATGCTTTCGTTCGATCGCGCCACCCAGCGCATTGCAAAGGTGCTGCTGAACCTCTGCGATGCATACGGAAGGGTGCGTCCGGAGGGCATTTATATCACGCTTCGGTTTACCTGTACGGACATTGCGACCATGGTCAGCACCAGCCGTGTAACGGTAAACAATACGCTGCTGGATTTGGCTAACGAGGGTGTGATCGAAAAACAGGATGGATATTATTTAATCCGAGATGAAGCCCGTCTGCAGGAGATGGCGACGGCAGGAGTAAGCTGGTGAATTTTTTGAATTTGTAAAACAGTTTACAAACAAACCGGGACAGTTAGTGTATTATCATAGACAAGGAAACAGAAATCCGCAAAGATGGGGATGGCTGTTTCCTTGTTTTGTTTTTATCGTGAAATGATTGGAGGCAGAGGGGGAGGAACACCGAATGAAACTATCCCATGAAACAATAGCACGGATCGAGGAATATATCGATGCCCACAAAGATGAGATGGTCGAGATGTGGCGCGATTTTGTCGATACCCGCAGTGATACACTGAACAAGGAAAAGACCGAAGCCATGGCAGCAAAGATTGTAAAGACATTTCAATCCATTGGCTGCACCTGCGAGACCTTTGCGGTGAGCGAACGCAGCGGTCCCGGTATCGTGGCATGGTGGGGTAAGGAAAATCCGGGCACACCCGTACTGTTCAGCGGGCATTACGATACCGTTCCGCTAAAAGGTGAGCACCCGTTCACCCTCGACGAAGAAAACCATGCACACGGTCTTGGCTGTCTGGATATGAAGGGCGGCATCGTGATGTCGATTTGGATTGTCAAAGCACTGCAGGCACTTGGCTGGCACGAGCGCCCGGTGAAGCTGGTATTTGTCGGTGATGAGGAAAACGGCCACCAGTTCAGTACCACAAAAGAGTTTCTGCTGGAACATACTGGCGGTGTGGCAGCGGCCTTCAATATGGAGACGGGCCTTGTTTCCAATGCCATCTGCGTGGGTCGCAAGGGCACCGGACAGGCAACTCTGACGGTGCACGGAGTGGCGGCGCACTCCGGCAACAACTATCTGGAAGGCCGCAGCGCGATTTCGGAAATGGCAAACAAAATCAAAGAGGTGGAGGCGCTGACCGACCTCAAGGCCAACACCACCGTTGCGGTCACGATGGTTCAGGGCGGCACAGTGATGAACAGCATTCCGCCCATCTGTACTGCGATTGTTGATCTCCGGTTCGGCTGCGTCAACGAACGTGATCGGGTGGTGAAGGCACTGGAAGGCATTTGTGCCAGCACGACTGTGGACGGCACGACTGCAGAGTTCGAGTATCGTGAGTTCATGGCACCGTTCGACACTACACCGGCTGTCAGGGCACTGGCAGGCTTTGTCAGCACGGTGAGTGAAGATCTTGGCTACGGCAGCATGGGGCAGACCTTCCTGGGCGGTGGTTCCGATGCGTCCTTTATCACACTGACCGGAGTGCCATGCATCTGCTCCATTGGTGTACGGGGCCAGTTCAATCACTCAGATCAGGAGTACGCGCTGGTGGATAGTCTGTTCCAGCGGGCAAAGCTGCTCACCTGCTGTGTGATGCGTCTGGATGAATTTGAAGCAAGGGGTTAATAAAACCCAGACAAGGGGGAAAGTAAAATGTTTTCAAGTCCATATTTTTACCTGATGATTGTTGTAGGGCTTTTTGCCTTGGGTGATCTTGTGGGTCACTTCACGAAAGGTCGGCTGTCCGGCATGATGGTCGTCATGCTGCTGTTTCTGGTGGCGTTTCTGGCGGGATGGATTCCGAAAGATATCATTGATCAGGCGGGTCTGACGCAACTGGCGAGTGCCGCAACGGCAATGGTCCTGTTCAATATGGGTTCTACGCTGAACATCCGTCAGCTGGTGCGTGAATGGCGCACGGTGCTGATGGCGGCGCTGTGCATGGTGGCATCCTGCATTGCCATTCTGTGCGTATCTCCTATTATCGGCTTCGAAACGGCACTGGTGGGTATGCCGGTCATCAACGGTGCGGCAATGGCCACTTCCCTGATGTCTCAGGCGGCACTTGATCGCGGTCTGGAAACGGCAGCTGCCCTGTGCGCAGTCATCTACTCCGTGCAGAAATTTGTGGGTGCGCCCATTGCCTCTGCCATGGGCCTGCGCTACGCCAATAAGCTGGTGGCGGATTTCCGTAAAGACCCCGCTGCCCATATGGCCGCGTTGGCAGCAAAGCAGAAGGGGACTTCTTCCGACAAGCCCATGTTCTATGAGGTTCACAAAGACTTGTTCACTTCCAATGTCCTGCTGGCAATCGTCTGCATCGGTGCATGGCTCGCCCGCGTACTGGGCAGCCTGACCCCGATTAACTACAGCATCTGGGCACTTCTGCTGGGCTCCATATCCGGTCTGGGCGGCTACATTCCGCCAAAGCCCCTGCAGCGCAGCAACTCCTACGGACTGATGATGATCGCTGTGTTCGGCTCCATAATCCCTTCTCTGGGCAAAGTTTCCCTGAGCGATCTGGGCACCATGGCATTCCAGACTATCGTACTGTTTGCGGCAGCCTGCATCGGCATCTTTGTTATTGGTTGGATTCTGCCCTGCTGGAAGCTGGTGGGAGACCGTGATCTGGCTGTCGGTATCGGTGTGGAGCAGTTCCTTGGGTTCCCGTCCAACGTTGTTATCTGCCGCGAAGTCAGTGAGGCCGTGGGAGAGACGGACGATGAAAAGACCTACATTGAAGAAACTCTTAGCGTGCCGTATGTCGTCGGTGGCATTACGGTGGTCACTATCCTTTCGGTCACGCTGGCTGGCATCGTGATTAACTTCTTGTAAAAATACTTTTTCCGGCGGGGCTGCGGCTCCGCCGCGTTTGTTTTTTCTATAAAATCTTGAGAAACGTAAACTACTTGATATTTTCAAAAGCTGGTATCATTTATAATCGTATTGTAAACGAAAACCAGACACGAAAGGAGCAAAACATCATGTCTGAAGTAGAAAAACGTCTTGCCGAAAAAGGCATTGAGATCTATGCAGCGCCCATCCCGGTGGCAGCGTATTTGCCCGGAGTTATCAGCGGAAACACCGTTTATGTGTCCGGTCAGCTGCCCTTTGAGCAGGGAAAATTGAATTACACCGGTAGCCTGAAGTCGGATGACGAGATCGATAAGGGCTATAAGGCCGCGCAAATCTGCGCCGTCAACTGCCTGAGTGTGGTCAAGGCTCTAATCGGAGATTTGGATCGCGTGACAAAGGTAGTAAAGCTGTGCGGCTTTGTGAACAGCGCACCGGAGTTTGCAGCGCAGCCCAAGGTGGTGAACGGTGCTTCGGAGCTGATGCAGGCCGCCTTTGGTGAAAAGGGCGCACATGCCCGCAGCGCTGTGGGTGTGGCAGCTCTGCCTATGAATGCCGTCTGTGAAGTGGAACTGATTGTGGAGTATGAATAAGGGGGAACACACAATGGCACAGATTGATTGGGAAAAGATTCGCAAAGAAGAGTTCCCGGTGCTGGAAACAATGACCTTTCTGGATGCTGCCTGCGTCAGCTTTGCACCGCAGCGTGCAGTGCGCGCCGTCAAGGCATTTGCCGACATGACCGCCTGGCAGGAGGAAGCAAACAGCAGTGCCCATCATATCGCTATGGACAGTCTGCGCAACAAGGCCTATCATGAAGCGCAGGTACTGTTCAATGCAGATCCAGAGGAAATCGCACTGGTGGAGAGCACCTCTCACGGCCTGAACATTGCCGCTGCAGGCATCGAACTGAACGACGGTGACAGCATCCTCACTACTAATTTGGAATTTATTCAGGTGGCGCTGCCCTGGTGTCTGATGCGCAAGACCAAGAATATTGATATCCGCGTATGCAAGACCCCTGACAACCGTTTCCGCGCTGCTGACTTTGCCAAGCTGGCCGACAAGACCACCAAAATTCTGGTTATGTCCACGGTGGAATGGTGCAACGGTTGGGCCAGCGACCTGAAGGAGATCGGTGACTGGTGCAAGGCAAACGATATCCTATTTATAGTGGATGCTGTGCAGCAGATGGGCGTGACCAAGATTGACACCAAGGCTTGCCACATTGATCTGCTGACTGCAGGCGGCCACAAGTGGGCCAACAGCCCTTACGGAACCGGCATTCTGTATGTCAACAAGGACTCTCTGGACAAGATTAAGCAGAGTTACGGTGGCTACCTGAATACCAGCGTTCCGGAAGGCGGTTGGGGTGCTTACTGGGAAAAGTGCGATTCCAAATCGGTGTGGGACTGGACGTTCCCCAATACCGCACGAAAGTTTGAGATCGGCGGAACCACGAACTATACGGGCGCTATTGCGTTGGGCGAATCGCTTGGTCTGGTCAACGAGATCGGCATCGAGAACATTCAGCAGCATGTGTGGGAACTGGGTGCCTACTGTATGGATCGCATCGAAGAGATTGGAGGCACCGTTATCACCCACCGAGACCCGGAGCGCCGTGCTGGCATCATCATTGCGCGGTTGTATCAGGATGTGGAGATCGACCGTAAAATCATGCGTGACCTGCACGCACGCAAGATCTTTGTGGCACAGCGCTTCACCGATAATGTGGGCGGCTTCCGTATTTCCTGCAACTGGTTCAACACCGAAAAGGATATCGATGCAATGATTGCTGCCATGAAAGATCTGATCGGCCTGATTGGGCGTGCGCCAGATTACAAGGGCTAAAACTAAAAAGTACGTAAAAGCAAAGGGGCTTTGGGAAATTGTTCTCCCAGAGTCCCTTTTTTATTAGGAGGAAAATAACAATGGAAACTGTCAGTGAGATTGTAAAACAGTATGTAGAGGAACACCGCCGAGAGATGCTGTGCCTGTGGGAGGATTTTGTAAATACCCCCAGTCAGGCCCGTGACCGTACTGCCGCGATGAAAATGGCGGATAAACTCATGGATATCTTTTCGGTGCTGGGCATGGATGTACGCTCGGTGGATGTAGGCCCGGTCAACAGCCGCCTGATCGTGGCAGACTGGAATACCAGCGCACCAGGTGCGCCCATTCTCATTAGCGGACATTACGATACGGTAAACTCCTGTCCGGACGAAAACGCCGTGCCCGGCACTGAAACAGAACTGGACGGCACACCGCATTTTCGGTTGGATGCAGACGGCAAGGTCCATGGTCTGGGCTGTCTGGATATGCAGGGAGGCATCGTGATTGCTATCTGGGCCCTGCGAACCCTACAGGCGCTGGGGTGGAACAAACATCCCATCCGTTTTTTGTTCGCCGGCGATGAGGACAAAGGCCACGAGCACGGGAACACTCCGGAAAAAATGATGGAGTTGGCCAAGGGCTGTGCCTGCTGCTTCAACATGGAAACGGGCCTTATCACCAACGAGATCTGCATCGGCCGCAAGGGTGGCGGTCAGGGAGATGTAGAAATCACCGGCAAGGCGGCTCACGCTGGCAACGAGTTTTCCAGCGGACGCAATGCTTTGCTGGAAATGACCTATATCGCTCAGGCGTTGGCCGCACTGACTGACCTTGAAAAAGGCACCACCGTGGCACCGACTGTGATCCGCGGCGGTAGTGTGCCGAATGGAATCCCGGAGCTGTGTACCATGAGCTTTGATGTGCGCTATAACCGCGAAAGCGAGAAGAAGCGCCTGACGAAAGCCTTTGCGGAGATTGGTGGCACGACGCACATCGAAGGCACCCACTGCAAGATTGTATTCCGCGAGTTTATGGCTCCCTTTGAAAAGACGCCCCGCGGCGAAGCGCTGGCCGATTTTGTGGCCGCTGTGTCGGAGCGCAGCGGTCTTGGCACCATGGGTAAAAAGGTGCTGGGTGGCAGCTCGGATGCATCCTATCTGACCATGGCCGGGGTGCCCACCATTTGCAGTATGGGTGTCTGCGGGCAGTACAATCATTCCAGCAAAGAGTACGCTTTTGAGGAAAGCCTGTACACCCGCACGAAGCTGCTTGCCTGTGTACTGATGGAACTGGACGAGTATCTGGATAGATGAAATAAAAATCAGGATACCAAAAGGCCGCTGCTTTCGCAACGGCCTTTTGGTATTTTGACAGTATGGAAAGGTGAGGACATAACCGGATTAGAGAACCAGATTGGCCGCAGCCGAAAATAGAGGAAGGATGAGGATACTCAGCAATGTGGAAAGGGTCACAGTCTGGCTGGCATAAACGTGATCCAGATTGTTCAACTGGGCATAGACTGCCACATTGGCCCCTACGGGTGCAGCAGCTGCAATAAGCACGGCTAGCCGCATGTCAGACGGTACAGGGAACAGGCAGAACAGCATCAGGGTCAGTGCGGGAATCAATACCAGACGAACAAAGCTTACCCAATACAGCCGCGGACTGGTAAACAGGGCGTGCAAATCCGACTGAGCCAGATACACACCCAGTACGATCATGGCCAGTGGGGCATTTAAATTGCCGATGTGAGTCAGTGTTTTGGCGGCGGCCTCCGGCAGATGGCTACCCAGGCCGGAAAAGTAAATAGCAAGACCGATTAGTGTTCCGTCAGCAATGGGGTTCGCCAGCACAGTGTGCAGGGTGAGCGGCCGCTTTTTGCCGGTCATCAGGTCCACGCCGTAAGAAAACTGCAGAATATTCAGTAAAGCCACAAATGGCACGATGTAAAAAACGGCATCTACTCCCAGTGTGGCCTGCACCAGCGGAATGCCGATAAAGCCTGCATTGGAAAAGGCAGCGGCAAAATCCTCAATAGCGTTTTTGGGGAACAGCAATCGTGCAGCCAGCATGGCAAGCACTAGCGCTGCCGCGCCCAGCAGAGTGCTTTGTACCAGTGCAAGGGTGTGTTCCGGTGTGCGTACGGCACAGAAGCTTTTGATGATTACCGAAGGAAAAACGACCCACAGCAGCATGGTGCCAACGCCGCGGCTGACCTCGGCATTGATCTTACCGCTGCGGTACAGGCAGTAGCCCACGGCCATCAGCAGCAGCATAACAAAGGTCTGGTTGGCAATAATCCCGGCAATTTCCATAAGAGCCTCCTTTTCACAAAAACAGTGATGCAACCATTAGAACCAACGGCAGTGTGGCGACGCTGAGCAACGACGAAAGTGCCACGGCCTGTCCAGCATAGCGGTAGTTGCCGCCGAACAACTGCGCGTAGGTGGCGGCTCCGGCACCCACCGGCGCCGCCGATGCAATCAGCAGGCACAGCTTCAGCTCGTGATCCAGCGGCAACAGGAACAGCAGAGCAGCAGTCAGCAGCGGGATCAGCACAAGCCGGACGGCACACAGACCGTAGAGCCGGGGCGTGGTGAAGGTGGTGCTCAGTTCCGACTGGGCCAGATACACGCCCAGCAGAATCATACCCAGCGGCGCATTCAGCCCGGCAAGACTGTTCAAAAAGGTGGTTAACAGATTAGGCAGACTGCTACCAAATCCGCTGAAATAGAGCGCAAGACCGATGGCTGTGCCCCAGATAACAGGATTCTTCGCCAGTGCTGCGGGGGTGAAGGAAAGTTTTTCCCCGGTCAGCAGCGCAACGCCGTAAGTGTACTGCAAAAAACACAGCAGTACCATGTAGCCCACGATGCAGAAAGATGCATCGCTCCCAAAGGCAGCTTGCACCAGCGGGATGCCCACAAAACCCGCATTGGAAAACGCAGCCGCAAAGGCTTCTACTCCGCTCTTGCGGTAAATGAGCCGTGCCGCAGCCATAGAGAGCAGCATGGCAGCAGCAGCGGCCAGTGTGCTGCGTACCAGAAGTGTCGTGTTGGCAGCATTGCGCTCCAGCAGAAGGCTGTTGATGAGGGTGGCGGGCATTACAGCATACAGCAGTGCAGATGCGATGCTGCGGCTGCCCGGCTCATCGATCCGTTTGGTTTTGTACAACACAAATCCAACAGACATCAGCAGAAACATAGCGGCGGTCTGCCGCAAAACGATCAGACTGACCTGCATGATTACTCCTTCTCAGATACAAAAACTACCCCATGCAGCAGCACAGGGCAGACGGCATGTCAGGGCTTAGCCCTTCAGCTGGGCTTTGTATTCGTCGGAAGCGCAGATCTCGTCAAAAGCATGTGCCACAATGGCATCCTGTTCCATCGTACCGACGGAGATGCGGTTCTTGGTGAAGTTGCCGCGGATAATCAGACCGAAGCGCAGCATCTGGTCGGCAAACCACTGCACATTCACCAGCGGGTCAAAATAGATAAAGTTTGCATGGCTCTCCCACACGGTAAAGCCGTGTTTGCGCATCTCGGCGGCCAAGAATGCACGAGACTTCTTGGTCATGGCAACGCTCATGTCCAAAAACTCCTTGTCATCCAGTGCAGCCAGTGCGCCGTACAGTGCGGGCCGATTGGTGCAAAAGCCGGTAGCGTCCCTCTGCAGATAGTTTACGATTTCCTCATTGGAGATCAGATAGCCGATGCGGGCACCAGCCATACCATACATCTTGGAGAAAGTGCGCACCACAATCACATTGGTGTCGTCGCTCACGGCATCGACCATGTTTTTATAGCCAGGATCTTCCACAAAGTCCAGATAGGCTTCATCTACCACCAGAACGACGTGACGCGGCAGGGCTTGCGCAAAGGCGTGCAGCTCATCCGACGGGATCAGCGTGCCGGTAGGGTTGTTGGGATTACACAGGAAAATCAGCTTGGTCTTGGAGGTGACGGCCGCCATTACCTTATCAAAATCAGGGGTCATGGTAGACTCCGTCAGGGGCACTTCCACTAACTTTGCCTGCATTCGTTTGATGATGTTATAGTAGTTCGGATAGGTGGGCGGGGTGACAATGGCCTCATCACCGGGACGCAGAAAGACCTCACCGATAAAGTTCAGACCCTGCGTAGCGCCATCGGTGACCATCACCTGCTCTGTACTGACACCGCACACCTCAGCAAGCTTGGCGCGCAGTTCCTTGGCGCGTACATCCGGGTAACGGTTGCAAATGGCGGCCTGCTGCTGCATGGCTTCCACGGCTTTGGGCGAGATGCCAAAGGGGTTTTCGTTGGTAGCCAGTTGAATCAGTTCCTTCACGTTGTCCGGTTTTTTCTTGGACTGTTCTTCTGCACCGACCACATAAGGCGGGGCTTCTTTTACAAATTCACTTACAAGTTCACGAACCGGCATAATACTTTCCCTCCATACTCTTTTACGATCCGGTTATGGATCGCAGTGTATGAATTTATTATAAAAGGATAAAGTCCGCATTTCCGTAAAGCACTTTACAACTAAACAAAACATTTTAGGGTATACTGAAACCATTCCATAGAATATGAGAGGAAAGTCTATGAAAAATCGTTTGCGTGAAACCTATGCGCAGGGCGTACCCTGCATCGGAACATTTCTGCAAATGGGTGGTTCCGAGGCGGCCGAGTGTGCCGGGCTGGCCGGATTCGATTTCTTTATTGTGGATACCGAGCACAGCCCCTATGACCTGCCGCAGATCACAGCCTGCTGCTGTGCTGCCGAGGCACGGGGAATCACACCGCTGGCCCGTATAAGCCAGATTACCCGCGGTACGGTGCTCAAGGCGCTGGATGCCGGGGCAAAGGGGCTGATTGTGCCTGGCATCCAGACGGTGGAAGAGGTGCGTCAGCTGATCGAATACGGTAAGTATCCCCCTATTGGAAACAGGGGCTTCTGCCCTACCCGCTGCTGTGGTTGGGGTTATGATGGCTCTATGGCGCAGGGCATCGGGGTCTACCTTGAGCAGTGCAACCAGGACACGATGTTAATCCCGCAGTGCGAGACGGTGGGCTGCTTGGAGCATCTGGAAGAGATCGTGGCACTGGAAGGCGTGGACGGCATTTTTATCGGTCCGTTCGATCTCTCGGTGGCACTAGGCAAGCCTGGCCAGTTTGAGGATGATGAAGTAAAGCAGGCTTTTGCACGGGTGCTGACAGTCTGCCGCCGAGCAGGCAAACCGGTGTATATCTTTGCGCCGAACACAGCGGCCGGACAGCTGCGCCTTGCACAGGGTTTTGATGGCATATGCTGCAGCGCAGACCTCAATTTTATGGCAGATGCCATGCTGGATGCGGTACATAAGCTGCGAGACACAAGCGAGGAGGAAACAAAATGAAAGTATTGATGTTGGGCGATGCAGAGGGCCTGCGCCGCCAGCTTCTGCCGGAACAGGAGCAGCAACTGCAGATCACACAACTGCGCAGCGGAAGCTGCACTGGCGAGCAGATCGTGGCGGCCTGTCCGGACGCGGAGGTGCTGATTTCAGAGCCAAACAACCGACTGGATGCGCAACTGATTGCGTCCCTGCCAAAACTGAAGCTGATTCATGGTGTTGGTGTGGGCTACAACCTGTTCGATCTGGAAGCAGCTAAGCAGGCGGGCATTCCGGTGTGCAACTGCCGCGGTTCCAACGCGCGCGCGGTGGCAGAACACGCCGTCATGCTCATGTTGTGTTGTCTGCGGCAGGTCAAGCTGAACGATACATTGGTATCGGAAGGAAAGCAGGATGAACGGCAGAAACATTGCATCGCCACGGGTTGCATCCAGGAATTGGGTGACTGTACCGTTGGTCTGGTCGGCTTTGGTGCCATTGCCCGCACCGTAGCGCAAATGCTGGCTCCTTTCGGGGCAAAGGTGCTATATTACGACCCCTTCCGTGCCGATGATGCAACGGAAGAAGCCTGCCATGCGCAGTATGCAGACCTTGAGACTATTCGCAAAAGCAGTGATATCCTCAGCTTGCATTTGGCCGTTACACCACAGACTGTGAACATGGTGGACGCTAGCTTTCTGGGTGGTATGAAGGATGGCGCGTACATCGTCAATACCGCACGGGGTGACCTTGTGGACAGTGCTGCCCTTGCCGAGGCGCTGTGCAGCGGAAAAATCGCCGGAGCCGGGCTGGATACTATTGCACCGGAACCGGTTACAAAGGAAAACCCACTGCTTAGCCTACCCCACGATATTTCCGAAAACGTGATCTATTCTCCGCATATAGCTGGCATTACCGGAACATCTGGCCGCCGGAATTATCGCATGATCGCAGCAGCTATTCAGGCCGTGCAAAGCGGACAGCGACCGGAAAATATCGTGAATGGATTGTAACAGAAAAACGCAAAGTGCCCGCCCACTGTGGTCTTTCCACGAATTGGCGGGCATTATTGTCATTATATCACACATTTCGTCCCACACCCCAGAAAGGGGCGACAATTATGATATATGGGTCAGTTGGTGCCAAAAGGCAATGACCTTTCGTCAGATATTACAATAAGCAACGTTGAAGTTGTGTCCTTTTGCCAATTTACAAAATCAAAGTAAATCACTATAATTCTATACACAAAATCAAAGGAAACGTTTACGTAAACATTTACGTAATCTTTTACGTAAAGTGAAAGTTGATTACAGTAAACGTCCAAAACTGGCCAGTTTTAATGATGGAGTGCAGTACTATGTCTAATTCCGGAGCAACAATGAAGAAAATTGCAGAGCTTGCAGGGGTATCTATTACGACAGTGCACAGAGTTCTGAATAACAAGGAGGGGTGCAGCGAACAACTCAGAGAAAAAATCTATCATATTGCACAGGAACAAGGGTATTCCGTAAACTATGCAGCAGCATCCATGAGCAAGCATACGCTTAACATTGTCTTACTTTTTCCTGCCAATAGTTGGGGGCACAATTTCTTTCTCCAACCCATGCTGAATGGATATTTAGCATATAGGCGAGATGTTTCTAAGTTCAATGTGGTATTTCAGGAGCAATACTTTGGCAGCGACGAAGGTGAGGACTCTCCTGCCAAACTATTAAGAGATCTATATCTAAAACGACCCGTTGAGTGCGATGGTATTGTCATGTACGATATTGATCCGACCCCAGAAGTTCATGATTTGGTCAATCGACTGCTTGGGCAGGGCAAACCAATCGTAATGTTGGAAAAAGAGAACTTCTCTGGTGATGGCATCTGTACGGTAATGCCAAATGAGAAAATTGCAGGGCGAATGGCTGGAGAACTCATGAGTAAATTCCTACATAGAGAAGGAACCGTTGCAGTGCTATCCCAGCAATTAAAAGATGTTGATAGCAACCCGAGCTACTTTATGGAAGAACTGATAACGCGTCGAAAAGGATTGAAAGTCAAGCAGTTCGGTTTTGCAATGGATGGCTCTTATGGAGAACAGATTCGGAATATTCTGTCTGGCATTGATGACTTAGCTGGTGTTTATATCACGAGTGCGCGCCATACGGCTGGATACCTATCCGTTTGTGATCAGCTTCCCATTAAGCCGGAAACAGTAATTGGTAGCGAGCTTTTTTCTGAAACAAAGCTGGCACTCGACCAGGGAAAACTGGATGCTGTGATTGACAAGAGACCCTTCAGTATTGGTTACCATGCGCTCGATATTCTATTTTCTCATCTTGTAAAGAACGAACCCTTGATTTCCTGTTTAAAGATCACACCAAGAGCAATATTCCAATCGAATAGTGCGGCATACTATGACTGCAACACACCAAATTGAGGAGGCAATTATGGCAACATCAGTCGCCATCAACGAACAATACGTTGAAAATATTAAAAATGCGCCCAAATTCGGAATGAAAGACAAAGTCGGTTATATGTTCGGAGACCTTGGCTTTAACAGTCTGCAGGTCTTAGTTAATAGCTACTTTATGCTTTTTAGTGTTAATATTCTTGGCATTGACTCGGCACACTTTGCGGCTATCATTTTTATTTGTAAGGCGTTGGATGCCCTAAATGATACCTTTATCGGCCGCACCTGCGATAGCCGTCCAGCCACTAAATGGGGCAAGATGAAACCTTGGATTAAGTGGTTTGCTCTCCCCTACATGATTTTTACGGTTATCCTGTTCTCTAATGTCTCTGCCATGCCGTATGTTGGTAAGGTGGCATGGGTTCTTATCATCTACTTCATCTGGGGCATTGTTGGCACATTCATCAATGTTCCCTATGGCGCGATGAGCAACATCATCACCACTAATCAGGTTGAGCGCACTGAGCTTTCCAACTTCCGCTCCATCGGCAGTCTGGTAGCAAACATTGGTACTGCAACGGTTGCTCCTCTGCTCCTGTTCGATGCCAACAACGATCCTATCGCGAGCCGATTCGTTGTTCTTTCTATCATTCTCGGCATTTTCTGTACGGTCTGCCTGCTTCTCACCCATAAGTTGGTCAGCGAACGCGTTCTTGTAACCCCTGACAGCCAGTTCACCGCTGCCGGCGAAAAGGTCAACTATCTGGAAGTTTGCAAGGGCTTTGTAAAGAACCGTATTATGATTGCCGTTGTTCTGTCGTATGTCCTTACCAAGCTGTTTACGCAGCCGGTGTCCCTGACGAACCAGTACGTGTTCATGGTATACTTCCAGGACACCTCCATGCTGTCTCTGTCCAGCCTTTCCAGCCTCATCCCTATGATCATCGGTATGCTCCTGCTGAAACCACTGGTCAAGAAGTTCGGCAAAAAGAATCTTGTAACTTGGCCTATCCTTGGCGCTGCAGTTTGCTACGGTGCAACAGCATTTCTTCCCATGACTCCTGTCACTTGGATTACCTGCCAGATGCTCGCTGCTCTTGGTTCTACCTGTCTTGGCTTGTTGCTGTGGAGTCTTATCGCTGATGCTGTTGACTATCAGGCTTATCTGACCGGTCAGCGTAATGATGGCACTGTATACGCGACCATTACATTCATCGTTTTCTTTGCAGCCAGTGCTTCGACTTCTCTTGTTGCTTTGTTCCTCGATGTTCTTGGCTATGATCCTGCTGCTGGTAGCATGAATCAGGTTGCTGGCGTTGCTGAGCGCCTGAAGATATTCGGCGGCGTTTGGCCCATGATCGGTTGCATCCTGATTTTCATCTGCTTTAAGGTTATCTACAACGTGACAGACGCAGAGATGACAAAGATTAGTGACATCCTCAATAAGCAGAGTGAGGAAAAGGAAGCTGAAATTCTGAAAGAGGAAAAGTAATATGTCCGAAATTAAACACGATATTACAAAAATTAGCGATGCAACATGGTGTATCGGTGAGTTTAAACTTGTCAATGCATTCCTAGCAGTTGGAGAAGAACGCGCAGCTCTAATTGATACCTGCTGTGGTATCGGCGATATTGCCGCAATTGTACGCGATTTAACCGATAAGCCCCTTGAAATCCTTTTGACGCACGGTCACGTGGACCATATCGGCGGAATCTATCGTTTCCCAGAAGTACCGACCTATCTGCATCCGGCTGATAAAGGAATTGGTGACCTGTTCCCCTGTGACAACCGTTTCCGCGAGTTCTATATTAAAAGTCGCGGGCCGGTTCGCAACCCTGGACAAGAAGCCATTGATGGCATGCTAGCTCTTATTCCTCAGCCGGATCCCGGTCCTATTTCTCTGAAGGATACTCTTCCTCTCGAAGATGGGCAGGTCATCGATTTGGGCAATCGTCCGTTAACTGTGATCCATACGCTCGGTCATAGCGAAGGCAGTGTCTGCTTCCTCGATACCAAGAATCGTATTCTTTTTAGCGGAGATACAGTAAACAACAGTATAATCCTGATGCGTCAGCCCAACAACAATACCAAGCTGATAAAACAATACCATGAGACCCTAGAAAAACTTTGGAAGAAATCGGATAAGTATGATTGCCTCGCCATTGGTCATGATGGTGTTACAATTAATAAGCAGTATGTTAAGGATTACCTCACCTTAACTGCCGGACTTTTGGATGGTAGCATTACTGGTAAGTACGAAGAAATCGGTTTCCGCAAAGGTGATGTAGCACGACACGGTTTGGCAGAACTTTGGTATCAGTGTGATGCCTAATCAGTTAATTTAACCCTAAAAGGATAGCGAGTCAACAGATTTTATTTGTTGACTCGCTATTGCTTTTGTGATTAGCGATCCACGCCCATCGGATAGAAGTCCGTGTTTTTATTTTTCCAGCAAATCCTCCATCACACATCCCAACACCCTGGAAATCCTATACAAGCTCTCCGCGCTTGCCTTGTTGATGTCCTTTTGCCGCTGTTCGTATAGCTGGATGGAGCGCAGACCGACACCGGATTTTTTCGCCAGTTTGGCTTGCGAACATCCGTAGGCGGTGCGAATCCGTTTTAGGTTTGTTTCCGCAAAATGCTCCCGGACACGGGCATCTGCAATATCGGCAAATTTGCTTATGTCTGCTTCGTGCAGGGTATAATACATTTTTTCCAGTTCCGCAAAGGAAAGCACCTCAAAAATTTCGCTGTACTTTCGCCCGGAGTACCACTGATAATACGCAGCTGCCCACCCGATCCAATATTCGCAGGAGCGCGCGTACTGTTCTTGTCGTTCCGGCCATTCTGTAATCCCGGTCGTCTCCGCAAGGATCTGTGCAGCCAGTTCAATGCCGCTCTTCCCTGCCAGATACGCGGGTTCTCCGTTTTCCATATGCTTGCTTACAGAACTCACGGTAAACAGCTTTATAAAATTCTCACCCAGTACACCGCAAGCACAAATGGCATAATCGAACGCATCCCCCAAAGCCGCCTGCGCATTACTCAGATATATTTCTTGGTATGCGTGGATCATCGTTGCGGATGCCTCCTCTCATAATATCCTGAATATAAATGCCGTCTGTCTCATCGTCCATCATTTTTAAATAGGTTTGGTTTGCATCATCGTTTCTTGCTTTGCGCTGCACATAATATTTGTCTTTTTCGGCAACGGAGAAGCCCTCAAATTTCAGATTGGAAAAGGCATACTGCGACTTGATTACCACCTGCTCCCCCAGTCTGCCAAGCCGCATAGCCTGCGAAAGCTGATCCACCGAGATGGCATTGTTCAGAAAAGATTCCGCATAATCGAAATAGGAGTCATCGGCGCGGTAGCCTGTAATCAAATCATAGGCATTCACATTCACACTAAAGTTTTCGATCAAGTATTGCTTTGCACGCCTTGCTACGGGCGTTTTTATAGAAAAAAGACGATGCTCCACCAACACAGCAATCCAGTTGAGAATGGTATATTCCGGGCTGTTCAAATTTAAGATCCGCAGATATTCCGTATCCAAAGTATAGCGGTTTGCAAAACCATCCCGCAAAGAGGAAACCGCCCATTCCTTTGCCAGTGCCTCACTTTCCGTGCAGTAAAAACCAAGGCCGAAATCATTATGCTTCTTTCCCGTCCCAAACACGGGATGCTCTATGACTTTTTCCGAGCCGTGAAATAGGGTGATTTTCTTTTCCATATTGCCGCCCTCCTTTTTAGGAGTATATCACTATAGAGATACAAAATCAATACAGCAAAAAGATATTATGCTTAACAGATATACACTCTCTACGCGCACTGTTCTTCCCTTGGCGTCTCTGCCGGTCAAACAGTGACCCAAGGACAGACGATTGCAGCTGTCGGCAGTACTGGTGACAGTACCGGCAATCATTTGCACTTTGAAGTGTACGTTAATAAGACTCGCGTTGCACCAGAAAATTGGTTATAAGTGCCGTACAGTTTAGACCTAAAAATCAATCGTAGAATCGTTATTTTTCCTGCATTGCAAATTGTTCTGACGGCCGCAGCGCGCAAAAAAAGCGACGGCTCTGCGCCGTTTTTTGAAAATTTGATTGGCTTTGAAATGTAAATGCCCGAAAAGCTGTACATATAGCCGTACAGGAAAATGTAAAAAAATCGCGCTGCACTGCGGCGCGAGGTGATGCTGTACGGCACTTGTGCCGTACAGCTTTATCCTGCATTTTCTCTACCACTTTCAAATTCTAAAGAAAGGGAAAATCGTTTCCCGGAAAGGTGTTATACGTATGAAGTTATTCAAAAAGATATACCGGGTTAGTGCGGAGACAAAAGAATCAATAGAGACAATAGCAGAAAAGGGTTGAATATCAGGAAAAAAGCCCCACCTATCTTGTACAGAACCTGATGTTTCGTCTGGCAAAAACGCTGCAAACTGATCAGCAGCAAGCCTATATTCAGAATCGCGCGATTCAGGCAGCCAATGGTTTGCTGAGGAAAAAACAGAATGTGCTTAAGATAAAAACGTCCATTGCAGAAGATGAAAATCTGTCTGCAATGGAATATTAGCGGGCACACGGAAATTTGTGCCCGCTGGTCACAGCCGCTTTTGCTCGTATAGGCGTTAAATTTTAAGACCTTATTTGCAAACACAGAAAAAAGGAAATTCCCCTTGACAAAATCCTAAAATTAAGCGAAATTGTAAGTATAAACAATAGGAATTGGTAAGAAACGGATGGTCTAATATGAATAAAACGAATGAAGCCGTAGATAGCCAACTGGAACGCCTCGGAGAAAAAATAATCAGACAAATGGAGAGCGATGCTCCCAAACACAGTCTTACAGAATTCTGCGGAAAGTATGGTGAAATGTACAAGGACTACCTTGAAATGTATAAGCATGGGCAGTTTGAAGATATGGTTTTAGATGACACCCTTTGGGATGCCTGTATCGCCAAAAATGAAGAAATTCATCAGTTTATTGATGATACCGTAAAATCAATGCTTGTTAATGATCCTGCCCCTGATAATCAGCACTATCCATTGGAATGGACACAGCACATCAATGCCTTGACCCGTCAGGCTGAAGAACTTGCCGAGCCGATGATCTTTGGGGGAAAGCACCTTGCAGAATTGGGGGAACCAACCAGCATTCCCATGAATACCTACGGAAGACGGAAAAATATGTTTTTTGATGGAACACAGGAGGAATGGGAACGAGCAGATATGCCTTTTTAATTATCATAACCACGTTACAGAGCAGACTTTTGTCTGCTCTGTTTTAGTTTAGGGGGTGAATGAAATACGCTGAATTAGTAGGTAACCGCTCAACCACAGCCATCGAGCAAAAATAAAGCTGAAGCCAAGCCCAGCTCCAGCAAAATTCAAATTTTCTTTTTGCAAATGTCAGGCAGCTTGTCCGACCACGGCAGCAGATCATTTAAGAACGCGCGGTCATTCGTATCATGTTCCCGGCCATAAATCTTACTTACAGTACAGAAAGAAGAAATAATTCTACCCATAAAGTATTGAACTGCACCCCATTTGTTAGACAGTATATCATACGGTCTAACAAATGGGGTGTAGTTCACAAGTGGGATTTATCGTTTTATATTCCTTATTTTACAGCACTGCACTTACCGTTTCCGAAGCTTTCAAATTCGCCTCCATAGCGGAAAATTCCGAGTCTAGCGCTTCCCATTCCTCCCCAAATACCGAGTCTTTCATCTGTTCATTCAGAAAATCATGGAAGTTTTCCATCCCTAATCACCCCACATCCAGCAGCGCCAGCAAATCCGCTTTACTCATATCCAGAATCCCTGTCTCCCCGCTCTCGGCCACTGCGTCCAGCAGTGCGGCCTTTTTACTTTGCAGGGTCAGGATTTTTTCCTCAATCGTATCTTTGGCAATCAGCTTGTACACCTGCACACAGGCGTGCTGGCCGATGCGGTGGGCGCGGTCGGTGGCCTGATCCTGCGCGGCCTGATTCCACCACGGGTCGTAGTGAATCACCACATCCGCTTTTGTCAGGTTCAGGCCAGTACCGCCCGCTTTCAGGGAAATCAAAAAAACGGACGCTTTTCCCGCCTGAAAGTCCTTAACCAGCCGGGCGCGCTTTTCTTTAGAGGTAGATCCCTGCAAGGTAAAGCTGGTAATACCCACCGCGTCCAACCGCTCCCGGATGCGTTCCAGCATCGTGGTAAACTGGCTGAACAACAAAATCTGGTGGCCGTTCTCTGTCATCGTCTCACACAATTCCAAGCAGGCATCCAGCTTGCTGACCGGACCATTGTAGTTTTCAAAACAGAGATGCGGGTCGCAACAAATCTGCCGCAGATGGGTCAGCGCCGCCAAAATTTGCAGCTTGCTGTCCTCCTGCCCCAGCTTGTCTTTTACGGACTGCACATAAGCATAGTAGGTTTTCTGTTCCTGCTCGGTCAGGGCGATGGGGCGGACATACTCCTCCTTGGGCGGCAATTCTTTCAGCACGTCCTGCTTGCGCCGCCGCAGCAAAAACGGCCGCACCAGCCGTCGCAGCTGCTGCTGGGCATCCGGGTTCTTGCTCTTCAAAATCGGTTTTTCCAGCTTTTCCTGAAACGCTGTTTTGCTGAAAAGGTATCCTGGCATCAGGAAATCAAACAGATTCCACAGCTCACTCAAACGGTTTTCAATCGGTGTGCCTGTCAGCACAAAGCGCTGGCGGGCATTGATTTTTTTCACTGCTTTGGAAATCTGCGTAACGCTATTCTTGATGTGCTGCGCTTCATCCAGAAAGCAGCTGTAAAACGTTTCTGCCTCGTACTCCATGCTGTCCTGCCGCAGCAGTTCATAGGAAGTGACCCAGACATCTGCCCCACTCCCCTGCTCCCGCTTGGCTTTTCGCTGGGCTGCCGTACCCAGAATCAGGCAGACGGAAAGCTGCGGCGCAAACTTTTGCAGTTCTTCTCCCCAGTTGTAAATCAAGGATGCCGGGCAGATGACAAGGCTTTTCTTTCCCACCGTCTTGGCGGGCACGGTGGCCATAAACGCAATGGCTTGCAAGGTTTTTCCCAGGCCCATTTCATCCGCCAGAATACCGCCGAAGCCGTAGTTCTCCAGCGTTTTCAGCCAGCGGAATCCCGTTTTCTGATAGCTGCGCAAGGTCGGCTCCAAATCGGCGGGAACCGCATAATCACTGTCGGAGACTGCCTTGAAATTACGCACCATACTGCGGAACTTGGCATCGCGGCTGACCTGCATTCCCTCACTGTCGGTAAGCAGCTCATCCAGATACAACCCGCGGTAGGCAGGGAGTGCCACCTTTCCATTGGCGAGTTCCTGCTTGGATAATTGCAACATTTTGACCATCTCGGCCATTTTTTCGTAGGAGGAACCATTCAATTCCAGATACCGCCCATCTTTCAGGCGGTGATACCGGCGGCGCAGCAGCAGACTTTCGTACAGTTCCGTCAGTTCTTCCTGCGGGAAGTCACCAGTATCAAACGAAAGTTCCAGCAGCCCGTCCGAAACGGACAGCTTTACATCGGTGTTATTGGGTTGCACCTGCCGCCGTGCAAGGCGGTCACTCAGATATACCTCACCGCACTGGCGGAATTTGTCCAACGAATCCACCAGAAACGCAAGCGCGTTGTCCTCGCCGCCCAAAAAATAGGCATCCGTACCACGTCGGAAATACTGCTCGGCCAGCGCAGTGGCATTATATTCTTCTTTTATGTTGCGGCGCACGGTATCCATGTCGGACGGTTTCCGAAACGCGCTGATTTCCTTATTTCCATAGCGGAACGCCGGTTTCAGATACAGGGTGTCGCTGTCCATATCAAAGTAAAACAGCGGTGTGCATTCCTCCGGTGTGTAGGCTGCCATGATGCCGTCCGGGTCGTCCATCTCCACATGGTCTTGCAATTCCGGCAAAACACAGCCGCAAAAGGTCGGCAGGTCTTGCTGTGAAAAGGTCATCGTTTTTTGACTTTGCTCCAGCAGCGGATAGACCTTTTCCCGAAATTCCGAGCTGCACCGCATGAGCGTTTCGTCGGAGAACGCATACAAATACTGCCCCTCCCCGAAAAATACCGATGCAGGCGTGGTGCTGATCTGCAGCTGTGCGCCTTTTCCCTTTGCCTTTACCTCAAGGCTTACTTTCGGGTTCTCCGTGCAGAAATGCACGCTTTCATTTCTGCCAAGGCCGACATCCTGCCCTGAAAGCAGATCAAACAGTTTGTCAAAGGATTCGCCCACAATGATGATTTGGTTGTCAGAAAAATCATTGGCATACGCATAGCGATAATACGAATTCTTAAACGCACGGTAATGGCTGGCTTCCTCTTTCAGCAGCGCAATGAGGGCCTGTGACTGCGCGTCAAACTGCTGCAAATCGTGGGTAAGAGTCAAGCTCTTTCCATATGTTACGGTATCGCCCTTGTCCACGTGGTCTAAAAATTCCTGTATGTTTTTGACAACATACAGCCTGTCCCGCCCCACACGAAAGGAAACCGCCGGATAGTCTCCCTTGTGGTAGCGGTAATCCAGCTGCAAACTCGGCACAAGGCTAGCAGGCACTTCGGGTTGGGTGTTCTGTCTCCGGCTGCGGTCGAGGTAGCCGCGCAGCACCTCCTTCGCATAGCGATCGGTTTTGTCCTGCTGTTCCTGTTCCCGGCAATAGTAGATCATGGCGGCGGCCAGATGCTTGCACCGACCCGCCCGCGCAAACTGCAGGCAGTCGCAGGAGGCATTTATATAGCCCCTCACTGTCTCGTAAAATTCGACCTCGTATTCTTCCGTTCCGCTGACGCAGCACTTGACATGGAGCAGTCCTTTTGGAAAAGAGGTTTCCATATTGTACACACGGTCATCCGTCACATATGCCCGCCCGCGCTGGAAGTCCCGGACTGAAAAAATACTTTTTATGGTTTCTGTGGTAAGTTCCATCGTAAACTTCCTCTGCTGCATCTGGGAGATATTATGACACGATGACATAATATCTCCTAAAAAGTGCCTGTCTGCGTGAAATCAATCGTTGCTTTCTTCCTGTGGGCGGAAATCCTTCATAAAGCGCCTGAGCAGGAATGCGCAGAAGTAGGGGAACGTATAAAACTGTTCTCCATGCCCAATATTACCAGCAAAAAACTTGAACCCGTAGCGGATGTCCTCATACTTGTCCGATGCTATCAACGTGCGCATGGATTTTGCCTGCCCATTTTTGGCCTTCACTTCCAGCGGAATCAGCGAGGACGCTGAACGGATAAAGAAATCTTCCTCCAATGTAGAATCAGGCCGCTTATAATAGTAGAGCTTATATCCCTGCTTTACCAGCGCTTCGCCGACCATGTTTTCATAGAGCGCACCTTTGTAGACGCCAAGATTTTTATTGGCGCGCAGATCCTCCTGCGATTCTTCATCCAGCATCGAGACGAGCAGCCCGGTATCGGCAAAATAGAGCTTGAATACATCCGGGTCATAGTTTCCGCCCAATGGAAGCTCCGGAAATTCCAGACAATAGCAGATGTTTACCATCCCGGCATCCGCCAGCCATTCGGCACACCCACGGTAATCCCGGAATCTTGCGCCGGTGGCGACCTTTGAGATCTGGAATTTCTTGTTTTCCCTGGCTAATTGCGGGGCAATTCGGTTAAACACATTCAGGATGCGCGTCTGGTCAAGCCCCTGCGCATACTTGCGAATGTCTTCTTTATAGTCTGCAATCAACTGCCTTTGGGTACCCAGAGAACCTTCAAAGGTGTTTTTTTCGATGTACTCGGCTACGACAGCGGGCATACCGCCGAGAATGCAGAAATCCAGAAACAGCGAATGGTAAACCTGCATCTCCAGCTCGTTGAATAGGCGCAACTCCCGCATATGCAAAAGCATATCTTCAACAGTCGTGCCATCATAGCCCTTTGCCCACAAAAATTCCTCGAAGTCCATGGAGAACATATCGTAATCTTTTTTATATCCGACGCTGTTGCTTTCGATTTTCTTATAGTTCACACCCAGCATAGAGCCACTGCAAATCACATCAAACCGCCCATCCTCATGGAAAAACTTGAGGGATGTTGCAATTTCCGGAAATTCGGTAATTTCATCAAAAAAAAGCAACGTTTTGTGCGGAATAAATTTCTTGGAAGGGTCAATCATCGATATATTTTTGATAACAGCGGCCGCCTCATAGCCGTCTGCGATGATTCCCTTGTATTTTTCATCCCGGACAAAATTGATTTCTACAACGCTCTCATAATTTTCTGCGGCAAACTTCCGGATGGATTCGGTTTTCCCGACCTGACGGCTTCCTTTGATGATAAGCGGCTTTCTGGTCGGGTCCTCTTTCCATTCACGAAGAAACGTGTCTACTTTTCGTTTCAGATACACGGTATATTTCCCCCGCTCTTTTTTTCGTATACTCTCAGTATACACATTTTCGAAGTGAAGTTCAATATCACTTGCACAAATCATGAGCCACTTTTCGCGGTATTCCCTACATTTTCCGCGTGAAGTAGGGGAGATATTATGACATGATGACATAATATCTCCCCTACCTTTACCGTATGATGTTTCTGCCTGTACGCAGGGCGGCTTTGGCAGTGCCGTCCCGGAACAGTTCTTTTTCCGGCTCATAGTCCAGCGGAATGCTCTCCCCTGTCGCGCCGAAGCGGTTCTTTAACACGGTCAAAGCCAAGCGACGGGGGCCTGCTTTTGGCTCCTTGTCGGCTTCGGAGCGGTACTTCAGCACCAGCAGCAGGTCGGCGCTATACTCCACGCTACCTGATTCCTTGAACGCCGACATACCCGGCTCAGCACTACCGGGGCGGTAGGCCTCTCGGTTCAGGCTGGACGCTACAATAACCGGCATATCGTACCGCCGCGCCAGCTGTTTAAGCATGCCAACGGCCGAATCGGCGGTCTGTTTTTCTGTCATGCCTGCGCGGGCAGGGGCGATAAGCTGCAGATAATCCAGAAACAGCACCGGTTTTTCATGCTGTTCGCAGAATGCCGACACTTTTTCATCCAAAAAAGCCGGGGTCAGCGGGGTGTCCGGCTCCCACAACTCTACCCTGCCACCGGTCTTCTGCCGATAAGCAGAAATCAATGTGCGTACTTTTTCTTCCAGCAGCTTACCATCCAGCAGCGACCGTGCACGCTCTTGCGTGCCGCGCACAGCGCTTTTAGCAATCAATTCCATCCGGGACATCTCGATTGTAATAAACAGCACATTTCTTCCCGCAGCAGCCAACGTATCAGCAATTTGCAACATCAGAGACGTTTTGCCCATACTTGAAACGGCACCCAACACGGTAAGTCCGCCATGCAGGCCACCGTCCAGCGCCTTGTCCAATCCTGCGATGCCCGTAGACATCGTCGCAGTGCCTCCACGACGGCCCAAATAAGCGAGAAACTCATCCTCCAATGTCAGCTTCTTCTGTTCTGTTTTCCCCACTATAACAGCCTCACAGGCGGCTTGCAACGCATTCCGATTCTGTACCAGCACTTCGTTTACATCCTTGCAACCATCCGGTAAGCGCATAACCTCGCACAGAATATCGCGCGCTGTCAGCTGCTCTTGCAATTTTTCATTCATCCCCT
This sequence comes from Coriobacteriaceae bacterium, assembly GCA_963588145.1. GTDB lineage: Bacteria > Bacillota > Clostridia > Oscillospirales > Ruminococcaceae > Gemmiger. Next base: position 25,743 of record CAVAGJ010000029.1, read on the forward strand.
GCCCTGCTGCGTCAGCATCCCCGGCCAGAATAATTTTCTCAGGTTTTGCGTCATGCACATCCAACATTTTAATAAACCGCCCTGTGTTGGCGGCTCCACAAAGCGCCACTGCCGGAAAACCCAGTTCCTCTAAGGAAAGCGCATCAAAGATGCCCTCCGTCACAAATAATGCCTTCCCTACCGCACGTTCCATAGCAGCACTGTTCCACAGATGCATCGCCCCGCGGCTATTCTTGTAGCGCGGTTCTACTTCCGGGTTAATAGCGCGGCTGCAAACACTGCGGCAGACACCATTCACAAAAACCGGCAACACCGCATAGCCGTCCTCAACCACAAGCCCAAACCGCTGAACAATCCCATCGGACAAACCCCGTCCTGTAAAGTAAGAGTCTGTCCTTCCCGTTCCTTCCTTATAAGGAAAAACCTGCGTAGGTTTCGCTGTGACCCGGATGACAGTGCCACCGCCATAACGTTGAATGACGGCTTTCAGCTTAGATGGAAAGTCTGTCAGTCCTTCTTCCTGCCCTACTAAATCAAAAATATCGTAGGTAGCACCACAGGCGAAGCAGTGCACCGTCTGATTTTTTTTATTATACCCCATAGAGGGATGCGTATCTTGGTGCGCAGGATTCAGGCAGGCAAACGGTTTGTTTAAGGATAGCCCATGCTCTCGTAGCCATTGTGGCAAACAGTTTTTTAATGTTTTTGCATCCGTTTTTCTCATACGAAAGTTTCTCCTCTTACAGGAAAGAAACTGTACCTTTTCCTCCCTGTAAAAAGGGAAAGATATCATACAGTACTTACAGTACATACAGCACTTTTGAAAGTGCGAAAATTCGACGATGAAATGCCGAAAACCAAGGGTTTTGAGGGGCGCTATGGTCATCAATTGTGGGTTTGGCAGTCAGCAGATGTAGCTTTGGTGGTCACCATTTGTGGGTTTGGTGCGCGGGTTTTGGTCATCAAATGTGGCTTTAGTAAAGGTGCCCTTGGTCATCATTTGTGGATTTAAGATTTAAATTACTTTATCACATTACGTTTGCGTGCATTTTGTTTGCTTGGTTTGAAACGGCTTTTATTCGTCTCGTCAGGCAAGGTCAGTTCAGGTGTTGGTGCGGGTTTGCGCGTGGTGCGATTCAGCACGATTTCTACGCCATCTACAACGCGCCCGGTGCGGGTGAAACTGTACCCACTGATGTAATTCTTCTGGGTTAGGTATTCGAGATAAATCTCGGTATAGTTGCGTAGGCGCTGGCGGCGCTGCTTGATGGGAGAGGGTTCACCGAGTTCTTCATAGATAGACGAAAATAAAATCTTATGGCTTTGCAGGCGGTTATTCTGGTTTTTCATACCCTCAATGCGGGTCAGTAGGTAATTCTTCAGCACGATGATGGCGGGCGTATTGTTTAGGCTTGCCCCGGCCAACGGAGAGCCGGCATCAAAGTGTACGTTCAAGAGATTCATGTCCACGAGTGAAATCTGCCGCTTGCTGGACGCATACTGAAACAGCGGCGGCGTGTCGATAAGAAAATACGCTTCTACATCTCGCCCATTAAGAACAGCGTTCATGCGGTTCATCGGCAAGAGATATTGGGAGAGTGTCAGGCTCTGCAGGTTCTGCCCATCTTTAATAAAATGGGCGGCGGCTTCCTCGGTGCAGTCCAGCGTGATGGTAGAGCGCCGCATATATTCCAAGCGTTTACGAATCGTCTGGACAGCTTCTTCCCGCATACTTGGGTTTTCACTGCCGATCATGGCGTGGTACAGCATCGGGATGGTGAAGTAAATCGTTCCCGCAATCAGCAGCGAGGAAACGCCGTTTAAGATTGCTTTATCAAAGTTTGTGAGATAACCGCCGCCATCCAACATAACGGTTTTAGGAAAATCCATCGTTACGATTGTGGATATATTTTTTCCCGCACTTTTGCCAACGAAGACCTCGTTTTCTTCCTCGGGCAGTAGCTTGGGCAGATTGCGGAAGATGGAATCCGTCTGCATGCTGTACTTGGTAAGGGCGTTCTGATTGGCAGAAGAAAACAGCATACGCTCTGAGAGAGAGCCGTGAACTTCGTTGCGGGGCGAGTCTTCACATGTGGCGGCAGCACTGCAAGTAAAATAGCAGGCCAGGCCGGCAGGAAGACCGACCAACGCATTTTGCAGCGCGGTTTTAGCCAATATCTGAATTTCACTCTCTGGCATAGGTAAGCTGCCGCCAATGTGATGGGAAAGGATCTCCATTTGCAGCGCGGCCTGCTTTGCCTGAATAAGCTGCTGGTAGCGGGGGTCATCCTCCGACATAATCATGTAGGAGGTAAACAACCCGAGCAGTCCGAGCAAGATCTGATTTTCGCTGAGTTTATTGCCGTACTTTTCCAGCAGTTCGCGGTAGGTGATAAGAGGTTCTTTCTTGAAAATGCGGGTGAGGATCGCCGCTTCTTCCGGGTGGGAATCCGGCTTGGGCGGCGGCAAAAATTCACTTTTTTTCGGCACAGCCGACCTCCTTGCAAAAAGATATTATGTCATCATGTCATAATATCATGTAAATATAGAGTCAATGCTGATAGGATATTATGTCATCATGTCATAATATCTCGCCCTGAAAGGCTAGCGTGTGGGTTGCTCAACGATGGGATTTGATCCACTCTTCGGCCATGCGGCGGAAATCCTTTTCCAGTGCAGCGGGCACGGTGATGGAGACACGCACGGCCTGCGGCTCTTCCTGCAAGGCAGCATCAATTTGCTCCGGCGTCATGGTGGCGGTCAGCGTGGTCATTTTTGGGGTTGCCAGTTCATCGGCATGATGGGTGGCTAGATACTTCTGCCTTTCGGCGGGAAAATCCACCAACCGCAGCGCAGTGGACAGCGGCAGTTTGCCGCTGTCCAACAGCTTAAGCAGACTTTCGTCCAGACTGCCCAGCCGTACATAACGCGCAATCTGACGACCGGAAAGATTGTATTCCTCGCCAATTTGCTCATACTTCGATTTGCGCGCGCCGTTCTTGCTCCGCTTTTTACGCCCGGCCAGCGCATACTTCTGGGAGATGCTCCGCGCCTTCTCCGAAGGAGTCAGCACGCGCTGCACATAGTTGGAATCAACGACAATCTCATGGGCTTCGTCATCTGTGATATCCGTCAGCACGGTGGCGGGGATTCGGCGGTATTTGTCCTCGCCGGTTTTTTCAAAAAGGGCAGTGTAGGCCCGCACACGGTTGTGGCCGGAGAGAATCATCAATGCGCCGTCCGGCTGTTTCCAGACAACGATCGGGTGCAGCAGTTCACTGGTTCGGATACTCTCGATCAGCTCCAGCAGTTTGTCATCAGGCAGCGGTGCGTAAAAGTTCCACGCGGATGGGGCAGGGGAGAGCTTGTCCAGCGGCACTTCCTCCAACCGGCGCGTACCGGGAAGATCGGCCATTAAAGAGGGGAGAGACACAGCGCCAGCGGCAGGGAAGGCAACAGTTCTTTTTTTCAAAGCCATGGTAAGTTACCGCCTTTCTCAAACGCAACGCTTCAAAATTTCTTTTGTCAATGCACGGTATTCTTTCGAGATACGTGCACTGCCGGAATAATCCAGCACAGGACGGTTTTCCCATTGTGCGTTCTGTAGACGGCTGTCCACGCGGATGATTTGCTCAAACAGCAGGTCGCTGTAGCTCTCCCGCAGTTGGTCCATAGCGGCCTCGGTAATCAGGCGGTTGCGGGCATCGTAACGGTTGATTATGATACCGCCCACCTGCAATGTCGGGTTGTACGGTTTGATACCCTCGACAAATTGCAGTACCACGGCCAAACCATCCAGATCAAAGCTGGCGGGCTGGGCAGGGATAAGCACATAGTTGGAGGCATTCACGATGTTGAAGTTCAGCAGCGACAGATTCGGGTTTGTGTCGATGAGAATATAGTCGTAGTAGCCGCGCTCCACAATGGGGCGCAGAATGCTGCGTACGATATTCTCGCGGGAAATTTTGGTAAACAGCGCCATATCCAGTGTGCCCATCGAGACATCCGCCACGATGATGTCGATATTATCGTAGGAGGTGGGCTGTATGTAGCCGTTCAGATCCTGCTCGGCCAGCACGGCCGCGCCGAAGTTTTTTTCGCTGCGGGGCATATCAAAGCTGCTGGAGAGGTTGCGCTGACCATCTCCGTCGATGACGAGGATGCGCAGCCCCAGTTCGGCCATCGAAGTAGCGATGCCACTGCAAAGGCTCGTCTTGCCGCAGCCGCCCTTGTTGTTGAGCATGCACAGAACCCTGGTATCATGGTAGTCTGGGTGATAGATTTCGTTGATGTCCACATCCAGATAGGTACACAGCTTTTGGATGTTTTCCAGATCTGTCGAACTGCGGCCGGTTTCAATCTGTTTGATGGTGGAAAGGCTTACTCCAGTGGATTGGGCAAGCTCTTTTTGGGTGATATCCTGCTCCAAACGGATGGCTTTGAGCCGCTCATAGTCCAGTTTTACCATAAAAACCTCCAAAATTGAGAAAAAGTTAAAACCACAAGGTTATAACCTTAAGGATATAACTTTATTATACCATGAAGGAATAGAATTGCAAGACGTTTTATTTTTTATAAGGCATAATGAATGGCAGAATCTATTTGACAATAGCGGAACAATAGCCGACCGGTATTGTTAAACATGCCGGGCGTACGAAAATGCAGGAGCTGCCATGAACAGCTCCTGCATTTTCGTCTTTATATTACTGAATATCAATCCTTCAGAAGATCCATAGCCCGTTGAGCAACTACTTTCTCAATTAGCGTTAGTCTTTCGCTTGGCAAATTGTAACGAGAATGCTTTTTGAAATGGAAAGTTAGCAGGTGCCGCAACCCCTCTTTATGCCTTGGCGTTAAAGCTTGCTTTGCTGTCCCCACATAGTCATCATAAATACAGGGAAAGAGAGTATCTGCATAAGCTTTAAGAGCATCTATGGAAGATAAGTCATCAGATCCTGCAAAATTGAACAATGAATTACCATGATCGAACAGAGGTGCTGGTGCAGCAATGCGGTTCGTTTTGTTGTCCACCAAAAATCCGAAGTTGCCGAAATGGCGATCTGTGTTAAAAATCAAGGCATCCAAAACTAACATATCATCCAGCGCTTGTTCAAATTCTGTTCCTAAGCGCTGATAGTATTCCTGGACTGCTTTCATACCACCGGACGAAACGACATGCCCAATCGGCAAAAAAGAATAGTCTTTATTGGTAAAAAGATCGCATGTAGAGCAAAGAATTCCTTCCCATTTGGATAAGCCGTACGGGATTGCTTTAATGCCTATAGCTTGCGCAATCTGGTAGGCATAAAATTCAGAGTAAGGCTCATAGCCAGTGTTAGATGCACCAGAAGTACCACCTTTATAGAGCCTGATTGTACCGTTTTCTCGCCGCCAACATTTTGGAAGCATACCATTAGTAGTAAACTCCGGGCAAGAGGCCAGTGAGGAACGAACAGAACTACCGTAGCCGGTAAAGGCAATTAGAGCCAGAACTCGGCTGAAGCGATTATCGTAGAGGTTATAATCAGCGAAATTTCCATGGAAGCCTTCTTCAACTACCCAATAGCAGTCATTTAAGGAAAGCCCCTTAGAAACTTTAATAATATTAAGTGGTCGGTTCAAATTCAATCCGCATTTGCTGAGAAAATTCCGCACGTACGCGCGGTTTTTGGGAATGGTTCGATGCCGTAGCCATCTTGAAACGCCTTCTGCAGTGACATCCATGTCTAATGGTAACAGGTTGCGCTGATTCTCGTTGACCCAAAGAATTTCAATCTCAGGGTACGATGTGTCCTCAGTGGCAGAGAAACGCAGCAAAGTAGTATCAAATTGTCTAACCTCATAATTCATGAAGATATCTCCTTGCTACGATTCAAATAAAAGTTTTGTACGATAATATGTAATGTACATTTATTTTACCATAAACGGAACGAAATCGCAACAAACAGGGATTGGATAATACCCTGCCCATGCATATCTCGTATGATTTTGTACTACAACATTTCATTGCGCCCAATTATCGTCTGATTCTCAAATTTTACTCGCAAATTAAAAAAAGAGTCTTAAAACTGAAAGAAAAGCATGAAAAAAGTTGTTATACTTATGCTCTGCAATCACACTTTTATATGGATTTTTGTTGTTCAAAATCACACTTTTGTTATATCAAACGTGTAGCTCAAAGACAATACATTTGGATAAAATAAAAAAGGCTCACTCTGCAATCTTTAGCTGGATTGCAGGGTGAGCTTTTGTCTTAAATGTTGGCAGTATCATCCCTGCATAAAGATACTTTACCAGCCGGATTGCCTTGACAGTAAAATAAGAGCATTCCTTCATGCGGTGCTCCAGGCGGCTGTATATATCAAATTTAACGTCTTTAATAATTGTATCAAAAATCATTGCGTTTACGGCAACGTGTGGTATACTCATAAGTAGCAAATCAAACGAACGTCAGAGGTGCTACTATTATGCAAATCTATGGATACTGCCGTATTTCCACACCGCAGCAGAATATCGAGCGTCAGGTGCGCAACATTGCCGCCGCATACCCTGCGGCGCATATTGTGCGGGAGGTCTACACCGGCACGGCCTGCCAGGGCCGCAAAGAGTGGGACAAGTTGGTGCGTACCGTGCAGGTAGGGGACACCATCGTGTTTGACAGCGTCTCCCGCATGAGCCGCAGTGCCGACGAGGGTTGCACCCTGTACCGCGAATTGTATGCGCGGGGAGTGAACCTGTGTTTTCTGAAAGAACCGCACATCAACACGGACACCTACAAACAAGCTTTGCAGCGGCAGATCAGCGCCGCACCCGATACCGGCAGTGCTGCGACTGACCGTTTTGTCTCCGGCATTATGGACGCGCTGAACCGCTATACAGCAGACCTTGCCGCCGAGCAGATCCGCCTTGCCTTTTCTCAAGCACAAAAAGAGGTAGACGACCTGCATCAGCGCACCCGCGAGGGAATTATGACCGCCAGGCTGAACGGCAAGCAAATCGGCCAGACGCCTGGGCGCAGACTGAACATCAAAAAATCTGCCCTCTGTAAAGAGCAGATTCAAAAATACAGCCGCGATTTTGACGGTACCCTCACTGATGCCGACTGCATCAAGCTCATCGGCATTGCGCGCAATACCTATTATAAATACAAGCGGGAATTGCGGGATATAATGCTTTATTCATATTAGCCCTCGCTCATATAGATGTCGCTTCCGTCCAAATAAATGTAGGGCTTTTCCTGCTCTACGAACCCGTTGATGGCGATGAAACCGAGCTGGTTCACCGTCAGTTCTTTGATGTCCTTTACCTGCTGAGCCTCCCGGTGAATCTCATCGAGCGTCATTGGCTGAGCATAATACTTTACCTCAAAAATGATATAGCCATCTGCCCGTTCCAGAGCGACATCAAACTCGCCATTCTTACGGTGAACAGGGTCATCATAGTAGTAGCTGCCAATGTTGCGGACACCTTTCAGCTTTCCAGAACGAACCTGCAAGCTGAAGTAGTCACGGCAGATGCCTTCAAACCGGCGGGAGATAAAGTCCGTCAGAACGGGCGCTACATACTCATCGTAGAAAGCCTCTGCGCCGAGCACCTGCAACGCGCTGGCGTTCTTATAGACAAAGGTGAAATAGAACCGCAGTAGGTTGTCATTGATTTCGATGGTGGACTTCTTATTGTCGCCGGTTTTGTTAATGGGTATATTGCGAGAGACGATTTCGAGGTCAGTCAGAGATTTAATCTGTTTGGAAAGGTTTCCAGTCTTCTTTATATCCAGCCTATCCTCAATTTCTGTATACCGCTTCCTGCCGTTTCCGATGACCGCAAAAATGCGTTCCGCGTTGATTTTGACGGAATAGTCCGACAGCAGTAACTGGCTGGCATAGAGGTACACCGCACTTACAGGATTGAGAATCGTGCTGATGATGTTCTCTCGCAGAGTGGCAGCAGGATTCAGCGCCTGATTTACGAAAGGAGAACCGCCGAATACAGCGTAATGGGCCACTTTATCATAAGGAGTTTTGTCAGGGTAGAACTTTGCGGTATCCAGATAGTTCAGTTCGTTGAGCTTAATAGTAACTGCAAAACGACCATACAAAGCGTTCTTCTCCTGCAAAAGGTCTTTCATCATTCCGATGTGAGAACCGGAGAGAATGAACTCCATGTTACTAAGGTGGTTGTCGATAATGTTCTGGAAGATGGAGTCAACAGTTGCAGGGTCAGTCATCGTTTTGAGATAAGGGTACTCGTCAATGATAACGACCATTTTCCGGGGCAGAGCATTGAGGTAGGTGAATACATCTTGCAGCGTATTGAAGCTCAGCGGCACAGGCAGAACTTTAGCTCGGACCAGCTCCTGTACAAAGCCATTGATGTTGTCCTGCATCGTACCCTTAGAGCACTCATAGTACACTTTTTGATGCTGACAGCTTTCAAGAGCTTTCTGGATGAGCGTTGTTTTACCAACACGACGCTTACCATAGACCATCACTGCTTTGCCTATATAATCCTGCTGCAAGAGAGCCAGTTCTTTCTCTCGGCCAATAAACATCACTGTTCCTCCAATATCGTTGAATGGAAATTCATTGAATTTTCTTTCAACATTATTTTACCACGCGGAAGAACGAAAAGCAAGTACAAATACAAGAAGAGGACTGCCGCGCCGCAAGCAGTGATCCGTTTGATTATTATGTATCATTTTGCTAACATTTTTACTTGACGAACACATTGCGGGATACGGTATAATATGCTATGATAAAATAGAATTATTATGTGAAAGGTAATGAAAATGAAAATAAAGCACAAACGCTTGTTGGTTTCTTTGATGGTTGTCTCAATCCTTGTACAGCAGAGCAATATAATAGCTTTTGCCAACGAAATATCCGAGGTGCAGGAGACCGGATCAGGGTCGGTAACTGAATTAGAAGAAGCTTCAAACGAGGAGAATAAAATTCTTCTTGTTGGCGAAGAGGATGGAAATACCTTCTACGTTGATTCTGAGGAAGCTATGCAAAATGCTCTTACTAGCATCAGCCAAGGGGAAGGAAGCTATACAATCCATCTCAAAGAAGATATTACAATGTCTTCTTCTATCGACATCAAAAAGAACACAGTGACGATCATCGGAGATGGACATACCATCAATTTCACAAAGGCTGATGTTCCTATTCGTGTAGATGGTGGTGAAAGCGGCACGCCTGTACTTATTTTAGGCGATTCAGAAAATAACAGTAATAAGTTGGTACTGAATGGTGACGGAGTAGCAAAGGACGGCGGACATCTGATCGTAGTAGCCGGAATTGGAAAAGACAACGGCAATGGTACGGTCAAGATATATGGTGATACGTCAATTCAAAATTCAGTATCTAATAATGCTTTTGGTGGAGCAATTGCCGTTGGTCAGGGTGGATATCTTGAAATGAATGGCGGTTTGATTACCAATTGTGGTATTAATGGTGGCTCTGTCAATTTTGGGGGGGGCGTCGCTGTTATTAATGGCGGTCACTTTACAATGAATGGCGGCACCATTTCTAATTGCTATGCCAGCACTAGCTATGATAATGGTTGGCAAGTACCGGCAGGAGCAGGAGGAGCAGTATTTGTAGGCCAGGGTTCTACATTTACCATGAACGGTGGTTCGCTTACCAATAACAGGGCTTCGGCAGATGGTGGCGCAGTTGCCGTAATTGCATCAAAAGACAGTTATTGGTATCATGATGAGAAATGGGGATTTCTTGATAGCAGATTTGAAATGAATGGTGGTACGATTTCAGGCAATACTGCCGATTATGTAGGTGGTGGTATTGCTGCGCTTGGTACCTATATTGATGCTGATGGACTTTGTACCGCTACCTTAGCGGCTGGCAGACCTGAAAACCCAGGTATTTATATCAATGCTGGAACTATTAGTGGAAATAGCGCTTACGAGGGTGGCGGTATTTTCTTAAACTGGATTAGAAGCAGTATCACTGTTCAGATTCACAATGCCACAATTAAGGAAAATACAGCAGATTGTGGTGCCGGTATTGAAGTCATGTCCTATTGGACGGAGGCTGATATTGACGGATGTACCATTAGTGATAATAAGGCGACAAAGGGTAAAGGTGCCGGTATTTATTTAAAAGGGAATACGGAAAGTAATGGTACTACCCTTAAAAATACAACTATCACGAATAATAAATCTACTGAGTTGGGCGCAGGCGTTTACTATGATGAAAACTCCAAGCTTACCATTTCAGGTAAAAATACGATTCAGAACAATACTTATAATGGAACAATCAATAACTTAAATATTCTTGATAAGGATCATCCTGTATATGTAAACGGAAGCTTGGCCGGTTCAAGCATTGGTCTGTCTGATCCGACATTATGGAGTGATAATCTCACGGATGCGGACAGTTCTGCTGTATCCACTGCAAAATTAACAAGCGGATTTAACGAGTATAACGCTGATATCAAGCCAAAAGATGTATTCACATCAGATCACAACACCTGGGTACCTGATTACGGAGAGAAGAAGGAAGATACTACAAGTTTTGGTTATGATACTACTGCCGCCAGATGGAGCGATGTCAAGGTTAAGGATACCGTGTGGGTTGTTCCAAGCATGGAAGAATATTCTGGCTCAAAATACTTATATTATAATCCGAAAACAAAGGAGTACTCTATTAGCTCTTCAGGCAATTATCAGGTAGCGATGATATTAAATGATAACACCTACTATCTTGCGTATAAGGACAGAACCGGTTATTACATCTTAAAGACATTTTCGGGAGAACCCGAGAAGCGCTCCTATATTCTGGCTGGAAGAGAAATGACTTACGGACATTTCCCGAGTGATCTGTCCTTAGATGGTTATTCTTATTATCGAGTTAACGATTTTAGCACATCATCAACTAAG
>CAVAGJ010000030.1:0-35795 GCA_963588145.1 Coriobacteriaceae bacterium
CCGCGGGGTTCTTTTTATTTCAATTCGCAATTTTTACGGATTACAGGAATGCTCCATTTAGCTTCCATTCCCACCAATGGGATACTCTACGATAATCGTGCCGGAATCTCGCTCAATATGCACGCGCTGCCCAACAGCAAATGTCGCTGAGGCATTATATGGATAATGCTTTTCGGTTGCCTCAGTGTCGCCGGGCAAAATCAGCGCGATGCCGTCGCTGTATACACCTGCTACGGTTGCAATGTTCCCAATGGTCGGCGTTTCTTGCAGCTTTTCCCGTTCCTGGGCGTTTTTAACTAAATGCATAGTACACCTTCTTTGCCGTATGGCTCATCTGCCCGCCGGGCATACACTCCAGCATCCAATCTTGCTCCTCCATGAGGCCAATACCGTCACGGAGCATTAGGATTCCGTCATTCAGACCGTGCGGTTGTTCTGTATCGCCGCAGGATGTAAAAGTGTAGGAATCAGATGCCATCATTGACAAAAGCATCCGCCGGTTGACGTGTGTTTGCAAGGCAAGCTCAGAGGCAATCCCTTCAACAGTCTCCACGTTTACGATCCGGCGGCCGCGCCGCAGGATACTCAGCGGGCTTTTCGGATCGTTGTTTTCTGCGGTTGCCCGCAATTCAGATGGCAAATCTGCTGACGACACAATGTCAACAAATACGTTGGCAGAATCAAAGGTGTCGCTGTCTACGGTCATGGGGATATAAAGCAGGGTGGTTTCATGCTTTCCGTAGCGGTGCGTTTTTCCTGTGAGCGTTACAGGCTTCCAAGGCTCGCATACGGCCACACCATCGCAATTGAAATAGATGTCTCGGTAGTTGATTTCCTGCAAAAGCGTACTAATCACTTCATACCGTGTTGTGCCAGTTTCAAAGGCGTGTGCAGTCGGCAACGTCAGATTAGATGCTGTGATGGATGTTATGGAGATTCCGGCGGCCAGCAACTGCTCACGAATTGCGTCAGTGTACAGCTTGCCCGCCGGGATCGTCAGCGTAGTCTCCAATACAGATAGATTTCTAAGTGCATAGGTTTGGTCGTAGCCGGTCAGTTCTTGCAGACGATGACCATACTCATCAGTAGATAGCGGTGCCGTTGTTATGTAGTATCGCCCTAGTGCCTGGCGCACATTGTCATTGACGCGATAAACTGCCAGCATATCCGTCAGCCACGTGACATCGGGCTCTGGCTCGGCCTGCAGGCTAACAGTTCCCTTTATCTCAGCGCTTCCCGTATAGCTGATTTTGGGTGTGCAATTTATTGGGACGCACAGTTTCTTAAACGGAGCGCCACCGCGTAAAGCCCAAAACTCATACCGGGTCATATAGAACGGCCTCCCTTTCAGTCTCTACGATTTTAATTGTGCACTCAACGGCTGCCCCGCTGGCGCTGTCGCTTATTTCCGCAAATACGCCGGCGGCATAGTGCCCATCACAGTCTTTATAGATGACTTCCTTCCCGCGCATGGCTCGCAGCGTCTCAGCATCCTGGATACTGTCGTACAGATACTGTATTGTACTGGTTACGGTGTCATATCCGGCATCATGCCAGATGGGTAGTTCGTGCCCCCAGTACTGCTGTGAATTGCCAGCCCTTGTCGTGCTGCGGCTATAAATGTCCCGCTGGGATTTATATTTCATCAAATGCCAGAAATCACCGTCGGCAAGGCCAATGGCGGCATAGGGAATATTAGGCGCAGCTTTTACTTCAGCCGAATCAATGTAATAACCATCAGCATTGAAGGCTCGCACAATGTAGATGTGCTCACCGGCAGTGTTGCGATCATGGAGAAACCGTGCGTTTTTATTGGCTTTCGCAATCAGTTCTCCGTCGCGCAGTACATAGGTCGCTACACACTCTGAGCCTACGGTCCAAATAATTTCTACCTCAGCCCATAGGGGGCTTGCAGCGGCTACAATTTCGCCCCACGGCACATTGGCAATGGACAATGCAGCAACAGCCCATGCCGATTGATCTCCAAAGGTATTCACAATGCGCACGCGAACCGTGTGAGATCCGTCAGACAGCACTTGATTTGATTGCCAGCTCTTTTCAGATCCATAAACCAACCCTTGACTTTCCCCGTCAACTTCCACTTCGTACCCGACCTGTTCGGCGCTTTGCCAGCGCAGCTCGGCAAGGGGCTTGTTTGTGTAGTAGGTGATGACCGGGGCGGCAGGGGCGCGACGCACAGCAAAAACAGCCACACCAGAATACTCACCGAATACACCGTCTGTATTTTTGGTGCGCACTCTCCAGTAAATCGTACCACTTACAAAGGTGCCAGGGTTGGATGTATAGGTTTGGGCATCAGTGTCGGCAGATGCTAGTACGGTATAAGATGCACCAGAATCTTGGGAATAGCTTATTTCCCAACCACATTGCTTTGTGCCAGTTTCGATGGAGTGCTGCCAGGTAAAAGTGATGCCCTCAACACTGTCATCGGCATATACTCCGCTTGGGCTGATTGCTGTCGCAGTTGACAGGGCATCCTTTGTTGTTACGGTTACGACTTCACTGGTGGCAACGGTTCCGGTGCTGGCCGTGGCAGTTACATACCAGTCAATGCTGCTGCCACTGGAAGGAAATGTATTCGCAGGAACAGTGCAATAAAGCTGGTTGCCAGATACGGAAATCGCATGCCAGGAAGAACTTCCTGTCGTGCGCCAGTGAAACACGGCGCTCTTCTGTTCAATTTCTCCAGGCGTGTCACCGTCTACAGAAAAACGCCAGGAAAAACGGTTTTCTATGGCTCTTGGGGCATAACCATCTGCAGCAGGGGATAGGTCGGTAATGGTAGGTACTACTTCAATGTTTTTGCAGCTGACCCAACTGGATGTATAGGTGGACCCGTAATTGCTCGTGATAACTACGCGCCACTCGTAAGAGCCAACAGGAATCTGTGAACAGTCGACGTATACAAAAGTGTCCGAAGTGGACACAGAAGCAATTTGCACAGGGGTCACAATGTTGGTGGTACGGTACTGTACCACGGCAGATTGTTGCTGCAGTGCAACGCTGTCGCCACTAAACGCCCAGCTGAACAGATGACGGAATCCATAGTAGGTGCTGTCCGTAGGGCGCAGATCGGTAATGGTTCCACCGGCATCGTTCAGTGTGAGTGTATACCAGTCACTGGGCAGGCTTGTGCCGGTTCCATTCACAACCAGACGTGCACGCCAACGGAGGGCCGTATGGCTAGTATCCATCCAATCCGAAGTATTCAGCGTGTAACTGGTAGCGCCGGTACTCAGCTGTACGGACTTCCCGTTGGTTCCATCAGACCACTGGATGTCGACATAGGTTTTGCAGCTGTCAATATCGGGGTTGCCCTTGGCATCTACAGTCCACTCCAACACGTACTGACCGCCACGCTCTATTTTGCCGGAGGTGTACTTGGAACCTTTGGGGGCGATCTGTGTATTGTTGCAGCTGATCCAGCTTGAGGTATAAGTCGATCCATAATTGCTTGTGACAATAACGCGCCACTCATAAGATCCGGCAGGAATCTGTGAGCAGTCAATTACGATGCTTTTGGTTGATCCGTTTACAGTGCCAAGAGTAACAGGAGATGTAGTGTTCGCGTTTCTGTACTGCACAATGGCAGAGCGTTGCTGAAGGGAAACGCTATCGCCGCTGAAGGACCAGCTAAACAGACGGTTAAAACCATAATACGTTGTACTTGACGGCTGCAGATCGCTCACAGAGCCGCTGGCATCGGCCAGGGTCAGGGTGTACCATTCAGATGCGGTTTCGGTGTTGGTTGCATAAGCAACAGCGCGTATACGCCACTGGATGCCAGATCCGTTCATCCAGGAAGATGTATCTAAGGTATAGCTGGTGGCACCATTGCTGAGATGGTAAGTTTGCAGACCACTGCCATCATTGTATCGAACGTCCAGGTAAATGTTGCAGTTTTGGCTTTCAAAAGAGTCCTCTGCATCGGTGGTCCATTCGAGGGTATATTTGCCGCCCTTTTGCAGGTTGCCAGAGGTGTACTTGGAACCTTTGGGGGTGATTTTCCCTTGATAAGTGTCAAGGTGGAGCGTTATACCAGCGCTTGTCCGAAGCCGTTTCTCAGCATAAATATAAAAACCGTTAGCGAGTGCAAGCCCTATTTTTTCACGAGCGGTTGCCATTTGGGTGGCATCGCTTGCATAGTCTTGTTCATTTAATGACAGGGTTCTTTCGTATGCGGAAAGAGTATCAGATACTGTCTCCGATAGATCGAGTATTTTAAAAGAGTCTTTAGCACCGTTGTTGGCATCCCATGCATAAACGGTACACTTAATCCAAGATGAATTCGTGCCTGTGTATGCCGTAAGAGCAGCGCGTAAAGAAAGACTTGAGATATATCTGCTTGCTAAGGTGGACGTATCAAAAGTGGCAAGGTACTCAGAATAGACCAGAAAAGATTTCTTTTCCTCGATGCTTGTGGCCGCGAAATCAAAACTTTTCATGCTTTTTTCACCCCCTGTCTGATGCTGACGGCTTCATTTTGGCATATAGCAACAATATCGTTAAATTCACGAATTCGGCTGGCATCGATTGTTATGTGATAGGTATTGCCGCCGCTGAGCGCACGGCTGGTCTCACGGCTGTTATAGATCCGCTCACCACCGCGCAAGTTTATCAGTTCCGGCCCGTTTTCACCGACCAATGCAGTACCGCGCGCCGCGCGCCGCGTACCGGTAGCATAGGCCGGCAGCTGCCGGTTGGCGTTGCTCATTGTACTGCCGGTCACATTTGTTACGCTGTTCATGGCACTGTTAAGCTCCTGGCTCTTGCCCACCAACACCGCAATAACAGCAACCAAAGCAGTAACAGCCGCAACAATTAGCAGAATTTTCACATACAATGGGTCCATGTAACCCATTGCCGTTGTTACTAGGCTCGATACAGTCGATACAGGCCCCTGAAGATCTTTAATGGCCTTGACAACCAAAACCACCGTGGCGGCAATAGATGTAAGTGCAATCACTGCTGTCAAAACAGGCGTCGGGATTGCGGTGACGATTTCGGCCAATGCCGTCATAATAGGCAGCAGCGCCTGCGCAAAACTACGGTATACGGCATCGCCCTGCTTATCCAGCTGCTGCAGCGCATCGTCAAGTTCTCCAAAAGATTGCAAGGTTTCATTGTCCATTACATAGCCGACTTCGTGAGCCTGCTGGCTCAGATACATCAGCTTGCCGGCCCCAGCTTCAATCAGAGGGTTTAGATCCGTGGCGCTTCGGCCGAAGATGTCCATGGCGTAAGCATCCCGCTCTGTTTCGTTGGTCATCTTACCCAAAGCATCGATGGTATCCAGAAACACATCGTAATTGTTGCGCAAATGCCCATCGCTGCCCTGGACATTGACACCCAGAGCCTTAAACGCTTCTGCAGCGGAGCCGGTGCCGCTTGCCGCAGTCTGCATGTTGTTGGTCAGCTTTACAAGGCTACCGCGCAGCGTGTCAGTGCTGACATCGATCAGTTCGCTTGCATATTCAAACTCCTGCAACTGATCGGTGGTCAGCCCCGTTTGTGCAGACAGCGTCAACAGATCATCGGCGGTTTTGGAGGTCTCTAGGGTAGCTTTCCCTAATGCAGTTATAAGGCCGCCTACAGCAGTAACTGCGGCGGCACTGCTGGCAGAAATATTCTTCAGCCCATCAACAGCCTTCTGTGCGGCGGGTGGCAATTGGATCCCTAACGAGTCGCACAAACCTGTCACAACGTCTGCCAAGCTGACCGTGCTTGTGTTGGACTGCTCCATCTCGGCGCGCATGCTGGAAAGCTCGTTTTCAGTCCTGGCCACAGCCGTCTGTGCCTGGGTCAGGCTGTTCTTCCACTCCATGGTCTTTTTACTGCCTTCGCCTTCGCGCGCAGCACAGTTTTCGTAGGCCTGGGTCAAGATCGTAACTTTATCACGATATGATTGCAGCGTATTTTCAACAGCCTGGTAGCGCGCCTGTAGAGCTGCCTGCTTATCGTCGAGGTTCTGTGTCTGTGCGGCAACAAGCTGCAGTTCACTTTTATTGACACGCAAGCCGGAATTTACCTCACTCAGAGCGTCTTTAAAAGCCTTATCGTTTTCAACGACCAGGCTGACGCCGGCTTTAGGCAAAGCCATCTGCAAGCCCCCTTTCTTCAGGCACTTCAATGCCGTGCATTATGCAGTACTCTTCAAATTGCTGCAGTAACTCATCCAGGCTCAAAAAGCGCGTCTCGCGTCGGCTGTATCCAAGCAGCCCTACAGCAATATACTCAAGCCGGGCAAAACGGATCAGGCGGTCGGAGCCGTCGAAGTGTCGCTCTGGAACATCATCAACCCAGATTCGCTCAGCATTTTCCGCGTCGCATCCAACACTTGACGGCCGGACCCGTTTTTTCCGTAAAACTCCATAAAAGCAGATTCCACAGCCTGCACAACAACGCCGTCTGTCAGATCGGCAAAGGTGATGAGCCTCTGAACAGCGGCAAGGCTAGGTGCCTCATTATCTTTGTGATGCTCCTCGTTATCAAGCTCCACTCCTTCGCGGATCAACAGCCAGATAATGTAGGCAGCTTCGCTCGGACTTTTCAGCCTATCAGGCAAGGTAGTAAGATCTCCAAAATACTCCTGCAGTTCTTTTACATTCTGCAGGTCAAAAAGCGCAGGGTATTTGCGCCCGCGCAGGATGATCTCCGTCATTTACTCTCACTCCTTAATGTTCAGGAAGGTTTTCAGCGCGGCTAAAGCAGCGGCATACTCGGCGAAATCCTGCTTTTTTTCAAAGTTCCCATCTGCATTGCATTCTGCGGAACCGGCCAGTTTGGTACTGCCATAACTCGTGCCTTTGGCGGCCGTGGCAAGGTTTTCATCAACGGGATCAAAACTTGCCCGGTAATACCCAGTCAAGCGGTACATCAGCTTCCGCTCAGGCGTCCGAAGTTTCCCAAGGGCAGCAACGCGCACAAAGGCAGGCGTGTCGTTTGCCTTGCGTTCCAACGTATCCGTGGATTTATCATAGAAGTGGCCGCCGAGTTCTGCCTCATCAGCCAGGCTCAAATAGCTTCGGTCGATGGTAAGCTTGGCAGAAGGGGAGCCGCTGTCTCTCTGTTCCCGGCGATCGCCGGCCCACAGTTCGCTGCTTTCACTGTCGTTCTCGCCAGCATAGCTGATGACGGCACGGGTGATTTTGCCAGCGCCAAGGGATTCTGTTTCAGAGCCGTCATCGTTGGTGGTTACGGTAATAGGGCAGTAGCCATAAAAGGGTAAACCGATAAATGCCATTATTAGACCTCTCTTTCGTTCCAGTCGCATGCGTCGTCTGATTCAGCTTCAACATATGCAACAAAATGTCTCGTATCGTTATCATAGCTGTACTCAGTGGAGCCGATGATAAAGCCAGCATCCCGTAAAGCACAGCGCATTTTTCTGGCGCAGGGTTGCGGTAAGTCTCTTGTGTACCAGGCTGCACGTACCTGCAAATGCTGCTGTTCGTCCTGATCGCCGGAGTAAACATCGGGGGTATCGTCCAACACACTCAGAACAATATAGTCATCAGGTAAAGGGTCGTCCTCGTTTTTTACAAACGAAACACTGGTGCAAACCGTGTCCAAAGCATTTAGGGCTGCATCAATCATCGTCATAGGTTACCTCGCTTTTGCAGGACCTCCTGCATTGCTGTACTTACAGCGTCCTCACAGTTGGCGGCAGCTCGATTTAAAAAAGGCTGCGCAGGCTCCTTTGCGGTTCCATATTCCAGGGCTACCGCCTTTTGCATCTGGGCAACTTTGTTGGGGTAGCTTGGGCTGGACCCATGACCGCTGTCGTAACCGCTAAAGCTCACCTCTAAGCCGTATCCGCCTTTTTTCCGCTTTTTAGGGTTTCCGGCCCGCACGCTATCTGCCAGGTGTTTATTTGCACGGTGGCTTTTGTGTTTACTTACTTCTTGCTTTAGCGCATCGGCTGCGATGGGAGCTGCACTCTGCAGCATTTCTGGAGCAATGGCATCAAGGTTAGCAAGCTTGGCCAGCTGCTGTGTAACTTCATCGCTCCACAGTAAATTCATTTTCACGGCGGACCTCCCTTGACCTGTGGCAAGTCGCTGACGGTCAGCTCTACCTTGTCGCCGGTTTCAAAGGCCCGCTGGACGCTGTACAGATTGCCGTTCCAAGAGATAACGCGCTCCCCGCAGTATTCGTCTGCATACAGCACAAAAACCGCAGTCAGGGTCGTTCCGGCAGCTTCGGCCGCGAAAAACTCGCCCCATTTTACAGATTTTCTTTCACCGTAAACAGTGCGCACCGCGCTGTAGTTGTGTGTAAGCACACCCTGCACCTTTTCAGGTTCGTCTTTCATCAGTGTGATCTGTTCGCTCCAGTACATGGGCTTCTCCTTAGTAAAAAAGCACCGCCGGGGCGTAGGCACTCCGGCGGTGCATCACAGCACAGCGCTCAAGCGTCGGGCCAGTCTGTGTAGTTGGTTGTCATCCGCAGCTGCGCTTTTTGCTCATCATAGGATGCTTTCAACTGGGCATAATCATCGCCCGGCCAGAAATTGGCCCGGCAGTAGGTGATGATGGCGCGCCGGATCAGAGGGTCGGCTGTGTCCATGTTGGACACGCCCGCCTGCTTTAGATCAGCCAGCGCGGCGTCGATCAGGTCGGCCAATTCCTGGGCCATGCTCTCCGGCATGTCAGGCCGCCGCAGTGCATGCTTTACACGGTACAGCAGGTCGTTGTCTGCCATGGGTCAGCCCCCAATCAGGAGGTGGCCGGGATGGTCAGCGCCACAAAGCCGCCCTGGGCAACAACATCAGCACCCAGCTCCACGTCGCCGCGGATGGTGTCCATCAGCTTGTCAAAGGCAAAGTCGGCGGACACGGCGATCTCGTAGTCGCTGAACAGGTCAAGCTCCATTGCGGCAGGCACGCCGTAGAACATGGTGCGCTGCACAGCGGAGGTCTGGGCCGTGCCAGCGCAGGCGGTCAGGTTGCTGTTCAGGCAGTAGCGGACACTCAAACCGCCATCCTTGATGATGCCGGTGTTGGGGTTGTCGGTGTCGGGCTCAATCTCATAGACGGCCTTTTTCTCGTTGGTGCCGCGCACGTCACCAAAAGCCACCAGGTCAGCCTTGTTCAGGAACAGCACTGCGCCGCCCTCGACGCCCTCATCGCCGCCAAAGGCCAACACCAGATTGCGCAGGGTCTTGTCATTGACAACGCCCTTTTTGCCGCTGTCCACGGTGGTGTCTTTGGTGTCAACCAGGGTGCTCTCTTTCAGCTTGCCGACGATGAGCGCAGATGCCTTTTTGCGCAGGGCCAGCAGGGCCTGCTCGCGGACCTTGGCCTCATACAGCAGCGGGCTCTGCTTCTGCACCTGGCGGCTGATGTAAGCCAACACAGCCACGGAAGAGGGGCTGATGGTCACGGTGCCGAAGGTGGGCTCTTTGGCAGTGGCTGCTGCGCCCTCGGTCTGTTCGGCAGCAGCATCGACGTCAGTCTTGATGTAGGCAACCTTGTTGCTGCCCATGCCGTCACAGTTGACGACCTTGACCAAATCGACGATGCTGGAAACGTGCGGACCGACGACATCATTGATGCCGGACACTGCGGTCGGGGTGGCAAGCTGGCCGCCGCTGATCAGGACGCTGCGGGTCTCTGCCACAGGGATTTTGCCCTGGCGGCTCTCTTTGAACTGCTGGGCGCGGGTCTTGGCATCGGTGTTGACGGTGGGGTTGTCCAGGGGCGTACCGGCACCGTTCGCAACCTTGGCGGCAATACCAAGGCGGCGCTGTTCGGTCTCATACTGGGCAATGCGCTGGCTGATCTCTTCGGCCTCGGCATCCAGGGCGTTCAGGTCGGCACCCTCGGTGTTGACTTCGGTGCGGATTTCGGCGGCACGGGCGCGCAGTTCCGCAATGGTCATTTCACTGGTTTTCTTTCTCATGGTTTTACACTCCCAAAAGTTTCAGTTTGATTTTTGTTGCGGTATCCGCCCTTTGCAGTCTCTCCGCTTTAATTCTCTCAATCTCTCCGTCAAGAAATTTTCGGGCGCTGATCGACGTGGCGTCATTGGCCGGGAGGCTCACAGCGCTCACATCGTACAGTTTTTTGATTTTGGTGATCGTGCGGTTCACGGTCGTGATGTGGTTCTCCAAATCGCGGGTGACTTCTCGTTTATCCTCGGCCACCACAAAACCAAAGGACATCTTGTCCGTGTAGCCGCCCTTGATCTCTGTGTACAGCTGGCGGCCAATCTCAGTGCCGCTCAGATCAGCGGTAACTTTCAGGCCGGTCTCGTCGGTGGCCAGCTGCAGGGTGTTGTTTTTGGTTCTGGCAAATACGCGGCCCTCATGGTCGTACTGCATGATTACATCATTCATATCGCAGTTATCAAAGGCATGCGGGTCCACCTGCTCCATCACGCGGTAGGTGCCATCTTCAAAGCCGTATTCGTAAAGCAGATACGGCTCTCCGAAGGTGGTTGCATAGCCCTCTACGGTCTGGGCATCCTGGGCACCATCGGTGCGCACTTCCATGCGCATGGCGCGGTATTCACGGCCATTGCCCAGCTTTTTCAACAGCTTTTCATTACTTTCCACTGGTTAAGTCGTCTCCTTTCTTGGTTACACTGCCGTCACTTCCAAGCAGATAATACTCGCCGCGAATCGTGTACGCCTGCCCCTGCCCATCAGGTAAGGGCGGCAAATTCCAGATTTCGCGGATTTCATCGCGGTTCATAATGCCACGGTCAGCCATCTGTGCCGACACGTTCAGCTTTTCGGCGTTACTCATGTATTGCAGCCGGTTGGCTGTAGCCATCAACAGAGTGCCGCCCGCACGTTCACGCTCGGTGAACAGCATTTTTGTTGCAACATCGCTGAACTGGATAGAAAACGGCTCGATTTTGCCCTCATAGAAAGCACTCCAGGCATCGCCGTAAGCACGATTTTGCAAAACATCCTCGTTGGTACCAAAGTAGTTGAACACATTGGTATTGATGCGCTCCATCTCATCGGCAGCTACCACATAGGGCTTGCTTTCCAGCTGCTTGATGTCTGTATAGGTGTTAGGAAACAGCAAAATGCCGCCGCCCTCACCTTGCAGATTTTCCCGGCTGAAACGCTGCCTTTCCTTTTTTAAGTCCTCATCACTGGAAAAGTTGCCCATCTTGGCCGCAAAGCGGAACGTCGCACCGTTTTTGACAGCTTCGGCAATGCCCTGGTTTTGCAAATTCACCAGATCCATCGTGGGCTTTAGGACTCCGTTGTTTTCGCCGAAAATATCGCTTTTGTACTGGAATTTTGTCATAATGCCGCACCGCTCCATCTCCATGACGGCGGTCTGGCCGGTGCGGAATGTGTAGCGCAGCCAGGGCGTAGTCCCATACTGTACGATTTCACAGCTGGACGGCAGCACCGGGAAGATGCCCTCTGTTTCGCCAAACTCGTTGAGAACCGGCACGATAAAGGCGGTATTTTGCACCTCCAGGATCGTGCAAAGGCGGTACAGGAACTGCCCCCAGGTCTGCCACTTGTTGGGACCCTGCCGCAGTCGGGTCTGCAGCTTGGGGTTGGCAGCGCCCTGCACGGTAACGCTTAACTTGCTGGCATGGGTGGCCGTGGCATGGATCGCGGCGCGTACAATCTCGCTTTCGTATAACTCGCCGCCCCAACTCGTAAAGCTGGGCGTGTAGCCGTCCAGCGTTGTCCAGAATCCAGCGGCAAGGGTTTTTGCAGCTATTTTTCCAAAAATGGATTGGAATAATCCCACTCTCATCACCCCGCATTCTTTAACTGGCCGCCAATTTCGGCGCACCATTTCTGTCGCACGGTCATCCCATCCAGGAGCGCGGCGCAGCCGTCAATATGGTCGGCGGCGCTCATTTTTACAATCTTGCATCTGCCGCTGTCACTTTCAACTTTCAGCGCCGTGTTCAGCAGATGTACTTTCAACAGGTCGTTGTCCCCGATGTTAATGGTGCCGTCCTTTAGCAGTCCTTCAACTTCCCGGATTACTGGCGTAAGGTTAAACCCCTGGAACACATCATCCATGTGGAATCCGTATTGCTTCATATCCTGCACAAGATACTGCGCAGTGTATCGGTCATAGCCGACCTGCAAAGGATAAATTTTATATTGTTCTATCAGCGTCCTGAACCAGTTGAAACAATCATGATAATCAACAAAATTGTCGCCGCTCAGCGTCAGCAGGCCGCGCTTCACATAGGCGGCATAGGGCAGGCCGTCGCGCTCGGTGGCCTCTTGCAGCTTTTCAGCAGGGAGGAAGAAATGCGCCAGCACATTCAGCTTGGCATTTTTCTCAATGATTGCCACGCAAGCGGTCAGGTCTGTGGTACGGCTCAGATCGATGCCGCCCACGCAATAGCAGTTTTTAAAGCAGGCGGGGTCAACATGTGCTCCATAGGCGCGCTCCACAACATCGGAGGCCAGCCAGGCAAGACTAGAGTTTTGCTTTACATTGCAGTATTTTGTTAAAAACTCAGCGCGTTTGGACAGGCTGCCCTCAGCAATGGCAATCTCCTCCAGCAGGTAGCTGACACTGATACTCACGCCAAGATTGGGGTTTGCCTTTGCAAGTTCATTAATGTCGTTCCACTTGGCAGGGTCATCGATCATGTAGATAAACGGTGCAAGGCGCGTTTCCTTGGAATCGCCCAGCAGGAAGCGGGTAGCACGCTTCATCAATTCGTCATAGATGCCCTCGTTTACATAACCTGCAGTGCTGATCGACAGCAGCATAGGTTGTGTGCGCGCACCAAAGCTCGACTTGATAACCTCATAGAATTTCAGTCCGGCATCGCCGGGCCAGCTGGCAACCTCATCGGCAACGCACAGGCTGACGTTAAGGCCGTCCGATTTTTTTGCGGAAAACGCCAGCGGTTTTGCACTGGTATTGCTGTTGGTGATATAGATGTCTGTGCGCCGCTTTTTGCTTAGCTGGTTCAATTCCGGATCCTTGCTGAGCATCTGATAATAAGCGTCATAGCACAACCCAGCCTGTTCCAGTTTAGGCGCGGCAAAATAAATGCGCCCGCCATATTCTCCATCCAAAAAGCTGCAATAGGCAGCAATGGCAGCGGCCAGCAGCGTCTTTCCGTTCTTGCGGGCAATAACAACAAGAACCTCTCTGAACTGGCGGTGACCGGTGGCGTCCATCACGCCAAACAGCACCGATAAAAGCGCCTTTTGCCATAACTCCAGCACAATCAGCTGCGGAGCTAGTGCGCCCTCATGGTGCCTGCAGAAATTCTCCACAAAGCGGATCGCTTTCTGCGCTTTTTTGGCATCGAAGTGAAACAGCCCTTTTTCCAGGCCATCCACAACATACTTGTACCAGATCTTGATCCAACGGCCTACGATGATGGTGCCGTCTGTGATTTTCTGGTAATACTCGTAGATGTAATTATTCACGGTCAAGCATCTCCAGCTTGCTCATGCGTTTCTCTGGCGGTAACAACTTGCCCAATCGCTCAGTCACAGTGTTATAGTTTTTGATGAGGCTGTTGTAGGCTTGCAGATCAGCGCTGGCTTTTTTGCCGTACTGGTTCGCGCCGTTCATGTACTCCTCACTGCATCCATCCGCATTGATGGATTTCTGCAAATCGTCAAGCGTGATTTTCATAAACGCCGCGTTCTGGATCAGCGGTTCCACAATCGCCATCTGATTTTTAGGCAGTTCGGCGTAGTGCGCCATGATCCTGTCGTACTCTTCCTTAATCAGCGTAGCTTTAGCTTTTCTCCCCACAACAACACCCCCTTTACACTCTTTTCAGTGCTTTTCTGAACTTTGGGGCCCGGTCGACAGCACCCCCGCTCGATTTTTCAACCAGGGGGGGCGTCACCATCTCGAAGTCACTCGACCCGCCGGGTCAACACGGTATCTGCGCCGCGCACCGTGACGCTTTGCATGACAGTCACGGCACAACAGCCGCAAGTTAGACCATGACAGCGAGACCGCCGGGTCGTTGATGTTCTCCGGCGTTAACTCAATCATATGGTGCACGATCTCGCCCGGCTGGTACAATCCGCGCGCCAGACAATCCTCGCACAATCCGCCCACGCTGGTAGCGTATCCATTACGGCAGCGCTGCCATGCTTTGCTTTTGTAAAACTCTTTCGCAAATTCGCGCATGTCTGTGGCGTGTCCAATGTGGACACGTTTAACACCTCCACCCGCCGGGGCGTAAAATTATCATCGATGCCCAGCGGCGCGAGACAGAATATGTTGGTCTCGTAGTGTGTGAGCTTCTCCCGCCTGCCGGGCATGATGGTCTATTGCCATCCGTCAGCTGCTTATTTATTACAACGCCAGCAGCGGCGTACTGGTGCTGCACGCGGGTCTTACACCCACACTGCGCGTTGCTTAGGGCGCAGCGCCCATCCCGCTGGGGAATTGCCTAAAAGCCAGCAGGCGGCTGTGCAACAAAGTGCCGGTCTTTCCCGGCTGTCAATAAGGAGATAAAACATGCCCAGTCTGGCGGAATCGAACCGCCGGGTGTGAGGGCGCCCGCAACCCTGCAACCTGGATAAAAAATAGCCGCCCCGATATGGGGCGACTATCGTTCGGGAGGATATCTGAACAAGCAAGCCGTCGAGTATCAAGCCCCAACCTACCCGACACCATCAGTCTACCACACTGGGGCGGAACTAAGCGGAACTAATTTTAAAAAACTCTTGACAATTTCAAAACGGCGCGGCGGTGCAGCTTGCGCACATACCGTTCGGTCACACGCATCCTGTCCGCAATCTGGCGGTTGGTGCGCCCGTCGATGTAGCGCATCTGCAACACCTCACGCTCCAGGGCGTCCTCCAGCTGAGCAATGGCGCTCTCAATCTCCACCCTGACGGCCTCGCCGTCCATCATCAGGGCGGCCAACTTCTCACGCCGGGTGTTGATGCTCAACAGCGCATTGTCGATCTCACTGGCCCCGCCGGGCGGGCGCAGGGCGCGGGCGTAGTCGGCGCGGCGGTTTTCTTCCCGGAGCCGTTCCCGCAATCGCGGCTCCACCCGCCGGGCATCGCGGTAGCGATTCAGCCATGCGATGCACTCATCATAGGTCATTGGGCATCACCTCCCGGAGATGGTTCAAAATCCTCACATTCCAGCACCATGCCCGCGCCGTCCGTCTTTTCGACGCCGTAACAGTACAGCTCACAGTCAAGGCGGTAACAGTACAGCTTACAGTCCGGGGCAAGCAGCCCCTTATTGTGAGCGCACCCCTCGCACTTGTCAAGGTGCGGCTGGCTCATGCCGGGAATCCCGCAAAATCCGCTGTTCATTTCTTTTTCGCCTCCCGCGCAGCCCGCTGGATGTCGTCGGCAATGTAGCCCTCAATGCCCGCGCCGGTGCTGTACCAACGCTTATTCCAGTCAAGGGCGACCCGTTCACCGTCACGGCCGACGCGCTCACCATCCGGGCCGAGGCGAACAGAAAAGCACTCACGATACGGGAACCCGTCCACCGGGCCGTCATAGCGCCCCATGTCGTCTACCGCGATGATGAGCCGCCCGCCGTCGAACATTTTGCGCTCACGGATCGTCAGTCCTAGATCCTTGTGGCGGGCCGTCAGCTTCCAGTTGTCAAAGTCAGCCAGTTCTTGCCGGGCAAGTGCAAGCCATTTTTCGGCGGCGTCGTACCTGGCTCTTTCGGCGTTCTTTTTCTCTTTCTTCTCGGCCTTATATTTTTCAAGCGCTTTTTTATCAATATAGCGGCTGCGCGCAGTGCGGTACAGTTCGGACGAATAGATGCAGCTCTTGGCGATGACTTCATTCTGATCCGCCGGGTCCAGCTGTTCAACAGTGAACGATGTCCGCCCTGCCGGGGCAATGCGCAGGATGGCATTGGTGGCATTATCTGTCATGTCCAGCGTTACGGTCTCCATTTTTTGGGCATCAAGTTTGCCCCCGTCTGCATAATTCCACTCATCGCCCTGGACGTAATCAAGCCCCCTCAGCTGATCGGCCGCGCCCTCATCTACAATGTACATGATTGCAGCTTCCCGCGCGTCATCGCTTACCTCCGGCAGGGGCGCATAGTTGTTTTTCGCGTATGTCACCTGCTGCACCTTGTACAGCTTGCTGCACTCATAAGCCCGCGTCATGGTAATTTCGCCGCGCTCCACCATGGCAATGACCTCCGGCAAGCACTTGCTGGCAATCGCATTCAAGCGCCCCAGCGTCCCGGTGCCGTCGCCGGTGATGCGGCTCATCTCATCACGGACGCGGCCGTCCAGGCCGCCCGCCGCCTTTTTGCGCTCCAGTGCCTGCTTGAGGGCAATGTACTGCCGCAACCGTTCGCCGTCGGTCAGCTCGCGGGCCGTGGCGTTGGAGGTGATCAGCGCGATCAGGTCATCGTCCGCGCCCTGGCTCTGGTGGATAACGCATGGCAGAACATCAAACCCGGTTACGCCCTCGGCAGTAAGTGCGCAGCACGCCGTCCAGCGGCGGTGTCCGGCAAGCAACATATACTTGCCATTCTTGGCGGGCAGGACCTCCAACGGACTGCGCAGTCCACGCTCGGCAATGTCAGCTTTCAGCATCGCGACGTCACCAATCTCGTAGATGCTGTTTTCCGGGTTCGGTTCAATGTCGGCTGCCGGCAGCATGACGACTTGCATTTTCTGCCCCGCCGGGGAGGTGGGTTTTCCACTGCCGCCGAGAATATCGTTGATACTAAAACCTCTGCTCATGATTTAACCCTCCCGTTTGGTGTCCACTTTGGACACAATGTCCTCGACTTCATCAGCCAGGCATCCGTAGTCCGTTGCTGCAGAACAATCCGGGCGGTATGTCCGCAGAGGCTTGTGCGCACTTTTGGCCTCGCTGACCTTGATTGTGTAGCGGATGACGGTGTCCAGCATTGTGATTCCTGCATCGTTCAGTTGGTGGACAACCTCTGCCGCATAGCGGGTGCGGCGGTATTTCGTCATCAGCGCACCCATGATCTTGAGATGCGGGTTGTAATACATCTGCACCCGCTCAATCTGGTCGATGATCTCGCGCATGCCGTCGCAGGCCCACTCATCGCAATCCACAGGGATAATGACCCAGTCTGCGGCACACAGGGCGTTGATGCTGCCCATGTCCAGATCCGGCGGGCAGTCCATGATGCAGTAGTCATACGGCACATCATTTGCATCGACTTCATCCAGCGCATCCCGCAGTCGGAACTGCTGCGGCTCGGTAGTGTCCATCAGAATCGCACGATTCGCCTTCAGCATCCGCATGTCGCATGGCAGCAGATGCACCCCGAT
Organism: Coriobacteriaceae bacterium; assembly: GCA_963588145.1. Classification (GTDB taxonomy): domain Bacteria; phylum Bacillota; class Clostridia; order Oscillospirales; family Ruminococcaceae; genus Gemmiger. The sequence goes on from CAVAGJ010000030.1 coordinate 17,253, forward strand.
CACGCCGGTATCTTCGACAACGGCATCCCAGACCCGGCACTCGCCCAGCATCACCTCAGCCACGCTGGGCCGTTCATAATTCAGCACACCAAAAAACTTGCTTGTGTTGCCCTGCTTGTCCAGGTCAACTACCAGCACAGACTTGCTCAGTACGGCCAGTTCAGCGGCCAGGTTGCAGGTGGTGACGCTTTTGCCTACACCGCCTTTTAAGTTAATAATTGCAATGCTTATCATAATAATCCTCCTATCCCGCCGGGGCGGGTCAATACGTTATTGGGGCCAGGGCATCTGTTCGCCCATCTCTTCAAAATCTTCTTTCGGGGTGGGCTGCCATTGATGGTATTGGGGCTGCCATCTCATGGACACAACGCCCGTCGGTCCCTCTCGATTTTTCGCGTACATGATAGCGGTGTCCTTGTACATGTTTTCGCCGCGCAGTTCTTGGCTGTCCTCTGGGCGCTTATTTTCTACAAAAATGGCGCTGTTGGCGTCCTGTTCAATCGTGCCGGAGCCGCGCAGGTCCTCCAGGTTGCAGAATCGGCCCTCATTTCCTTTCACGCCGGAGCGGTTGATCTGACACAGCTCCACAATGACAATGCCCATTTTCATGGCGGCCACTTTCAGCCGCCGGGTGATCTCACTGATACGCTGGTACTCGGTCTGCCGGGGGTCGGTGGGGCTTAGTAGGCCGATGTGGTCAATAAAGGCAATGTCAGGCTTGTACTGGATCAGCTTGGCTTCCAGGCCGTCGATCGTCAGGTTGCTGTCGGAATCTATCATCATGTTGTGGTGTTGACGCAGCCGGGCGGCAGCGTTGTCGATGATCTCCCACTCGTGAGGGTCCAGGGTCTTGTTGGTCAGCTTGCTGGAATCAATTCGCGCCACCTTGGACAGGATACGGTCCATCAGAGCTTCGGCGGCTTCTTCCAAGGTCAAGTAGTAGACCCTGTATTTTTTGGACAACCGCGACGCAAGGTTGAGGGAAAAATCCGTCTTGCCGCATCCGGGTCGCCCGGCTACCACACAAACACGCTGCCGGCCAAAAACGCCGAAGCGGTCCAGCTCGGGCCAGCCCAGTTTTAAGCTGTCATCCGGCTCTTTCAGCCGGGCCAGGGTGGCATCAAGCACCGCATCGAAGTCCCGGGCCGTGCTGTCTGCCTGGGTGCTGCGGATGGCGTCCTGCATCGCCAGTGTGCGGCGCAGCTGGCGGCAGATGCTGTCGCTGTCCATCGCGTCTTTGGCCAGGCATTTCATCAGGTCGCCCGCCAACAGCCTGTAGCGGTGATCTTCCAGAATCTGCGCTGCATAGCTGCCAACATTGCTGACCGAGGGGCAAGTCTCGGCCATCTGCGTGACGGCAACTTTCAGGTCATCCGCCGGGCGACCATTCGCCGCCATGTTGATGACGGTGATGACATCCACCGGACTGCCGCTGAATGTCAGCTGCTGGATGGCGTTGAAAACATCGTGACAGATGCCATCTTCAAACATGGCAGGGACCATCTTGACGATATAATCCCGCGCGCCCGCCGGGTCCATGAGCGCCGCACCCAGGAAAGCCCACTGCGTTGTCTGTTGACGGGTCAGGTTAGCTTGTTGCATCGTTCAGCCTCATAAAAAGTCAAGTATGTCGGTGTCCGGGCCAATTTCACGCGGATGGTCTGCCATGTCGGTAGGGCACTGGGTAGGAGCCCTATCTACAAAATCGTCTTTCAGAGGGAAAAGCCCCTCCCATCCGCGCAGGACGCTCTGTTCCAGCACGGCCACCATATAGCCGCTGCGGTCTCGGACGTGGGCCTCATCGGCCAGCTGTTTGAGTTTGTTGCAGGCAAGCTTGGCGGCGTTTATGGTCAGGGGATGCTTGCCAGCCGCCCGGGATTCTGCAAAAGCAATCAGGGCCTTGGTCAGTTGTTCATTGCCGGGAAAAGCATCCTCAAAAATGTCCGCAGCACTCTCGCGCGCCCGTATATTGTTATTACTTGTATTGTTATTCTTGTATTGTTCTACCCGACATTTTTGTCGGGGGGTAGGCGACATTTTTGTCGGGGTGGGTGCGACATTTTTGTCGCCTGCCGACACGGTATGTCGCTCGCCGACATTTTTGTCGGGGCGGTTTTCTGCACATACATCCGGCACACTGCCAGACAGGGGAGAAATGCGGCGCTGGTTCGTGGTGCCCTCTCTGGTGTAGGTCACGGCTACATAGCCAAGCTCTTGCAGGTGCTTGACCCAGCGCTGCACTGTGCGGTCGGTCGTATCGTACAGCTGGCAAAAGTAGCTGTTCCCGGCGTAGCAGTATCCGCTCTGGTCAGACAGGGCGGTGATCTCTGCATAAAAAATCTTCTCAGCTGCTTTCAGCCGGTTATCGTATCGCACCGATGCAGGCAGGATTGCATAAAATCCGGGATTGTCCATAGTTCGGCCTTTCTAAAAATGGTCGACCTTAATACAGGGGTGCGCCGCGCTCTTTTTTGGCGCATCCCTGCAAGGTCTTTTTTCAGTTTTCAGCGGTTAAAACGGCAGATCGCCCTCATCCTCAATCAGCGCAAAGTCATCACCCGGCTGCTGGTTGTAGGCCGGTGCCGGTGCGCCTACATGGGGCTGGCCCGCCGGGGCAGGGGAGGTCTGGCCGGGGTTGTCCGCCTTGCTGCCGCAGAAATTGATGTTGCCGGCAACAACCTCCAAAACCGTGCGGTTGGTGCCGTCCTTGGCCTGGTAGGTGCGGCTCTGCAGCCGTCCGTCCACTGTTACCATCTGGCCTTTGGTCAGCCACTTGTAGGCAAACTCTGCGCGGCTCTCCCATGCAATGATAGGCACCCAGTCGGTCAGGCTCTTGCCGCTGGCATCCTTGCGCCCGCGGTCCACAGCCAGCGTAAAGGTGGCCACGCTCTTGCCGCTGGTGGTCTGCCGCAGTTCCGGGTCACGGGCCAGACGGCCCTGTAATGCAACAACGTTCAGCATCAGATCATCACCACCACTTTACCGCTCTCTACCAGATCGGCCAGCTGCTCACCCAGATAGGCGGCAATGTTGCGCTTGGCTTCCAGCTTCCAGGCACCGCCGTCCGCCTCGTACAGCGCCGGGCGGACGACCTCCAGCGCCTCCTCATGGACGGCGTCAATCTGCTTGCAGCTGACGTCACCGCCCATTGCGCGCGTCAACATAATGTTCTCAACGCTGTGCAATCTGGGCTTGTTGTGGGAAATCATTGTTTGCATCCTCCTATCAGTTTTTTGTATAACAAAAACAAAAACTAAATTTCTTCTCCAAAAACCTTGGCAAAGCTGCCGGGGCCGTGGAGATTATCAAAAGCAAATTGTGCCGTCTGTTCCAACACCCGCCGGGCACCGGAATCAAAATGCACGCCCAGTGGCGGCTCGTTGTGATGGTTGTGGCATAACCAGACCTTGAGGCCGTACCGTTCGGACAGCTCCCGACGCCCGCGGCCAAAGACGATGTGGTGCTCTTCCAGGTTCTTCACCGTGCGCAGGTTGTAAAAGCGGCGGCACAGGTAGCACTCTTTTTCAGTCTGGATAATACTCTTCATCATCGTCCTCCCGCTTTTTCCGGGGACCCTGCATCTGCTTCAGGTCACCCACTGGCAGCTCTGTGGTGGTCCAGCGCGTACCGCATACGCAGCAGCGTCGGCGGCGGTAGATCCGACGGGGCCCGTCTGCACGGGTGTCGATCACCTGCACCTTGCTGCTGCCGCATTTAATACAGTTCATCAGCGCGCCTCCAGTCCCGGTACTGCTCGGTGGTTTCGGCATCATCCACGCCAGCTTCGGCCAGCCGGTCAAAGATACGCTCGATGAAGTCGTGCATCTGCTGGCGGTCAAAATTACTGCTACCAAGGCCGATACGGGCCATGCAGTAGCCGCCATCGAGAAGTTCTACCTGCTGCACAACGCGGTAGGTGTTGCGCAGGGCAGGCAGGGCCTTGACCGGCACACGCCAAGTCTCAACCTCGGCACCAAACTCGGCCAGCAGGTCAAGGTAACACTGTTCGGCAGTTACCTCGCCGGGCGTGTCGCCGCTCAATGCCAGCGCCAGACGGTTCAGCAGCGCCCACATCAGGCGGTTTTGGTCAAGTGTGCGCTTGTTCCGCACGGGCTTGATCTCAATCTCTACGCACAAGGGCTGCCCCCGTGCGCGGTGCTCCAACTCGGTGTGCAGCCGTTCACCCTCCAACAGGTAGGCGTTGTCGACTGTCAGGTTTTGCAGCCCACCGCCGCCGGGCGACCTGTCCGGCATGTACCACGCCACCAGGTGGGCAATTAGTTTACCTGCCACGAGATCACACTCCCATCGCGTTTGCGCACCTGCAGCCTGGCCACGCTGCCGTCATCGTTGTAAGTGATATCGTCCAGTGTGAGGGTGTCGCCCATGACGTACCGCTCGATGATGTTGGTGCCGGGCTTGCCCTGGGGCACAATGTGCACCTTGCTGGACGGGATACGCAGCGGCGGCAGCTTAAACACGCCGGCACCGATGCCCCAGGCGGCCGCAGCGGCCAGAAAACTGCCGTCCGATTCGTTCGTGGCGCTGTCACTATGCACATGGTAGGCGACAGGGCAGGGGGCGTCGCGGGTGGCATCGTCCAGCGCAATGGCACAGTACATAAACCGTCCGCAGGTGTAGTGCCGGATGCTGTAGGCATCACAGGGCAGCAGGCCGGTCAGATCGTTTAGGTGGTTGTGCACCGCGCTGACATCCGGCCACAGCTTAATAGTCACGCCGGTTTCATCGGTTTTTTGGACATTGACCACGATCTCGCCGGCGGCCATGTCGCGGGGGTTAGGCACGGGCTTTTTGGTTTCTACATTCTGTTCCATTGGGTTCCTCCATTTCCGGGCCGACATAAGTGCCGGTCTCACTGTAGTTGGTGGGGTCCGAGTAAGGCGTGCCCCAGCCGCACATAGCACCGTTGTACATGGCGGCGGCCTGGGCGCGGGTAACACCGGCAGCAGCGTTCAGCTCATCTACGCAGGCCTGACGACGCATGCCAAACAGGGCACGCTCCCCGCGCACGATGCGTACAATATCGCCGGTATAGGGGCTGCGGGCGTATGCGTAGGCAGGCAGGCCCTTTGCATCAATGTTCAGTTCCATGTTTTTCTCCTTTAAAGGTGTTTTTTGCCGCTTGGGCGGCATACCGGCGGCAAGTGCCGGGTGTTTCTTTCTCCATGTGCAAACCCTGTGCCGGATGGATTCACGTGTTACCAGCTGGGTATAGCCCATTAGGCTGCACACGCTGCTGATCCGCTCCCCGCCGTAGTAACGCAGGATGCTCTCCAGCATCACCTCCGGCGGCACCGGGTGATAGATACGCTCGACCTGTGGACCAACGGGGTGCTTGCTTTGGGGATGGGCGGCGCGGAAAGCGGCCATACTTGTATAGCCCAGGTGCGTCAGCAGTTCATCATCGGTCAGGCATAGGCATTCGGCGCAGATCCGCAGCTGGCGGCGGGCGTTGGCGCAGCCGCGCAGCTGGCCCTGCACCCAGGCCAGATCTTCATGCGTCATCAGCAGCAAACCACGCTTTAACGATTTTGATAGATTGGAGAACGGCATCCCGCTGACCTAAACGATATAACCGCTCGCGCTCTGTGCCGCTGGCTCTTGCTTCCTGAAGGGCTGCTTCGCTCGAAGTGTGAAGCGCTTCGAGTGCCTCCAGGGCGCTGGTTGCATTTTGCTTGCTCTTGTCCATGGTGTACCTCCTCAACAAATCTGACGTGCCAGTGCGGTGGCCGGGATGCGTTTGTCGCGGCCCTGGCCTGTCCAGCCGTACATATTGCGGCAGACCTTACGGGCCGCCTGAGGGTCGGTGCCGTAGACGATGTGCGCGGCCTCGGCCACGGTCACCATCTCGCCGGCAGCTTCGTGTCGGATGCGCTCCAGCGCGTCGCGATAGCCCTCTTTTTCTCGTGCCATAGTTATCCTCCTTTGGGGCGTGTCCAGGGTGGGCACATCAGCTTGCATTGGCCGATGTCCATTTTGTGGACAATGACCTAAAAAAAATATACATAAACTGCTCAGGAGAGGTGATGCCCAGCGCATCGGCCATCTTCTCCATATCCTCTGCGTCAGGTTCTTGGATGCCATTCGCAATGCGCGATGCCTTATTTCTTGTCCAACCAACGGCAGATGCAAACTCGGTTATACTTTTGTATTTAGAAAATATCAAACCTCTGAAATTTTCCACTGTTCTCACCTCGCTTTTGCTGTCCACTTTGTGGACAACTATAATATACCACCACAGCACTGCAATGTCAACCATTTTGTGGACGATTTTGCATATTTTTTTTGCAAAGCGTTGATTTTGTGGACACTTTATGTTATACTTCCCTTAGCACAATAAATTAAGGTTGGTGTCGCCAAAATGGAAAAGGTTGCAGAATTGGCCGAACGTCTGAATGAGGCCATCAAAGATAAAACCACAACGACAAAATTGGCCGACCAAATAGGAATGTCAAAGCAGGCAATTAGCGCATATACAACAGGTGTCCGCGTTCCTAAGCGGCCGGTCATCAATGCGCTGGCGGAAGCGCTTGGCGTAAATCCTCTTTGGCTGATGGGGTACGATGTGGGGAAATATACTAATATTGTATCTTCTGTTCCGCCGGGCTTTCAGCCGTTGCCCCAGCGTGATCGTGTGCCGCGCGTCGGCCAAATCGCCTGCGGCGAGCCTATCCTGGCCGAGGAGAACATTGATGGCTATGATGAGGTCCCCAGCGATTGGCATGCCGACTTTACATTGCTCTGCAAAGGCGATAGCATGGAGCCCAAAATTAAGGACGGTGATGTCGTTGCAATTCACTGTCAGCCGATGGTCGAAAACGGTGAGATTGCCGCCGTACTGATCGATGGCGAAGCTACCCTGAAACGTGTTTTCCTGTTCGATGACCACATCGAGCTGCGCGCCGAAAATCCGGCTTTCGCCACCATCATCCGCATCGGCGAAGCCATGAACGACATCACCATCGAAGGCAAGGCCGTAGGTCTCTGCCGTAAACTGTAAAGGGAAGCATACTATGGCGACAAAGTGGACCGAAAAAGACAAAAAGCAAGTAAAGGCCCTGGGGATTATCGTTGCGGTATTGCTGGTGATTCTTTTAGTAGCTTTGGCAATTCCAAAGAAAAAGAAATACACAGCAGAGGAAACAGCGATACTCTCTGTGAAATATGTTGTCGATAACAACTATGTCTCGGGGGATTCCAAGTGGCCGGACTTCGACGAATGGCAAGTACAGACCGGCAAAGATAGCTACATTGTATCTTGCACCATGCAGACAAAAGGCACCTCTGGCATCTACAATGACCATACTATAAAGGGCCTCACCTGTTACAATGCCGATACCCAGCAATGGCATGTTACAAGCCTGGTAATTGACGGCCAGGAAAGAATCGAACAGAAATAAAAAGAAAAAAACGCCCACGGCGTTGGCGCACCGTAAGCGTTTGATAGATCAGCGTGTCCAAAGTGGTACAACACAGACCCAGCAATTTGTATTGTATCACCTCCGGCCACGCTTGTCAAAGTGTATCTATATGGAGGTTGTATAATATGCCTAAAGTAGCAAAGCGCGCCGACGGCCTGGTTGAGCGCTGCCGGGTCATCAATGGCAAAAAGCGCCATTTCTATGGGCGCACACTTAAAGAGGTTCAGGCGAAAATAGACGCTGCTGTTGTGGAGGCATCTATCCGCAAAGAAAAAGGGGAACCATTCGGCGATGTAGCCGAAGCATTTTGGCAGGCCAAAGAGCCGTCAATCAGATACGGCTCCCGCCGAGGCTACCGCCACAAAGTTGAGGTTGCAAAAGATTGGTTTGGCCAGCAAGGTATGCGCGAGATCAGTAGCACCGACATCAATCGCCAGCTGACGCACATGGCCGCCCAAGGCTATGCTTATAAGAGCATCGCCGGGCAAAAATCCGTGTTGTCGCTGATTTGGCAGTATTGGTGCGCCGAGATGCACGGCGACACCAACCCTTGTACACTGTTAAAGCTGCCCCAGGGCCTACCCCAGAAAAAGCGCCATGCCCCCACTGAGCAAGAGGTGGCCGACGTCAAAGCCCACCCGGAGGGGTTCGGTCTCTGCCCGGCCATAATGATGTATGCGGGCCTGCGCCTGGGCGAGGTCATGGCGCTCCAGAAAAAGGACCTTGCCGACGGCGAGATCAACGTCTGCAAGCAAGTCGTCTGGCACAATAATCACCCGGAAATTGAAGAATTAAAGACCGACAACGCATACCGCCGGGTGCCTATCCTCAAACCCTTGCAGGCCGCGCTGGCGGGTCGTCTGGACGGCCTGCCGGATGAGGCGTTTATCTTTGGCGGCGAGCGGCCCTACACAAAAAGCAGCTATCAAAATGCCTGGCTGCAATACTGCCAGGACATTGGCCGCGCACATGACAGCGGCAAGCGCTACAAGACTGGCAAAAAATCTAAGGACGGCAAAGTGCTGTACAAGACTATCATGGAGCCGGACTTTACAGCCCACCAGCTGCGGCATGAGTTCGCCAGCACCCTGGTGCAGTGCCAGATCACGCCGCAGGTCGCCAAAGAACTGATGGGCCACGCTGACATCCTCACAACGCAACGCTGGTACGCAGAGGCCAAGGCCAGCGCAGTGGATGAAGCAACTGCCATCCTAAACGCGCATTTTGGTTCGTAATAATGTCGTAAGCAAATAGCTTTCAACATTTCAACGTTGATTCGTTGTAGTTCAAATCTCTCTTACTCCGCCAACAAAAGCCATGGTAAATCGTAAGATTTTACCATGGCTTTTGGTTCTGTATAGGCAAAAGCATACAAAATAAATCCCGCAGGCCCCTGCACAGGGCTTGCGGGATTTGTCGAAATATGGTATTCTGAAATTGCTGCTTCGGCGGCAAGGCGCTGCACACAACGGCAGGCGGTTGGCCCCACTACCCGAAAGGGGGTGAGACCATGCGTTTTACATTGACTTTCCATATCGGTCATAAGACTGTTACGCTGAGTTTAGTGGTAAAAAGCAATAACCGCCACCCGGCACGGTGACGGTTATTAGGTTTACCTAAATACCATATCGCAAAGGGCCAACCGCTTGTCGCAGCGCCTTTTGTTATCTTTATTATAGCCGCCTCCGGCATCGCTGTCAAGCCTGCCGGGGGCTTTTTAACTGCGTTGCGCGGTTTATTTCAGCCAATCAATGGACGTTTCGCCGTGCTGCTGTAAAAAGGCGTTGATCTTACCAAAGGGTGCCGACCCAAAGAACCCGCGATAGGCCGAAAGCGGGCTGGGATGGGCGGATTCCAGAACCAGCACCGGGCGGCGGTCCTGCACGGCGGCAAAAACCGGGGCGTACTTCTGGGCGGGCTTACCCCACAGCACGGCGGCCAGCGGGGCAGTGCTTTGCTGCACGGCGTATTCCAGCGCGGCCTTGGTAAAGGTCTCCCAGCCCTGCTTGGCGTGGGCAAAGGCGCGGCCCTGCTCCACGGTCAGCACCGTGTTCAGCAGCAGTACGCCCTGCTGCGCCCAGGGGGTCAGGTCGTTGTGGGGGCGCTGGGTGCCGGTTTCACTTTCCAACTCTTTAAAAATGTTGCGCAGGCTGGGCGGCGCTTTGCAGGCATCGGGTACCGAGAAAGACAGCCCCATGGCTTGCCCCGGCTCGTGGTAAGGGTCCTGCCCCAAAATCACGGCGCGGATGCCTGCAGTCGGGCAGGCGGCGAAAGCGGCAAAAATGTTTTCGGCAGCCGGGTACACGGTGGTGCGGGCGGCGGCATCGGTCACAAAAGCGTCCAGCGCGGCAAAGTAGGGTTTAGTACACTCGGCCGCAAAAAACGGGGCCCAATCGCTGCCCTGCAGCCGGGCGGCCTGTTCGGTCAGAAGCATGGCATACTCCTTATTATAGTATGTGAAACTCTCGTGAAGCCAGTATACCACACTAGGCTCAGGGCTTGCAATACGCGGCCAAACGCAGTATAATAATAATAATTCAGGGTGTTATGCGTCCTGCTAAGTATTATAAAGGGGAGAACCGATCATGCGTTCCATCAAAACCAAACTGTTCAGCCTGGGCATGGCTGCTTCCATGCTGCTGGCTTTGGGCGGCTGTGCTATGTCCACGCCTGCCAATGTGGGCTCCATCGGCGGGGTCGAGATCCCGGCCGGTGTCTACCTGCTGGCCCAGTACAACTCTTACAACACTGCTTCCGGCCTGGCTGACCTGGCAACCGGCGAGACCGCCAGCAACGTTAAGGCCGTGCTGAAAGCCCAGTGCACTGGCACCATCAACGGCGAGGAAGTCACCACCGATGGCGCTGACTACATCAGCCAGCTGACCACCCGTGCCATCGAGTACTACGCTGCTGTCGAGAAAGAGTTCGACGAGTTGGGCGGCGTACTGGATGACGCTGCCACCGCCGAGGCTGCCAACTCTGCCGACAGCCTGTGGACTTCCAACGGCGACCTGTACACCGCCAACGGCATCTCCAAGTCCACGGTGGAGACCTACCTGCTGAACGCCCAGAAGGCCAAGGCTATCCTGAACCTGACCTACGGCGCTGACGGCACCAGCCCCGTGACCGAGGCCGAGTACACCGACTACGTGAACAACGACTGCTACTATGTCGAGACCGTGCAGTTCCCGCTGGTGAACTACTCCACCTACTCGCTGGCTACCGATGATCAGAAGTCCCAGATCGAGGACATCGCCGCCCAGTGCCTGGCTACCCTGAACGAGCAGGCCACCGCCGAGACCGCCAGCAACAGCGCCCTGTACACCGCTGCCATGAACTACGTGCCCCAGGCCATGAGCGCCATGGGCAGCACGATCGAATCCTCCCAGGCTGTCTACTACGCTGGTTCCCAGCTGTACACCCCGGACGACCTCTCCAGCTTTGGCGGTGACGGCTACAACAACCTGACTGACCCGCTGGACGAAGTGCCCCTGGGCAGCTGGACGACCATCGACCTGGGTACCACCCTGCTGGTGGCTCGCCGCATCGACCCCCTCAAGACCTACACGGTCGATGAACTGAACAGCATGTACGATGTGCTGACCGATATGAAGAGTGACGAGATCCAGGATAAGCTTTACGCCGATGGCGCAGCGCTGGAACATAACCTGGACAGCTCGGCCATCAATACCTACAGCGCATCCAAAATCAAAAAGACTGTCTCTAAGTAAAAGAACGTCTGTGCAATACACAGGGCGGGAGCATTAGTATGCCCCCGCCCTTTTCTTCAGCTTTCTTAAATTCGCAAGGAGATACACTATGACCCAAAACAAACACGTGAACCTGCTGCTGGAAGTGCTGGGCTGCTTCGTCTCGGCTGCCGGCATCTACAGCTTTGCCGTGGCATCGGGCGTACCCGTCACCGGCATTGCGGGCGTATGCGCCATCCTGTACCGTCTGTTCGGTATCCCTATGGGCCTGTCCAATGTGATCATCAATATCCCCATCATCCTGTTCAGCTATAAGGTGCTGGGCAAGTCGTTTTTGCTGCGCAGCCTGCGCTGCATGGTGCTGTTTGCCGTGTTTACCGACTACCTGCTGCCCGCCCTGCCGGTCTACACCGGCGACCGCCTGCTGGCTACCTTGTGCGGCGGTGTGATCTGCGGCATCGGCGATGCGCTGATCTACATGCAGAACTCCAGCACCGGCGGTATTGATTTTATCACGATGGCCGTCAAGGTCAAGCACCCGCACCTGCCCTTTGGCAACATTACCTTTGCGGCAGCGCTGGCGGTTATTGTAGCCAACGGCCTGGTGTTCCATGACGTGGACTCCATCATCTACGGCCTGATCTTCAACTTTGTCTCCTCGGCGGTTATTAACAAGATGATGTTCGGCTTCTCCTCCTCGATGCTGGCTATGATCGTGACCGATGACGGCGAGGCCGCCTGCGAGGAAATCGACCGCGTGGCCGACCGTGGCGCCACCATTTTGCAGGGGCGCGGCGGCTACGGCGGCGCACCCAAGGATGTGGTGCTCTGTGCCTGCTCCAACAAGCAGCTGTACGAGATCGAGCATGCCATCCAGAAGATGGACCCGGCCAGCTTCATCATTATGCTGCAGTCCAACGAGGTTCACGGCGAGGGCTTCCGCCAGCTGGAACTGGGCAAAGGCGAAAACGGGGATAAATAAAGGAAACAACTATGCCAACCAAAGAAGCAATCAAGATCCGCGGCACTGTATGTCCCGGCGGCGCTGCGCCAGCGTCCCGGGCATCCGCAGCACCTTCGGCACCGGCACCGAGCTGCTGAACGGCCTGCGCCTGATGTTCTCCCGCCTGGCATCCCACCGCTGCCCCAATGGACACTACCTGCCGACCAGCCTGGTCGTGGCGGCTGAAAAGCCGCTGATCTGCCCCACCTGCGGGGCCACCGTGCATGCACCCGCCTGTCCGAGGTCGCCTGCCACCTGATGGATTTGGGGGTGGATTACCTGCCCCTCGACCGCGCCACGTCCACCCTCTCTACCGGCGAGCGCCGGCGCATGCAACTGACCTGTGCCGTCCGCAACCGCACCACCGGGGTGCTTTACGTGCTGGATGAGCCGCCCATCGGCCTACACCCCGCCAATATTGTGGGCCTGGCCGGTGTCATGCACGACCTGGTCGAGGACGGCAACTCGGTGGTGCTGGTGGACCATGACACCCAGGTACTGGCTGAATCCGACTGGATCATCGAGATGGGCCCAGAAGCCGGTGCGGGCGGCGGCTACGTCATCGCCCAGGGCGCCGTGCCGCAAATTGAGCAGACCCCCAGTCGATGATCGGCCCGTTCCTGCGCCCGGCGGCTGCCGCGCTGCCTGCCGGGGCAGGGGAGAGAGACCTCTTTGCCGAGAGCCGCATCCACCTTTCCACCGATGCCATTCACACAGTGCATCCGCTGTAGATGGACATCTCCAAGGGCAACTGACCGTTGTTACCGTTGTATCCAGCTCTGGTAAGGCCATGCTGGTTTTGGAAAGCCTGGTGTCGGCTCTCGCGGCCAGCACCGCAGGTTATCCGCTTAAAGGTAGTAACGGCCGAGGGCATCGAGCAGGTCAAGCTGATTGATGCCACGCCCATTGGCATCAACGTGCGGTCCACCGTAGCTACCTACGTCAATGTGCATGACGAGCTGCGCAAGATCTTTGCCCGCACACCGGATGCCAAAGCCCACGGCTACAAGGCGGGCGACTTTTCCTACAACACGGGTAAACTGCGCTGCTCAGTGTGCGATGGCACTGGTGTCATTAGCCTGGATGTGCAGTTTTTACCGGATGTGGAGATCCCTTGCTCCACCTGCCACGGTTCCCGCTACGCCCGCGAGGCAGACGAGGTGAAACTGACCGATAAGCGGGGCCGCACTACCACGCTGCCCCAGCTGATGGACTGTGATGTGCACACAGCCCTGGACCTGTGCCAGGATATGAAGCTGGCCAGCGAGATAGAACGTACCCAGTCCCGTGCGGTGTTCGTGTTTGGTGAGCCGACCATCGGCCTGCATCCGCTGGACATGCAGACGCTGCTGGGCGCTTGCCGCACCCTGATCGGCAATGGGGCTACGGTCATCGTCATCGAGCGTGACTTGGACGTGATCCGCAGTGCGGATTATATTGTGGATATGGGCCCCGGCGGCGGCGAAAAAGGCGGCCACGTGGTGGCCGCAGGCACTCCGGCGCAGATTAAAGCTGCGCCCGAAAGTGTGATCGGGCGCTTTTTACAAAAGCAAAGCAGAACTATCCGCTAGGTATGACACAACAAGTTGTGTCTGACTTTTGCTTTGCAACAATATATAGAGAGACTAAAAGAAGGATAAGAAATTTGGCAAAAAACTTGGGAAAAAGTGTTGACAAAGCAAACTGTGATTGTTATAATAATGGAGTCGTCAGCGAGAGTGCTTGACGCGACAAACTAAATATTGCCCCATAGCTCAGTTGGTTAGTGCCAACGGCATGGAGTGATTCTTAGCGATAGCGTTCCTCATTTAAGGCTAGTTGGTCGATTTTCGACGTAACTACAATATATTGCCCCATAGCTCAGTTGGTTAGAGCACCTGACTGTTAATCAGGGTGTCGTCCGTTCAAGTCGGACTGGGGCAGCCAACACAATCGCCGAACAATCTTCGGTGATTTTTTTATGCGGCCGTAGCTCATCTGGTAGAGCGCCACCTTGCCAAGGTGGAGGTAGCGAGTTCGAGCCTCGTCGGCCGCTCCAAACAAAGCCCCCGGTTGAAACGTAAGTTTCAGCCGGGGGCTTTTCTCGTTATACACGAAAATCCCGGCAAAGGTTGCACTCCCCTTGCCGTTTATATAAATCTTACATTATTAAAGAAAGAAGGTCATTCCCATGAGCATCATTATCGGCATCGACCACGGTTACTATGCCATCAAGACAGCGCACTGCTCGTTCCCGGCAGGGCTTACAAGCTACGGAGAACACGAACCCTACACCCGCCAAGGACTCTTAGAGTTTGGCGGGTGCTTTTTTGTTTGTGGTACCGGGCGGCAGCCTATCCAACGCGACAAAACAGTGAACGACAACTATTATCTGCTGACGCTGGCGGCCATCGCAAAAGAGATCCAGCAGCGTGGTTTGCCGCCTGAATGTTCGGTGCGAATTGCGGCAGGCTTACCCCTGACCAGTTTCGGACGCGACAAGCCGAAGTTCCGGAATTATCTGCTGCGAAGCAACCAGCCCGTGAACTTCCGCTTCGAGGGGGTGGAGTACAGCATCACCATTGAAGAAGTTGCTATATTCCCGCAAGGCTATGCTGCTCTTATGACTGAAACCGGGCTGCTACAAGACGAACCATCCATGCTCCTCATGGACCTTGGCGGCTGGACGGTAGACCTCATGCGCATCGACAATGCCATTCCCGTGGCTGACACGGCGCACAGTTTGGAACTCGGCATGATCCGCTGCGTGGATGACATCCGGGAACAAGTTCGCCGGGAAACCGGGCTGTCTCTTACGGATGCCCAAATCGAGAATATGCTGGCGGGTCAGCCTTGTACGGTCAGCGAGACGGTGCGGGACATTGTGAATCGGCAGGGCCGCAAATACACAGAACATCTACTGTCGGCCACCATGGAATCGGGCTTCGATCTCCACGCCATCCCCGCCGTGCTGCTGGGCGGAGGGGCATCTGTGGTGAGCCGCCACCTCAGCCCCAAAGACGGCCTTTGTAAGACGATTTTTCTGCTGGACGACAAGGTGAACGCGGTCGGGTTCGAACGCGCGTTGGCCGCCGTGTCGCGCCGTCAGAGCGAGGCGTGAAACAACCCCAGTGTCTTTGACTGTGATGATGGTTACGGACACCGGAAGCCACAGCAGGAAAAGGCTCTGGAGCTGCTTGGTGTACCACTGCCGGATCCGGATAAACGAGTGAGCAAGCGAAATAATCGGAAAGTTACTTTTGACAAAATCGCCAGGGAGCTGTTTCTGGATATCTGTGAAAATCATCAGGTCTATGTCCAGCGAGAACCGACAACCGGGAGCCGCAGATATCTGGAGAAGCAGGACTATATCATTGCCAAGCAGAAGGCACTTCTGAAACAGCAGACTCAGGAGTTGGCCGCTGCAAAAGCGGAGCTGGAAGAAACCACGCTGAAGCTGGAGGATGTAGATGCGCTGATTGATGAAGTCTCGGCGATTGCCTATGACAAGGCGGTGGATGTGGTGACGGATACAGCCCGGAAAGAGGTGCTGAATATCAGTGTAGATCAGCTGGATAAGCACGCTGCGTGGCTTGACAGTCCGGAGCGTAAAGCTGATGCAAAGACAAGGCATTATGCAATTCAGCAGCTGGGAGCGGTGAAGAAGCATATCGTGAATGTAGTGGCAAAACTATCGCTGAATCTGATGGAGATTTTACGAAAACCGGATGTGAAACAGGCGGCTATGAAGGAAATACAAAAGCAGGCAAAGCCGTCTGTGCTGGCAATGCTCCGAAAGAAAAAGGAAGAGGCTGCACAGCAGGAGGACGTGCGGAAAAGCGAGAAGGACAACGAAAAGAAGAAACAACAGGATATGGAACTTTGAGGCATTCGATGGATATGACGTCGGATGCCTTTATTATTTCCAGAAAAAGGGCACTCGGTCGTTATGCCGTGTGCCCAGAGGTTATTTTCCAAAGAGATCGCTGTGAGTCCCAGTTCTGGAAAGCGTTAAAACCAGAAGATTCTGTTCAATCCGGTAGATCAGCAGCCAGTCCGGCTGTATGTGGCACTCCCGGTGTCCGATCCAGTCACCGGTTAAGGCATGGTCTTTGTTCTTCTCCGGCAGTGGTTCGCACGCTGCCAGCTTACGGACGATATCATCCAGAAGTTCAATATTGAGATGGCGTTTCATCGCCAGTTTGTAATCCTTCTTGAACTGATTCGTCCAGACAATGTCTAAATGGTTCATTCCTTTAGTGCCTTCAGTGCTTCTTCCACGTCGGAATAACGTTTTACGGAAGGATCACGAGAAATGCGCTCTGCTTCCAGCATGGCTGCAATGGTTTCCTTGTTGGGCTGCTCTACGCGAACATCAAAGGGCAGGCCACCGACACGGAGGGACTGGCGCAGGAAAACATTGATGGCAGTGGTGAGATTCATGCCAAGTTCATTGTACAAGGCTTCACACTGCTTTTTGATATCGCTGTCCATCCGGACACTGAAATTGGTTGTATTAGCCATAATGATCAACTCCTTTCATGACGATTGCACTTATATTATACCTATTTTGCAATGCAATATCAACTCATTAGACAGAAAAATCATAAAAATTTAAGAGGTGATGACAATGAATCTTTTTGAAGCTGTAAAAGACAGTGTAACGACCAGGCAGGCTGCCGAGATGTATGGAATTCAGGTCAGACGAAATGGCATGGCTCGCTGTCCATTCCACAATGATAGAAATCCCAGCATGAAGGTGGACAGGCGGTTCCATTGCTTTGGATGTCAGGCAGACGGTGATGTGATTGACTTTGTTGGCAGACTGTATGGTCTTGGGTGCAAGGAAGCTGGCGGCGGATTTTGGAATTTCCTATGACAGCAGGGGTAAGGCTCCGCCTCGCAGGGCAAAGCCGGTGGAGAGTGAATGGCAGAGAAAACAGCGTGAGGAGAAGCATTGCTATGTCGTTCTTTGTGCGTATCTGCACCTGCTTAAGACTTGGCAGGAACTGTACGCACCTCGTTCTCCGGATGAAGAGTGGCATCCGCTGTTTACAGAGGCTCTACAGAAAATATCTTATGTGGAGTATCTGCTGGATGTCCTTTTGACTGGAACAGAGGAGGAAAAGGAACAGGTGGTGTGTGAACACAGAAAGGATGTGAAGGAACTTGAGGAAAGAATTAGAAACCATGCAGCAAGGACAGATGGCTATGCAGACGTCACCAGCGCCGATGGCAATGACGGAAGACGAGTCGCTTAACTGGGTTGGAGAAAAAGGCGTTATCATCGAACCGCTTTTTGCTGATTATTTCCTATCGCTGCATCCCATGCGGTGCTTCCACAACGTATTGTATGGGAAGGATGGCATCGTGGATGATGAAAGCGTGCTTTTGAAAGAAATTTATGAATTGATCCGCGATTTTGCAAAGACAAATGTAGCAAAGAAATCCAAGCAGCTACTGGATGCGGTAAAGCTTGCCTGTGCATCGGAGCAGCCGGAACTCCAGACAGATCGGATCCATGTGGCGAACGGCACCTATTTTCTGGACGGCACATTCCGACCAGACAAGGAATATTGCCTGAATCGTCTGAAGGTTAGGTATGTACCGGAAGCACCAATGCCGGAACGGTGGTTACAATTTCTGAATGAATTGCTATATCCAGAGGACATTGCAGCGTTGCAGGAGTATATCGGCTATTGCCTGATTCCCACCACAAAGGCACAGAAGATGCTGCTTGTTGTTGGCAAGGGTGGCGAGGGAAAGTCACGGATTGGACTGGTACTCCGCTCTATTTTCGGAAGCAGCATGTATAACGGCAGTTTGCAAAAGATTGAAACAGACCGCTTTGCCAGGGCGAATCTGGAAATGATCCTGCTACTGGTCGATGACGACATGAAGATGGAGGCATTGCCGAAGACCAATGTGATCAAATCCTTTGTCACAATGGAAGATCGAGTGGACATTGAGCGAAAGAGCCAGCAAAGCGTCCAGGGAACCATTTATTCCAGGTTCATTTGTTTTGGCAATGGAGGCTTGCAAGCTCTTTATGACAAATCCAATGGATTTTACCGTCGGCAGCTGATCCTGACAACGAAGGACAAGCCAGCTGACCGTGTAGATGACCCTTTTCTGGTGGAGAAGCTGCGTGGCGAGGTCGAAGGCATTTTCCTTTGGGCGTTGGAGGGGCTGCATCGACTGATTGCCAATCATTATCAGTTCACGGTGAGCGAGCGGACAGCCAACAACCTGAAGGAAGCCATGGAGCAGGGCAACAATGTGACGAGCTTTTTGAAATCCGAGGGTTATTTCAGTGTTCTGGCAGGCTCTAAATGCAAATCTACAGATTTTTACCAGGCATATGTGCGGTGGTGCCAGGATAATCTGGAAAAACCGTTAGCAGCCTCGA
>CAVAGJ010000031.1:0-35047 GCA_963588145.1 Coriobacteriaceae bacterium
TTCAACGCTCGTGCTCTACTCGTCCACAAGCATAGCTTGTGGTTTTATAATAGAAAGAAAAAAGCCGTCCGGTTTGGGCGGCTTTTTTTGTTATTCGTAGATTTCGTTGAACCAGGCGGGACCGTAGCGGTAAGAGACCACATAGCCGGGGCGGCCTTGCGCGTCTGTAGCGTGGCCGATGGGCTGGGCGGTTAGCATGGTGACGCGGCAACCTGCGGCAAAGGATACCGCCAGCGCGGCGGCGATGATGGCGGCGAAGATTGCTTTTTTCATGGTTTAAACCTCCCTGTTTGCTCTGCGGATAATCTCCGTTAGAATCTTGTCGCGGTTCTCGTTGGTGGCGGGCAACATCCAAGCGAAATCCAGCACCATGCCGGGCGCGTCTTTGCGGCGCTTCTCGGTGGGGTTATAGCGGCCAAGGCAAAGGCCGTCGGGCTGGGTGGCGTAGACATCTACCGCCCAGTAAGAGGACAGTACAGAGGGGGTAAAGCCGTGTTCGTGCCAGAGGTTGGGCAGGCTGTGCCGGTCGCTGTTGTCCGGGTGGCATGCGGTGAAGTCGATTACAATCGATTCGCCGCGCGGGGTGGTGTCGGTGAAGGTATAGCGGGTGCGAGTGCCGCCCATGCTTTCGGTCGTGCAGTTTTTCAAGGTAATCATGTGTATTAGCTCCTTTTCTGTTTTTTGGGATATGGGGCGGGGCTGCTTTGTGCTGTGCAGCCCTGCGAGAGTATCAGCGATGAACCAAACCATAATAGAAGTGCTGCAAGCCATGACGGACAAAAGCCATATACAAAGTGCCGTTGCTGTCGCTGCTGTGTGGTTCGCCCATTAAAAAGCCGTTGTAACCAACTTTGCGGAGGTCACGCGGCAGGCTGTAGGGCGGTAAGACGTTGAACAGCTCCTCGTATACATCGGCGGCGATGGGCTGACCGGGGCGGGCGTTAAAACTGCGGTCGCGCTCCCAGTCGGCGCGGGTGTAGGTGTCGGCGGTGGGACGGTCGGCGGCCAAGTCGCAATAGAGATTGAACGTCCGGCGGGCTTCTTCCGGGTCGTGGGTGCGGCAACTCTCTATCTCCGTGCCATCAGGGTACATTGCCATGACTTCAATATAGCCACATTCGGCGGTAAGGTCGGCCGCGTCTATGATGATCTTGCGGCCCTGCCAGGTGGTTTCGGTGTGGTGCAGGGTTTTCATGGTGTGATCTCCTTTCAGATTAAAAGATAATAGCGGCGGTGGGTTGGTAGGTTTCGGGGATTTCCTGCGCGGCCTGCTGGGCGGTGTCGCGTTCCTCGTGCATCGTGGGGATGAGGTCGGAGCCGCGCCGGGTGAAGTAGCTTACTTGGTAGGGACTGCGCCATCCTGCCGTGATGATAATAACGCGGTCGCCGCTTTCGTACTGAATCGCGTCCGCCTGTTCAATTTGGACGGCGGCTGCCTGTTCTCGTTGCGCGGTGGTACGTTCCCACTCTGTAGCGGACAAATCCGGGTTGATTTCCAGCGGGTCGCCGGTGACACTTGGCAGGGGCTGCGGGGTGTATTCCTTCACGGTGTTGAATCTCCTTTGCTTTTTAGTAGTGGGCTGCCGTCGCTTTACTGTGCGGCGGCGCAAGGTGTCAGGCGGGGATACTGTCGGCGGTGCGGGTCTGGTAGGACTGACCGTTATACTTGGCGTAGATGTCCTGATAACTGGCCTTGCGGTTGCGGCGGCTTGTGTCGCCTTGCGGGTGCCAGTAGTATTTGCAGCGGTTAGCGCTCCAGCGGAAACCGAGCTTTTCGAGGGTGCTTAGCCACTTGTGGTTCGTGTCTGCCCAAATCCAAGAGCCGACTACATCGAATTTCAAGCCGGGGCACTTGCTGAGCTTGTCGGCCATCGCGGCGGTCTCGGCATCCTGTGCGGCCTTGGCGGCATCCTGCGCGGCTTTGTTCTGCTGGTACTGTTCGCGGCCTTGCTTGGCCTGTTCGGAACAGAAGCGGGGGAGCGTGGGCTTGAGTGCATCCCACTCGGCGTTGATTTCCTGCATGTCGGAGACGCTGCCGCCGTGGTCGGGGTGATGCTCAGCCGCTAGGCGGCGATACATCGCGGTACCTTCGGAGAGGGTGCAGGGGCGAGGGGTGAACCATTTGAATGTTTTATATGTGGTAGTCATGTTGGTGGCCTCCTGTTTTGGTTGGGTGGTTTGCTATATCTTGCGCTATTGGTAACGCTGAGTTATAATTAAAGTGTCAGCACAGCGGCGAACTCGCCGCGCTGGCGGTTTTGTTTTAGGTGTCGGTGTTGTGAAGAGGGCCGACACCTTTTTTACTTGAGCAGGCCGGCCAGACGCTGGCGGAACTCTTCAATCCATCGGCGTAGAAATCTCATTGCACCATTTCCGAAGCTCGGCAGATGATGACGGCGGGAACAAATGCCCGGTACGGGCTTTTGCATCCAGCGCGGCCTTTTGCAGTGAAATCGGGATATCTGCAAGGTCAGTTTCCCAAACAGCAATCATCGCTTTCTTTTGCTGCGGCGTTTTGCCGTTGCCGAAGTTCGGCCACCTTGCAGCAATCAGCCCCATGATGGGGTGTAGCTCGCCGCCCTGTTGAACGGTTTCCATCGCGCCCATTGCTGGCGCTGCGGCTGTCATTGCCCCGTAAGCCAATCAAAATCCCTCCCATCTGCACGGCGCTGCGGCGCTGTCTGCTGTGCATCGCGTATAGGATAGAACGCCTGCCAGCCCTTGCGAACGACCTCGCGCATGTAGTCCTGCAAGCTCATGCTGCTTTGTGCCGCCATGCCTGCCAGCTTGTCGAGGTTCTGTCCGATAGCGCCCTTGGTTTCAGGTGCACGCTGTTTCTTGCGGTTGTCTAGCCACTCAAAGAGCAGGTCCCGCAGCTCCGCATCCTGTGTATACTCCTCGATTGCTTTTTTCGCGGAGTATGCAGGCGCGCGCTTGCGCGTAGCCACGCTTTCAGCGTGGCATATATCTTGGGTATCGTTAGATACACAAGATATATCTTCTATTTTCTGTTTTCTATTTTCTATTTTCTGTTTTTGGTTTTGTTGGGTTTCTTTGGGTTTTTCTGGGTTTTGTTGGGTTTCTTTGGGTTTCTTTGGTCTGCCGCCTTTAGAACCGTTCTTCGTCTGCTTTTCGATGAACTCATGGTCAATATCAATGTTTCGGCGCATTACAGGCCACAGAACACGTTCACTCCCGCTGAACTTTGGCGTTGCTCCGTCTAACTCGTAGTCGAGCATTGCACGCACCAAACGCCCTACCTCAGCGTCACTGAGCGTCTCGAAATAGTCTCTGTAATCAAGCCATAATTTGATATAGGCTGTTTTATCCATATTCAGTTGTCCTTTTCTTGATGGCAGTGCATATAAACATATTCTGAATTTGCTGCCATGTTTGAGTAAAGCCAATCATCGGCTTTCTCTTTGCTTAAATGCTCACGCATCACGCGCTTTTCATACACAAACCCGCCGTTGATTTTCTTCTCAGCGATACGGTCTTGAATATCCGCTTCGGCGTAGTTTGCCTCTACAAGATAGAGGTTGTAGCCCTTGGCCTTAATGCCGTTCAGGTTGTTTGTGTCTGTCGCGTAAAATAGCCGCTCAACGGGGCGCTGCTGTAGCTCAATACGCCAGCAGCAATTTTGCACATCGTGCTTTGTCTCCTGCGCCTTTATGCGGCATAGCCCTTTGTAGGCGTACCAACGATCTGTGCGAATAACGTCTATCTGGCTGATTTTTACGCCTGACCCTACAAGGGCAGTACATAACCATGTACAGCATGCAAAGCGCAGCGTCGGGCGCTCTCTGGCCAGCCTGCGCAGCGTTGCGGGGTTGAAGTGGTCGCCGTGTATGCCCGCATAAGAAAAACCACCAGCTCAGCTGGTGGTTTTTTATTTGGCGCGAAAATATGTTTTGATATGTCGCACAATTTGTGCTATGATAATGAAAAGGCTAGATGATGAAATAGTTGATGCTTAATCATGAAAGAAGTTGTTTCAAAATGCAAGAAATATCGTACATTTTAGGGTGGGGCGGTCCATTTATTGCTCTCGTTGGTTATTTTACATCCGATGAACCGTTGACGCTTATAATTGGTCTTATTATGTACCTAATGAAGCTTGGCATAGAATGGAAAAGGCTAAACGCAGGAGCCAAACTTGTTGACGGACTGATTTTTGTGGTTGGCAGCATAGTATCAGTATTTCTTGGAAAGGCTTTCTATATCGGTGGCATTATAGCGCTTGAGGTATATTCATTGGTTGTGTCTGTGATTTCCTTGCCGGGAACTATTTCTTTGGCCGCTGACGGCCTGATTTCTTCAATCAGCGCAACCAGCAACTATGTAAAGATAGAGTGGAAAATCTGACGCTCTTTCCACTCTATCAAACCACTTGTTTCTTTATACCGCTTGTAGCCCCCTGTACACTGTTGCTTGCAAAGCCCGGTATAAAATGCTATACTAAATCAGTACGATGCCAACAGGTCACGAGCCAATGTGTACGCACGGCTCGTGACCTGTTTGTGTTTACAAGGGGGCAACCATCAAACAAGAGGGAATGAGGAGTACTATGTTAGAAACAATTGCGGCTGTCAACCAGGCAGTCAATAACTTTGTCTGGGGTGTCCCGGCCATGGTGTGCATCATTGGCGTGGGGCTGCTGCTCAGTGTGCGGACGGGCTTTTTGCAGATCCGCAAATTTCCGTACGCCATTAAAACCACCATCGGCCGTATGTTCCGTAAAAAGGACGCTTCGGATGGTGCTATGACACCGTTTCAGGCGGTATGCACGGCGCTGGCGGGCACCGTTGGCACCGGCAACATTGCGGGCGTGGCGGGCGCCATTGCCATCGGCGGACCGGGCGCGGTATTCTGGATGTGGTGCTCGGCGCTGCTGGGTATGTGTACCAAGTTTGCCGAGGTCACGCTGGCGGTGCATTATCGTGAGCGCAACGCCGCAGGCGAGTGGGTCGGCGGCCCGATGTACTACATTAAAAACGGCCTAGGCAAGCATTGGCAGTTCCTGGCTGTGTTGTACTCACTGTTCGGCGTATTGACGGTGTTCGGCACCGGCAATGCGACCCAGGTTAACACCATCGTGGCAGCCATCGACACCGCTTTGCTGGAATACAGCGTTGTCGGCAACGGCGCACTCTCTACGCTGAACCTCGTGGTTGGCATTGCGGTAGCTATGCTGGTTGCTATGGTGCTGCTGGGCGGCATCAAGCGCATTGGCAGCGTAAGCGAGCGCCTGGTTCCCTTTATGGCACTGTTTTACATTGTGATGGCGGTCGGCGTTGTGGTGCTGAATCTCCCGCGCTTCCCGCTGGTGCTGGAAGCTATTTTCGCAGGTGCGTTCAACCCGGCGGCTTTCACCGGCGGCACCATCGGCAGCCTGTTCATCAGCATGCAGAAAGGCGTTTCCCGGGGCATCTTCTCCAACGAAGCCGGCCTGGGTACCGGCTCCATCGCCCACGCCTGCGCCGACACCAAAAAGCCGGTCAAGCAGGGCATGTTTGGTATCTTTGAGGTCTTTGCCGACACCATCGTCATTTGCACCCTGACGGCTATGGTCATCCTGTGCAGCGGCACCACCGTCAACTACGGCACCGCCGCGGGTGCCGAGCTGACCATCTCCGGCTTTACCACTACCTACGGTGGCTGGGCATCCATCTTTACAGCGGTGGCGCTGTGCTGCTTTGCATTCTCCACCATCATCGGCTGGGGCCTGTACGGATCGCGTTTTTTGGCGTTCCTGTGCCATAGTGACAAGGTCGTTCGCCCGTTCTTTGTGGTGTATTCCTTTGTATCCATCCTGGGTGCTACGGTGGACCTGGGCCTGCTGTGGAGCGTGGCCGACACCTTCAACGGCCTGATGAGCATCCCGAACCTGATTGCGCTGCTGCTGCTTTCCGGTACGGTGGTCAAGCTGACCAAAGAATTTTTCGCATCTGAAAAACAGAGCGCCTAAAGCGGGGGACATCCATGCTACATCTATACTGGGGCAACGGCAAAGGCAAAACTACGGCGGCCATGGGGCTGGCGCTGCGGGCGCTGGGGCATGGACGGCGCGTGGTGGTCGTGCAGTTTTTAAAGGACGGCACCAGCGGCGAGATCGCCCCGCTGCGCACGGCGGGGGCTGCGGTCTATGCCTGCCCCAACGCCAAATTCACCTGGCTGATGGACGAAAACGACAAAGCCCAGGCGCGGGCTGCCTCGGCGGACGCTATGGCAAAAGCGCTGGCGCAGCCCTTTGACCTGTTGGTGTTGGACGAAGCCTGTGCTGCGTTAAAAAGCAACATCCTGGACGAGGCCCTGCTGCGCAAAGCGGCAGCCTTTGCCAAGGACGGCAGGGAAGTCGTAGTCACAGGCCGCGACCCCGCCCCCTGGCTGCAGGAAGCCGCCGACTACTCCACCGAAATGCGGATGCACAAACACCCCTATACCCAGGGCGTTGCTGCCCGCGAGGGCGTAGAGTATTAACGCCCCATTTATAAATCCAAAACAAAAAGCGGAGGACACCCGAACCGGGCATCCTCCGCTTTTGTTATTGCGTAAAATTACAGCACACCAAACTTGGCAAACGCCTCGGTGACCAGCATGCCGTTCTCGATGGCCTTGCGCATCGTCTTTTCGGTGCTGGCTTTTTCCAGGGCCTTTTCCAGCACTTCGGGCGCGATCTCTTTCGGGATAATCAGCACACCGTCAATATCGCCGAACACGATGTCCCCGTTATGGATGGTGACCTGCCCGATCTCGATGGGGCAGCGCCACTGGAACACGTAGGTGCGCACCGAGGAATCCTGTGCCCAGGTGCCGGTGCAGAAAACCGGGAAGTTCTGCTCAATCACTTTCGGCGTATCGCGGGTGTAGCCGTCCAGCACCGCGCCCACCGCGCCGCGGGCCTTGCCGCAGGCAGTCAGCAGTTCGCCCCACAGGGCGCTGTTGTGGGCACCGGTGGCAATATAAATTTCGTTGGGCTTTAAATCGTCCAGCGCTTCGGTCATATACCCAAAAGGTTTCTGTTCCTGGTACTCGTACACATCGTTTTCCAACACGGTGCAGGCGTAACCCGCCAGTTTCAGCCGCTTGTCCTCGGTCTCACCGGGCAGGATGTAGGGCGCAGTGGGCACCTGGGCCGCCAGCGGGCGGATGGCAGCGGGCAAAAACTGGTGCTTGTACCCCATCTGGTCCAGAATATCGCCTACCACGGGGGTGTACAGCTTTTCTTTCATGAGGGCGAACATTTCGTCATCGTTTTTCCACATAGCCATAACAGCACTTCCTTTTTATATTACAGCTTTATATTACAGCGTAATTTTCTCCAGTTCGGCCATCCACAGGGCGTTGCAGGCATCGCTGGGCATGCGCCAGTCGCCGCGGGGAGACAGCGTGACCGAGCCGACTTTCGGGCCGTCCGGCAGGCAGCTGCGCTTGAACTGCTGGGCAAAGAAACGGCGGTAGAAATTCTTCAGCCAGGCCAGCAACACTTCCGGTTCGTACTTGCCGGCAAAGGCGGTGCGGGCCAGGTGGTAAATTTTCTCCGGCCCAAAGCCGAAGCGCAGCACGTAGTACAAATAGAAATCGTGCAGTTCATACGGCCCGACCAGCTTTTCGGTCTGCTGGGCAATAGTGCCATCCTCGGCGGTGGGCAGCAGTTCAGGGCTGACGGGCGTGTCCAGGATATCCAACAGCACATCGCTCAGCTGCTTATCGCCGCAGGTGTCGGCCACGTACTGCACAATGTGGCGTACCAGCGTTTTGGGTACGCCTGCATTGACACCGTACATGCTCATGTGGTCGCCGTTGTAGGTGGCCCAGCCCAGGGCCAGTTCGCTCAAATCGCCGGTGCCGATGACAAAACCGCCGTTTTTGTTGGCGTAGTCCATCAGTTCCAGGGTGCGCACACGGGCCTGGCAGTTCTCAAAGGTGACATCGTAGGTCTGCGGGTCCTGGCCGATGTCCGCAAAATGGCTGTTGACGGTGTTGGTAATGTTGATCTCCCCGAAGCTGACACCCAGCGCCTCACACAAAATTTCGGCGTTGGAGCGGGTGCGCTTGGTGGTGCCGAAGCAGGGCATCGTCAGGGCTACAATTTCTTTCGGGTCGCGGTGCAGCACCTTGCAGGCGCGCACGGCCACCAGCAAAGCCAGGCAGCTGTCTAACCCGCCGGAGATGCCCAGCACGGCGCATTTGGCGTGGGTATGCTCGATGCGCTTGGCAAGACCCTCGGCCTGGATGCGCAAAATCAGCTCGCAGCGCTCGGCACGGGCGGCGGTGTCCTGGGGCACAAACGGCGTGGGGGAGACCTGCCGCGTCAGGGCCAGTTCTACGGGGGGCAGCTCAAACTCCACGCGGGTGTACCCGGTGGTCTGTGGCATAAAGGTGGTGTTGCGCTGGCGCTCCTGCACCATGCGGTCCAGGTCCAGTTCGGTCATGGCGGTGCCGCCCTCAAAGGGGGCAGTCTCGGCCAGCAGGGTGCCGTTTTCGGCAATCAGGTTGTGTCCGGCAAAGGTCATGTCGGTGGTGCTTTCGCCGTGGCCGGCATCGGCGTAAAGGTAGGCGCACAGCAGCCGCGCACTCTGCCCGCTGATGAGCTGGCGGCGGTAGGCGGCCTTGCCGATGGTCTCATCGCTGGCGGAAAGGTTCGCAATCACAGTTGCACCGGCCAGCGCCAGGGCACAGCTGGGGGGCACGGGGCTCCACAAGTCCTCGCACACTTCCACGCCCAGCACAAAGCTTTTCAGCTGCTTGCAGCTAAAAAGCAGCCGTGTGCCGATGAGCGTTTCCTGCCCCGCAAACTCGATGCACTCCGGCTCGGCCATGCCGGGCACGAAGTGGCGCTTCTCGTAAAATTCGCCGTAGTTGGGCAGGTGCTGCTTTGGCACCAGGCCCAGCAGCTCACCGTTGCACAAAACGGCCGCGCAGTTGTACAGCTTACCGTCATGGGCAACCGGCAGGCCCACCAGCGCCACCAGGTTCAGCCCCTTGCTGGCATCCAGGATAGCGGCCAGGCCGTCCTCGGCACCTTTCAGCAGGGTTTGCTGCAAAAACAGGTCGCTGCAGGTGTAGCCCGTTAAGCAAAATTCGGGGAAGCAGACCAGCTGCACACCCTGGGCCGCGTACACAGCCATAGCATCAATGATCTGCTGGGCGTTATAGGCGCAGTCGGCCACACGCAGGGCGGGGGTGGCGGCAGCCACGCGGACAAATCCATTTTCAAAAGCGGGAAAGCTGTACTTCATTCGCCAAACTTCCTTTTTATAAAGTAGTATAGGCCTATCATAACACGGCGCAGGAGCAATCGCAAGCAAAACGACAAAAAGAAAAATATAAAAGATAAAATGTAAGATATACTTGACATTGCGAAAGGGCGGTGCTATACTGTTTACACCACCTGAAAGGAGGGCAGGGACCTTGGCCAAAAACCTGAAGCTGAAAGCCGCCCGCGCCGAAAAGGACATGACGCAGGGCGCTCTGGCGGAGGCTGTCGGCGTATCGCGCCAAACCGTCAACGCCATTGAAAAAGGAGAGTACAACCCTACCATCAACCTTTGCCGCAGCATCTGCAAGGTGCTGGGCAAAACCTTAGACGACCTGTTCTGGGAGGAATAACGATGAAACTTGCAAATCTTTTCGGCAAAAATCAGTTGGACGAAATGCAGGAGCACACCATGCTCACCATCGAAAGCCGGGGCTTCTGGCTGGTCTGGTCGCTGCTGTTGGTGGTCCTGCTGGGCGAAGGGCTGCTCGGCTTTACCATGCGGGAGATGGCAGGCACCTGGGTTGTTTTTATGATCGGCTGCGTCTACATCGTCGCCGCCTGCCTGCGCGCCGGGCTTTGGAGCCGGAACATCAAAGCTACCTTCGGCGCAAACCTGGTCGGCAGTCTCATTGCTGGCGTTGTGATCGGCGTGTTCGTCTTTATCAAAATGTCAGCCTATGATGCGCCGTTGTCGATTTTGCTGGTCAGTGCCGGTATTGCGGCGAGCATCACCTTTGTGTTGGCGCTGGTGGTGCTTCAGCTTTGCAGCGCTGCCTACAAAAAGCGTCACGCCCAGCTGGAAAACGAGTTTGACAAAGAAGAAAAAGACGACTGAATCATCCGCCCCAACGGGCAAAAGCGGCAGTACTGCGACAAGCGGTGCTGCCGCTTTTGGCTGTGTACGGCCTAGCCCAGCCGC
This sequence comes from Coriobacteriaceae bacterium, assembly GCA_963588145.1. Taxonomy (GTDB): domain Bacteria; phylum Bacillota; class Clostridia; order Oscillospirales; family Ruminococcaceae; genus Gemmiger. The sequence goes on from CAVAGJ010000031.1 coordinate 10,182, forward strand.
CAACCAGCCACAAACCGGGCCAAACCGCAAAAAATCACAAACTAGCGCTTGTGCTTTTGCGCCTGATTTGCTATACTAACATGGTATATCTGGATTTTGTGCCTGTATGCAGGTACTTGCAAGGAGAACTGGACTTGGAAAAACTGACCTATACCCATAACGAAGCCGCCGCCAAGGTGCTGGCCTCGTTTTACGATACGCCGCCCCTGGCCTATGTGCGCAGCTACGGCTGCCAGCAGAATGTCAACGATGGCGAAAAGATCAAGGGCGTTTTGCAGGATGTCGGCTTTGGCCTGTGCGATAATGTAGAGCATGCCGACCTCATCCTTTTCAACACCTGCGCCGTGCGCGAACATGCCGAGCAGCGCGTTTTCGGCAACGTAGGTGCGCTGAAAAAGCTGAAAGAGCAGAACCCGCGCCTTATCATCGGTGTCTGCGGCTGCATGGCCCAGCAGGCCCATATCGTGGAAAAGCTGCGCCAGAGCTACCCTTACGTGGACCTGGTATTCGGCGTGGACGGCATCGACCGCCTGCCCGCTATGCTGGCCCAGCGTATCAGCCGCGGCAAGCGCTACCTGGAAAAGCCCGAGGAGCGCAATGCCGTTGTGGAGGAAATGCCCATCCGCCGCGATTCCGGTTTCCGCGCCTGGCTGCCTATCATGTACGGCTGCGATAACTTCTGCACCTACTGCATCGTGCCCTACGTGCGCGGGCGGGAGCGCAGCCGTGAGCCCGCCGCCATCCTGGCCGAGTTCAAGGAGCTGATTGCCCAAGGCTACAAGGAGATCACCCTGCTGGGCCAGAACGTCAACAGTTATGGCAAAGGGCTTGCGGAAAAGATCGATTTCTCCGATCTGCTCAATCTGCTCTGCACCGTGCCCGGCGACTACCAGATCCGCTTCATGACCAGCCATCCCAAGGATGCCAGCCGCAAGCTGATCGACACCATCGCCGCGCAGGAGCATCTGTGCAAGCACATCCACCTGCCGGTGCAGTCCGGCAGCGACCGCCTGCTCAAAGAGATGAACCGCCACTACACGGTAGCCCAGTATATGGACCTGGTGGATTATGCCCGGGAAAAGATCCCCGGTGTGACCTTCTCCAGTGACATCATCGTGGGCTTCCCCGGCGAGACCGAGGAGGATTTCCAGGCAACGCTGGACCTCATCCGCAAGGTCGGCTATATGCAGCTGTTTACCTTTATTTATTCCAAGCGCACCGGCACCCCGGCGGCCAAGTTTGATGACCCCACGACCCACGCCGAGAAGGCCGCCCGCATGGAACGCCTGTTGAAAACGCAGGATGAATTCGCCTTTGCGGCCACTGCCGCCATGGCAGGCCAGACTGTCCGCGTATTGGTAGAAGCCGCAGGCCGCACCGCCGGTACCGTCAACGGACGTTTGGACAACAACCTGGTGGTGGAGTTCCAGGCCCCGGAATCTCTCATCGGCCAGTGGGCCAATGTCCACCTGACCGGTTCCCGCGCCGCGCTGCTGGTAGGCGAATTGGTGCAGGATTGAGCAATATAAAATTTACACTTTACTACATTTTTATTCATAAGGAGAACCTATCATGGATTGCATTGATCTGTTTAAAAAAGCCGCCGCTGCCCTGCAGACTGACCCCCGTTACCTGGAACTGGACGCTGCCCGCCGCGAGAACGATAACGATGAAGAACTGCAGAACCTCATCGGTGAGTTCAACCTGGCCCGCCTGGACCTGAACAACGAGAGCGCCAAGACCGAGACTGATGCCGTCCGCGTGGCCGAGCTGAACCAGCGCGTCAATGACCTGTACAGCCAGATCATGGCCAGCGAGGGCATGGTCCGCTACAATGCTGCCAAGTCTGAATGCGAGGCGATGGTCAGCCACATCGATGCTATCATCAACACTGCCATGAACGGCGGTGACCCCATGACCGTGCAGGCCCCCTCCGGCGGCTGCACCGGCAGCTGCTCCACCTGCGGCGGCTGCCACTAAACCTAAAACCGTAACGTAACTTTGCAGAAAAACACAGGAGTGTGAACCATGGCGGAACAAGCAGTTTCCCCAATGATGCAGCAGTATTTCGAGATCAAGAAACAACACCCGAACGAGATTTTGTTTTACCGTGTCGGCGATTTTTATGAGATGTTCTACGATGATGCCTTAACGGCCTCCCGCGAGTTGGAACTGACGCTGACCGGCAAAAACTGCGGCAAAGAGGAACGCGCCCCCATGTGCGGCGTACCGTTCCACTCCTACGAAACTTACGTGGCCCGCCTCATCGCCAAGGGCTACAAGGTCGCCATCTGTGAGCAGATGGAGGACCCCGCCCTGGCCAAGGGTCTTGTCAAGCGGGACATCATCCGCGTGGTCACCCCCGGCACCGTCATCGAGAGCAGCATGCTGGCCGAGGATAAAAACAACTACCTCTGCAGTGTCTACACCAAGCGCACCCGCGGCCGCTGGAAAGCGGGCATCTGCTTTGCCGATATTTCCACCGGCGAAGCCTACGCCACCGAACTGAACGCCGAAAAGATCGGCGGCGCGATCATTACCGAACTGTGCCGCTACATGCCCAGCGAGATTTTGATCTGCCCGGCCATGCTGGACTTCAAGGACGTGACTGCCTATATCAAGCAGCACACCAACGCCCTGGTGGAGTTGCGGGAGGATGCCTGCTTTAAAGATTCCGTGATGGAAGCCGCCATGGCCGACCAGTTCGGTGCTGACTGGCGGGACACCCTCGGCTACGAGAAAGATGCCCTGGTACCCTACGCCGTGGCCGCCATGATCAACTACCTGCACGAAACGCAGAAGCACGGCGTTGAGCGCATCAAGACCGTGCAGAACTACGCCGATGCCCAGTATATGCGCCTGTCGCCCGTGACCCGCGCCAACCTGGAACTGACCGAGACGATGCGCGGCCACGAGAAGCGGGGAACGCTTTTGTGGGTGCTGGACAAGACCGAAACCTCGATGGGCAAGCGCCTGCTGCGCTCCTGGATCGAGCAGCCCCTGGTGGATGCCGAGGCCATCAACCGCCGCCTGTCTGCCGTGCAGGCACTCTACACCGCCAACATGGCCCGCGCTGACTTGAAAGATGCGCTCTCCCATGTCTTTGACATTGAGCGCCTGACCACCCGTATTCTGTACGGCTCGGCCACCCCGCGGGAGGTCAAGGCCCTGGGCGATACCTGCGCTATGCTGCCGGAGGTCCGCAGCCAGGCTGCCGCCTGCGGCGCGTCGCTTTTGAAAGATCTGGCCGACCAGATCGACCCGCTGGAAGATATTTTAAATAAGATCACCACCGCCCTGGTGGACGATCCCCCGGCGACCCTCAAGGACGGCGGTGCCATCCGCGCCGGGTACAACAGCGAGGTCGATGAACTGCGGGACATCATGCACGGCGGCAAGGGCTACCTGTCCAACCTGGAAGCTCGCTACCGCGAGGAGACCGGCATCCCCAAGCTGAAGATCGGCTTTAATAAGGTATTCGGCTATTATATTGAGGTTAGCCGCTCTTACACAGATTCGGTGCCGGATACCTTCACACGCAAGCAGACCTTGACCACCGGCGAGCGCTACATCACGCCGGAATTGAAAGAGCTGGAGAATAAGATTCTTGGTGCCAACGAGCGGTTGCTCGTCTTGGAACATCAGCTTTTCACCGACCTGCTGACAGAAATTTCCAATCAGATTGTGCGCATCCAGCGAACCGCTTCGGCGGTGGCCCAACTGGATGTATTGGCCGGATTTGCTGAAGCTGCCCTGCAAAATAACTATGTCCTGCCGGTGGTGGATACCAGCGGTGAGATCGAGATCAAAGAGGGCCGCCACCCGGTCATTGAGCAGATGCTCAAAGGCAGCCTGTTCGTGCCCAACGATACGCTGCTGGACGAGGACGAGAACCGCATGCTGCTCATCACCGGCCCCAACATGGCCGGTAAATCCACCTACATGCGCCAGAATGCCCTGATCGCCCTGATGGCGCAAATCGGCAGCTTTGTGCCCGCCGCCAGCGCTCACCTGGGTGTTGTGGATGCCATCTTCACCCGCGTGGGTGCCTCGGACGACCTGGCTGCCGGGCAGTCCACCTTCATGGTCGAGATGACCGAGGTGGCCGAAATCTTGAAACACGCCACCAAGGACAGCTTGGTCATCCTCGATGAGATCGGCCGCGGCACTTCGACCTTTGACGGCATGAGCATCGCCCGTGCTGTGGTAGAGTATATCTGCGATAACATCGGCTGCAAAACGCTGTTTGCCACCCATTACCATGAACTGACCAGCATGGACCAGGACATCCGCGGTGTCAAAAACTACAACATCGCCGTTAAAAAGCGGGGCGAGGACATCACGTTCCTGCGCCGCATCATCGCTGGCCCGGCGGATGACAGCTACGGCATCGAGGTCGCCAAACTGGCGGGCCTGCCGGGCAGCGTGACCAAGCGCGCCCACGCCGTGCTGCGCCAGCTGGAAGCCAACGCCCCGGGCCGCAGCAATACGATGCAGCTGGACTTTGAGACTGTAGAAGCTTACAACAACCCCAGCGTCCCCAGCGAGGTGGTGGACAAGCTCCACAGCGTGGATATTGAAACGCTGACCCCGCTGGAAGCGCTGAACTTCCTGTACGAACTGAAAACCGTTTTAGACAAAGAATAAAGGCAGGTGAGACCCATGGCGGAAATTCGTGTGCTGGACAAGCATACCGCCGAACTGATCGCAGCCGGTGAAGTTGTAGAACGACCGGCCAGTGTGGCCAAGGAACTGCTGGAAAATGCCATCGATGCCGGGGCGACCCAGATCACCCTCTCCGCAACGCGCGGCGGCATTGCCCAGCTGCAAATTGCCGATAACGGCACCGGCATTGAAGCAGAATATATCGATAAAGCGTTTATCCGCCATGCCACCAGCAAGATTGCCACGGCGGACGATCTGGGACATATCCATACCCTGGGCTTTCGCGGCGAAGCGCTGGCATCCATCGCCAGCGTGGCTAAGGTGGAAGTGCTGACCCGCACCGAAGCGGACGAGTACGCCTGCTGCTACCGCATTGAGGGCGGTGAACCCCAGGGCATGGAGCCGGGCGCGCGCCCCGTGGGCACGACCATCACGGTCAATGACCTGTTCTATAACACCCCCGCCCGCATGAAGTTCTTAAAAAAGGATGCCAGCGAGGGTACGTTTGTGGCCGAGACTGTCCTGCATGCGGCGCTGTCCCACCCGGAGATCAGCTTCCGCTTTTTGCGGGATGGTAAGCAGCAGTTCTTGACCCCTGGCGATGGCGACCTGCGCAGCACAGTCTACGCGGTGCTGGGCCGGGAGTTCGCCCGCGACCTGCTGCCCGTGGATGGCGGCAGTGAGCTGTACAAGGTCACCGGCCTGGTTACGCCGCCCCGTGCCTGCCGCGCCAGCCGCGGTGCCCAGCATTTCTTCGTCAACGGCCGTTACGTCAAAAACCGTACCATGATGGCCGCGCTGGAAAACGCCTACAAAGGCACGATGATGCAGGGCAAATTCCCCGGCGCTGTGCTGATGCTGGAAATGCCCGCCGACCTTGTGGATGTCAACGTCCACCCGGCCAAGACCGAGATCCGCTTTGCCAAAGAGAGCGATGTCTTTGATGCCGTCTACCGCGCCGTGCGCACGGCCCTGGCAACCCCCGGCAGCGGTGAGTGCCGTTTCGAGATGGGCCACACCGCCCCTGAAGCCGAGCAGACCACCATGCAGCCCGCCGCTCCGGCGGCACCTGCGGCCCAGCCTGCCCAGAGCGCGCAGGCACACCGCCCGGCCCCCGATAAAAACCGCTTTACAACGTTGTCGGCGGCGGAATACCGCGCCTTGGCGGGTCTCACGGCGGGCATCCCGGCAAAAGAAGTTCCCGGCCTGACGGCGGTGGACAGCCCGAAGCCTGTCTACAAAACTTCTGCCGCCGCTACGCCCCAGCCTTTGCAGGGCCAGCCGCTCCGTCCGGTGACCTACCAGGCCCCCAGCGAGTCGGTTCTGGATATCTTGCCGGAGCCGGAGGGGGAGCCTGCTCACCCCGCCGCGCCGCAGCCGGAAATGCCTGTGCAGGCTGCCCCGCAGTCCGAGACCGAAGCCCCTGTCCCGGCTGAACCGGACTACGTGGTCAACGACCCCCACGCCCTGAGCGCCCTGCCCGATGTGGTCAACACCACGCCGGAGCAGACCGCCATGGTCCCGCCGCCGGAATCCGAACCCCTGCGCCTGGTGGGCGAGGTGTTCAAGACCTACATCATCACCGAGCGCGCGGGCGAGCTTTGCCTGATCGACAAACACGCCGCCCACGAACGCATCCTGTTTGAGCAGCTGGCTAAGGACTATGGCAACGTGCCCGCCCAGATGCTGTTGGTGCCCGTGCAGGTCAACCTGACTGCCGCCGAAAAGCAGGCCGTATTGCAGAATATTGACCTGCTGACCGATGCCGGTATCGAAGTCGAGGACTTCGGCGGTGCCACGGTGGTGGTGCGCGCTGTTCCGGCGGATGTCCCGGTGGATGACGTGGAGGATATGATCGTTGAGCTGGCCGCCCGCCTGATCGATGGTGCCCGGGATGCTTTGCGGGAGAAAACGGAGTGGGTGCTCCATTCCATCGCCTGCCGTGCGGCCATTAAAGCGGGCGACAAGACCGGCGCGGCCGAAATGCTGGCACTGGCCCAGCATATCATGGACGGCACCGTCCCGCCGTTTTGCCCCCACGGCCGCCCTTGTGTGCTGAAAATTACCCGGAAGGAGCTGGAAAAACAGTTTGGGCGCCTTGTCTAAACCGCGCGTTGTTGCCATCGGCGGGCCTACCGCCACCGGCAAAACCGCCCTTTCCGTGGCCCTGGCTAAGGAGTTCGGCGGCGAGATCATCAACGCCGACTCGATGCAGATTTACAAAAACTTAAACGTAGGCACGGCAAAACCGACTGCGGAGGAGCGGCAGGGGATACCGCATCATCTGCTGGACTTCCTCACGCCGGAAACGCCCTACAGCGTGGCGGATTTCACCGCCGCCGCAGCCCCGCTGATCGATCAGCTCAACGCCCAAGACCGCCTGCCGCTGGTGGTGGGCGGCACGGGGCTGTATATCTCGAGCTTTTTAAAAGGTGTAGCCTTTGAGACGCAAAACACCGACCCCGCCCTGCGGGAACAGCTGCGCCAGGAGGCTGAAGCCAACGGCCCCGCCGCTATGTACGCCAAGCTGCAGGCGCTGGACCCTGACTACGCCGCCAAGGTCCACCCCAACAATCAGGTGCGGGTGCTGCGCGCGCTGGAAGCCATCGCCGTGACCGGCCAGAAGATGAGCGAGCAGCAGAAAGAATCGCTGCCCGCCGAAGCGCCCTACCGCAGCCTGTGCCTCTGCTTGACCTGCCGGGACAGGGACGTGCTCTACCGCCGCATCGACCTGCGGGTCGATCAGATGGTGGCGGCGGGCGTTTTGCAGGAAGCCGAGTGGGTCTGGCGCAACCGGGATACTTTCCGCACCGCAGCCCAGGCTATCGGCTACAAGGAATATTTCCCGTATTTTGAGGGCACCCAGACCCAGGCCGAGTGTACCGAAAAACTCAAGCAAGCCACCCGCAACTATGCCAAGCGCCAGCTGACCTGGTTCCGCAACCAGAACGATGCCGTCTGGCTGTATGTGGATGAGGACGATGTCCTTGCCAAAGCAACCGCGCTGGTACGCGATTTCCTGGGAAAATACTAAAAACGCCAAGAGGGGAGATGACACACTGCATGGAGCATAAAGCCCAACGCACCGTGGCGGAAAAAGCCGTCCGCTTTCTGTTTATGCTGCTCATTGCGGTGTTCGGCATCTACCTGGCTATCCAGTTCGTCATCATCTTCCATCGCGGCTACAAGACCGAGACCGCCATCGCCTACACCATGGCCGACAGCGTCAGCCTGCAGGGCGTTATCTCCTTTGATACCGTCCGGGTAGATGGCAGCGGCGACCTGGGCTACCTCGTCTCGGACGGGGAGCGCGTGACCAACGGCACAGTCCTGGCCGAGTGTTACACCGATGATTCGCAAGGGCTATTGCGGGAGCGCCTTGACCGCCTGGGCCGCACAATAGATTTGTTAAGCAAGTCGCAGAATTCCTCTGGCAGTGATCTTTCACTGCTGACCAGCCAGACCCGGCAGGCGCTGTACAACCTGCTGGACAAGCTGGACACCGCCCAGTACAGCGGCATCACTGATGCCGAGGATGCCTTTTTGTTGGCGCAGAACCGCATGCAGGTCAACACCGGCCAGACGGAGGGCTTCACCCAGACCATCCAGGCTTTGCAGACCGAGTACGATGGTATCAAGGCCCAGCTGGACACCCTGCAGACCATCACCGCCACAACCAACGGCTATTTCAGCAGCGTGTCCGCATCGCCCACCATCGTGACCGATGCCGCCCAGCTGGATGCCGCAACCCCGGCGGAACTGAACGAACAGCTGCAAAATGGTTTTGCGGCGGCCGACACCGCCAACTGTGCCGGGCAGATCGCTACAGGCTTCAGCTGGAAGTTCTACACGGTCTGCGACCTGGCCACGGCGGACCGACTGGACGGCATTTCCAGTGTCAAGATCAGTGTGCCCGGCAAGCAGAACACCCCGCTTTCCGCCACGGTGCAGGAATTGACCCGGGACGAGGATGCAGGCATTGCCAAACTGGTAATCTCCTGCCAGACCGTCAACGCCGAGATTTTAAGCTTTGGTGTGGAGACCGCGCAGATCGACCTCAAGACCTACGAGGGCATCCGCATTGATAAAGCGGCGCTTCACATCGTGGACGGCCAGCGCGGTGTCTATGTCAAGTACGGCAACCTGCAGCGGTTCTTGAAGATCGAAACGTTGTACGAGGATGAAAACTACATCCTGATTCCCGATAACGGCAAAGTTGGCACCGACAATGAGGTGCGTTTGTACGATGAGATCATTGTGCAGGGCACCAATCTGCAGGACGGCAAGCTGCTGTAGCGGCATTTTGCCAAGAATCTTGCGGCCCTGTATTGACAACCGCTATAAAAAAGAAGATAATATTTAGTGTATATCGCTGTAATAGCGCATATCCACTGCTGAAACGATATGCGTAACCAAAGGAGTAAACGACCATGTCCATGTTTGACAATTTGAAAAGCAAGCTCGGTATCGATACGGAAGCGGATTCCTACATCGATGATACCGAGGACGAGATCTTTGCCGGTGGGCAGGGTGCCCCCCAGCAGGATTACGAACAGCCGGAGGTCAAACAGCACAGCAACAAGGTGGTAAACATCAACGCTACCACCCAGCTGCAGGTCGTGCTGGTCAAGCCGGAGCGTTTCGAGGATGCTTCTACCATCGCTGACCAACTCAATGCAAAGCGTACCGTTGTGCTGAACCTGGAATCCACCGGCAAAGAGGTCTCCCGCCGTCTGATCGATTTCCTGTCCGGCGTGGCTTATGCCAACAACGGTCAGATCAAGCGTGTGGCTACCAGCACTTTCATCATCACTCCCTATAATGTCGACATTATGGGCGATCTGATCGACGAGTTAGAAAATAATGGCGTCTTCTTCTGATCCCGCTGCCAAAACCCGCGGCTACATCCCGCCGCAAAACGATGAGGAACGCCGCCTGATGAAGCGGGCGGAGGAACTTTGCCGTGTGGCCGAAAGCCGCGGCATCCCCCGGTACACGGGTTTCCTCTCGGACCGGGAACAGATGCTGGCCGAAGCTGCCTGCCACAAAGCGGGCTGCGAAAACTTCCGCTTCTGGGGCGGATTTGAGGGAGCCGAGCGGCAGGTGCTTTGCATCGAGCCGCCGGAGGCCTGGCAGGAGGAACCCACCGCCTACCTGTGCATGCAGACCTACGACAGCGGCGCAAAGCTGCCGACCCACCGGGATTACCTCGGCTCGCTGTTGGGGCTGGGGCTGGACCGTGCCTGCATCGGTGATCTGCTGCAGGACCCTGACGATGCCGCCGTATTTTATGTGGTGGTGCTGGCGGATAAAGCGGAGTTCATCACCGCAAACTTTACAAGTGCCGGGCACAGCCCTGTGCATGTGGAAACCTGCACCGAACTGCCGCCCCGCCTGCTGACCGGCCCCGCACGGGAGCTGCATGAAGCCACGGTATCCGCACTTCGTGCTGACGCAGTGCTGGCCGCCATGATGCACACATCCCGCACCAAAGCGGCCGAGTATATCGCCGCGGGCAGGGTAGAGGTCAACCATCTGCCGCTGCGCGCCGCCCACGAAGCTATGTATGCGGCGGATATTATCACCGTGCGGGGCGTGGGCCGTTTCCGTCTGGCAGAGATCGGCGGCAAAAGCAAAAAAGACCGCCAGTTCATATCCTTTTACCAGTATTGAGACAAAGAGTTCCGGACTCTTTCGTATAAAATGCAGGACCCTGAAATCCGGCAATAACGGGCTTTGCCCGTAAACAGGAGGAAAGCCATGATATCTTCTGAGGATGTCCGCCGCGTAACCTTTGACAAAGCGATGCGCGGCTATCGCTGCGATGATGTGGATGACTACCTCAAGCAGGTAGCGGAAAGCATGGATGCCCTGGCGGCTAAAAATGACGAGATGCAGAAAAATCTTGTTGTTCTGGCCCAGCGTATCGACCAGTACCGTGCCGAGGAGGACACCCTGCGCACGACGATGATCAACGCCCAGCGCCTGGGCGAAAATGTGATCCGCGAAGCCAAGCAGAAGGCGGCGGAGATCATCCGTGCTGCCAACATGAAAGCGGATGATCGTGAGCAGCGCGCCCGCGATGATGTGGAACTGGCCAAGCAGGAGATCGTGACGCTGAAAAGCGAAGCCGACAGCTTCAAGCGCTCGCTGATGGAGATGTACCGCAAGCACATCAACCTCATCAGCAAGATGCCGGAATATAACCCGCCTGCCCCGGAAGACGAGCAGCCTGCCCCGCAGCCCGCTGCCGCCCAGCCGTACGCGGAGCCTGCCCCCGAGGCTGTGCCTTATACCGAGCCTGCCCCGGCCCCGGAGCCGGAACCCCAGGCCACCAGCTACTATAACCCCGCCGAAGCAGCCCCCGCGCCGGAGCCGACCCCTGTGGCCGAACCCGCCCCGGAAAAGATAGACACCGTTGAGTTCGCCATCGCCCCGCACCCGGAGGAGCCGGAAGAAGCCGCCCCCGCCGCAGAGCCGATGCCGATTGAGGATACCCGCTTCCAGCCCGGTGCAGGGCTGTACAGCGATGCGCCGGAGGCTGCCCCGGCACCTGCCAAACGCAGCACCCGCAAAGCCCCGGCCAAGCGCAGCACCCGCAAAAAAGCAAGTACCGAACCGCAGGAGGAGTTGAATTCTCCGGCGTTCGATAACTTTGAAGGCGTTGACTTTGACAGCTGATGCCCGATAAACCAATAAAGTCAAAAAACTATTTCTATAGAGGAGAGTAGGAAATCTTGGCGCAGAATTACAACGACACCATCCATAAGATGCAGACCCCGTTTGAAATGCGGGCCGGTCTGCCGAAAAAAGAGCCGAAAATGCTGGAGGACTGGGAGCAGAACCACGTCTACGAGCAGATGATCAAAAACAACGAGGGCAAACCCCGCTGGGTCCTGCACGATGGCCCTCCGTATGCCAACGGCAACATCCACATGGGCACCGCGCTGAACAAGATCATCAAGGATATCATCCTGCGCTACAAGAACATGGCCGGTTTCCAGGCCCCCTATGTGCCGGGCTACGATACCCACGGCCTGCCTATCGAGCTGAAAGCCCTGAAGTCTCTGGGCGATAAGAAGTCCGGCGTTTCCAAGCTGGAACTGCGCAAGATCTGCAAAGAGTTCGCCACCGAGCATATCGATGTTATGAATTCCCAGTTCAAGCGCCTGGGTGTCCAGGGCGATTTCGGCAACCCCTACCTGACCCTGCGCCCCGAGTTTGAGGCCCGCCAGGTCGAGATCTTCGGCGAGATGGCGAAGAAAGGCTACATCTACAAGGGCATGAAAGCCGTTTACTGGTGCCCCGAGGACCGTACCGCCCTGGCCGAAGCCGAGATCGAGTACGCCGAGGACGAGTGCGATTCCATCTACGTCCGCTTCAAGCTGACCGATGACCCCAACGGTGTGCTGGCCAAGCACAACATTCCGCTGGATAAGGCCTGGATCGTCATCTGGACCACCACCACCTGGACCCTGCCCGCCAACGTGGCAACCTGCCTGAACCCCAACCTGGAGTACGCCTTCGTCAAGATCGGCGATGCTTACCATATCATGGCCCGCGAACTGGTGGAGTCCACCATGAAGGGCTGCCATATCGACGAGTACGAAGTTCTGCCCGACACTGTCCTGGGCAGCGAACTGGAGCTGATGCAGTATCAGCATCCGTTCCTGGACCGCAAGGGCCTGGTCATCCTGGGAGACCACGTCACCCTCGAGGGCGGCACCGGCTGCGTCCACACTGCTCCCGGCCATGGTGTTGAGGACTTTGAAGTCTGCGTCAACCACTACCCGCAGGTTCCCGTGGTTGTCCCCGTGGATGATGCCGGCCGCCTGACCGCCGAAGCTGGCGAGAAGTTTGCCGGTCTCAAGGTCTGGGATGCCAACAAGGTCATCCTGGAGCATATCAAGGAGAGCGGCCACCTGATGGGCGTACAGCACATCACCCACCAGTACCCCCATTGCTGGCGTTGCCACCATCCCATCATCTTCCGCGCGACCGAGCAGTGGTTCTGCTCCATCGATGCTTTCAAAGAGGATGTCTACAAGGCCATCGACAGTGTACACTGGCAGCCGGCCTGGGGCCATGACCGCATGGCTGGCATGGTCCGTGACCGCAGCGACTGGTGCATCAGCCGTCAGCGCGTCTGGGGTGTGCCCATCCCGGTATTCTACTGCAAAAACTGCGGCAAGTACCACATCACCGATGCTTCCATCAAGGCTGTCTCTGACCTGTTCCGCAAGGAGGGCAGCGATGCCTGGTATAAGTACGATGCCAACGAGATCATGCCCAAGGGCGAAGTCTGCGAGTGCGGCGCTTCCGACTGGGAGAAGGATCCCGACATCATGGACGTTTGGTTCGACTCCGGCTCTACCTGGAGCGCTGTCTGCCGCGAGCGTCCCGAACTGACCTATCCTGTGGATATGTATATGGAGGGTGCCGACCAGTTCCGTGGTTGGTTCCAGTCCAGCCTGCTGACCAGCGTTGCCACCCAGGGCCAGGCCCCGTACCGTGAGGTGCTGTGCCATGGCTGGGTCGTTGACGAAAAGGGCAAGCAGATGCACAAGTCCGCTGGCAACGGCATGGAGCCCAGCGAGATCATCCGTGACTACGGTGCCGATATCGTCCGTCTGTGGGTCGCTTCCAGCGATTACACCGTGGATGTCCGCGCCGGCAAGGAGATCTTCCGCCAGTTGTCCGAGGCTTACCGTAAGATGCGTAACACCGCCCGCTTCATGCTGGGCAACATCAACGACTTTGATCCCAACAAGGATATGGTCGCTGACGATCAGCTGTTCGAGATCGACCGCTGGGCGCTGGAAGCCTGCAACCAGCTGACCGCTACCATGCGCGATGCCTACGACCACTACGACTTCAGCCGTGCTTACCATGCACTGTACAACTTCTGCGTCATCGATATGTCCAACTTCTATATGGACGTTATCAAGGACCGCCTGTACTGCGCTGACGACCATGCCCGCCGCTGCGCACAGACTGCGCTGTACCGCATCCTGGTCGACTTTACCAAGCTGCTGGCCCCCATCCTGAGCTTCACCAGCCAGGAGATCTGGAGCTACGTGCCCAAGATGCCCGGCATGAAAGACTATGTCGTCTTTGAGCAGATGCCCGAAGCCAAGGCCGCTGCTGACGAAGCCTTCACCGCCAAGTGGGACCGCATCATGGCCATCCGTGATGATGTCAAGAAGGTGCTGGAGCAGGCCCGTGCCGATAAGACCATCGGCTCCTCTCTGGAAGCCTGCCTGACGCTGTACTGCAATAAGGAGGTCTACGACTTCCTGAACACCATCCCCATGGATGAGCTGGCCGACCTGTTCATCGTCTCCAAGGTCGATTTGACCGAGGGCGAGGGCGGTGTCAAGGGCACCGTTGAGGGTCTGGGCGCTGCCGCTGCCCACGCAGCCGGCAACAAGTGCCTGCGCTGCTGGAAGTACGAGCCCGCCGTTGGCGAAAATGGCCTGTGCCCGCGCTGCGCTAAGGTGCTGGGTCTTTAATCTACCGTTCAGCGGTGCTTATAATTGCATAAGCACCGCTGATTTTTTTGAATAAAGGAGTAACCATGATTTTTGGTGTTCTTTCTGTGCTGGCGGCGGCTGTGCTTGTGGGCGTTGACCAGCTCATCAAGCGCTGGGCCACGGCGGTGCTGCTGCCCAAAACGGCCATGACGCTGATCCCCGGCGTGTTGGAACTGCGCTACTTTCTCAACGATGGCATGGCATTTTCGATGCTGGCAGGCAAGCAAAAGCTGCTGATCGCCGTCACTTCGCTGATGCTGCTGGGCGTGTTATGGATGCTGTTTGCCCGCAAGCTGACCCCTGTGGAGCGGGTGGCCTGGACCCTTGTGCTGGGCGGCGGCATCGGCAACCTGATCGACCGTATTGCTACCGGTGTGGTGGTCGATTACATCAACGTTCTGTTCGTGAATTTCGCCATCTTCAACTTCGCCGATATCTGCGTCTGCGTGGGTGTTGGCCTGCTGATGGTGTGGGTGCTGTTCGACTCTTACTTCAAAGAAAAAGCGGAGAAAAACGCAAAGCCGGAAACGGCTGACCCTGCGGATGATGCCCATGGAGAAGCTTGAACTCACCGCAGGGGCGGATGCCTCCGGCCGCCTGGATGCCTGGCTGGCAGGGCAGTGCGCCGAACTTTCCCGCAGTGCTCTGCAAAACCTGATGGAGCAGGGCAGAGTGACCCGCAACGGCAGCTGTGTCAACAAAAAAGACAAAGTTGTCCCCGGTGCTGCCTACTGCATCGACCTGCCGGACCCACAGCCCATCGAAGCCCAGCCGCAGAACATTCCGCTGGATGTCGTCTACGAGGATAATGATTTAATCATCATCAACAAGCCCAAAGGCATGGTGGTGCATCCCGCCCCCGGCAACCCGGATGGTACGCTGGTCAATGCGCTGCTGTACCACTGCGCCGGGCAGCTTTCCGGTATCGGCGGGGCTATCCGGCCCGGCATTGTCCACCGCATTGATAAGGACACCAGCGGCCTGTTGGTCATGGCGAAAAACGATGCCGCCCACCAGGCGCTCAGTGCTCAGTTCAGTGTGCATAGCATCCACCGGGTCTACCACGCCATCGTCTACGGTAATTTAAAAGAGGACGAGGGCTTCGTGGAAACGTATCTTGGCCGCGACCCGCGGGACCGCAAAAAGATGGCGGTCGTCTCGCAGGAGGCCACGGGAGCTCGCTACGCCTACACCGGCTGGCGTGTGTTGGAACACTTCGGCAACTTTACCTACATTGCCTGCCAGCTCAAAACCGGCCGCACCCATCAGATTCGCGTACACATGGCCAGCATCGGTCATCCGCTGGCGGGGGATGCGGTCTACGGTCCGCGCAGCTGCATCAAAAGCCTGAACGGCCAATGCCTGCATGCCAAAGAACTGGGCTTTATTCACCCCGCAACGCAGCAGTGGGTGCAGTTTGACTCGCCGCTGCCTGCCTATTTTACAGAGTTTTTGACACGGTTAAGAAAGGAACATCGCGCATGAAATCAGCGCTAAGCGATACCCTTGTCATCTGTGATATGGATAACACGCTGCTCACCGCCAAAGAGGGGCTGCCCGCCTGCAACCGCACGGTCATCAACCTCTTTACCAGCCTGGGCGGCCTGTTTACCGTGGCTACCGGCCGTCCGCCGGAGTCGATCCGCGCAGCTTTGGAAGGCATCCGTCTTTCGCTGCCGGCCATCTCCTGCAACGGCGCACTGCTGTATGATTTTTCCACCGAGACGGTGCTCCACCGCTCGACCCTCAACCGGGAGCAGGCCACTGCGGCCATCAAGGACATCCTGAACAAGTTCCCGCGCATGGGTGTGGAGGTCATGGCCGGCAACGGCGAGATGTACGTCATCCACGCCAACGAGACCACCCACGCCCACCAGGTGGACGAGCACCTGGGCAGCATTGCCTGCCCTATTGAGTGTGTGCCGGACGGCTGGGTCAAGGTGGTGTTTGCCGCGGACCCCGAAGCCATCCGCAAGCTGGGCCAGTACGCCAAAACCAAGTATTATGGCCGGGACAACTACTTCCTGGCTACCAACAACATTTACTTAGAGATCATGCCCGGCGGTGTCAGCAAGGCCACCGGCCTGCAGGATCTTTGCGCGTTGATGAACAAATCCATCAAAAACACCATCGTCATCGGCGACTATTACAACGACCTGGAACTGATGCGCACCGCAGGCCACGCTGTGGCCGTTGCCAACGCGCCCGCCGAGGTCAAGGCTACCGCTGACGAGGTGACCACCTGCACCTGTGCCGAGGGCGCGGTGGGTGAGTACCTGTACGCGCTGATCAACCGGGCAACAAAATCCTGACGCTGTTTGGGCAAAGGGGGCTGTACGATGAAAGTAAGCGAGCTGATGGACCCCGCAGGTGTGCGCCTGTACGCCAACATCAAAGAGGCCGCCGATGTGCTGGGCATCCTGGTAGAATTGCAGGAGGAGACTGGCGCGATCACCAACGGCACGGCCTACTATAACGCTGTCTGCCAGCGGGAGAACTTCGGCGGCACCACAGCCATCGGGGATGGCATCGCGCTGCCCCATGCCTGCAACGCCGGGGTGTCGGCTCCCAGCATTTCTGCCCTGACGCTGCGCCACGGCGTGGATTGGGGCGCGCCGGATGGCCGGGACGTGGACCTTTTGTTTATGATCGCCGTGCCGCCGGGCAACGAAAGCCTGCACCTGCAAATTTTGGCGCGGCTGGTCAACCTGCTCAGCCGCAGCTCGCTGGTGGACGCTCTGCGCCACGCCAGCAGCCCCGAACGCTTTGTGGAACTCATCGCCAAAACCGAGAATGCCTGCTTCGGCGATTGACTTGCCCTTGAATCCAACAAAAAGCAGCCTGCTGCAGCCCCACAAAAGGGGACGCGGCGGGCTGTTTTGCTGTTTTTTGGTGAAAACGCCGAGAATTCGCCGCTGTAAAGCGCCAGATTTGGCGAGATAGACCTTGCTTTAAAGCACTAAACTGTGCTATACTTTAAAGCACTAAAGCAACTGCTTTTGAGGGTACGCTGTGCGGCGTATAAGCAGATTGCCGTTATTTTGGAGGAAACAAAGATGAAAAAGGTACTTTCACTCGCTATGGCAGCGGCCATGACCATGGGCCTGGCTGCTTGCGGCAGCACTGCATCCAGCACCGCTGCTGCGGATTCCACCCCGGCTTCTTCTGCTGCGGAGAGCGAAGCCGCTTCCGCTGACGAAAGCACGGACGGCAAGGCTTATAATATTGGCATCTGCCAGCTGGTTCAGCATGACGCGCTGGATGCCGCTACCCAAGGCTTCAAGGACGCTCTGACCGAGAAGCTGGGCGCGGATAACGTCAAGTTTGACGAGCAGAACGCCTCCGGCGATTCCGCCAACTGCACCACCATCGTCAACGGCTTTGTTGCGACCGGTGTGGATCTGATCCTGGCGAACGCCACTGCTCCGCTGCAGGCTGCCGCCCAGGCTACCGCCGACATCCCTGTCCTCGGTACTTCCGTTACCGACTACGCTACTGCGCTGGACATCTCTGACTGGACCGGCACCGTGGGCAACAACATTTCCGGCACCTCTGACCTGGCCCCGCTGGACCAGCAGGCTGCCATGATCCAGGAGATGTTTCCGGATGCCAAGACCATTGGCCTGCTGTACTGCAGCGCCGAACCCAACTCCGTCTACCAGTGCGATGTCATCGAGGGCTACCTCACCGAGATGGGCTTCGAGACCACCCGCTACGCTTTCACCGATACCAACGATGTTACCTCCGTCACCCAGGCAGCCGCTGCTAAGTCTGACGTGATCTACATTCCCACCGATAACACCGCTGCTTCCAACACCGAGGCTATCGCCAACGTGGTCATCCCGGAGCAGGTCCCCGTTGTCGCCGGTGAGGAAGGCATCTGCAAGGGCTGCGGTGTTGCCACCCTGTCCATCAGCTACTACGACCTGGGCTACAAGACCGGCGAGATGGCTGCCGAGATCCTGGCCGATGGTGCCGATGTCTCCGCTATGCCTGTTGAGTTTGCCCCCAACGTTACCAAGAAGTACAACGCCGCCAACTGTGAGGCACTGGGCATCACCCCGCCGGACGGTTATGAGGCCATTGCCGACTAAAAAATCCTGAATCACACGCACGAATAAACAGCGAGGAGAGGGCCGAAACGGCTCTTTCCCCGCTGTTTTGGTGCATCATTCCCACGGCATTATTTCAAAAAGTTCGGAGGTTTTATTCATGGGATTCTTTGCTTCCCTGATCAACTCAATGCCCAGCGCAGTGGCCCAGGGCCTTATCTGGGGCATTATGGCCATCGGCGTTTACCTGACCTACCGCATCCTGGATGTGGCCGATCTGACGGTGGACGGCTCTCTCGGCACCGGCGGCGCGGTCTGCGTTGTCATGGTGCTCAACGGTGTGCCCGTGGGGCTGGCACTGGTAGCGGCCACGGCAGCCGGTATGCTGGCGGGCTTGGTCACCGGTCTGTTCCATACAGCCTGCGGCATCCCGGCCATTCTGGCCGGTATTCTGACCCAGCTGGCGCTGTACTCGGTCAACCTCCGCATCATGGGCACCGGCACGGGCGGCGGAAAGGCTAACCTGCCCATCAGCGTGGATAAATACAGCCTGCTCGTCTCGGCCCGCTATGTCCGCAACGTGGCCCTCAATAACCCCATCCTGGTCCTGGCCATCTTCTGCGTGGTGCTGATCGCCGTGCTGTACTGGTTCTTCGGTACGGAGCTGGGCTGCTCGCTGCGCGCCACCGGTGCCAACCAGAACATGGCCCGCGCCCAGGGTATCAACACCAACGTCACCAAGGTCCTTGGCCTGATGATCTCCAACGGCCTGGTTGCGCTGGCCGGTGGTCTGCTGGCCCAGTATCAGGGCTTCTCCGATATCAATATGGGCCGTGGTGCCATCGTCATCGGCCTGGCTGCGGTCATCATCGGCGAGGTCATCTTCAGCCGCATCTTCCGCAACTTTGCCCTTAAGCTGCTCTCTGCCGTTATCGGTGCCATCATCTACTACATCGTCATGGTCTTTGTCCTGCGCCTGGGCCTGTCTACCGACGACCTGAAGCTGCTCACCGCCCTGGTGGTGGCGCTGTTCCTGACCATCCCGTACTGGAAGGGCAAATATTTCACCAAAACCTCGGTGAAAAAGGGGGAGAAGAACCATGCTTGAGATCAAAAACGTCTACAAGACCTTTAACGCCGGTACGGTCAACGAGAAAGTGGCCCTGAAAGACCTGAACCTGACGCTGGAGGACGGCGATTTCGTCACCGTCATCGGCGGCAACGGCGCGGGCAAGTCCACCATGCTCAACGCAGTGGCCGGTGTCTGGCCCATCGATATGGGCAAGATCCTCATTGACGGGCAGGATGTCACCCGCCTGTCGGAGCATCAGCGCGCCAAGTACATTGGCCGTGTGTTCCAGGACCCGATGATGGGCACCGCCGCCACCATGGGCATTGAGGAAAACCTCGCCCTAGCGGCCCGCCGCGGCATCACCCGCTCGCTGAAAGTGGGCATCACCAAAAAGGAGCGCGAGGAATACCACGAGCTGCTGAAAACGCTTGACCTGGGCCTGGAGGACCGCATGACCAGCAAGGTCGGCCTGCTTTCCGGCGGCCAGCGCCAGGCAGTCACCCTGCTGATGGCTACCCTGAAAAAGCCCAAGCTGCTTTTGCTGGACGAGCACACCGCCGCCCTGGACCCCAAGACGGCTGCTAAGGTGCTGGCCCTCTCGGAGAAGATCGTGGAGGAAAACCACCTGACCACCCTGATGATTACCCACAACATGAAGGATGCCATCAAGTACGGCAACCGCCTCATCATGATGTACGAGGGTCATGTCATCTACGATGTGCGCGGTGAGGAAAAGGCCAGCCTGCAGGTCAGCGACCTGCTCCAGCGCTTCGAGCAGGTCAGCGATGGCGGCTTTGCCAACGACCGTATGCTGCTCTCCTAAACAAAAAATAATACAAAAACCAACGCGGCGGCTTTCCCGGCAAAAGGGGAAGGCCGCCGTGTTTTCGTTTGTCCGCGCAGGGCAAAATTACCACTGCCGCCGGTACTCGCCGGGGGTGATGCCCTCCACTTTTTTGAACAGCCGGGAAAAATAGTTGGCATCGTTCAGCCCGCACTCCTGGGCCACGGCCTCAATGCTGCGGTCGGTAAAACGCAGCAGCCGCTTGGATTGGGTAATGCGCAGCTGCACAAGATAGTTGGTGACCGACTGGCCGAACTGCTCCTTGAACACGCGGGTCAGGTAGAACTTGTTGATGTAAAACTGTTCTGCCAGCGCGTCCAGCGTGATCTTCTCGGTGTAGTGGGTGTCCAGATAGTCCTTGATCTCCTGCAGGTTCTGCTTTTTGCTGCCCGGCGCGCGGGCGGTGTCCGGGTGCCAGCTTTCTTCCATCAGCAGCGTTAAAAGGGCAATGAGCTTTTCGTAGATCTGCATATCCCGCACATAGGTGTCGGATTCCGCCAGCGCGTACAAGGCCCCCAAAAGTGCCGCATACCCGCCGGGGTCTGCCGCGTGGAAGCAGGGCAGGCCGCCCCGCTCCTGATACTTTTTGTAAATGGCTGCCATGTTCGGCCCGTAAAAATGCACCCAGTGCAATTGCCACAAATCGTCCCCGGTGCGGTGCTGGTAGGGACGCTGGCAGTCCAGAAACACGCAGTCCCCGGCATGCAGTTCGTGCCAGGTGCTCTCGTATTCCAGCTCGCCGGAGCCGCTCTCCACCCAGAAAAACAGGTAGGATGCCAACCCTTTGCGGGTGCTGGTGTGGGGCTGCCGCGCCTGCAGACTGCCCACCTCCTGCAAATGGATGAGGTTGGAGCGCGCAAAGGGGGAGGGCGTGTAGATCACGCGCCGGGAATGTACCAGCTTGCCGTCAAAAAATGGTGTTTTCATGGTGAACCTCCCGCAAAAGTCCTTGCAGGCATCATACCACAGCGGCACGCAAAAAGTCAATATAATGCTACTGCTCTGCAAGATTACCCCTACAGGAATCAGAAAAAATCCACTACAATAACAAACAAGGTCCGACAAAAGGCATTTCTGCACCGCATAAAAAGTGCGGGAGAAAGGATATACAACTATGAAAAAAGCACTCATCACTGGCATTACCGGCCAGGACGGCAGCTATCTGGCAGAGTTCCTGCTGGAAAAAGGCTACGATGTCCACGGCGTTATCCGCCGCTCCTCTGTCGATTACCGCGAGCGCATCGCCCATCTGGAAGGCCACCCCACCTTCCACCTGCATTACGGCGACCTCAGCGATTCCATGAGCATCCTCTCGGTGGTTGGCAAGGTCCGCCCCGATGAAATATACAACCTTGCCGCCCAGAGCCACGTCCAGGTCAGCTTCGATGTGCCGGAGTTCACCGCCGATGTGGATGCTACCGGTGTGCTGCGTGTGCTGGAGGCTGTCCGCCTGTGCGGCCTGACCGATACCTGCCGCATCTACCAGGCTTCCACTTCGGAGCTGTACGGCAAGGTCGAGGAAGTGCCCCAGAACGAGAACACCCCGTTCCACCCCTACAGCCCCTACGCCGTTGCGAAGCAGTACGGTTTCTGGATCGTGAAAGAGTACCGCGAGGCCTACAACATGTTCTGCTGCTCCGGCATCCTCTTTAACCACGAGTCCGAGCGCCGCGGCGAGACTTTCGTCACCCGCAAGATCACCCTGGCAGCCGCCCGCATTGCCCAGGGCAAGCAGGATAAGCTGTACCTGGGCAACCTGTCCAGCCTGCGTGACTGGGGCTACGCCAAGGATTATGTCGAGTGCATGTGGCTGATCCTGCAGAACAAAAAGCCTGAGGACTTCGTCATCGCCACCGGCGAGCAGCACTCTGTGCGTGAGTTCTGCCAACTGGCTTTCCACGATGTGGGCATCGAGCTGGAATTCCAGGGTGAGGGCATGAACGAGAAGGGCATCGACAAGGCTACCGGCAAGGTCGTCATCGAGGTCAACCCCGACTTCTACCGTCCCACCGATGTTGTCAACCTGTGGGGCGACCCCAGCAAGGCCAAGCGCGAACTGGGCTGGAACCCCACCAAGACCACCTTTGCCGAGCTGGTCAAGATCATGGTCGACCACGATATGAAGAAGGTCGCTGTGGAGCGCGCCGAGGAACATATCCAGACCAATCTGGCCGAATACCTTGAAAAAGGTGTTATCAAATAAGTATAATTACTATTACCACTATCCTATTCATTACATTCGTCACTTAAATGAGTAGAATGAATAGGATAGTAATTTTACATTAGGAGTATAGAAACACTCCAAATTTTGCCGCGCTGAAGCGGGAGGAAAATGGAATTATGATGGAGAAAAATGCAAAGATCTATGTGGCCGGGCATCGCGGCATGGTGGGCGGCGCCATCGTGCGGGAACTGCAGCGCCAGGGCTATACCAATATCATTACCCGTACCCATAAGGAACTGGATCTCTGCCGCCAGCAGGATGTCGAGGAGTTCTTCGCCGCTGAAAAGCCGGAGTATGTTTTCCTGGCAGCGGCCAAGGTGGGCGGCATCGTTGCCAACCAGGAGGCCCTGGCGGACTTTATGTACTATAACATGACGCTGGAGATGAACGTCATCCACTCTGCCTGGCAGAACGGCTGCAAAAAGCTGGAATTCCTGGGTTCTTCCTGCATCTACCCCCGCATGGCACCCCAGCCCATGCAGGAAAGCTGCCTGCTGACTAGTGAACTGGAAAAGACCAACGAGGCCTACGCCCTGGCGAAGATTTCGGGCCTGAAATACTGCGAGTTCCTGAACCGCCAGTACGGCACCGACTACATCAGCGTCATGCCCACCAACCTGTACGGCCCCAACGATAACTACCATCCCACCCACAGCCACGTGGTGCCCGCCCTCATCCGCCGCTTCCATGAGGCCAAGGTCAACGGCGTCGAGAGCGTCACCTGCTGGGGCGATGGCAGCCCGCTGCGCGAGTTCCTGTATGTGGACGACCTGGCGAACCTTTGCGTGTTCCTGATGAACAACTACTCCGGCAACGAGACCGTCAACGCCGGTACCGGCAAGGAACTGACCATCAAGGAACTGACCGAACTGGTCGCCAAAGTCGTTGGCTACACCGGCGAGATCAAGTGGGATGCCACCAAGCCCAACGGTACGCCCCGCAAACTGCTGGATGTCAGCAAGGCTACCAAGTTGGGCTGGACCTACAAGACCGAACTGGAAGATGGCCTGCGCCTTTCCTACGAGGACTTCCTGCATAACCCGATGCGCGCCGAGCGCTGATAAGGAGACGGCATGAATATTATTCTGCTTTCCGGCGGCTCCGGCAAACGCCTGTGGCCGCTGTCCAATGATATCCGCTCCAAGCAGTTTATCAAAATTTTCAAAACCGCCGATGGCTACGAGTCGATGGTCCAGCGCGTCTACCGCCAGATCACCGAAGTGGACAAGGATGCCAGCGTTACCATCGCCACCAGCAAGACCCAGGTGTCGACCATCCATAACCAGCTGGGCGACTCGGTAGGTGTCTGTGTGGAGCCTTGCCGCCGCGATACGTTCCCGGCCATCGCCCTGGCTACGGCCTACCTGCACGATGTAAAGGGGGTCGGCCTGGACGAGCCTGTGGTCGTCTGCCCGGTGGACCCTTACGTCAATAACGATTACTTCGAGGCCCTCAAGCAACTGTCTGACCTGGCCGAGCAGGGCGGGGCGAACCTCTCCCTGATGGGCATCGAGCCGACTTATCCCAGTGAAAAGTACGGTTACATCATCCCCAAAAGCGCCGATGCAGTCAGCCCGGTGCGCACCTTTAAGGAAAAGCCTGATGCCAAAACGGCGGGGCAGTACATCGCCCAGGGGGCCTTGTGGAACGGCGGCGTTTTTGCCTACCGCCTGGGTTACGTACTGGACCGCGCCCACGAACTTATCGACTTTACCGACCACCAGGACCTTTTCAATAAGTACGAAACGCTGAACAAGATCAGCTTCGACTACGCTGTTGTTGAGCATGAGACCAAAATCCAGGTCATGCGCTTTGCGGGCCAGTGGAAAGACATGGGCACCTGGAACACCCTGACCGAAGCGATGGAAGAGCCGAAGATCGGCAAAGCCATCCTGAACGATGCTTGCGAGAACGTGCATGTGCTGAACGAACTGGATGTGCCGGTGCTTTGCATGGGCTTGAAAGATGTGGTGGTCTCCGCCAGCCCTGAGGGCATCCTCGTCTCCGACAAAGAGCAGTCCAGTTACATCAAACCCTTTGTGGACAAGATCGACCAGCAGATCAGGTTTGCCGAAAAGTCCTGGGGCAGCTTCCGCGTATTGGACGTGGAGGACGAAAGCCTGACCATCAAGATTACGCTGAACCCAGGTCACCGCATGAACTACCACAGCCATGCCCACCGGGATGAGGTGTGGACGGTCATCTCCGGCAGCGGCTTTGCCATTGTGGACGGCGTAAAGAGCGCTGTGCAGACAGGGGACTTGGTAAAAATGCCCGCCGGCAGCCGCCACACCATCATGGCAGATACCGAGCTGAAAGTGATGGAGGTCCAGTTGGGCCGCGACATCACCGTCCACGATAAAAAGAAGTTCCCGTTCCCGGAAGTATAAACCCGGTCAAAACCGCAATTTTTGCCACGGGTGTAGGTTTGTCAATGAAGAGTTACAGAGAAAAAGAAGATAAAACCTGTTTAGGG
>CAVAGJ010000032.1:0-33655 GCA_963588145.1 Coriobacteriaceae bacterium
TCATTCCTTGTTTGTACCTTGAAGCGCAGCGGAAAGGGATGGTCATAAAAATGAAAACCTGCCCGCATTGTCATATCCAGGTGGGTGGCGATCCCGGCTATTGCCCGCTGTGCCAGAACCGCCTGAACGGGGAGCAGGGGAGTCCCTGGTTTCCGCCCACGGCACCGCGCATCCACCGCGCCAACCTGTTTTATAAGATCGTCACCTTTGTGGTACTGACCCTTACGGTCATTGCCGGGGCGGTGGATTTTCTACTGCTGGATACCGCCCACCTGCATTTCAGTCTGCTGATGCTGGTGTGGGGCGTGGCCGGGCTGAGTGTGCTGCGGGTGCTTTTGCGCCGCCGCTACAACGGCCCCCGACTGGTATTCAATCTGTTGCTGCTCGTCTCGGCACTTATCGTGTTTACCGACTGGTTCACCGGCTATACCGGCTACAGTCTCGATCTTGTGGTTCCGATCTTGTGCAGTGTAACGCTGGTATGTAATTTTATCTTTGCCTTCCTGCACAGCCGGTTCACCGCCAACGCACTGGTGTATCTTTTGATGAACATCGGCGTCGGGCTTTTGCCGTATATTTTGCTGTTTTTTCGCATGGACCGCGGCCGCATTGACGGTCACAGCATCCCCTGGGCCAACTGCCTGATTATCAGCATCGTGACCTTTTTGGGACTGGTCATCTTTAAGGGGCGCGATCTGCGCAGCGAGATTACCAAACGGCTGCACCTGTGAAAATTTGTAAAAATTGCGAAAAGGGTAGCGTAAACACCCAAAATAGTGTACAATAGCAGGTACGTGTTTTTTACTTATAGTAAACTCCTATCGGAAAGGATCAGCCAATGGCAGGCAAGACGAAACAATCACAACCCAAAATGCGGCTGGATCTCCGGGCTAAAATGTACATTGTACTGGTCATTTGCAGCCTGATGCTGCTGGCCAGCGTGGGTGTTGCCTTTTTCCTGGTGGGCGGGTTCGGCAGTAGCGAAGATGCTGCTGCCAACTCTGCCGTCGAGCCCGAATCCATCATTACCGAAAGCGGCTACGATAAAGAGGGAAATGTCATCGACACCACGGCCTACTCGGCCACCATCCTGCCGGAAAGCAGCGATGCCGGGCAGACCTATGTGGACGAAACGCTTTTTTTGGGCGACAGCAACACCGCCCGCATGTACCGCATGTTTGACTTCTGCACCTACGATAACGCCATCGGCTCGGTGGGCATGAGCGCCAAATCCCTGGCTACCTACGCCTGTGTGGAGCTGAACAACTCCGGCAACTACGTCACCATGGCTAAGGCCGTAGCGGGCATGCAGCCCAAGCGGGTCATCATCACCTTCGGCACCAACGACTTAAGCCCCAGCTACAAGGCGGCCGATTTTGTCAAAAATTACCAGACCGGCATCGAGAGCATTGTCGAGGCGTATCCCAGCGTGGACATCATCATCAACGCCATCCCGCCGCTGGGGCAGCAGCACTCCAACCAGAGCCTGACCCAGACCCAGGTGGACGAGTACAACAAAGCTCTGGTGGAGATGTGCAAGGAAAAAGGCTGGAAGTTCCTGAACAGTGCTGAGGCACTAAAGGACTCCACCACCGGCTACGCCAAGAGCGGCTATGTGGAAAGCGGCGATGGCATCCACCTGACCCGCGCGGCTATGGAAGTGCTGTTCAACTACGTGCGCACCCACAGCTATATTACCGAGGATGACCGCCCCACCCTGACCAAGGTCGCCAAGCACACCGGAGAAAAGGACGTGGTAACGTATACAAAGCCGGTTGTGACCAGTACCGAGACCTCTGAACCGGAATCGGAGGATACCTCGGACAGCGAAGATACCGAAGATACCTACGATTATATTGAAGTGACCCCCACCCCGGAACCGACCGAGGCGCCAACACCCACGCCGACCCCAGTGCCTACTGAGGGGCCGACACCGACTCCCACACCGACACCGGAAATCACCGCCACGCCGGAGCCGACACAGGCCCCGGAACCGGAAGTGACCTCCTCCCCGGAACCCACAAATAACGGCGGCGATACTGACACGGAAAGCCCAAGCACATAAAATAAAGGCAAGTGCAAAACCAATGCACTTGCCTTTTCTATTTTGCGCTTGCGGGCGCACAGTGTGCGCCCTGCGTATGGTTTGCCTTATTCTTCCGGCAGGTTTCGCAGCTGGCGCAGAGTCACGCCGTCTACGTACTTGTTGATAATATCATTCAGCCCGCTCCAAAAATCCAGCGTGTGGCACTGACCCCGGCGGGGGCACTCCACGCTAGATGCCAGGCAGGGAATAGCCGTTAACTCGCCCTCCACCGCGCGCAGGATCTCGCCGGCGGTAATCTCGGTATCCGGGCGGGCCAGGCGGTAGCCGCCCTGGGCACCGCGTACGCTAAGCACCAGCCCGGCCTTGGTCAGGGGTGTTACAATCTGCTCCAGATATTTTAAGCTGATCTGCTGTGCATCGCTGATCTCTTTCAACGGCACCAGCGCACCGGTACCGGCACGGTTGGCCAGCTCCACCATCAGCCGCAGGGCATAGCGGTCACGGGTCGAAAATTTCATACAGGCTCTCCCTTTATCCAAGTAGTATGATTATAGTATAGCAGATTTGTAGGATTTTGGCAAGTCTATAACCTGCTAAACCAGTAGGTTTGTATAATTCGCCAAATCTGCATTTTTTGTGCATAAATGTGCAGGGAAGGTGTTGACATTCCCCCAAAAGGGGCGTATACTGCAAGCATCGAAGCCAGCCGGGTGCTGAGCAAAACTTGAGGAAAGGGGTACACGACCATGAGCCGTAGCAACACTATGATGATGTGCATGTGCATGTGCAGCTTGCTTCGGCAGTCTGTGCCTGTTTCCCCGTGCGCAAAACCCGGCGCATAAGGGTAGCATGCAGCAGGGCACCGAAGCGATTCGGAGCCCTGCTTTTTCTTTGCATCTTACGCTTTACCGCGCTTTACCGCTTTGATAAAACCTAGGGAGGAACTTGTATGATTACGATCTACAAACAGCCCGGTGTGCGAATGTGCTGCTGTCATGGTTGAGGGACTTATGACCGTATAAAAACATATTTACACACAACACATGAAAAGGAGATACCTACTATGAAAAAGCTGATTTCTGTTGCCCTGGCCGGTACCCTGGTCCTGAGTCTGGCCGCCTGTGGTTCTTCCACTTCCTCTGCTGCTGAGAGCACCGCCCCCGCCGAGAGCGAGGCTGCTTCCACCAGCGAAGCCGCTTCTGAGGAGGCCACTTCTGACCTGGCCGGCACCACCCTGAAGGTTGCTGCTTCTCCCACGCCCCACGCTGAGATCCTGAACGCCGCCAAGGACATCCTGGCCGAGCAGGGCATCACCCTGGAAGTTGTTGAGTTCAGCGACTACGTCCAGCCCAACCTGGTCACCGAGAGCGGCGAGGTCGATGCCAACTACTTCCAGCATGGTCCCTACCTCGAGAGCTTCAACGAGGAGAACGGCACCCATCTGGTCAGCGTTGGTGCCATCCACTACGAGCCGTTCGGCATCTACCCGGGCAAGAGCAGCGACCTGGAGAACATCGCTGACGGCGCTGTGATCGCAGTTCCCAACGATACCACCAACGAGGCCCGCGCTCTGCAGCTGCTGGCCGCTCAGGGCATCATCACCGTCCGTGACGGCGCTGGCCTGACCGCTACCGTCAACGACATTGAGGAGAACCCCCACAACGTCAAGATTGAGGAGATTGAGGCTGCTCAGCTGCCCCGCACCGTTGCCGATGTTGACTTCGCCGTCATCAATGGCAACTACGCAATGGAGGCTGGCTTCACCGTTGGCACTGATGCCCTGGCTATCGAGGATGCTTCTTCTGAAGCCGCCCAGACCTACGCCAACGTCCTGGTCGTGAAGGAAGGCAACGAGAACGATCCTGCCATCCAGGCTCTGTACGCTGCCCTGACCAGCGACACCATCAAGGATTACATCAACAACACCTATGATGGCGCTGTTGTGCCCATCTTCTAATTCAATATCCTAATCATACACAAAGCGGCCTGCCGTGAGAGGTTTCTCACAGCAGGCCGCTTTGTGTATTCAGAAAAATGGAGCCTTTATCGCAATCAATCGCCAAACACTTTGGTATAGTCCGCTTTAAACTTTTCAATACCGGCATCGGTCAGCGGATGGTGGAGCATCTGCTCGATGACCTTGTAAGGCACGGTGGCAATGTCTGCCCCGGCCAGTGCGCAGTCCGTCACATGGATGGGGTTGCGCACACTGGCGGCGATAATCTGCGTTTCAATGTCGGGGTAGTTCAGGAACATATCGTGGATGGTCTCCACCAGTTCAATGCCGGGCTGGCCGATGTCATCGAGGCGGCCCAAAAACGGGCTGACGTAGGCGGCACCCGCGCGAGCGGCCAGCAGTGCCTGGTTGGCGCTGAAGATCAGCGTGCAGTTGGTGGGGATGCCCTCTGCGGACAGCACCTTGATGGCTTTGAGGCCCTCGGCCGTCATGGGAATTTTTACCACCATGTGGGCGGGGTTCAGCGCATAAATAGTACGGCCCTCAGCAATCATACCCTCCGCATCGGTGGTGGTCGCCTTGACCTCACCGGAGATGGGGCCGTCTACGATGGTAGCGATCTCTTTCAGCGTCTCGGCATAGTCGCGGCCCTCTTTGGCAATCAGGCTGGGGTTGGTGGTGACACCGGCAATAATGCCCATGTCGTTGGCTTTGCGGATCTCGTCCACGTTGGCGGTATCGATGTAAAATTTCATATGGCAATCCTCCTTATTTCTGGCCATAATAAGCGTTTGGTCCATGTTTACGCATAAAATGCTTGTCCAGCACATGCTGCGGGGCAGGGGCGGCGTTGGGATCGATGGTCAGGGTCAGAATCGCCATCTTCGCCACTTCTTCCAGTACGGCGGCGTGGTAGACCGCCTGGGTCGCATCCTTGCCCCAGGTAAAGGGGCCGTGGCTGGCACACAGCACCCCGGGCACATGCACAGGGTCAATGCCGCGCTGGGCAAATGTTTCCAAAATAATCTTGCCAGTGTTCTTTTCATAATCCTCATCAATTTCTTCCCTGGTCAGTCCCCGTGTGCAGGGAACAGGGCCGTAGAAGTAATCGGCGTGGGTAGTGCCAAAAGCGGGCAGATCCCGCCGGGCCTGGGCAAAGGCCACCGCATGGGTGGAGTGGGTGTGTACGATGCCCCCCAGCTGCGGGAACGCTTTGTACAGTTCCAGATGGGTTTTGGTATCGCTGCTGGGGTTCAGATTGCCCTCGACCTTGCGGCCGTCCAGATCCAGTACCACCAGCATGTCCAGGGTCAGTTTGTCGTATTCCACGCCGGACGGCTTGATGACGAACAGCCCTTTTTGGCGGTCGATGCCCGAGACATTGCCCCAGGTGTAGGTCACAAGCCCATGGCGGGGCAGTTCCATGTTGGCTTCATACACTTGCTGCTTTAATTCTTCCAGCATTTTTTCCCCTTTCAGTTTCCACGCGAGGCTTGCCCTCGCTCATTGCCTTTATTATAGCATTCATCGCGGCAACTTTCCAGTCCCTTTCGCCGCCATATCCATAAGCGGTCCGGCAAAAGGGTGCCGTGGGGTGAAGCTGCGATAAAAGGCCTGTTCGCCGCAAAAAACATTGTCGTTATAGGGATATTTTTAAAAGTAGCTATTGTAATACAGCCAATTTCATAGTAAAATAGTAGCAAATAGGTTTTTACAGTCTATTCACTATCTTTGTAAGGGGTAAGGGGGAAAGACCCATGATCGAACTGCAACACCTGACCAAGCGCTTTGCCACGCAGGGCGGCACGGTCGTTGCATTAAATGATATTAACCTGACAATTCAGGATGGCGACATCTACGGCATTATCGGCATGTCCGGTGCCGGCAAGTCCACACTGGTGCGGTGCATCAATATGCTGGAGCGCCTGGACGAGGGCAAGGTCGTCGTCAACGGCCGCCAGATGCAGGAACTGTCCGCAGCGGAGTTGCGCGCTGCCCGCCGGGAAATCACCATGATTTTCCAGCAGTTCAACCTGCTGATGCAGCGCACCTGCCTGCGCAATATCATGTTCCCGATGGAACTGGCTAAAGTGCCCAAGGATAAGGCCGAGGCTCGCGCCCGCGAACTGCTGGAGCTGGTCGGCTTGCCGGACAAGGCCGAAGCCTATCCTGCCCAGCTTTCCGGCGGCCAGAAGCAGCGCATCGCCATTGCCCGTGCGCTGGCTACCGACCCCAAAGTGCTGCTGTGCGATGAAGCCACCAGCGCCCTAGACCCCAACACCACCCACGCCATCCTGGAACTGATCCGCAAGATCAACAAGGAACTGGGTATCACGGTGGTCATCATCACCCATCAGATGAGCGTGGTCGAGGAAGTCTGCAACCGCGTAGCTATTTTGGATAACGGCACGGTCGTAGAGGAGGGCGAGGTCCAGGCGATCTTCAGCCATCCGTCCAGCGCCGCCGCCAAGCGGCTGGTGTATCCCGCCGGTGCCCCCAAGGCCGAAAGCCTGCCCGGCCACAAGCTGGTGCGCGTTGCCTTTGGCGGCACTCAGACCACTGACAAGCCGCTGGTCGCCAGCCTTGCTATCGAGTGCGGTGCCCTGGTCTCCATCATGGGCGCGGACACCCGCATTGTCAACGGCCAGACGCTTGGCAGCATGCTGTTGGCCCTGCCAGAGGACGAACATGCTGAAGCCGCCTTGGAGTACATCAAGAACTATCCCGGCATTACCTATGAGGAGGTGAATAACTGATGGCCGAATTTTTTGCAGGCAAAGACTGGCAGACTTTTTTGCAGATTCTGCCCACCATCCCGTTTGAAACCTGGGAGACCGTCTGGTCCACAGTTGTTGCCACGCTGCTGGCACTGGTCATCGGCCTGCCTTTGGGTGTGCTGCTGGTCACCGGCGAACCCAACGGCATCCGCCCGCTGCCCAAGTGGGTCATGGCGCTGCTGAACGGCCTGATTAACCTGCTGCGCAGTGTGCCTTTCCTGATCTTGATGATCATTGTTATCCCGCTGTCCCGTCTGATTGTGGGCACATCCATCGGTACCGTCGCTTCCATCGTACCGCTGGTCATTGCATCTTTTCCGTTTGTTTCCCGCCTGATTGAGACCAGCATGCGCGAGGTCGACCCCGGCGTGATCGAGGCCGCCCAGAGCATGGGCGCTACGCCGCTGCAGATCATTACCAAAGTGATGGTACCCGAAAGTATGCCCAGTCTGGTAGCCAACATTACGATTGCGGCTACTACCATTATGGGCTACGGTGCCATGGCCGGTATCATCGGCGGCGGCGGCCTGGGTAAGATCGCCATCAACTACGGCTACTACCGCTTTAATGTGGTGCTGGAATTCTTCGCCACCGCCCTGCTGGTGGTGTTGGTGCAGATTTTGCAAACCGTAGGCACCAAGCTTGCCGTAAAGTGCGATAAGCGGATTCAGAAGTAAAATTGTTATTATGATAAGAAAAACTCCCGAACCTTTGGCTTAACAGTGCTAAGGAACTAATTCAACTTACTACTGTTAGCTGATTGATTCTGGTGTGCGACGTTACCACAACATAGATAGAGTCCACCTGTATTTTTTAGCAGGTGGACTCTATTGTCTTTTTTCAAAACACCAATAATTGGGGAAATTTCGGTACATCTCTGTATGGATACGCCGGAATTTTATCTTCTCTGATTTTACTTTTATTTTACGCAGTTCTGGTCGCGCAATTTACGTTTTATCATTATACTTAATAATGAACATACAAGCAAAAATGAGGTAACTACTATGACTTACAAAACGATCGTGATCGACTATGCGCCCAAGGCAAAGGAAATGGCAGCAGCTATTGAAAGAACAGCCAATGAACGCGCACAGGAGGGATGGGAAATGGTGACCTTCTCCGTGACGAACTCTGCCAAGGCGATTTTGGTATTCCGTGTGCCAGATGATACAGAAAGATGAAAAGGACGAGCAGCAAGAGTGCTTTATTGCTACAATCAATTTTCTTTTCGTCGTTGGGTTAGGATTCCAGAGAGTGAATACAGTTTTCGGGCTCTACTGGCTTCTGACCGGAATTGCGGTATTGGTTCTTGTAGTCGTCACGCGGGCCGGAGAAAAGGGAAAAAATGTTTGACGAAAATGCCCGACATAAGGAGATCTATGAATGGACAAACAGAATAAGCCCAAAAAATCGGACTCAAACGGAATTTCATTCGGCCTATGTATCGGCATGATGCTCGGAGTTGCGCTCGGCTGCTGGCTGGACAATCTCACACTCTGGATGTGCGTAGGCGTTGCGGTCGGCGTGGGAGTCGGCGCAGCAATCGATTCAGCAAAGAACAAAAAAGGCCAGTGAAACCGGCAATTACACGCAAATTCTACTCCTGAGGGATGGGAACTTTCTTTGGTGTGCGATAGAATGTGAGCATCCAGAAAACAGGAGGTCTCGCCATGAACCAGATAATAACAGGCGCGTACATCGCGCAGAAGCGCCGAATACTGAATCTTACACAGGAGCAACTGGCGGAAATGCTCGGCGTATCGAACAAGACCATTTCAAAATGGGAGAACGGTAAGTGCATGCCAGACTACGGCATAATTCAGGCGCTCTGCGAGGCTCTTCATGTAACGCTTTCGGAGTTGATAGACGGCGAGGACGCGGCAGAGGACAGTGTGCGTGTTTATGACGATGCGCAGATCCTTGACTTGCTACGCCGCACACAGGAATTGGAGTGTCAGAAGGGCATTCTTTACGGTCTTATTCTTATCGTTCTCGGCATTGCCTGCGGTGCAATGTCTAAGACCACCGGTGGAACAGACGTGCAGGACTTCGTTTCAGGCGTTCTGATGGGTTTATCTGTCACGGAAATTCTGGCAGGCATTTTGTTCGCGGGAAAACAACTGCTTCGTAAGCAACCGCTATAAAGTCGCATTGGCCCACCGCAAGACTTATAGTCCCTTACGACTGTTAAGCCTTGAGATTCGGGAGCCTTTTTATGTTGCGCCGCTTATTGGTCCTCTCTGGGAGGCTTTCGCCACCTTACAGCTTCTTCACTGCTTCAATCAATGTCTCCACATTCTCCGCCTTCGTGGCCCAGCTGGTGCAGATGCGCACGGCGGTGTGGGCCTTGTCTGGCTTGCCCATGTGGGTCATGGCAAAGTCCTTGCTCAATGCCTCGTACCATTCATCCGGCAACACAAAGAACTGCTGGTTCGTGTAGGAATCATGCAGCAGCTTCACGCCCTTTTCCTCAAAGGCCTTGCGGATGGCCATTGCCTGGCGGTCAGCTTCGGCGGCCAAAGTAAAGTACAAGCTGTTGCTGGTGCCGTCCTCACCGTCCATCAGGGCCAGGAACTGTTCGCCCAGCAGGCGGCCCTTAGCCAGCATACCGCCGTGCTGCTTGATGGCATAGCGGAAATCCTCTTTCAGGGCATCGTTGGTGATGACCACGGCTTCGCCAAACAGCGCACCGCACTTGGTGCCGCCCAGGTAGAACACATCGCACAGGGCGGCGTAGTCCTGCAGGGTCAGGTCGTTGGCTTCGCTCATTAGGCCGTAGCTCATGCGGGCACCGTCCACAAACAGGTATAGTCCCAGTTCATAGCAGGCGGCGGAGATGTCGGTCAGCTCAGCCTTGGTGTACAGCGTGCCCACCTCGGTAGGGTTGGAAATATAGACCATTCCGGGCTGCACTACATGCTCGTGGTTAGCATCAGCGCGGTGTTCCTCCACCGTGTGGCGAATCTGCCGCGCCGTGATCTTGCCGCTTTTGCCGGGTAGGGTCAGGCACTTGTGGCCGGTAGCTTCCACCGCGCCGGTCTCGTGTACATGGATGTGGCCGGTATCGGCACACAGGGCACCCTGCCAGGGCTTGAGGGCCGCATCGATGATCGTCAGATTGGCCTGGGTAGCGCCCACAAAAAAGTGCACAGCGGCATCCGGGGCATCGCACAGGGTGCGGATCTTATCGGCTGCGGCGGCGCAATAGTTGTCCTCGCCATAGCCGGGGGTCTGGTCAAAGTTGGTTTTTTGCATCAGTTCCAACACCGCAGGGGCGGCACCTTCGCCGTAGTCACATTCAAAACGAAGCATAAGAGCACTCCTTTTCTTGCGAAATTCTGCATTTTTATTATAACGCCAGCCCGCAAAGCTTGCAACCCTACAAAATTGCGGGTATAATGTTTTGTGCATGTCTCATGTAAAATGGCAAGAAAAGAGGAACATTATGGATTCTGGCAAACAGCGGGAGGGCTTTGCTTCCCGCCTTGGTTTCATCCTGGTCAGTGCAGGCTGTGCGGTCGGCATTGGCAACGTGTGGCGCTTTCCCACAGTAACGGGGCAGAACGGCGGCGGCGTGTTCGTGCTGTTCTACCTGCTGTTCCTGGTGCTGATGGGTGTGCCCGTACTTACCATGGAGCTGGCCGTAGGCCGTGCCGGGCACAACAGCGCGGTAAAAGCCTACAAGGCCCTGGAGCCGAAAGGCACCAAGTGGCATCTGCACGGCTGGGTGTGCATGATCGGCTGCGCTTTGCTGATGATGTACTACACCACGGTAGCCGGTTGGATGCTGGACTACTTCTTCAAGTTTTTAACCGGCCGCTTCACCGGCCTTGCGCCGGATGCTTCGGCCCAGGTGTTCAGCGATGCCTTGGCTAACCCCGGCGAGCAGGTGGTCTGGATGATGGTCATCACCGTACTGGGCTTTCTGGTCTGCCAAAAGGGGCTGCAGGGCGGCCTGGAACGCATCGGCAAATGGATGATGGGCGCCCTGCTGGTGCTGATTTTGGTGCTGGTAGCCCACAGCTTTGTGCTGCCCGGCGTGAAAGAGGGCCTGGCTTTCTACCTGCTGCCGGACTGGCAGCGCGCCAGTGAGCAGGGCCTGGGCAATGTCATCACCGCCGCGATGAACCAGTCGTTCTTTACGTTAAGCCTGGGCATCGCCGCGATGGAGATCTTCGGCAGCTACATGGACCGCCGCTTTACCCTGACCGGCGAGGCCGTGCGCATCTGTGTGCTGGATACCTTTGTCGCCATCTGCGCGGGGCTTATCATCTTCCCGGCCTGCTTCTCCTTTGGCATCTCGCCGGATGCCGGCCCCAGCCTGATTTTTATCACGCTGCCCAGCGTGTTCATCAACATGATCGGCGGCCGCATCTGGGGTACGCTGTTCTTCCTGTTCATGACATTCGCCAGCTTCTCCACCGTCATTGCGGTGTTCGAGAACCTGATCGCTTCCTGCATGGACAACTTCGGCTGGGACCGCCGCAAGGCCTGCGCCATCGGCTGCATTGCGCTGATTTTGCTGGGCCTGCCCTGCGCTTTGGGCTACAATGTCTGGAACTTCATCCAGCCCATGGGCGCTGGCAGCACCGTGCTGGATTTTGAGGATTTCCTCGTCAGCAACCTGCTGCTGCCCGGTGGCAGTCTAATCTACCTGCTGTTCTGTGTCACCCGCTGGGGTTGGAATTTTGACAACTACCTGGCCGAGTGCAACACCGGCAGCGGCATTAAAATGCCCCACTGGCTGAAGAATTACTTCCGCTTTGTTCTGCCTGTGCTGATTCTGGTGATTTTGGTGCAGGGGCTGTAAAACCCTATAAATAAAGTACCCCCATGTCCGTGCTGGCATGGGGGACTTGTTTTACCGGAATTGCAGTTACAAAGTGGTCGCCAAGTACTCTTTATATATAAATAACTTGAATACCAGTCAGTACTTTTGCTCCCAGCACATTTGCAAAATAGTACGTATTTATGTACAATATGCTCTTAACAAACCTTTTGTTATATTTTATAACATATAGTCTATTAAGAACATCATTTATATTTTATACGTATATACGCACTTTATTGTGCTTGTAGGCTTTGGTAGTAAAAACTACTAATCTAGTATTCAAGTAATCAGGTATATAAGGAAACTCTACGACCAGTTGCCCCGGCAAGAGAGCAATCTTCTCTTTATAGAGTGTGTAGGGGCGAACATTGTTCGCCCGCCAGCCTGACGAAGCAGCGGCTTTTCGGGAAGACTTCGCACATAGCAAGCGGGCACGGGCGAGCACTGCTCGCCCCTACTTAGCGTGTTCATCCAGCCACCGCTGCATCTCCGCTTTCATCCCGGCAAAGGCTTTGGCGGTGTCCGGGTTGTTGGCTTTAAAATCCAGCAGCTTCCACAGCCAGCCTTGCTCGGCCACGGCGCGCAGGCTTTCGGGGTAGCACAGTTCAAATACAAACGAAGCATGCCCCACGGCGTTGTCGGCAGGGTAGCGGTTCAGGGTGCGCAGCACACAGTGGTGCTCGTAAAAAGCATCCAGCACGGCAGGGGAGACCGGGCTTTGCCGCAGCGCCTCGGTGCTGACATTGTAGATCTGCTCCATCGGCGTTTCCACGTTCACCCGCAGGATGTCGATTTTATCCGCGTCCCGCAAAATCTGGCAGAACATCCGTGTGCGGTCGTCCAGTTCCTCCGGCAGGCGGTAGGCGTTGTGCAGGCGGATGGCCGTGCGCAGCAGCGCGTCCTCGCTGGTGTCGGCAATGTAATCCCGCAGGCGGCCCTCATCAAACAGCACGGTCACGCTCATCAGGGCGTGGTCGATGGACTGGGCATCGAGAAAGGTGCCGTAGCGGCGCAGCTGCTCAAACCGCCCTACATCGTGCAAAAGGCCGCACAGCCAGGCCAGGTCGATGTCCTGCGCGGGCAGGTTCAAACTCTTGGCAATGCGCTCACACAAAGCGGCCACGCGGTAGGTGTGGTCGATTTTCAGCTTCACTTTCGGGTCGGCAGCGTTGTAATGGGATGTATATTCGGCAAATGCCTGCCGGGCATGGGGCCGGTCAAGCGTCATAAAAATCACCTCTGGTCTATTGTAGCACATGCCGCGCGGGGTGCAAAGCACATTCCGCACAATTTTTCCCCACTTTTACGGTGCATTTCGTGCAAAAAGTAGGAAAAATCCTTGACAAATTGCCTTAAAACGACTATTCTTTAACTATACAAATACGCCGGAAGGTGGTGTGCGCAATGAACGCCAAGGGAGATGCCAACCGAAGTGTGCGCCAAACCAAGCAACGCCTGCATGAAGCCCTGATCCATCTGCTGCAGCAAAAAAGCCTGCGGGAGATCACGGTGCGGGAGCTGACCGAACTTGCCGGGATCAGCCGCGGCACCTTTTATTTCCACTATGCCGATATTTACGCCCTGATGGAACAGATGGAGTCTGTCCAGCTGGCACGGCTGGAAAGCCTGATGGACAACCTGATCCCCAACATCAGCCGGGAGGATGTGCCCCCCGCACTGACGGCGCTTTTCAGCTACATGAACGATAACCCCGAAGTCTGCCATGCGTTTTACGGCAAAAACTGGGAGTCGGACTTTACCCGCAACGCCAAAGAGTTGATTGCCCGCCGCTGCTTAGGGCAGCTGCAGGCCAACGGCGGCGGCACCCAGCGCCAGCAATACCTGCTGGCCTTTGCGGTAAACGGCTGCTTTGGCAGCATTGTAGCCTGGCAGGATGCCGACTGCCAGCCCCCTCCGGAGGAAATGGCCGCCATCACCTGGCAGGCCATCCGCGCGGTGAAAGAGCTGCTGTAAGGCGTTAGAGGCTCCCCTTGAGGGGAGCTCCCGCGCAGCGGGTGAGGGGTGGCTACTTTAGCCGAAACAAAGTAAAGGCAATTGCTCTACACACCAGCCACCCCTCAGTCGCCTTCGGCGCCAGCTCCCCTCAAGGGGAGCCATTTAAAGCATTCCGCAAATTCCCGTTGCTTTTCGCAGGCAATTGCGGTATACTTTTAACAAACCGTTCCCCACTTTGCGGGACATTGTAAAGGAGATTATCTGAGATGGGATTTTTTGATTTTCTGAAAAAGTCTGCTGAACCGGCTGCCCCCGCTGCCCCGGCTTTCCCGCTGGTGCTGGCTGCGGATGCCAAGGGCACGGTTGTGCCGATGGAGCAGATCCCCGATGAGGTTTTCGCGCAGGGCATCCTGGGCCAGTGCTGCGGCATTGACCCCACCGAGGGCAAGGTCTACGCCCCCATCGATGGCGAGATCACCCAGGCCCCGGACAGCGGCCATGCACTGGGCATCCAGGGCGTTGGCGATGTCGAGGTGCTCATCCATGTCGGCGTGGATACCGTTGAGATGAAGGGCGATGGCTTCAGCCCCAAAGTCAAGGTCGGCGACAAGATCAAGAAGGGCGACCTGCTGCTGGAGATGGATCTTGCCAAGATCGCCGCTGCCGCTCACCCCGCCGTGGTCATCACCGTTGTCACCAACACCGATGACTTTGCCGGTGTCGAGGTTGTGGCTTCCGGTGCTGTGGAGCCGGGCGCAGACCTCATCAAAGTCAGCAAATAACCACCTGCTTATGCCAGGGCGTACCTTGCGGTGCGCCCTGTTTTTGTGTTATACTGCTACCAGAATCTTTATATAAAGGAAGTACCAATATGAGTGCAATTTTAGCCGTCTGCGGCGATGCTTTCTGCGCCATGGTCAGCGATGGCCGCTATGTCGAGGAGCCGATCACCGGCGACAAGCCCCATATCATCAGCGATGAACTACCCAAAGTCCGCAAGGTGAACCGCAATGTGCTGGTGGGGTTTGCGGGCGACACCCTGGCCGCCGTGCAGATCATCAATGCCCTGGATCAGTACGATGTGCGTTACCTCACGCTGGAAAAGGTCGTTAAGATCCTGTGCGAGAAAGCCCCCACCGTCACCACCCAGCCCGTGGGGGTGCGCCTGCTGGTGGGCGGCCGCAACCGCAAAGGCCAGTTTGTGCTGACTACTTTTGGCACTGCCGACAACTACCAGCCCGACACCCAGCCCGCCCGGCAGGGTGCCTACCTTATCGAGGGAGCCGCCTCCCACACCGAGATCGCCCCCTGGCTGGAGCGCGAGGTCAAGCCCGATGCCCCCAACTGGCGCAGCCTGGACGATGTGGCCCACACGCTGGATGCCTGCATCGCCAAGATGGCCGAGGACGACAAGAGCATCAACACCCACTATTTCCGCCAGCTGATCATGTGATGCAGGGCAGGGGAGCGCCTTGCTTTTCGGCACGCCCCTTGGTATAATGATTTTGTCTGATAGAACCCTTTGCAAGAAAGGAACTGTACTATGAAAATCGCATTGATTATGGAAAACAGCCAGGCTGCCAAGAGCGCCCTGGTGGAATCCACCCTGCGCAAGGTCGTAGAGCCGATGGGGCACGAGGTCGTCAACTACGGCATGTACGCCGCCGATGATGCCGCCCAGCTGACCTATGTGCAGAACGGCATCCTGGCCGCTGTGCTGCTGAACTCCGGCGCGGCCGACTATGTCATCACCGGCTGCGGCACCGGCGAGGGTGCCATGCTGGCGCTGAACAGCTTCCCCGGCGTGGTCTGCGGCCATGTAGAGGACCCCGTGGATGCCTACACCTTTGCCCACGTCAACGATGGCAACGCTGTGGCCCTGCCCTTTGCTAAGGGCTTTGGCTGGGGCGGCGAGCTGAACCTGGAGTACACCTTTGAGAAGCTGTTTGGCTTCGGCCACGGCCAGGGCTACCCCAAGGAGCGCGTGGAGCCGGAACAGCGCAACAAGAAGATTTTGGACGGTGTGCGCGCTATCGCTTTCCGCGACCTGAACGACATCCTGAAAGACCTGGACCGCGACCTGGTCAAGGGTGCCCTCTCCGGCGAGCATTTTGCCGAGTATTTCTTTGCTGCCTGCAAGGATGAGAAACTGGCCAAGACGGTAAAGGACCTGCTGGCGTAAAATCTCTTTGGCCCCTCTGGGAGGTGGCTCCGCCCGCAGGCGGTAGGGGAGAGAGTTTATCATTATCCGGGGCTTCGGATAAAGGCAGGGCTCTCTCCTTCAGTCAGCTTCGCTGGCAGCTCCCTCACAGAGGGAGCTTTTTTATTTCGTATTTTTTGCAAAATAGCAAAATTTACCGTTGACTAACAGGGTTTAAAATGTTATCCTAATTACGGGTGTGAAGTGTCATACTTCGCCAAAAATTCAAACAATTGTGAGGTGGTTGTCGAAATGGATACCCCTAGTCCCAGTCCTGTGAACCGATGTATTTCCAATAAGGCAGCCATCACATTTTTCACTTTGGGCAAGTCTGACCGCGTACAGGTGTAGTACGGGGTCTGGCTTTGCATTGCTGTGCTTTGCCCATAAAACTAAAATGTGTACGACTGCCGCCTGAAAAGGAGGCAGCTTTTTTATGTCTGATACCACGATTGCAACCCTGCGCGCCATGCTGGCCAACCTGGACGATGCCAAAAAGTACCAGAGCCTGCGGGACGTAATGTCCACCCTGCCCGCCCCTGACCTGGCCGCCGTGTTCGAGGACCTGCCGCCGGAGAAGATGCCGGTACTGTTCCGCCTGTGTCCCAAAGACCTGGCAGCCGAAATTTTTGCCGAACTAACACCCGAAAGCCAGCAGAACCTCATCGACGGCCTGACCGATAAAGAATTGAAGGCCGTTGTGGACGACCTGTTCGTTGACGATGCGACGGATCTTGTCGAGGAGATGCCTGCCAATGTGGTCAAGCGTATCCTGGCCCAGGCCGACCCTGCGACCCGCCGCATGATCAACGAATTGCTCAAGTACCCTGAGGATTCTGCCGGCGGTGTGATGACCACCGAGTTGATGGAACTGCGGCCGGACATGACCGTGACCGATGCGATGGAGTCCATCCGTAAAAACGGCGTGGACAAAGAGACCATCAACAACTGCTACGTCACCGACCGTGACCGTACCCTCATCGGTGTCGTCTCGCTGCGGGCGCTGATTTTGGCCAAGGACCCCGCCAACGAGAAGATCCGCGACATGATGGATGCCAACGTGGTCAGCGTCAGCACCACCACCGACCAGGAGGATGTCTCCCAGCTGTTCGAGAAGTACGGCTACCTGGCCATCCCCGTTGTGGATAACGAGAAGCGCCTGGTCGGTATCGTCACCATCGATGACGCTATCTCCATCATGCAGGACGAGGCCAGCGAAGATATCGCCAAGATGAACGCCATCGGCCCGTCCGACAAGCCTTACTTTAAACAGTCCATGTGGGATCTGTACAAGAGCCGTGCCCCGTGGCTGCTGTTCCTGATGATCTCCTCCACCTTCTCCAGCCTGGTCATCCGTGGATACGAGGATGCCCTCGCCGCCGTGACCGTGCTGACCGCCTACATCCCCATGCTGACCGATGCCGGCGGTAATGCGGGCAGCCAGAGTACTTCCACCATCATCCGCGGCATGGCTGTTGGCGACATCGAGCCCCGCGACCTGCCCAAAATTTTGTGGCGTGAGTTCCGCATCGCTATCCTCTGCGGCGGCACGCTGGCCCTGTGCAACTTTGCCAAGCTGATCGTGTTCGACCGCATCGCCGCCCCGGTGGCCGCTGTCGTCTGTCTGACGCTGATCTGCACCATCATCCTGTCCCAGTTGATCGGCGGCCTGCTGCCTGTTGTGGCCGAAAAGCTCAAGGTCGACCCCGCCGTTATGGCTTCGCCGCTTATCACCACCATCGTGGATACCACTACCCTGTTGCTTTACTTCAACATCGCCCGTACGCTGCTGAAAATTTAAAAGTAAATATTGAACACGATGTTCAATTATGTGCTTGTACCACACCGTTGGGTGTGGTACAATTTTTATATATACACAACATTTCCGCCTACATTTTATCAAAAATCGAGGTTTTCTCTATGAATATGCAGGATTTCTACACCGGGCATGCCTTTGATGCTTACGAGTTCTTTGGTGCCCATACCTACTTCGGAGGTACCCATTTTGCAGTCTGGGCGCCGTCTGCCCAGCACATCGCGGTCGAGACCGAGGTCGGCACCTACGACATGCACCGCACTCAGTCCGCCGTGTGGGAGTGCGATGTGCCCGGCGCTAACGCGGGTATGGTCTATCAATATTGGGTGCGGGGTGCCAACGGCCAGGACGTGGCCCACTGCGACCCTTACGGCACCGCTATGACCCTGCGCCCCGATGGCCGCAGCATCATTGCTGACCACCCCACCGGCTTTACCGATGACAAGTGGATGGCCGAGCGCACGAAATGCTTCGATAAACCGCTAAATATCTACGAGGTTCACGCCGGCAGCTGGCGGCAGAAAGAGGATGGCAGCTGGTACACCTACGCCGAACTGGCCGAACTGCTGCCCGCCTACTGCAAGGAAAACGGCTTTACCCACATTGAGCTGATGCCCCTGGCCGAGCACCCCTTTGACGGCAGCTGGGGCTACCAGATCACCGGCTTTTACGCCCCCACCAGCCGCTACGGCACTCCGCAGCAGCTGGCAGAGTTCGTCAACGCCTGCCACAAAGCGGGCATCGGTGTTATTTTGGACTTTGTACCGGTACACTTTGCCGTGGACAGCTACGGCTTAAAGGAGTTTGATGGCACCCCGCTGTACGAGTACCCCGCCGCCGCTGTGGGCCAGAGCGAGTGGGGCAGCTACAACTTCATGCACTCCCGCGGCGAAATCCAGTGCTTCATCCAATCCTGCGCCGACTACTGGCTGCGGGTGTTCCACGCTGATGGCCTGCGCATGGATGCTGTCTCCCGCCTGATCTACTGGCAGGGCGACCCTAACCGTGGTGTTAACGGCTCTACGCTGGACTTTTTGAAAGGCATGAACTACGGCCTTCAGCAGCGCCATCCCACGGCTTTGCTGATTGCCGAGGACTCCACCAACTACCCCAAAGTCACCGCCCCCGTGGAGTACGGCGGCCTGGGCTTTGACTACAAGTGGGATCTGGGCTGGATGAACGACACCCTGGACTACTTTAAAAAGACACCCGCCGAGCGCAAAGAGAACCTGGGCAAGCTGACCTTCTCGATGATGTATGCCTGGAATGAGCACTACATTCTGCCGTTTAGCCATGACGAAAACGTCCACGGCAAGGCCACCATCGTGCAGAAGATGTACGGCGGGTACGAGGGAAAGTTCCCCCAGGCGCGGGCGCTGTACCTGTACATGGCCATTCACCCAGGCAAAAAGCTGGACTTTATGGGCAACGAGTTTGCCCAGCTGCGGGAGTTTGACGAAAGCCGCGAACAGGACTGGATGGTGCTGGATTATCCCAACCACGATGATTTCCGCCGCTTCCGCCAGGCGCTGAACAAGGCCTACTGCAAAGAGGACGCTTTCTGGCTGCGGGAGTACGACCCCGCTGCGTTCCAGTGGCTGGACTGCGCCCATCCCGAATTGGATGCCTGCGCCATCATCCGGCAAGGGA
This sequence comes from Coriobacteriaceae bacterium, assembly GCA_963588145.1. Taxonomy (GTDB): domain Bacteria; phylum Bacillota; class Clostridia; order Oscillospirales; family Ruminococcaceae; genus Gemmiger. The sequence goes on from CAVAGJ010000032.1 coordinate 19,235, forward strand.
GTAAGTCCGCTGTGCTGGCTGCGTTCAACTTCGGCGATACGGAGTTGGAGAACTACACCCTCACGCTGCCCCATGCGGGCAAGCTGGCGCTGCTGCTGGATACCGATTGGGATACTTTCGGCGGCAGCACCTCCGCCCCCAAGCGCAGCTGCACCCGCAAGACCGATGGCGAATTGAATCTAACCCTGCCACCGTTCAGCGGCCGGTTGTACCGGTTGGAGCGGGTCTAATTATACAGTCTGCTTTGCAATACATTTTGTATCAATACATTCCGTACAATATATCAATTTGTATATAGCAAAAGACCACCGCAGTTGCGGTGGTCTTTTGCGTTATTTCGTTAAGTTTTACATGGGTGCAATGTCAAACCGATAGATCGTGGTAGAACTGTACGGGGCATCCGGCAGCAGGGTCGTATCGGGAAAATCGGGATGGTTCGGGGCATCGGGGAAGTCCTCGGTCTCGAAGCAAACGGCATCCCGGGCGGCATAGTGGGCATTATCCTTGCAGGCCGTCTTGGGGGCCAGATAGTTGGCGGTGTACAGGTGCATGCCGGGCAGGGTGGTCAACACTTCCATGCGGATACCCGTCTCGGGGCCGGTGGCCCAGGCAGCGTGGCGCAGGCCGCTGTCCCGGATGATGTAGCACTGGTCATAGCCCTTGGCCTGTACCAGGGCAGGGTAGTCAGCATTGATGTCCCGGCCAGGGGTCTTTTCCTCGGTAAAGTCCATCGGGGTGCCCTTGACAGGCAGCTTGCGGCCGGTGGGCACACTGTTTTCATCGGCTTCCAGGTAGGCATCGGCATCCACGCTGATGCGGTGACCCAGGGCCGAGCCGCTGCCGTGGCCGTTAAGGTTGAAGTAGCTGTGGTTGGTCATGTTGCAGACGGTGGGGGCATCGGTGGTGGCGCTATAGCGGATCATCAGGCCCTCTTTCACCAAGCTGTACTGGATCTCCAAATCAAAGTTGCCGGGGAATCCATCGGTACCGGCGGGGCTGTGGGCGGTCATCGTTACGCTGTCTGTCTCGCCGCGGGTGACCTCGGCGGTGAACAGGGCGTGGTTGAAGCCGTGCAGGCCGCTGTGCAGGCAGTTGCCCGCGCTGTTGGGCGTTACGTGGACGATTTCCTCATACAGAGGGAACTGCGCGCCACCAATGCGGTTGGCAAAGCGGCCCACAGCAGCGCCCATGCTGTCGGTGTTCAGCTCATAGTCCTGGGCGGTGGGGTAGCCCAGCACCACGTCCGTGGGGCTGCCCTTGCGGTCCGGCACGATGATGCGGTGGATGATGGCCGCGTAGGTCAGCAGCTGTACCTCGATTTTATCGTTTTTCAGGGTGACCAGCTGTACCGGCTGGCCGGTGGTCAATTTGCCGAAATCAGTGATAGAAACAGACATGGAAAGCTCCTTCCCCAAGTTTTGTTCTTAGTCCTTGTCCTCGCTGTTCTTCTGCTCCAGGTCGTGCTTGACGCTAGTGGCTACGCTGCCAGTGCCGTAGTTCAGCATGCGGTTTACGCGGCTGACGGTAGCGCTGGAAGCGCCGGTCTCGCGGCGGATCTCGCTGTAGACTTTGCCCTGCAGCAGGCAGCCCGCCACAGCGTAGCGCTGTTCCATGGTGCGTAGCTCGGTCACGGCGCACAGGTCGTCAAAAAAGCGGATGCACTCGTCCAGGTTTTCCAGGCGGAGAATCGCCTCATACAAATCGGTGCAGCGTTCGTTTTGTTGGTTCATATCAGGGCGCATAGGCGCCTCCTTTATTTGTTCATTTTGTTTTGCACAGGTGTGCATCATTGTTTATATTTTAGCAAGTTTGCCCAAATAAGTCAACACTTTAGCGCATTAAATTATCTTTGCCCTTGCGCCCAAAGCAAAAGGGCGGTATTATTATAGGTATACTTAATTCTTGTGCGGGCCGATGGCGAGCATCGGCCTCTACGCCGAGCCTTACTATACAAGGAGCTTTTTATGCCTTTTGCCTTACTGCTATTTTACCGTGTACTGGGCATCCTGCTGTGGGTGCTGGTCTTCTCGATGCTGTGGGAAAAATACCGCATCGTGCGCGGCGGCACACTGCTGCCCGCCCGCATTCTGGATTGCCGCAAATCCAGCCGCAATGACATGCCCGAAACTGCCCAGCCTGCCCGCCGCGATGCGTTTATCAACCCCCATGTGGCTGCAGGCGGCTACTGCTACCGCGTAGAGTTCTACGTAAACGGTCAGCGGATGGAGCGCAGTACCAATGATTCATTCTGGTTCAACCACCCTGGTCAGCAGGGCAAGACTGTGCTGGTGTGGTATAACCCCGCGTCCCCTGTGGTGGAGCGCAAAAGCCGGGAGACCGAAGTCTTGGCCGCCGCCATGGGTGTGCTGGCCACGGCGCTGCTGTTCATCCGTTGAGATAATCGACAGAAAATGTTAATTTTGTCTTAAAAACAGCCAAAAATTGAACACTTGTACTTGGTAATGGCCGAACATTGTGGTATAATACCCATCGTTCCGCCTGAAAAGGAACACAACATGGAAGTATTGCTTTATTTTGTTTTGGTGCTGGCGCTGTTGGGCGACGTTCTGCTGGCCGTTTTATTGGTGCGCAGCAGCCGCCCGCAGAAACCCCAGGGCCCCACCGCTGATGATGTTGTCAATGCGATGACCCCGGTATTGCAAAGTGAGACCGACCTGCTGGCCGAGCAGCTGCGGGCGATGCAGGGCGAGAGTTCCCGCACCACCACCGCCACGCTACGGGACTTTTCCGCTGTACTGGCCGAGAACCAGCGCCAGAATGCCGCCGCCAGCACTGCCCGGCTGGAATCCATCGACCGCGCCGGAGCCGCCCGCCAGAAAGCCGCCAACGATGCGCTGATTGCCCAGCTGACGATGATGGAGACCCGCCTGAAGAACCTGGAGGACTCCAACGCTGCCCGCTTGGACGGCGTACGCGGGGCACTGGTGCAGGGCTTAAACACCATCCGGGCCGACAACAACCAGAAGCTGGACGAGATTCGCGGCACTGTGGAAGAAAAGCTGCAGGACACCCTGCAAAAGCGCATCAACGAGTCCTTCCGCGCTGTCAGCACCCAGCTGGAACAGGTCTACAAGGGTCTGGGCGAGATGCAGAACCTGGCCGCCGATGTGGGTAGCCTGAAGCAGGTGCTTTCTGGCGTAAAGACCCGCGGCATTTTGGGCGAGGTACAGCTGGGCGCGATTTTGGAGCAGATTCTGGCCCCCGGCCAGTATGCCGAGAACGTGGCTACTGTGCCCGGCAGCGCCAACCGCGTGGAGTTTGCCATCAAGATGCCGGGGCAGAACGGCAACATCTGGCTTCCTATCGATGCCAAGTTTCCAGGCGACACTTATGCCCACCTGCAGGCGGCTTTGGAGCGCGGCGATGCTGCCGCTGCGGCGGCCATGCGCAAAGCACTGCAATCGGTGCTGCGGCAGGAGGCAAAGGACATCCACGACAAGTACATCGAGGTGCCCTACACCACCAGTTTCGGCATCCTGTTCCTGCCCTTTGAGGGGCTGTATGCCGAGGTGGTCTCCAGCGGTGTAACGGAAATTTTGCAGCGGGACTACCAAATCACCGTGGCAGGCCCATCCACCATGGCTGCGCTGCTGAATGCTTTGCAGATGGGCTTCCGCACCCTGGCGATCCAGAAGCGTTCCGGCGAGGTTTGGACGATTTTGGGCGCTGTCAAGACCGAATTTGAGAAATTTGGCGCTGGCTTACAGCAGATGCAGCGCCACCTGAACCAGACCGGCTCCGATTTGGAGGAGTTGATCGGCCCCCGCAGCCGCGCCATCACCCGCAAGCTGGAATCGGTGCAGCAGCTGAACCCCGACACCGCCGCCGACCTGCTGGGGCTTGAGGAGCACAGTTCAAACACTTAGGGAAGTATGAGAAAGGAATCCAACTATGATCCGTATCGTCACTGACTCTGCGGCCGATCTGACCGCCCGCGACCTGGACAACCCCGGTGTGACCGTTGTGCCCATGGGCATTACTTTTGCCGATGGCACCGCCGCCGTGGATGACGGCAGCATGACCAAGGACGAGTTTTTTGCCCGCCTGGCTGCGGACAGCAAGCTGCCCCGCACCAGCCAGCCCAGCCCCGCCGCATTTATCGAGCTGTTCGAGGATGCCGCCGAAGCCGGGGACGAGGTCGTTGTCATCACCATCGCCCAGAAGCTTTCCGGCACCTACCAGTGCGTCAACCTGGCCGCCACCGAGACTGATGCCAAGGTCTACGTCATCGATTCCGAGACCGCGACCCAGGGCGAGGCCCTCATCGTGCGGGAAGCCATCCGCCTGCGGGAACAGGGGCTTTCCGCTTCCCGCATTGCGGCCGAGTTGGACACCTTTAAAAAGCGGGTGCGGGTCGTCGCCATCGTGGACAGCCTGAAGCACCTGCAAAAGGGCGGTCGCCTGCCCGCCGCCGTAGCCATCGTGGGCGGCGCACTGGGCATCAAGCCTGTGCTGGCCCTCTCTGACGGTGCCATTCATCTGGTGGACAAAGGCCGCGGCCGTCCCGGCGCGCTGGTAGCTATGTTCCGCCAGCTGAACAAACAGGGTGGCGTGGACCCAGCCTACGGCTACACGCTACTGTACAGCGATGACAAGCAGCTTACCGCCCCGGTGCACCACTACCTGCACCAAAACCTGCACCTGACCGGCGGCCGTGCAGGGCAGATCGGCCCCACCATCGGCACCCACATCGGCCCCGGCGCAGTGGGCGTAGCCTTTGTCATCCCGGAATAATTTAACCCGTAAACAGCAAGCCCCCGGCAGAGAGGAACTCTGAACCGCATCCCGTCAAGAGGACAATAAAATAAAATAAGATTTTTGCTGCCAAGAGCATTCTGCTCTTGGCAGTTTTTTACGCAGCAAATGCCATCTGGTACTTTTCCATTAGGTTGACGGCTACGAGATTATGTATCCGGGCGACAGTTCCGCACCGGGGTATCTTGTGTATAACTGCCACTGCACACAAGTTGCCATGCTGGATGATGTGGACACAAGCGGCGGTATGCGCCGGGCGCGTGACCCTGTAACCGGCGAAAGCGTACTTGTAAAAGATATGACCTATGCAGAGTGGGCAGGCTGGAAAGATAAATCTGGAAAAACTGCACTAAATGACTTGAACGGGCTTGCAAAACCTGTTACACTAAAGGCGATAGAACGTGTAAAAGCACTGCCGAGCAGTATTTTAGATGATGCTGGGCAGAAAAAGCTACAGCAAGCGCACAAAGACCTGCTGCAAGAGGTCATGAATCGCGGCGGCATGGTTGAGGTGGCGCGGTGCTATGATATGAACATGGAACCGCTGAGCGGCTACGTTTCTAAAAATGATAAAGGGCAAGTAAAAATTCCGCGTTTTGATGTTCCATATATTGCAAGCCATAATCACCCGAGTGGTTTAACATTTTCTGTTGGTGATTTATATGGGTTTGCCAAAAACAACGAATTAAAAATTCTTACCGTGGTTGGCAATAACGGCGCGGCATATTCCCTCGAAAAGACAGACAAAATTGACAAATCACAACTACTGCTTGATTTAACTTTGCTACAAGAACGGATTGATTTGGAGAGCGACAATCTAAAAAAAGTCAATTTACTAGTTTCTTTTATCAACAAAGGAAAAGAATATGGTTTTATTTACGAAAGATAACGCGACAGAAAATGACATAATTAAAATGCAAAAAATTCTGCAAAAATGTAAAATAGACCATTCTTATGATACTAAGATAGGAGGTATTCCGCCTGATTGGGGTCACAAAGAGATGGATGAATATTTTGAGCAGGAAATCGCGCGTGATTGTTTCGACACTTTGAAAGCTCTTAACCGTCTCCCCGATGATGTTCCTTGGATTCAAGAGGAGCTGAAACGTGAAAATCACACTTGAAGACCACAGCGATGAAGTTTACAAAGAGCTTGAAGCTGCCTGCCAGCGGGCGCTTGAAAAGTGCGGGCTGGTGGCAGAGAACTACGCTAAAAAGCTGTGTCCTGTTGATACCGGCAACCTGCGCAACAGCATCACGCACACGGTAGCAGACAGCGAAAAGGCCGCATACGTTGGCACAGACAGCGAATACGGCGTTTACGTTGAGTGCGGCACGGGCATTTATTATCCCGGCGGCAGGCAAACACCGTGGGTATATCAAGACGCTAAAGGCGATTGGCATTTAACGCACGGGCAACGCGCACAGCCGTTTATCAAACCTTCCGTTGCTGACCACGCAGAACAGTATCAAAAAATCATACGCAAAGAGCTGAAAAACGATTGACGTTTTCCAGCTCTTTTTATTAGCAACTACCGAGCATTTATCGGCGGTTGCTTTTTTGTTGCAAAAACAGCAAAGAACCGCTGTTTTTATATAAATCGCAAATGTCGAAGAACTGACACCGAAGAAAAGGAGCGAAAACATTGGCTATTACTCGTAAGCTGCTTAAAGGTACTTTACCCCCAAAATCGCCACGCCCAAAATAACCAGCACAACGCCGGTGGCGCGGTTGAGGGTGGCAGGGCTGGCCTTGTTGGCAATCTTGGCTGCGATGCGTGCCCACAGCAGGGTGCTGAGCACACAGCACACCAGACAAAACAGATTCGGCGCGCCGCCGATGGCAAAGTGGCTGGCTGCGCCCGTCAGAGCCGTAAAGGTCATGATAAACACACTGGTGCCCACGGCAGTCTTAAGTTCGTACCCCAGCACCGAGGTAAGCAGCAACAGCATCATCATGCCGCCGCCCGCGCCAATAAATCCGCAGATAAAGCCCACACCCATGCCGCACAGCAGCGACTGCACCAGCCGCTTGCGGGCGCTGACACCCTGCATGGCTTCTTTCGTGGTCATGACCGGCCGCACAATGAACTTGATGCCCAGCAGCATCGTCATAAACACCGAGAAGCTGCCCATGGTAGTGCCGGGCACCTTGCTGGCAACAAAGCTGCCCACCATCGTAAAGACAAGCACGGCGGCCATCATCACCGCACCGTTTTTCACGTCCAGGTTGCCGTTTTTCTTGTAGGTGTAGGCGGACACGGCACTCGCCAGCACATCGCTTGCCAGCGCAATGCCCACGGCCATGTAGGAGTCCATACCCAGGAACGTAATCAGCATCGGGCTGATAACGGCGGCGGCGCTCATGCCCGCAAAGCCGGTGCCTAAGCCCGCGCCGATGCCGGCGATAAAGCAGACGACAAATTGCACAAGATCGGTCATAGCGTTTCTCCTTTTTCCGCAAGGCGGCGGCAGAGGGTGGCATCCATGCGGGCCATATAATCCTGCATGGCCTGCCACTCGGCAGGGGTCAGGTCGGCGGTCACTGCGGCGGTGGCTGCCTGCTGGATGGCGGAGAGTTCCTCCACCAGCGGCGCAGCGGTGTCCGCAAAGCCCAACATCCGCTGGCGGCGGTTATCTGCAGCCGGGCTGACGGTCAGCAAACCCATGGTACGCAGGTGCTCCACTGCCTTGGACACGTTGGACTTTGCCAGCCCACGGTAGCGGCAGATGTCGCTGGCGGTGCGGCAGTCCGGGTTGTTGTGTAAAAACAGCAGGATGTCGATTTCCAGCTGGTTCAGCCCATGGCGGGCCGCAACCGATTCAAACTGGGATGTGTAGAATTTTTTGTAATGCTGTACAAAAGCCAGTACCGGAACCAAAGTATTCACCTCGCAGAGTGTTTGTTTTAGAACAGTTATAATTATAACCGTTCTAAAAAGAGTTGTCAAGAGGCTCCCATAGAGGGGAGCTCCGCCGTGGGCGGTGAGGGGTGGCTGGATGGCTGCACGTGACACAAGAGCCACCCCTCAGTCTGCGCTGCGCGCAGCCAGCTCCCCTCAAGGGGAGCCTTTAACGCAAAAAGGCCCCCTCCCCGGAGATAGGGGAGAGGGTCCTGCATATTCTTACTGCTCGCGGAAGCGGGAAAGAAATTCGATGGTGCGGGGATTCTGGGGATGCTCGAAGATGTCGGCGGGGGTGCCTTCCTCGCAGATAACGCCGTCCGCCATATAGACCACGTGGCTGGAAACATCGCGGGCGAAGGCCATCTCGTGTGTGACCACAATCATCGTCAGACCCTCTTTTGCCAGCTGACGCATGACGCCCAGCACCTCGCCCACCATCTGGGGGTCCAGGGCGGAGGTCGGTTCATCGAACAGCAGCACTTCGGGCTGCATCGAAAGCGCACGGGCGATCGCCACGCGCTGCTTCTGGCCGCCAGAAAGCTGGCGGGGCTTGGCGTTGACGTAAGGGGCCATGCCCACCTTTTCCAGGTTGCTTAAGGCCGTCTTGCGGGCGGTATCCTTGTCCTGGTGCAGCACGTAGCGCAGGCCGGCGGTGCAGTTGTCCAGCACAGTCATATTGTTAAAGAGGTTGAAACTCTGGAACACCATGCCGACCTTGGCGCGGTAGGCGCAGGGGTCAGAGCCTTTGGCCGTAATGTCCTGCCCGTGGAACAGCACACTGCCGTGGGTAGGGGTTTCCAACAGGTTAATGCAGCGCAGCAGCGTGGATTTTCCGCTGCCGGAAGCACCGATCACGCAGGTAACATCGCCGTGGTTGACGGTAAAGTCAACATCGCGCAGCACCACGTGAGTGCCAAAACTTTTGGAGAGGTGGCGCACCTCAATGATGGGTTCAGACATGGGATGCCTCTCCTTTCATATCCAGATTCTGAGACTTGTGGTCCGGATCTGGGGCGTTGTACATGCCGCTGGTATAGGCCAGGGTATCGGTGGTGTTCAGGTCGTAGTTCTGGGGGCCGTCCAGGGCTTTTTCCCAGGCGCGCAGCAGGTAGCTGGCCAGCAGCGTCATGGACAGGTAGATAATCATGACGATAACGGCGCTCTCAAAGTAGGTGTACAGCGCGCCAACCACGCTCTTGTGGACAAAGAACAGATCGGTGATGGAGATGACCGACAGCACCGAGGTATCCTTGATGTTGATGATAAAGTTGTTGCCAATCTGGGGCACGATATTGCGCAGCGCCTGGGGCAGGATAACATGCAGCATCGTCTGCCAGTGGTTCATGCCGATGGCCATAGCGCCCTCGGTCTGGCCGGGGTCGATGGAGACGATACCACCGCGCACGGTCTCGGCCATGTACGCGCCAGTGTTGATGGATACGATGAAGAAACCGGCAGTCCACATGCCCATTTTAAGGCCAAACACCTGCAGCAGGCCGTAGTAGATGAAAACGGCCTGCACGATCATGGGCGTACCGCGGAACAGCTCCACATAGCAGCGCAGCACCACCCGCAGGATGCGCAGCAGCACCCGTTTCCAGGCGGGATCGCGCTGCTTATCAATGGGGATCGTCTGCAAAGCGCCCACAGCGAAACCGATCAGGCAGCCAAAGAACGTGCCGACCAGTGCCAGCAGCAGGGTAGTGCCTGCGCCGCGCAGATACGAAAAGCCGTATTTCTGCAACACATTGGCACAGTTTGTCAAAAAGTCTTGCATGGGGATTCTCCTTTATTCTTCATGCACCATGGGGGTAGAAACCACCGAAACCCCTGCCGTTAAAATAGCGGCAGGGGCAAAGATTGGCGGGGATTACTCGCTCAGGGGCTGTACGCTGATGGCTTCGTCCATCATGGTGTTGTAGTCGTCAACAGTCATGGTTGCCAGCACTTCGTTGATGGCATCCTTCAGGGCAGTGTTGCCCTTCTTCATGGAAATACCGATGTTGATGTCCTCATCGCTGACCTGGAAATCCTCGTCACCGCCGCCGAAGTCCAGCATGGTGAAGTCAGGATAAGCGACCAGGGCAGCCTGGCCGGTAGGACGGTCGGTGACAACGATATCGCAGGCACCGCTGTTCAGGGCCACCAGCATGGAAGGGGCAGTCTCCTGGGCGGGCAGGATGTTGGCATCGGCGATCTGTGGCAGGCAGTTGTCGTACCAGATGGTGCCCAGCTGGCTGGTAGCGGTGGCACCGGCCAGTTCGGCTACGCTGGTAGCGCTGGCATACTGGCTGTCTTTCTTGGTCAGGGTGATGATGGAAGCATAATAGTACGGGTCAGAGAAATCGACCTGGGCGGCGCGCTCAGCGGTGATGGACTGACCGGCAATAACGCAGTCCACATCGCCGCTCATGACGGCGGGGATCAGGCTATCCCAGTCCAGCTTGACGATCTGGACGTTCTGGCCCAGGGCATCGGCGATCTTCTTAGCCATCATAACATCGTAGCCGTAGGCGTAGTCGCTGGAGCCACGGATGGCAACAGCGCCGTTGGAATCATCACTCTGTGTCCAGTTGTAGGGGGCGTAAGCGCACTCCATCGCAACGGTCAGGGTCGTGGGGTCGCCGTCACCATCGGGGGCATCGGCGGTAGCCTCAGCGGCGGCCTCGCTGGAAGCGACGGTGCTCTCGGCAGCGGTGGAGCTGGCAGAGGAGCCGCAGGCGGTAAAGCTGGCAGCCATGGCGGCGGCCAGGCCCAGGGCCAAAGTCTTTTTCAGTTTCATGGTGTTCTCCTTTATTTTCCTGTATAATTCCCTCTATGGGCGGTGCTTCCTACCCCGGCAGGGGAGAAGTAGCACCACCTCACGCAAAAAGCCCCGGCTCCTTGCGGAAAACCGGGACTTGAAGCCTTGGTTATAAGCACACACGGCGCAACGTGCTGCCGCGCCATTGCGACTCATACTTATGAATAAATATTACAACATCATGCAAGCTTTGTCAATAGGTATCAGGCTTAGGCAGCAGCTTTTTCGCTGTTTTTCTCGCTGCTGCTATAGCTCTTAACACTGTGCAACACAATGTTCAATCCCAGGACGATCAGCAGCACCGCCAGAATCAGCTGCAGGCCGTTTGCAATGAACACAGCGCCCCAGGTGGTCTCGCCAGCGGGGATGGTGGTGGAAGCGGCCGCAGAGATTGCCTTGACCATAGCAATCAGGCGCTGTACCAGAGCAGTGAAGGTGACGCACAGCATGATGATCAGCGGCGGGAACAGCATCTTGTTGCTGCGGCCGGTGACCTTCAGGAAAACACACAGGGTAGCGATGACCAGGGCACTCAGCAGCTGGTTGGCAGAACCGAACAGCGGCCAGATGTTGGCGTAGCCAATCTGGGTCAGCAGGAAGCCGAAAGCCAGGGTGATGATGGTGGAGAAATAAACGTTGCAGCACAGCTTGCGCCAGCCCTCAGCATGCTCCATATCATCCACGCTGAACAGCTCCTGGAAAGCCATACGGCCGATACGAGCCACAGCATCCAGGCTGGTCAGAGCCAGGGCAGAAACGCACATCGTCATAAAGACGGTAGCGATGGAAACAGGTACGCCGAACATCTCAAAGAATCCGGCAACACCACGGCTGAAGATCTGGAACGGGGTACCGGCGGCCGGGGTGCCATCGGCAGCGGCAGCAGCACCGGCAACGCACAGGGCCAGAACAGCCAGCAGGCTTTCGAGGACCATAGCGCCGTAACCGACCTTGAGCATGTCTTTCTCATTCTCAACAGTCTTGGAGGAAGTACCGGAGGAAACCAGGCTGTGGAAGCCGGAAACAGCACCACAGGCCACGGTGACGAACAGGATGGGGAACATGGTGCCCAGCTTCTCGTTGCTGAAACCGGTAAAGACGGGCAGGTTCATGGTGGGGTGAGCAACCAGCAGGCCGATGACCGCACCGGCGATCATGGCGGCAAACATGAAGGTGGTCATGTGGTCACGGGGCTGTTTCAGCAGCCACATGGGCAGAACAGCGGCGAAAAAGATGTAAATGAAGGTGATGTAGCTCCAGGCAGCTTTGCCCAGGATGATGGGGAAGTTCATGCCGATGGCGAAAGAAAGCACAATGAAAACAATGCTCACGACGGACTCTTTCCAGCCAGAGAGATTGAATTTCTTCTGGACCAGGCCGAAGATGACGGCAAAGACCATGAACATGATGGAAACCATACCGGCGGAGCCGTTGGTAACAGCAGCGTCAGACAGGCTGGTCACGCCATCGGTGGTGACGTAGGCGTTAAAAGTACCGGCGACCATGTCGGCGAAAGCAGCGATAACGATGCAGCAGAACACCCACTCAAAGATGAGGAACAGGCGGCGGCCGGTCTTGCCGATGTACTTCTCGATCAGCAGGCCCATGGACTTACCATCGTTCTTGACGGAAGCGTACAGGGCACCGAAATCGGTAACAGCGCCGAAGAAAACGCCGCCGATCAGAACCCACAGCAGGACGGGCAGCCAGCCAAAAGCGGCAGCCTGGATAGCACCGGTAACAGGGCCGGCACCTGCGATGGACGAGAACTGGTGAGCGAATACGGTCCAGCCATTGGTGGGCACGTAGTCCTTGCCATCCTCCAGCCGCACAGCCGGAGTTTTGGCGTTGGGGTCAACACCCCAGGTTTTTGCAAGCCAGCGGCCGTACCCGGCATACGCACATACCAGGACGACAGCTGCAATTAAAACGATCACAAGCGTATTCATTTGTATAAACTCCCTCATTTCTTACATATTTTTACAATCGCTTGTCCTATTACTTTAAACCGCCGTTCTTGGTTTGTCAACGAATTGTTCATATTTTGTCAATATGTTGGTCCTATGGCAAAATAGTAGAAAATTTTAGTGTATTTTTGTCGATTTACACAATGTAAAAAACCGTTGACAAAGCGGGACGGGGGTTATAGTATAAAGGAAAGCGTTTGCGCAGAAGGAGGCAACTCACCACGGGCGGATTCTATATCCGTCCCTACAGTCGCATCCCTATACTAATAAAAAGGAGACTTCCCCATGAAACAATGGTTGAAAGACGCGGTATTCTACGAGATCTATCCCCAGAGTTTTTACGATACCAACGGGGACGGCATCGGCGATTTTCCCGGCATCATTGCCAAGCTGGATTACATTAAAGATCTGGGCTGCAATGCGTTGTGGATCAACCCCTGCTACGACTCACCGTTCAAGGATGCTGGCTATGATGTACGAGACTACAAAAAGATCGCGCCGCGCTACGGCACCAATGCAGATGCCGCCGCACTGTTTAAGGCCGCCCACGAAAAGGGCATCCATGTGCTGTTTGACCTGGTGCCCGGCCACACCAGCGAGGAGCATGCCTGGTTCAAGGCCAGCTGCCAGCCGGAGCACAACGAATACTCTGACCGCTTCATCTGGACTGACTCCTGTTTTGCTTCGGGCGATGGCATGCCGTTTATCGGCGGTGAGACCCCGCGCAACGGCACCTACATTTTAAACTTTTTCAAGTGCCAGCCCGCGCTAAACTACGGCTACGGCAAAATCAATCAGCCCTGGCAGAAACCCACCACCGACCCCGCCTGCCAGGCCACTGTGGAAGCCATGAAGGATGTCATGCGGTTCTGGCTGGATATGGGCTGCGATGGCTTCCGCGTGGATATGGCTTCGAGCCTGGTCAAAAACGACACCAAGCATAAGAAGTACACCTGTGCCATCTGGCGCGACATCGCCGCCATGCTGAGCAGGGAATACCCCGAAGCTGCCCTGGTGGCCGAGTGGAACGGCCCGAAGATGTCGCTGAAAAACGGCTTTGACATGGACTTTTATTTGGAGTGGCAGGGCAACGGCTACAGCTGGCTGATGCGCAACTACGATGGTGCCACCGACTCTAACCCGCATAACATCGGCAAGGCCTACTTCTGCAAGGATTCCGGCACCGGCATCGATAAATTTTGGGACGACTACCTTCCCAGTTACAAGGCCACGAAAAAGGACGGCCTGTGGTGCTTCATCACCTGCAACCATGATACCGTCCGCCCCTCGGCAGGTCTGACGGCGGACGAACTGCGGCTGGCCTACGCCACGCTGTTTACGCTGCCCGGCGCACCTTTTGTGTATTACGGCGATGAGATCGGCATGCGCTACCTGCCCCTGCCCACCAAGGAGGGTGGCTACTTCCGCACCGGTTCCCGTACACCGATGCAGTGGGACGGCACTGCCAACCACGGCTTCTCCACCGCCGCAGCGGATGCGCTGTACCTGCCAGTGGATACGGCCGCCGATGCCCCCACGGTGGAGGCTCAGCAGGCCGATCCGAACAGTTTGCTGAACAGCGTCAAGAGCCTGCTGGCATTCCGCCACGCCCACCGGGATCTGGACTCCGATGCTTCGTTTAAGGTACTGTACGCCCCCAAGGCCAAGAGCGACTACCGCCCGTTTGCCTGGCAGCGCGGCAAACTGATCTGCGCTGTCAACCCCGCCGGGGCCGCCGCCGACCTGCCGCTGAAGCTGAAAGAGGATACCCGTGTTCTGTATGCAATTGGCGAAGCCGCCGTCAAAGACGGTGCGCTACACCTGGGTGCGCAGAGTTTTGCTGTGCTTGGGTAAGTGCTTTCGGGCGGATTCCATATTCGCCCGTGCCAACTAAAAACATCCCGCGGCCGAAAGTGATATGCTCCCTATATAGCGAACAGTGAAATAAAACACTGAAAGCTATATAGGG
>CAVAGJ010000033.1:0-32755 GCA_963588145.1 Coriobacteriaceae bacterium
TTCAACGCTCGTGCTCTACTCGTCCACAAGCATAGCTTGTGGTTTTATAATAGAAGAAAAAGCTCGTCGAAACTGACGTTTCAACGAGCTCTTGGTGGTTGCGGGGACAGGACTTGAACCTGCGACCTCCGGGTTATGAGCCCGACGAGCTACCATCTGCTCTACCCCGCGATATATGCTCCGTGTTTCGGAGTGCTATAGTATAATAGCACAACCGGTGGCATATGTCAACAGGTTTGCAGAACTTTTTTCAAAAATCCGGGCCGCAGGGGCTGCGGTGCGCGCTCAAAGCAGGGAAAAGTGGAGAAAACCGCAGCGACAGCATCTGCTTACGACAGTTCAAACATGCCATGGTACAGCTGGTAGTACTCGCCTTTCTGGGCCAGCAGTTCATCGTGGGTGCCGCGCTCTACGATATGACCATGCTCCAGAACGATGATCGCATCGGCGTTGCGCACGGTGGAAAGCCGGTGGGCAATAACAAACACCGTGCGGCCCTCCATCAGGCCGTCCATGCCTTTTTCAATCAGCGCCTCGGTGCGGGTGTCGATGCTGGACGTGGCTTCGTCCAAAATTAGAACCGGCGGGTCGGCTACAGCCGCGCGGGCGATGGCCAGAAGCTGGCGCTGGCCCTGGCTCAGGTTGGCACCATCGGAGGTAACCATCGTGTCGTACCCCTGGGGCAGGCGGCGGATGAACGAGTCCGCATTGGCGATCTTCGCCGCTTTCTCAATCTCCTCCTGCGTGGCATCCAGCTTGCCAAAGCAGATGTTATCCGCCACGGTGCCGGTGAACAGGTGGGTGTCCTGCAGCACAATGCCCAGGGACGACCGCAGTGCATTTTTGCGGATGAGCCGCACATCGATGCCGTCATAAGTGATGGACCCGGCAGTAACATCGTAAAAGCGGTTGATGAGGTTAGTAATGGTAGTTTTGCCAGCACCTGTGGAGCCGACAAAGGCAATCTTCTGCCCGGGTTTGGCGTAGAGCGAAAGATCTTGTAGAATCAGCCGCTCCGGCGTGTAGCCGAAGCTGACATTATGGAATCGCACATCGCCGCGCAGGGGTTCCAGCGCTACGTCCGGATGGGCGGAATCCCGCCAGGCCCAGCGGCCGGTGACCTCGGGGCAGGAGGCCAGTGTGCCATCGGCGTTTTCCCGCACGTTTACCAACTCCACGGTGCCCTCGTCCACCTCGGGCGGCTGCGCCATAGCGGCAAAGATGCGCTCGGCACCGGCCAGCGCGGCCAGCAAAAAGTTGCCCTGCTGGGTAAATTGGTTGATAGGCAGGGTGGTCTGGCGCACAAAGACCAGATAGCTGGCCAGGCTGCCCAAGTCGGTCCAGCCTTTCATGACCATCAGACCGCCCAGCACGGCAATAACCGCGTAGTTGATATAGCCGATGCTGACGACCGCCGGGATCATTGTGGCGGCATAACTCTGCGCGCCGGTGCCGGCCTGGCGCAGTTTTTCGTTGCGGGCGGCAAACTCGGCCAGGTCGGTCTTTTGGTGGTTGAACACCTTCACGACCTTCTGTCCGGCAATCATTTCCTCAATATAGGCATCCAGCTCGCCCAGGCTGCTTTGCTGCTTGGCGTAGTAGGCGCGGCTGTGCTGGGTGGAAAAGTTGATATACCAGAACATGCCCACATAGCCCACGGCCACCAGCAGCGAGAGCCGCCAGTTCAGGATGAACAGCATCAGCAGCGTGCCCACGACCTGGATAAAGGTCTGGATAACGATAGCAAAGCTGTTGTTCAGCGCATCGGAGATGGTGTCCACATCGTTGGTGAACAGGCTCATCAGATCGCCGTTGCGGTGGGTGTCAAAGTATTGCAGCGGCTGGGTCTGCAGGTGGGCAAACAGGTCCTGGCGGATCTCCTGCAAGACCTTCTGCGCGGCGCGGACCATCAGCTGGGTGTAACCCAAAGTGGACAGCGCGCCCACGATATAAATGCAGGCGGTAAAGCCCACGGCCCCGGCCAGGTAGGCTTTGCTGCCGTTTTCCAGCAGGCCGTTAACCACCGGGCGGATCATGTAGGTGCCAAACAGCGCGGCCAGGGCGCTGATGGCCGCCAGCAGCGCCACCAGGCCGATCATGATGCGGTGGCGGCCCAGATAGGCGCTGAACTGCCCCAGCGTGCGGCGCAGATTCTGCGGGCGCTTGCCGCCGGTGACTTTCTTTTTACTCGCCATCGGGGTCGCCTCCCTTCATCTGGGAATGATAAATTTCCTGATAGATCGTATCCTTTGCCAGCAGCTCGGCGTGGGTGCCCACGGCGTGCAGGCGGCCGTCCTCCAGAATCACGATCAGGTCGGCGCTCTGCACCGAGGAGATGCGCTGGGCAATAATGAGCTTGGTCACATCGGTCAGCTCGGCCAGCGCATGGCGGATGCCGGACTCGGTGGCGGTATCAACGGCGCTGGTGGAGTCGTCAAAAATCAGCACTTTCGGGTGCTTCAGCAGGGTGCGGGCGATGCAGAGGCGCTGCTTCTGCCCGCCGGAGACATTCACGCCGCCCTGGCCCAGGTCAGTGTCCAGGCCGTCAGGCATGCGGTCCAAAAATTCATCAGCGTGGGCGGCGCGGCAGGCGTCCCAGAGCTGCTCCTCAGTAGCGTCGGGGTTGCCCCATTTCAGGTTGTCCCGGATGGTGCCGGAGAACAGCAGGTTCTTTTGCAGCACGATGCCCACGGCGTCCCGCAGGGCGGTCAGGTCGTAGTCCCGCACATCGCGGCCGCCAACTTTCACGGCGCCCTCGGTGGCATCGTACAGGCGGGGGATCAACTGGACCAGTGTAGTCTTGGCAGAACCGGTGCCGCCGATGATACCCACGGTCGCCCCGGCGGGAATATGCAACGTAATATCCGACAACGCGTTTTTCTGCGCAGCAGCGTTATACTTGAAGCTGACGCTTTCAAAGTCGATCTGGCCGTTCGGCACAGTCTGCACCGGCTCGGCGGCATTGGCGAGATCGGGCTGTTCGGTCAGCACCTCGCGGATGCGGCGGGCACTGGCAAGCGAGCGGGTCATCTGCAAAAACGCGCCGGAGAACATCATGACCGAGTTGAGCACCTGCAAAACGTAGCTTAAAAAGGCGGTCAGCTGGCCAACGCTCATGTTGCCCTGCAGGATGAACCCGCCGCCGAACCACA
The DNA here is from genome assembly GCA_963588145.1 of Coriobacteriaceae bacterium. Lineage (GTDB taxonomy): Bacteria > Bacillota > Clostridia > Oscillospirales > Ruminococcaceae > Gemmiger. Next base: position 3,153 of record CAVAGJ010000033.1, read on the forward strand.
TGATGCAGATGATGGCCGTGTACATGATGGTCTGGAACGCGGGCAGGTTGAGCACGGCATAGCGGAACGTCTCGGTGCTGGCTTCGCTCAGCTCGGTGTTGACGGCGTTGAACTGCTCGTTTTCATAATCGCCGCGCACGAACGCCTTGATGGCGCGGATGGCGGTGAGGGATTCCTGGATGCGGCTGTTCAGGTGGTCAACGGCGCTTTGTTGGCGGCCGTACAGCGGGCCGACCTTACGCACGATGAGGGTGAGCAGGATAGCCAGAATGGGTGTGGTAATGAGAAAAACCACCGTCAGTTTAGGGCTGAGCAGAAACGCCATGGCAAGGCCCATAGCCAGCATGACCGGGCTGCGCACAAAGGGGCGCAGGCCCGCGTTGATGGCGTTGAGCAGCACGGTGGCATCGGTGGTCATGCGGGTGACAAGGGAGGCCGAGGAAAAATGGTCCAGGTTAGCAAAGTCGAATTTCTGCACGGCGGCGTACTCGGCCAGGCGTAGTTCCGCCGCAAAGCCGTTGGCAAACCGGGCGGCGTAACGGGCGTACAGCAGGCCGGTAATAAGCGCCAGCACCGCACACAGGACCATCAGGCCGCCCTGCCGCAGGATGACAGCCATGTTATGGCTTGGTACACCCTCATCTATCAGGGTGGACATCAGCACAGGGATGACCATCTCAAAGATACATTCAATAAAGATCAATCCGGTCGCCGCCCAAAGATCCCGGCGATAGGGCTTGCCGTAACGGAAAATTAAACACAGATCATTCATGGGAAGATTCCTTCTTTTTATCCGGCAGCTGGCTGGCTACGATGGAGGCAAACATCAGGCCGCAGCCGCACAGCTCTGTAGAAGTAAGCGTTTCACCCAAAATCAGCCAACCGGCCAGGGCGCTGAACACACTCTCCAGGCACATAGCCAAACTGGCAATGGTGGGATCCAGCGCTTTCTGGCCCACGATCTGCAAAGTGTAGGCCACGCCGCTGGACATGATGCCGCAGTAGGCGATGGCAACCGCCGCCAGGCGGAACTGCTCGATAGTGGGATGCTCAAAAATCAGCATAAATACGGTAGAAATCACCGAAACGATCAAAAACTGCACAAAGCTTAGCTGGATGCCGTCCAGCTTGGGGCTGAAGTGGTCCACCAGCAAGATCTGGGTGGCAAACAAAACGGCGCAGCCCAGCAGCTGCCATTCGCCGCCGGTCAGAGCCAGGCTGTCGTGCCCGGCCAGGCACAGCAGGTACAGGCCCACTACGCTGGCAGCCACACAGCACCACAGCTTAACGCCGGGGCGGCGGCCAAAAAATACGCCGAACACCGGCACCAGCACCACATACAAAGCGGTCATGAATCCGGCCTTGGCCGTGCTAGTGGTGCCAATGCCCATCTGCTGGGCGGCCGAGGCCGCAAACAGCGCAATGCCGCAGCAGATGCCGCCCTTTACCAGCACTTTGCGGTTCTGCCAAAAGCCCGGCTCGGCGGCGGGGTTGGTTTTACCGGCTTTGCGCAGCACGGCCATCAGCCCCAGCAAAAACACGCAGGCCAGCCAGCTGCGGCCAGCCAGAAAGCTGTAGGGGCCAATGTGGTCAGAGCCCACGCTTTGCGCCACAAAGGCGGTGCCCCAGATGAAGGATGCCCCCATCAGCAGCAAGGTGTTGCGTAATTGTACGTTTTGCATAAACTTCCCCTTTACGTTTGTTTTTTCCCTCTATTGCGGGTATTCCCGCTATAATAAAACCACCCGCACCGTCTTAGCGCGGCGCGGGCGGTGGTTTACTTACTGGATGGTGTTCTCGTTCTCGATGGTGGTCAGTTCCTCGCTGCCCAGGCCCTCGACCTTCAGCCCGCCGGTGATGTAGTAGCGGGTGGAGTCGTAACTGATGTAGATCTTGTATCGCTTGCCGGGGGTCAGGCCGGAAATGTTGTACTGGTAGCAGCTGCCATCGGTGGTGTAGTAGACGGTGGAACCGATCACATAATTGGTGGAGGTCTTGTCGTCAGACAGCTCCCACAGGGCGACTTTGAAAGTCTGGAAGTTCTCGTTGGTGGATTCGGTAGTGGCGTAGCCGGTCACGGTCAGGCTGTCAGAACCCGCCACAAAGTAATCGGTGCTGCGGTTCTGGATGCCGTTGAAAGCCACATACAGGGTGCTGTCGTCCACTTCGGTCACCAGCTTGGAGGCGGTGGTGTCCATCGTTTCGGGGTAGGTCACATCGCCGCCGCTGGTGGCGTAGGTCAGGTCATCGACCTCGTCCTCATCGCTGGTTTCCTGGCGCAGGCCCAGGGCGGTGGTAGATTTCAGAATGGCGCTTTTCAGCACTTCTTTGGGGGAGCAGGCCGTCAGCGACACGCACAGGCAGACCAGCGCGGTCAGCAGGGCCAGGGTACGGGTGTGTTTCATATTTTAATAAACCTCCGTGGGGATACTCAAAGTAAACATAGGTATTATATCGCATTTTGGGCCGGGGTACAAGAGGAAATCCGGTGAAAACCGTTGCGGCTGGCTCCGCACCATGGTATACTTACAGTAAATATCACTGTTAAGGGAGCACCTGTTTATGAAAATTGCCGTTGCCGGTACCGGCTATGTGGGCCTTAGCATCAGCGTACTGCTGGCCCAGCACAACGAGGTATGGGCTGTAGATATTCTGCCGGAGAAAGTGGCCTTGCTGGCGGCCCGCAAAAGCCCCATCGCCGATAAGGAGATCGAGCAGTATTTAGCCGAAAAGGAGCTGGACCTGCACCCGACCACCGATGCTGCCGCAGCCTACACCGGCGCGGAGATCATCGTGGTTTCCACCCCCACCAACTACGACCCCAAAAAGAATTATTTTGATACTTCCAGCGTGGAAGCCGTGCTGGCGCTGGCCGGGCAGTATGCGCCGGAGGCGACCATCATCATCAAATCCACCGTGCCGGTGGGATATACCGCATCGGTGCGGGAAAAATTCCATAACCCCCATATCCTTTTCAGCCCGGAGTTTTTGCGGGAGGGGCATGCCCTGTACGATAACCTCTACCCCAGCCGCATTGTGGTGGGCTGCCCGGCGGGGGATGAAGAACTGGCCGCCCGCGCCCGTGCGTTTGCTGCGCTGCTGCAGCAGGGGGCCATCAAACAAGATATTGACACGCTGTTCCCCGGCCTGACCGAGGCCGAGGCCATCAAGCTGTTTGCCAACACCTACCTGGCCCTGCGCGTGGCCTATTTTAATGAGCTGGATACCTACGCCCAGGTGCGCGGCCTGAACACCCGCGATATCATCGATGGTGTCTGCCTGGACCCGCGCATCGGCAACCATTACAACAACCCGTCCTTTGGCTACGGCGGCTACTGCCTGCCCAAGGATACCAAGCAGTTGCTGGCAAACTATAACGATGTGCCGCAAAATCTGATGCAGGCTATCGTGGACTCCAACGCCACCCGCATGGACTTTATCGCGGAGCAGGTGCTCTCCTGTGAGCCGAAGGCTGTGGGCATCTACCGCCTGACGATGAAAGCAGGCAGTGACAACTTCCGCCAGTCCAGCATCCAGGGGGTCATGCGCCGCCTGCGGGCCGAGGGTGTGCCGCTTATCATCTACGAGCCGACACTGAAAGAGGACACTTTCTACGGCGACCATGTGGAGAAAGACCTGGACAAATTCAAGGCCGAGTGTGATGTGATTCTTGCCAACCGCGCCGCCCCCGAATTGGCCGATGTGGCCGAAAAGGTGTATACGAGAGATTTGTATAGCCGGGACTAAATCATGATGGTTTAAGCAATAACCTATTTGGTGCCTGCTCTAACCTGAAAGAGCTGACCTTTACCAGCAACCGCCCGCCCAGGCTGATGCTGTCCGATATGGGTGTGCCGTTCTACTTTAATATGAACGACTGGAACACGCCAGAAGCCGAGCAGGAGCACCTGACCGCCCATATGCCGAGGAAGATGCCATGGGTGTATCCACATCGATTCCTGGCGCTTATGGTATGGCGGGGTATGCGTCTATCGGTGACGAGAGCGCCTATCCGGTCATGTGGGGGTTACGTCTACATGGAACTGAACACTGCGGAGGATGGTACCGAGCCTACCGATGAGGAAGTGTGCACCGAGATTGACCGCCTTCTACTGGTCACCGAGAACCGCGCCCGTACCCTGTTGGGTGTAGAGACCATCGATCCCATTGAACACCCCTATGCCTACGAAGTAGATGAAACCGGCGCCATTTGTTTGTTGTATCGCTGTTTTACCTCAGGGCCATGCCGTCAGAGAAAGCGTTGCCGACCTTCTCGCCCAGGACATGATAGGCGTTGTTGAACGGGTCAAAGGTGATGGGGGCAGCCTTGGCTACATCCACCTTGCCATCGGTCATCGCGGATTCATCCACGCTGACGTTAACGATCTCGCCCACCAGACGGCCGGTCTCGGAGTCGTAACTCTTGACCGTGCATTCCATGCAGACGGCCAGTTCGTTGATGACGGGCGCATCCACACACTCGCTTTTGCTGACGGTGAAGCCTGCCTTAGCCAGCTTATCCTTGGTGTTGTTGCCGGAGGCAATGCCCACGTAATCGCAGGCGGCCACATGTTTGGCATCGCCCATGCTGACGGTGAACGCGCCGGTGCGCAGCAGGTTCTTGACCGTCTTGTGGCTCTCGCTCAGGCAGATGGACAGTTCAGTGGTATCGCTGATACCGCCCCAGGCTGCGTTCATTGCATCGGCAGAGCCATCATCATTGTACGTTGCAATGATGAAAACAGGCTGCGGATAGCTAAACGCCTTGGCGCCAAAATTTTTACGCATAGAAAACACCTCTTTTGGTTTTATTGCTTTTATTATATCATACCTGTCAACTGGGAATACCCCGGGAAATTGACACCAGGCCGCCGCTGGTGCTATACTGGGAGCAGTTTACAAAGAGAGGAAGCGCCCCTTATGGCGGAAATTTTGGATATTGTGGACGAGCAGGGCCGCCCCACCGGGCAGACCATTCCCCGTGCCGTGGCGCATGCTGAGGGCATCCGACACCGTACCTCGCACGTGTGGATTGTGCGGCGGCAAGCGGGCCGCATCGAAGTGCTGCTGCAAATGCGCTGCCAGGCGAAAGATTCTTTCCCTGGCTGCTATGATATTTCCTCGGCTGGGCACATTCCTGCCGGATGCGATTTTGTGGAGTCGGCCCTTCGGGAACTGCGAGAGGAGTTGGGCGTGATCGTGCCCGCCGATGCCTTGCAGGAGTGCGGTGTACGGCATTTTACCTTTACCGATGTTTTCCACGGCAAGCTATTCAAGGACAACCAGGTCAGCAAGGTGTTTTGTTTGTGGCTGGATAAGGATGCTGAGGAATTTACCGTGCAGAAAGAGGAAATTGATTATGTACGGTGGTTTGGCCTGGAGGAGGCCATCGAAGCCGTGAAGAATCATACCATCCCCAACTGTATTTATCTGGAAGAGCTGGAGATGGTGGCAGAAGCAACGCACTAAAGGCTCCCCTTGAGGGGAGCTGGCGCCGCAGGCGACTGAGGGGTGGCTCGCAGGCAGAGTATTTTATCTTTCTGGCTAAAGTAGCCACCCCTCACCCGCTTCGCGGGAGCTCCCCTCAAGGGGAGCCTTTTACGCAAAAACACCCCCGCACGATTTCTCGTGTGGGGGCGTTTTGTTTAATTCAATTCAGGATTAGCGCTGCATTACAGCTTCGGGCCGGCGGCGACCAGAGCCTTGCCGTGCTCGTTGCCCTCGTACTTGGCGAAGTTCTTGATGAAGCGGCCAGCCAGATCCAGAGCCTTGGTCTCCCACTCAGCGGCATCAGCATAGGTGTCGCGGGGATCCAGGATGGCGGGATCAACGCCGGGCAGAGAGGTGGGAACCTCGAAGTCGAAGTGAGGGATCTTCTTGGTGGGGGCCTCGTTGATAGCGCCGCTCAGGATAGCATCGATGATACCACGGGTATCCTTGATGGAGATGCGCTTGCCGGTGCCGTTCCAGCCGGTGTTGACCAGGTAAGCCTTAGCACCGGACTTCTGCATCTTCTTGACCAGTTCCTCAGCATACTTGGTGGGATGCAGCTCCAGGAAGGCCTGGCCGAAGCAGGCAGAGAAGGTCGGGGTGGGCTCGGTGATGCCGCGCTCGGTGCCGGCCAGCTTGGCGGTGAAGCCAGACAGGAAGTAGTACTGGGTCTGCTCGGGGGTCAGGATGCTGACCGGGGGCAGAACGCCGAAAGCATCAGCAGACAGGAAGATAACGTTCTTGGCTGCAGGTGCAGAGGAGATCGGACGGACGATGTTCTTAATGTGGTCGATGGGGTAGGAAACGCGGGTGTTCTCGGTAACGCTCTTGTCGGCGAAATCGATGTGGCCCTCGGCATCCAGGGTAACGTTCTCCAGCAGAGCGTTGCGCTTGATGGCGTTGTAGATATCAGGCTCGGAGTCCTTATCCAGGTTGATAACCTTAGCGTAGCAGCCGCCCTCGAAGTTGAAGACGCCGTTGTCATCCCAGCCGTGCTCGTCATCGCCGATCAGCAGACGCTTCGGGTCGGTGGACAGGGTGGTCTTGCCGGTGCCGGACAGACCGAAGAAGATGGCGGTGTTCTCGCCGTTCAGGTCAGTGTTGGCAGAGCAGTGCATGGAAGCCATGCCCTTCAGCGGCAGGTAGTAGTTCATCATGGAGAACATACCCTTCTTCATCTCGCCGCCGTACCAGGTGTTGATGATAACCTGCTCACGGCTGGTGATGTTGAAGGCAACGCAGGTCTCGCTGTTCAGGCCCAGTTCCTTATAGTTCTCGACCTTAGCCTTGGAGGCGTTGTAAACAACAAAATCAGGCTCGAAGTTCTCCAGCTCCTCAGCAGAAGGTTTGATGAACATGTTGGTAACAAAGTGTGCCTGCCAGGCCACTTCCACGATGAAGCGGATTGCCATGCGGGTATCCTTGTTAGCACCGCAGAAAGCATCAACAACAAACAGGCGCTTGTTGCACAGTTCTTTCTTGGCAATATCCTTAACAGTGGCCCAGGTCTCCTGGGTCATGGGATGGTTGTCGTTCTTGTACTCATCGCTGGTCCACCACACGGTGTCCTTGGAGTTCTCGTCAACGACCAGGTACTTGTCCTTAGGGGAACGGCCGGTGTAAACGCCGGTCATAACGTTGACCGCACCCAGCTCGCTGACTTGGCCCTTCTCGTAGCCAGTCAGATCAGCCTTGGTCTCCTCCTCGAACAGCATTTCGTAAGAGGGGTTGTGCACGATCTCGGTCGTGCCGGTAATGCCATACTTGGTCAAATCCAGATTTGCCATGATGCAGATACCTCTTTCTCTATCAGTCTGTTTTGGGCTGTAATCCAAGCGGTGTTGTCATCGCTTTTCGCGGTATGAGAAGCCCAGCCCGCTACTTTCTCACCTTAATTTTTATTATACAGATTTCTGCCGTAAAAGCAATAAAAAATTCGTTAAATTTTTAGTACAGTTCGGCGTTTGTTGCCGAAAACGGGCAATTTCCGGCCAAAATCGCATGTTTTGTGAACAAACATTGCATGGGTTGTAAACATTAGCACTCTAGCCTTGACAGTGCTAATGTTTGTGCTATACTGGAGTTGTTCAAGGGGAAACAGAAAGCCCCGAGGACAAAAACCAGAATCGCAAAAGTCCACCGCTTATATATAAATAAGTAAGCGGCTGATGAGAATTGGAGGAATGACTTATGATGATGGTTCCGTATATGTTTAACGATGATTTGATGGACAATCTGTTTAACGATAATTGGGAGCGTGACTTCGACCGCGCTATGCGCACGATGCAGCCCCACCACATGTTTGGCAAGCGTAGCGCAAACGTGATGAAGACCGATGTACGGGAGACGAAAGACGGCTATGATGTCTTTGTTGACCTGCCCGGCTTCAAGAAAGAGGATGTCAAGCTGGACCTGCAGAACGGCTACCTGACCATCACCGCCAACCGCAGTGAGGATCTGGACGAGAAGGACGATGAGGGCCGCTACATCCGCAAGGAGCGCTGCACCGGCAGCTGCGCCCGCAGCTTCTATGTTGGTGAAAACCTGAAACCCACCGACATCGCCGCCAAGTTCGAGAACAGCATCCTGGAGCTGAAGCTGCCCAAAGCCGACAAGCAGATCCCCGAAAAGCCCAGCACACTGATCGAGATCCAGTAACCGTCCGGACAGTTATCCGCAGCTGAATAAGTAGCCCCTGCCCGCCGAGAGTGCAACGCTTTCGGCGGGCGGGGGTGCTTTTGTTGTAAGGGCAGATTAAGCGTATACGCGTTTCTCCTCCCTTGCTAATTTCGTGTTTGAACTTGTAGAAAATGATTGTAGTGTCTATAGGGGCGAACAGTCCAAGATGACAGGACTAAGTGCTGACAAGTTACGCCATGTTGCAACCGGCATACCACATTTTCCCCAAGGGCAACAGGCTTTTACAGCACCCGGTCTGATGCCCGGCACTTTCACCGCACCGATTTTGCGGTGGTTTTCAGGTGCCAGATAACTGCTTGTCAGGTACTTATATACCTGACAACCTGACAAACACCCCAGTGTCCGGAAGTGTTTGTCAAGTTGACAAACACCTAAATATAACTAAGATATGTAATTTTTATAGTGTTTTTCAAGTTGTCAAGTTTGTATAAAAGGCCCTGCCGTTTACTTGCAAAACACCTACAGCAAAAAATGTGCGGCGGCCACAATAGTATCTATTGGGTAACTACCGCACAATAAAGTGCTCACTTTCCCGCTAGCAGAATTGCCAGCACAGCTTTTTCTACGTAGATGCGGTTTTCGGCTTCATCAAAGATCTCGTCCGCGTGGGCTTCCAGCACTTCGGCGGTGATTTCCTCACCACGATGGGCGGGCAGCGGATGCTGGATCATACAATCTGGCTTTGCCAGCGCCATGCGGGTGGCATCCAGCGTAAAGCCGCGGAAATCCCGTCGGCGCTGCTCCACTTCGCGCTCCATGCCCATACTGGCCCACACATCGGTGAACAGCACATCGGCATCACGGACGGCTTCGTCCGGGTCAGTGACCAATTCAAACTTATCACCGTAGGTTTTTGCCAGCATCAGCACATCGGCGGCGGGGCGGTAATGCGGCGGGCAGGCCACCGTCACCGTCATGCCCACGGCCAGGCAGCCTACGATCATGCTGTTGGCCATGTTGTAGCCATCGCCGATGAACCCGGCGCGCAGCCCGGCCAGCTTGCCCTTGCGCTCCCGCACGGTCATCAGGTCGGTCAGCACCTGCAGGGGGTGGGCGTAGTCGGTCATGCCGGAAATCACCGGCACACCGCTGTACTGGGCCATGGCATCCAGCGTGGTCTGCTTATAGGTGCGGCAGACGATGGCATCATAGTAGCGGCCCAGGGCGCGGGCGGTGTCCTGCACCGGCTCGCCGCGGGCGGTCTGCAGGTCGTTGGCGCTCAGGTAGGTGCCCAGGCCGCCCATCTGGTAGATGCCTACCTCCAGGCTGGTGCGGGTGCGGGTAGAGTTTTTGGCAAAGATTAACGCCACTGCCTTGCCCTGCAGGTCCTTGGGGTCCACGCCCTGCTTGTGCAGGCGCTTGTACTCATCGGCCACATCCAGGATATGCAGGATCTCCTCGGGGGTCAGGGCGCTTAATTTCAACAGATGTTTCATCAGAACTTCTCCAGAACTGTGCGCAGGGTGTCCAGCGCGGCATCCACATCGTTCTCGGTCAGGATCAGCGGCGGCAGCAGGCGCAGGCGGGTCTTGGCCGTCAACACCAGCAGGCCCTCTTTCTCGCAGGCAGCGCGGACATCGGCGGCCTTGATGCCATCCTCAAAGGCGATGCCTACCATCAGGCCCAGACCGCTGACCTCGGTAACATGAGGCAGAGTCTTGAGGCCCGCGCGCAGACGGGCCGCCTGGGTAAGCACGTTGTCCATAAAGGCTTCGTCCATGGCATCCAGCACGGCCAGCGCACCGGCGCAGACCACCGGGTTGCCGCCAAAGGTAGAACCGTGGGTGCCGGGGCCCATATGCTCGGCGATCTTGGCGTTCATCAGCACAGCACCGATGGGCAGGCCGCCGCCCAGGCCCTTAGCCAGGGTAACGATGTCCGGGTGCAGGTCAAAATGCTCGCAGGCCAGGAACTTGCCGGTGCGGCCTACGCCGGTCTGCACCTCGTCCACGATCAGCACCAGGTCGCGCTTTTTGCAGAAGTCGGCCACTTTGGCAACGTAGTCGGCATCCAGCGCGACCACGCCGCCCTCGCCCTGGACCAGTTCCAGCATGACGGCGCAGGCGGATTCATCGGCGGCATCCCGCAGGGCGGCGAAGTCACCGGCGGGCACGTAGGCAAAGTTGCTGGGGAACGGGCCGAAGAACTGGTGGAACACATCCTGGCCGGTGGCGGTCAGGGTAGCCAGCGTACGGCCATGGAAAGAGTTTACCAGCGTAATGACCTTGTTGCGGGCCGCGCCGTAGGTATCGGTGGAATATTTGCGGGCGGCCTTGATGGCACCCTCGTTGGCCTCGGCACCGGAGTTGCCGAAGAACACAGAGTCCATGCCGGTGCGGCGGCACAGCTTTTTAGCCAGCTTGCCGCAGGGGGCGGTATAATACAGGTTGGAGGTGTGCTGCAGGGTGGCAGCCTGGTTGCAGACGGCCTGCACCCAGGCGGGGTTGCAGTAGCCCAGCGAATTCACGCCGATGCCGGAGGTAAAATCCAGATACTGCTTGCCCTCGGGATCAGTGGCGGTCATGCCGTGGCCCTCGGCCAGCACGACCTGGCTGCGGGCGTAGGTGTGCAGAACGTACTTGTTATCGCGTTTGATGACTTTTTCGGTTTGCATGGCGTACCCTCCTTAATGGTTGCCGCGGCGGTAGAACATGGTACCGGCACCACGGTCACTGAACATTTCCAGCAGGATGGAATGGGGCACACGGCCATCGATAATGACGGCCTCGTGTACGCCCTGGTAGATGGCATCGGCCATACCCTCGATCTTGGGCAGCATGCCGCCGGCAATGACACCGGCCGCCTTGTAGCCTTCGATCTCGGAGACTTCAATCTCGGGGATCAGGGTGGATTCATCGTTCTTATCGTAAAGCAGGCCAACAATATCCGTCATGCTGACGAGCTTTTCGGCATGCAGGGCAATGGCGATCTCGGCCGCAGCGGTGTCGGCGTTGATGTTGTAGGGGATGCCGTTGTCGTCCATGCCCACGGTAGCAATGACCGGGATGAAGCTGTCGGCCAGCAGGTGCTCGATCAGCGTGGTATCCACCTTTTCGATCTCACCTACATAGCCCAGGTCCACATCGGACTTACGGCTGCAGGTGATGGTGTGGCCGTCCATGCCGCACAGGCCAACGCCGCGGCCTTTCAGCAGCGCCACCAGATCTTTGTTGACCTGGCCTGCCAGCACCTGCTGCACAATGCCCATGGTCTCCTCATCGGTATAGCGCAGGCCGTTGACGAACTTGGACTCCTTGCCCACACGGGCCAGCATTTTGTTGATGGCCGGGCCGCCGCCGTGGACCAGCACCACCCGCACCCCCAGCAGGGTCAGGGTGACCAGGTCGTTCATGACGGCCAGCTTCAGCTCATCGTTGACCATGGCATTGCCGCCGTATTTGATAACCAGCGTTTTGCCGTGATACTTCTGGATATAGGGCGTAGCTTCGCTGAAAAGCAGCGCCATTTCTTCATTTTTCATTGCACATTCCCCTCGTCCCCGGCCCTGTATCAGGTGCGGTAATCGCCGTTGATCTTTACGTAATCGTAGGTCAAGTCGCAGCCCCAGGCCTTGGCGGTAAAGTCGCCGCTGCCCAGGTCGACCAGGATCTGGATCTCGTCCTCTTTCAGCACCTTGGCAGCTTCGTCCTCGCTGTAGGGGTGGTAGGCGGCGTTCTCGCAGACAAATACCTCACCGGCCTTGCTCTTGAGGCGGACGGCCGTCTTGCTGATGTCGAAGTCACCGGGGGTGTAGCCGATGGCGCAGAGGACACGGCCCCAGTTGGCATCCGCGCCAAACATGGCGGCCTTGAACAGGGTGGAGTGGATGACGCTCTTGGAGACAGCGCGGGCGGTCAGCAGGTCAGGGGCGCCGGTCACGATGCACTCCAGCAGCTTGGTGGCGCCCTCGCCGTCACCGGCCAGTTCACGGCTAAGCTGCTCGGCGACCTGGGTCAGGGCAGCTACAAAGGTGTCGTAGTCAGCGGTGTCGGGCTTAACCTCGGCCTCGGACAGACCGGAAGCCAGCAGCAGCACGGTATCGTTGGTGGAGGTGTCGCCGTCCACGGAGATCTGGTTGAAGGTGGCGGGCACCACGCTGGACAGGGCGGCCTGCAGCACGGCGGGCTCGACCTTGGCATCGGTGGTGATAAACAGCAGCATCGTAGCCATGTTGGGGTGGATCATGCCGGAGCCCTTGGCAATGGCACCCATGCGGCAGGTCTTGCCGCCGATGGTGAACTCGATGGACACCTCTTTAGAATGGGTGTCGGTGGTCATGATGGCGGTAGCGGCATCGTGGCTGCCAGCCTCGGTTGCGGCTAGCTTGGCGGCGGCTTCGGGGATGCCCTTGGCGAACGGCTCAATGCTCATAGCCTGGCCGATAACGCCGGTGGAGGAGGGCAGCACATCGTCCGTGCTGATGCCCAACTCCTTGGCAACGATCTCGCAGGTCTCTTTCGCCAGTTCAATGCCGTTGGGGGCGCAGGTGTTGGCATTGCCGCTGTTGACAACGATCGCCTGGGCGTAGCCGTCTTTCAGGTGCTCACGGTCCACCGTGATGGGCGCACCGTAGACCTTATTGGTGGTGTAGCAGCCAGCACCGGCGCAGCGGACATCCGCCTTGATGAGCGCCAGGTCCAGCTTGGAATGGTTATGCCGGATGCCGCAATGCACACCGGCGGCAGAGAAACCGGCGGGTGCACAGATGCCTCCGGGGATCGATTTGAAGTTTTCCATAATGACTCCCTCTAATTACCCTTTTATTGTTACCCTATTTTTATTTTACAGCGCCAGACCGGCGGTTTCGTCCAGACTCAGCATCAGGTTCATGCACTGTACAGCCGCACCCGAGGAGCCCTTCCCCAGGTTATCGAACAGGCTGATGAGTTCCATCTGGGTGCCGTCCGGGTTCGCCAGGCAGAAAATCTCCAGCCGATCCAGCCCGGCCAGCTTGTTGGCGGCCAGGAAGCCGCCGTCAGTGCCCTCGTTCAGCGGGTGGACAGTGATCATCTTCTGGCCTGCGTAATACTCGGCCAGGGCATCGGCCACCCGCTGGGCGGTCAGACCCAGGGCGGGCAGATCCAGCGGGATCATCGTCTCCATACCGGCGTAGTAGTCGGCTACCACGGGCACGAAAGTCGGCGGGGCGGTCAGGCCGGTGATGATGGCCATCTCCGGCAGGTGCTTGTGGTGCAGCGCCAGGCCGTAGGGGCGGGGCGCATCCAGCGCAGGATCGGTGCGGTCGACCTCATACTGGGCGATCATCTTTTTTCCTCCGCCGGAGTAGCCGGTCAGGCTGGTGCAGTGCAGCAGAGCGGTTTTGGGTACCAGACCCAGTTCCACCAGCGGAGCCACCGGGGCGATAAAACCGGTGGCGTGGCAGCCGGGCACGGCCACGCGGGTGGCGGTGTGCAGAGCTTCGCGGGTGCCGTGCAGTTCCGGCAGACCGTAGGTCCAGCCGGGGGCCGTGCGGTGGGCCGTGGAGGTGTCCAGCACACGGACATCCGACCGCAGCAGCGGCACGACCTCGCGGGCCGCATCGTCCGGCAGGCAGAGGAACGAAAGGTTACTCTCATTGATGACCGCCGCGCGAGCGTGGACATCCTTGCGGTCAGCCTCGGAAATGTGCAGAATTTCAAATTCCGTCCGTTCAGCCAGACGGTCCGCAATGCGCAGCCCGGTGGTGCCGGAACTGCCATCTACGAAGATTTTAATTTTCCCCATTTTTACACCCCATCTATGTTCACGCGTTTATCCCAACTTTTCTTTTACCAACTCGATCTGCTTCAGCACGCTGGCTTTGGTGGGGCCGCCGTAGCTGGTGCGGCCCTCGCAGCAGGTGGTCAGGTCGATGGCGGTATACACGTCCTCGGCAAACAGGTCGCTGTACTGTTTGAACTCGTCCATCGTCAGCTCTTCCAGCGTCTTGCCCTCGCGGATGCAGGCGGCCACCATCGTGCCGGTGCACTTGTAGGCATCGCGGAAGGGCATGCCCTTTTTGGTCAGATAGTCGGCGCAGTCGGTGGCGTTGATAAAGCCCTTGGCGGCGGCGCGGCGCATATTGGCGGGCAGCGGGGTCATGGTGGCCAGCATGGGGGTCACGGTACGCAGGCACAGCTCCAAGGTGTCCACTGCGTCAAAAATAGCTTCCTTATCCTCCTGCATGTCCTTGTCGTAGGCAAGGGGGATGCCCTTCATCATGACCAGCAGCGTGTTCAGGTCGCCGTAGACGCGGCCGGTTTTGCCGCGGATCAGCTCGGTGACGTCGGGGTTCTTCTTCTGCGGCATGATGGACGAGCCGGTGGTAAAGGCGTCGTCCAGCTCAATGAACTTGAACTCCCAACTGCACCACAGGATGATCTCCTCGCTCAGGCGGGAAAGGTGCATCATGCAGGTAGCCATAGCACTGCACAATTCAATGCAGAAGTCACGGTCGGACACGCCGTCAATGGAGTTTCCGCAGGGGGCGGCGAAGCCCAGTTGCTCGGCGGTGTAGAAGCGGTCCAGCGGGTAGGTGGTACCGGCCAGCGCGCCGGAGCCCAAGGGGCACTCGGCATCCATACGGGCGGTGGCATCCTGCAGTCTCCCTAAGTCACGCAGCAGCATCCATGCGTAGGCCATCAGCTGGTGGCCAAAAGTCACGGGCTGGGCACGCTGCAGGTGGGTGTAGCCGGGCATGACGTAACCAGCGCCCTTTTCGGCCTGGTCGCACAGGACGGAGATCAGCTCTTTGATCTGGCCCTGGATGTGCTTGCTGGCCTCCCGCAGATTCAGGCGGATATCCAGCGCTACCTGGTCGTTGCGGCTGCGGCCGGTATGCAGCCGCTTGCCGGCATCACCCACGCGGGCGGTAAGGGTCTGTTCCACAAAGGTGTGCACGTCCTCGGCATTGGGGTCAATTTCCAGCGCGCCGGAGTGCAGGTCGTCCAGGATGGAGTGCAGGCCCTTGTGGATATCGTCCACGTCCTGCCGGGAGATAATGCCCTGACGCCCCAGCATGGCCGAGTGTACCAGGCTGCCCTGGATGTCCTGCTCGATCATCCGCGCATCAAAGCGGATGGACGAGTTAAAGTCGTTTACGCGGCTGTCTACGGCCTTGCTTGCGCGGCCCTGCCAAAGTTGCGGCATATGGTTCCTCCATGCTCTTTTTGTTGTAGTATCGTGTTTTGTTTGAGCCAATGCATGCATCGACCCGCACAGCGTATAGAAACGCCAAAACCGCCAAGGGGGCATGCGCCCTCCTGGCGGTGCTTATAGCGTTGGGCGATCAGTCCTGCGTGGGCCAGTTCTGGGCCAGCTTGGCGCGCTCAGCAATGGGCAGGCCAAACAGGTTGATGAAGCCGTTTGCATCGGCCTGGTTGTAATCATCATCCTCGCCGAAAGAAGCGGTCTGCTCATCGTACAGGGTGTACGGGCTGGTGACACCGGCGTTGATCATGTTGCCCTTGTACAGTTTCAGGGTAACATCGCCGGTCACGTTCTTCTGCAGATCGTCGGTGAAGGCGCTCAGGGCCTCACGCAGCGGGGTGAACCACTGGCCGTTGTAGACCAGTTCGCCCATCTTCTGGGCAATGCTCTCCTTGAAGTGGAAAGCCTCTTTGTCAATGGTGATGGTTTCCAGCACGTTATGTGCCTTGTACAGGATGGCACCGCCCGGGGTCTCGTAGACACCACGGCTCTTCATGCCGACCAGACGGTTTTCAACGATGTCCAGCAGGCCGATACCGTTGGCACCACCCAGCTTGTTCAGGTACTCGATCAGAGCCACGCCATCCATCTCCTGGCCGTCAACGGCGGTGGGAATGCCCTTTTCAAAATGGATCTTGACGTAGGTCGGCTTATCGGGAGCCTGCTCAGGGGAGACGCCCAGTTCCAGGAAGCCGGGCTTGTTGTACTGCGGCTCGAGAGAGGGTTTTTCCAGATCCAGGCCCTCATGGCTCAGATGCCACAGGTTCTTGTCCTTGGAGTAGTTGGTCTCACGGTTGATCTTCAGGGGGATGTTGTGGGCCTCGGCGTAGTCAATCTCCTCGTCACGGCTCTTGATGTCCCACTCACGCCAAGGGGCGATAATGGCCATCTCGGGGGCCAGAGCCTTGAGGGTCAGCTCAAAACGAACCTGGTCGTTACCCTTACCGGTACAGCCGTGGCAGATAGCATCAGCGTTCTCTTTCTTGGCGATGTCAGCCAGTGCAGCAGCGATGCAGGGACGTGCGTGGGAGGTGCCCAGCAGATAATCCTCATACTTGGCGTCAGCCTTCAGGCAGGGCCAGATGTAGTTCTCAACGTAATCTTTCTTCAGGTCCAGGACGTACAGCTTGGAAGCGCCGGTCTTGAGGGCCTTTTCTTCCAGACCGTCCAGTTCGGTGCCCTGACCAACGTCACCAGAAACAGCAACGACTTCGCAGTTGTTGTAGTTTTCTTTCAGCCAGGGAATGATGATGGAAGTGTCCAGACCGCCGGAGTATGCCAGAACGACTTTCTTAATGTCTTTCTTGTTCTTTTTCATAATACTTACCTCTCCCAACTTTATTTGTTCAGGACGCCAAGGATGCTGCTTGCACCGCCGTGAATATTTATTCATTCGATATTGCATATTATACAACTTTATGCAAGAATTGCAAGCGGTAAAATCCACAAAGGATTTTCTACTTTTTCTGCTTTTTTGTGCATGGTATACAGCAAAATGTACGTTTTATACAAGAAACCCAATGAATATACATTTCGTGGCAGGAAACAACTCTACTTTTATAAATATAGCACTGTTGTGGAAAAAAAACAAGAATAAAAAACAAAAACGAGACGGCCACTGCCCCGTCTCGTTTTTTTAAAAAGAAGGAGAAAAACAGAACGTCTTGCCGGCGCCTGCATCGAATGGAAACCACCCCTCTACAAGTGGATGCCGTTCCTTGGGAATCGGCAGGGCGCTCTGGTATTCTTCCTCTTTATTCAATTGGGAAAGCGTTTACAGCGTTCGCTGTATTCTTGCTTTCGATGCCTAAATATTACACTATTTTTATTGAGATTGCAAGATACGAATTTATACAACATGCCATAAATGCAAGGCAACATTTTGTGCACAACGACCAATTCGCAGGTCAAAAGTCATACAAATAGCCCCGATACGTTCAAAACGCACCGGGGCTAAACACATACGGTTTATAGGGTTTTACTGGGCATCAACAGGAACGATCCAGCCCTTGGTGTCGGGCAGCTTGCCCCACTGGATGCCGGTCAGGGTGTCATACAGCTTCTGGGTCAGTTCACCGATCTTGCCGCCGCTGATGTGGGCAACCTTGCCCTCCCAGTCCAGTTCCTTGACGGGGGAAACAACAGCTGCCGTGCCGGTGCCAAAGACTTCTTCCAGCTTGCCCTCATCGGCCGCCTTCATGATGTCAGCAATGGCAACGCGCTCCTCGTGTACCTTGTAGCCCCAGTCTTTCAGCAGTTCAATGATGGAGCGGCGGGTAACGCCGGGCAGAACGGTGCCCACGCAGGGAGCGGTATAGATCTCGCCATCAATCTTGAACATGATGTTCATGGAGCCGACTTCCTCAACGTACTTCTTCTCAACACCGTCCAGCCACAGCACCTGGCTGAAACCGCGCTCCTCGGCCAGTTCGCCAGCCTTAATGGAAGCAGCGTAGTTGCCACCGCACTTGGTAAAGCCGGTCAGGCCCGGGGCGGCACGGATGTACTGGTCTTCAACGTAGATGCGGACGGGATCCAGCCCCTCGGCATAGTAAGCGCCGGAAGGAGCAGCGATGACAGCGAAGCGGTAATGCTTAGCGGCATGCACACCCAGGCCCACATCGGTAGCGATGCAGAACGGACGGATGTACAGGGAAGCACCGTCAGAATAAGGCACCCAGTCGCAGTCAACATCGACCAGAGCCTTGACGGCCTGGACGAAATCCTCCGGCGGGATGGAGGGCATGCCCAGACGGTCAGCGGAATCGTTGAAACGGTTAGCGTTGCAGTCGGGGCGGAACAGCTGAATCTTGCCCTCGGCAGTACGGTAGGCCTTCATGCCTTCGAAAATTTCCTGGGCATAGTGGAACACGGTGGTAGCAGGGTCCATCTCCCAGCAGCCGTAGGGGACGATGCGGGCATCGTGCCAGCCCTCACCGGCGGTATAGTCCATCAGGAACATATGGTCGCTGAAGATCTTGCCGAAGCCCAGCTTCGACTCGTCCTGCGGTTTCTGTTTCGGATGTTCGGTTTTGACAATTTTAATGTCCAACATGATTTGCACTCTCCCTTATATATTTCCAGGCGCGCTTGGCCGCACAGCAAAGCGCGGATGATGTTTAAACCCATTATAGCGCTGTAAAGTGGTAAAAACAAGTCCCTATTTTATTTCATATTGCACACGGGCGCGAAATGGGGTACAATAGCTTCAGAATGTAGGGACGCACAGTGTGCGACCGCAAGCACGATGATAGAGAGGTTTGTAATGGTCAAAGCAGTCATTTTTGATATGGATGGCCTGATGTTTGATACAGAGCGCCTGTGGGATACCCTGTGGGAGCCTGCCTGCAAGGAATTGGGCCTGCCCCTGCCCCCGGATATGGCCAAGTTCCAGGCGGGCGGCCGCGGCCTGGCGGGCGACAACCTGCGCCGCCATGTAGCCGAGTATATCCCCGGAGACCCACAGAAAGTGCTGGATAAGGTCTGGCAGCTGGCCGATGCCCGCTTTGCCCAGGGTGTGCCCTGCAAGCCCGGCCTGAAAGAGTTGCTCTCCACTCTGGAGGATATGGGCCTGCCCCGCATCGTAGCCAGTTCCAGCCCCCGCAATATGATTGAGGTGAACCTGCAGACCACCGGCACCGCCCGCTATTTCCACGATGTCGTCTCCGGCACCGAGGTTGCCCACAGCAAGCCCGCCCCGGATACCTTTTTGCTGGCAGCCGAAAAGCTGCACACTGCCCCCAAAGAGTGCCTGGTGTTGGAGGACAGCTTCAACGGTGTGCGCGCTGGCCATGCAGCCGGCTGCGTGACCGTGATGGTTCCAGACCTGATGCAGCCTACCGAGGAGATCAAGGCCCTGTACACCTGCTGCTGCAAGGATCTGCTGGAAGTCCGCGACCTGCTGATCGAGGGCAAACTGTAATTTTATATAGGAAGATAGCAAGCCCCCGGCGGGTGGAAGTTTTTCCCTCCCGCGGGGGCTTGTTTTATGGTTTGCTTACAGCGTGGTGCCTTTTTTCGGTACGAAAAACCGGCTCATATCGGCATGTTCCAGCTCCAACAGCTTGATCTTTTTATCGATACCCCCGGCGTATCCGGTCAGGCTGCCGTTTGTGCCCACTACGCGGTGGCAAGGGATGATGAGTGACACTTTATTGTGCCCTACAGCACCGCCCACCGCCTGGGCCGATACTCTGCCGCCCTGCCGGGCTGCCAGCTGGCGGGCAATTTCGCCGTAGGTGATGGTCTGCCCGTAAGGGATGTCCAGCAGAGTTTTCCACACTGCCTGTTGAAAACCTGATCCCGCCGGGTACAGCGGCGGCGTAAAATCCGGCACCTGCCCGGCAAAATATACGTCCAGCCAGCGCACAGCCTCGGCCAAAATGGGCGTTACCTGGGCGCAGTGTTCGGCGGGCAGGGCGTTGGCAAAATATTTCTGCCCCTCAAACCACAGTCCCACCAGCCCGGCTTCATCTGCTGCTAGCAGAATATTACCCAGCGGAGAGCAGTACTGTTGGATAGAGACCATAAGGGACACCTCTCAGGGATGGCAGCTGCGCTGCTTTTTGCTATGATTATAGCGCAAAAAGGCGGGGATTGCCATACCGGTCGTTAGTAGTCGTGCTCGGCGTGCAGATAGTGCTGTACACGGGCGGCATCCGCTTCACGCACGGATATTGCTCCTTTATTGATAGGTATCAGTTTGGCTGTTTTTTCTGTTCCAAATGCCGCTTGCGGACCCGTTCATTGACAAGGTGGACCGTGTGGGTGTCCATTCCAAAGCCGACGGCATGCATACCCACAGTGGTCAAATGGTGGTCAACTTTTCAGACAGATGACTGGAACACAATTACTGCTCAACCTCACCGTAACGTTTTTTTCGTCAAAATATTGACAGCGCGATTTCCCCTATGTTATACTTTGTCTCGATTTTGAAAGACGAATCGAGTTTGTAAGAGTTTTTCAAAGCAATTTACCTACGGACCGCCCGATAGGGGCTAAGGCCATACGGACAGCCGGGTCCACTGCCGATCGGCAACTTGGGTTGCCTTATTGATTGAGTTAAAAGCTCAAATTTTATAAGTTGGTTCCTTTACAACCATGAAATTGCACGTTTTGGCGTGCAGACTTGTGAAACGGTCAATAAGAGTAGTAAAAGTATAATTGCTATATAGACTCTGACACGCTCAGCCTTTTTGAATCATGCAGGATATTCTCTCGGTACGGTACCGGGGGTATTCGGCCTGTACAAAAATATGCTGAATTTAAAACGCAAGTCTGCACTGCTGTGCATGGCTTGCGTTTTTTATTTTGCAAAGGAACCACGAACGGAGGTAAAAATGAACGGTGAAGCAAAGCGCACCCGGCTGGACCAGCGTCGCGCACCCATCCATGAAGCGCTCGAAAACTTCCGCCGGATGCGCGTGGTGCCCTTTGACGTGCCGGGCCATAAGCGCGGCCGCGGTAACCCGGAGCTGACCGCGTTCCTGGGCCAGCAGTGTGTCGGCGTGGACGTGAACAGCATGAAGCCGCTGGACAATCTCTGCCACCCGGTTTCGGTCATTCGCGAAGCCGAGGAACTGGCCGCTGATGCGTTCGGCGCGGCCCACGCGTTTCTGATGGTGGGCGGCACGACAAGTTCGGTGCAGAGCATGGTGCTGACCGCCTGCAAGCGCGGGGATGAAATCATCCTGCCGCGCAACGTCCACCGCAGCGTGCTGAACGCGCTGGTGCTTTGCGGCGCGGTGCCTGTCTACGTCAACCCGGAGGTGGACAACCGCCTGGGCATCAGCCTGGGCATGAAGCGGGAGCAGGTGGCCAAGGCCATTTCCGAGCACCCCAACGCTGTGGCCGTGCTGGTCAACAATCCCACCTATTACGGCATCTGCAGCGACCTGCGTGCCATTGTGCGGATGGCCCACGATGCCGGGATGCTCTGCCTGGCAGACGAAGCCCACGGCACGCACTTCTACTTCGGCGGCGGGCTGCCCGTCTCCGCCATGGCGGCGGGCGCGGATATGGCATCAGTCTCGATGCACAAGAGCGGCGGCAGCCTGACCCAGTCCAGCCTGCTGCTGATTGGTCCCAACGTCCACGCAGGCTATGTGCGCCAAATCATCAACCTGACCCAGACGACATCCGGCAGTTATCTGCTGATGTCGAGCCTGGATATTTCCCGCCGCAACCTGGCGCTGCGCGGGCGGCAGGTTTTTCACCAAGTCGCCGACATGGCCGAGTACGCCCGCGAGGAAATCAACGCCGTGGGTGGGTATTACGCCTTCGGCAAGGAACTTTGCAACGGCAACTCCGTTTTTGACTTTGATACGACAAAACTTAGCGTTCACACGCTGGATATCGGCCTTGCGGGCATCGAGGTCTACGACATCCTGCGCGACGAGTACAACATCCAAATCGAATTCGGTGACATCGGCAACATTCTGGCCTACCTCTCCATCGGCGACCGCCCGCAGGAGGTGGAGCGCCTTGTCAGCGCCCTGGCTGAGATCAAACGCCGCTACCACACTGACGGCGCGGGTCTGCTGAGCCAGGAATACATCGACCCCGAAGTCGCCGCCAGCCCGCAGGAGGCGTTTTACGCCCCCAAAAAGAGCCTGCCTCTGCGGGAGACCGAGGGCATGGTTTGCAGTGAGTTCGTCATGTGCTACCCGCCCGGTATCCCGATTCTGGCCCCGGGGGAGCGCATCACCGCCGAGATTTTAGACTATATCGAGTACGCCAAGGCAAAAGGTTGCAGCATGACCGGACCGGAAGACCCCGACATCCTGCGCCTGAATGTGCTGGCCTGACAGGGAGGATTCTACAATGGAAATGTGGTTTTCGGAGTTTCACACCCCCGACGTCAAACACAGCATCCGGGTCAACCGCCAGCTTTATTCCAAGCAGAGTGATTACCAGCGCATTGATATTTTTGAGACACCAGAGTTTGGCCGCGTGCTGACGCTGGATGGCAACGTCATGCTGACCGAGCGCGACGAGTTCATCTACGATGAGATGATTACCCATGTGCCGATGTCGGTACACAAAAACGCCAAGGATATTCTAGTCATCGGCGCGGGCGACGGCGGCGTAGTGCGGGAACTGACCCGCTACGACCGCGTAGACCGCATCGACCTGGTGGAGATGGACCCGCAGGTCATCGAGGCCTGCCGTGCCTACCTGCCCGGCAACGCCTGCCGCATGGATGACCGCCGTGTACACATTTATTACGAGAACGCGCTGAAATTCATCCGCAAGTGCGAGGACGAGTACGACCTGATCATTGTGGATTCCTCCGACCCGTTCGGCCCATCGGAGGGATTGTTTACCCGCGAATTTTACGGCAGTTGCTATAACGCCCTGCGGGCGGACGGCATCATGGTCAACCAGCAGGGCAGTCCCTTCTATGCCGAGGATGCCACCGCCATGCAGCGCAGCCACCAACGCATTGCCAGCACCTTCCCCATCAGCAAGGTGTATCAGGCACACATCCCGACCTTTGCGGCGGGGTACTGGCTGTTCGGCTTTGCCAGCAAAAAATATCACCCCATCAGCGATATGGATGCCGCCGCGTGGAATGCACTGAACATGCGCACCCGCTATTACACCTCCCGGCTGCACGTCGGGGCATTTTATCTGCCCGCCTTTCTCGAAGAAATGTTGCGGGAAGTGGAGGACCGTTAATGCTGCACCGCAATGTAGAAACCTTCATCGGCTGTGATAGCAGCTACCGCACGGCCAGCATCGTTTTGTACGGTGCCCCGTTCGATTCCACCACCAGCTACCGCCCTGGCGCACGTTTTGGCCCCGCCACCATGCGGCACGAAAGTTACGGTTTGGAAACTTACAGCCCCTACCAGGACAAAGATTTGACCGACTGCAATGTGTTTGACAGCGGCGACTTGGAGCTCTGCTTTGGTTCTTCGGAGAGCGCACTCGTGGACATTGAGTCCCGCGCGGCAGAGATTCTGCGCGACGGCAAGCTGCCACTGCTACTGGGCGGCGAGCACCTGGTGACGCTGGGCGCAGTGCGTGCGGCTGTGCGCAAGTACCCCGACTTGCACATCGTCCATTTTGATGCCCACGCTGATCTGCGGGACGATTACCTCGGTGCACAGCTCAGCCATGCCTGTGTGCTGCGCCGCTGCCACGATTTGATCGGTGACGGGCGCATCCATCAGTTCTGCATCCGCAGCGGTGATAGGGAAGAGTTTCAGTTTGCCGCGCGACACACCAACATGCACAAGTTTGATTTTACCGGCCTGACTGAGCTGACCGACTGGCTGTGTCAGGCTGACGTGCCTGTGTATTTAACCATCGACCTGGACTGCCTTGACCCGTCGGCTTTCCCCGGCACGGGCACGCCCGAAGCAGGCGGTGTTAGCTTTTTGCAGCTGCTCGGAGCCATCCGCACCGTGACAAAGGCGAACATCGTCGGCGCGGACGTGAACGAGCTAGCCCCCATGCTCGACCAGAGCGGAGTTTCCACCGCCACTGCCTGCAAAGTATTACGTGAGTTGCTGTTGGCGCTGGAAAAGTAAGCATCTATTATAAATTTCAAATACAAAGGAGTACCATCATGAGCAAAGTTCTTGTTATCGGCTGCGGCGGCGTAGCCAGTGTCGCCATCTCCAAGTGCTGCCAGGTTAGTGACGTTTTTGCCGAGCTGTGCATCGCTAGCCGCACCAAGTCCAAGTGCGATGCGCTGGCTGCCAAGCTGGCCCCCAACACCAAGACCAAAATCACCACCGCTCAGGTCGATGCCGATGATGTGCAGCAGCTGTGCGACCTCATCAACAGCTACAAGCCTGACCTTGTCATGAACATCGCCCTGCCGTATCAGGACCTGACCATCATGAATGCCTGCCTGGCCTGCGGCGTAAACTACATGGACACCGCCAACTACGAGCCGGAAAACACCGATGATCCCGCCTGGCGTGCCATCTACGAGAAGCGTTGCAAGGAAGCCGGTTTCTCCGCCTACTTCGATTACAGCTGGCAGTGGGCCTACAAGAAAAAGTTCGAGGATGCCGGCCTGACCGCGCTGCTGGGATGCGGCTTTGATCCGGGCGTGACGCAGGCTTACTGCGCCTACGCTGCCAAGCATGAGTTCGATTCCATTGACACCATCGACATTCTCGACTGCAACGGCGGTGACCACGGCTACGCCTTCGCCACCAACTTCAACCCCGAAATCAACCTGCGCGAAGTCTCTGCCCCCGGCAGCTATATGGAAAACGGCAAGTGGATCGAGATCCCACCCATGAGCATCAAGCGCGAATACAACTTTGACCAGGTCGGCCAGAAAGATATGTACCTGCTACATCACGAGGAAATCGAGTCCCTGGGCAAAAACCTGCCCGATGTCAAGCGTATCCGTTTCTTTATGACCTTCGGCCAGAGCTACCTTGACCACATGCGCTGCCTGGAGGATGTGGGCATGCTTTCCACCACGCCCATCAACTACAACGGTCAGGAGATCGTGCCCATCCAGTTCCTGAAAGCGTTGCTGCCTGACCCCGCCAGCCTTGGCCCCCGTACCAAGGGCAAAACGAACATCGGCTGCATCTTCACCGGCAAAAAGGGCGGCAAGGAGAAGACCTACTACATCTACAATGTCTGCGACCACCAGGAATGCTACCGCGAGGTCGGCAGCCAGGCCATCAGCTACACCACCGGCGTACCCGCCATGTGTGGCGCACTGATGATGCTGACCGGCGAATGGACCAAGCCCGGCGTCTACACGGTCGAGGATTTCAACCCCGATCCGTTCCTCGATGCACTGGACAAGTACGGCCTGCCCCGCAGCGAGAACCATAACCCGGTTCTGGTGGACTGATGGCACAGTGCGATGTACGGCCGACGTTTGCGGCCATCGGCGGCATTGTACCGCCGGATCTTGCCGCACTGTCCACGCCTTGCTACCTGCTGGACGAAGCTGCCCTGACCCGCAATGCGAAGATCCTGGGCGGGCTTTCCCGGCACACCGGATGCAAGGTGCTGCTGGCGCAGAAGGCATTCAGCAACTATGATTTGTACCCGCTGCTGGCGCCGCATCTGGCAGGTACCGAAGCCAGCGGCCTGTTTGAGGCGCGGCTGGGCGCGGAGGAAATGCCAGGCAAAGAAGTCCATGTCTTTTGCGCAGCCTACCGGGACGACGAACTGGACGAGCTGCTGCGGTATGCCGATCACATTGTATTTAACTCCCCGGCACAACTGGCAAAGTTCGGTCCTGTAGCCAAGACGGCAGGAAAGAGTGTGGGACTGCGCATCAACCCGGAATGCTCGACGCAGGACGGCCACGCGATCTACGACCCCTGCGCTCCCGGCAGCCGTCTGGGCACGACCCGCGCCCAGTGGGATGCCGCCGTGGCGGAGAGCCCGTCGTTGCCGCAGCTGCTGGACGGCCTGCACTTCCACACCCTTTGTGAGCAGGATGCGGATGCCTTGGCCGTAACACTGGATGCTGTTGCTGATAAATTTGGTGATTTGTTGCCGAAAATGCAGTGGCTTAACTTTGGTGGCGGGCATCACATTACGCGCCCCGGCTATGATATAGCAACGCTGGAACGCTGCATTCATCGCGCCCAAAACAACTGGGACGTGACGGTCTACTTGGAGCCTGGCGAAGCCTGCGCCCTGAATGCGGGGTACCTTTTGACCCGTGTGCTGGATGTGGTGCAAAACGGCGATACCTCAATTGCAATTCTGGATGCCAGCGCCGCTTGCCACATGCCGGATGTCATCGAGATGCCCTACCGCCCGCCACTGCTGGGGGCGGGGGAACCGGGCGAAAAGCCCTGCACCGTACGCCTGGCCGGGCCGACCTGCCTGGCCGGGGATGTTATCGGCGATTACAGTTTTGATGCTGTACCCGCCGTGGGGAATCTGCTAGTTTTTGGCGATATGGCGATTTATACGACCTGCAAGAACAACACCTTCAACGGCATGCCCCTGCCCGGTATCTACGCCCGCAAGCCGAATGGTACAACGCGGAAAATCGTGACGTTTGGATATGACGATTTCAAATATAGGCTGGGAAAATGATTAGCGCATTTCCTACGGCAGTTTTACGCAGCAGATAAACAGATATACACAGAAGATGGTCTCCAACATCTCATGATTGAATGCTGGAGACTATCTTTTTATTTAGATAGAAAATTTGGAATTTTCATTAAACTGTATAGCTCGACCGAATTTGCGTTATAATGGCCAATCTATCAAGGTTAGGGCCTGTGATGACGTGTTAATTCTGGATTCAAATCGCTTGCAGCAACGATAGTCGACCGTGTGTCAACGGAATTAATGATTGTTGATGGAGTGATTATTGACGCTATTCCAAAAATCGGCGACAAGTTTTTCGGGAGAGGGGAGTGGCACACTGGAAAAGCTTCATTTCAGTGGCAGCTAAGCATTACACATTTGTGTACTCTTAATGCCATACCGCCGTATATGCAGAACCTGCAACAGCCCCGCACAACTTTGCATAAGTTATCCGATGGGGACTTTGTAATTTAATATTGCAACGGGAACATCATCGGCAGCAGGAAGATGGACATAACACAAAGCAGTGCAGCCAGCGGCGTGCCGCACTTGAGATAATCTTTCAGCTTATATCCAAAATGCTGGGCGATGAGACTATTCTGACCGGCTCCTCCTCTCGCTCTGACGGCAAGACCACCAGCAGCCATCAGCTGATGGGCCGCCCTCTGATGTCCCCTGCTCAGATGGTGCGCATCCAGCGTGACACTTGGATTGTCGAAAAAGCCGGGTATGCCCCCATGAAAACCCATCTCGAGGGTTACTGGAAATACTTGTCTTTGGCTCCTCAGGAACAGGACACCACCAGCGAGAACGGCTACCTGGAAATCAAACTACTCAGCACGGAATCTCTGCGACAGGCTCTAGGAAGTGCCTCGGTACGCCCTCACGCACCTTCGGCAGCTACCAGAGAGCCGCGCCGCAAGCTGGGAGCTTCCCGGCGCGAAGCGGCAGCACTGTACCCCGGAAAATTCAACCCCCAAATAACAACAATGCCCCAGGCAATCCGTTTGCCTGGGGCTGCTTTTTTGGAAGGAAGAACACCATGTTTGTAAAAATTTATAGCAAGTCTCATTTCCAATTCCAAAATACTACACGAGATTGGTGCTTGTCAAGAGGTCCTACTCGTTTTTCTGAAAAGGGTATGTCAAAATTTGCGGAACAGTAATAAGACTAATCTCACTTACAGTACAAAAGAAAGATATTTTTCCCTCTCTAGATTAGCAATAAAGGGAGAAGTGCGCCTTTCGGAACTGCCTGAGCCAGCGGCAGAGGTAGGCATACACGGCAAAGTCCCGTTTATCCAGGCTGAAGGGTTCCGCGTGTGCTCCGCTTTTCGTGCCCACGGCCTGCCTGATCGCTGCGCCCGATTATTTTTTTCTTTGTACTGTCATTACAGTCGTTGTCACCAACGGAGATAGCAGGTATAATTTAAGCAACAGGGAGTGACTTTTGCATGAAGATGGTGTTCATCAAATTCAAGCCGGATGGCAAAGAATACGGGTTCGGCGTGCCGGAGGACTACAAAGGCAGCGCCGGGCTGAAGCCTGGCAGCTGGGTGCGGGTCCCCGTCCTGGGGTGTCGCAAAAAGATGCTGCGGGTGGTGGTGCGCGTTGCCGAGACCGCAACGCCGCCGGAAGGCTTGAAAATGATTGGCTATTCCGGGCGGCAGATTGCGCAGACTGCAAACAAAAAAGACCGCCGCGCCGCACACCAGGGCGGTATCATCTACCTGGCAAAAAAGGCCAAAGCCGAAAAGCGGGCCCTGCTGGGCGGCAGGCCGATAGACCTGGCCTGGAAGGCAGAAAAAGCGGCCTGGATTGAGGACGATCTGGACATCGAGCCGTATCTGGCCAAGGGGTACAACACCGACGAGGGCCTGCCCAAGCTCACGGAACTGCGCCTGGGGATGCGCATGGGCTTTGATGAAAGCAGCTACGATGACCCGACCTTGCCGCTTCACATCATCAAGAAGCGCCGCGTCCATCAGCTGCGGGATTGGGCCAGAGAGCAGGGCTTGTTGCCGCCCATGTACTACGAGGCCCCTGTTCACGGCATCGACAAAAATCAGTTGCGGGAACTGCTGATCGGCATTGCCAACGGCATTATGCCGGACACCTACGGCTTGAAGCTCATCAAGCTGCACAAATGCGGTCCTCGGGTTTTGCGGGAAATGCGCCTTTGCCGCGAAGCTGGTATGACCGGCAAAGAAATCCGCCCCTATTGGGCGCTGGGGGTCAAAAAACTGCAAGAGGTTCGCGCCGCATTCCTAGCAGAAAAGGAAACAGACGACGGCCAATGATACAGCCCGGGCTGGCGCTGCAAAACGCTTTGTGCCTATTAGGCGCAAAGCGTTTTGATTGTCCTGTCGTTATTTTTTCCATTGAAATTTGCAGAGCTGTGTGTCGAAACAATCACACTCGCGAATATAGTGGAGTGAGCAAGAAGCGGAAAAGCGCGAAAGCAATGTAAATAAATATATTGACATCGCTTGCATAATCTGCTATAATGATTACAAAATCAAGGAAAGGAGATTGCACTGTATGGCGAATATCAACATCAATATCCGCATGGATTCCGACTTGAAGCAGCAGTTTGAGGCTTTTTGCAATGATGTTGGCATGACGATGACAACGGCATTTACCGTTTTTGCGAAAAAGGCTGTCCGGGAATATCGAATCCCCTTTGAGATTGGAGCGGAAGTTCCGAACGCCGAAACGAAAAAGGCAATTGAAGACGCCAGAAAAGGTATTGGAATGAGTAAGGCTTTTTCTTCTGTAGAAGAACTCATGGAGGATTTGAATGCTGACAATTAAGTATCAGGCCGCCTTCAAGAAAGACTACAAAAGAATTGTAAAGCGCGGCTATGATATGCGCCTGCTGGAAAAGGTGATCGAACTGCTGGCCAACCAGAAACCGCTGCCAGAGAAGAACCGGGATCACCAACTTTCCGGGGACTATGCGGGATGCCGCGAGTGTCACATCACCCCGGATTGGTTACTGATCTACGAAGTGGCCGATGAGGAATTGATTTTGTACCTCACCAGAACCGACTCACACAGCGACCTTTTCTAAGCCCTATTATGCAGAAAATCATAACCCCACGTTGAACGTGGGGTTTGCAAAACAGCCTCATAGGGGCATCAATACCAGCCGCGCCTAAAGGCGCACAATGAGCGACGCCAACC
>CAVAGJ010000034.1:0-30643 GCA_963588145.1 Coriobacteriaceae bacterium
TAATATTATAATATATTATTCGAACAAGTTGTTACAAATTTACTATACCACTACAGAGCAGCTTATGCCGCTTGGTATGCTGGTGACGCTGGATGCGATTTATAACCGTGTTATCCGCAACTGGAAAATTGGAAAAAGAACATGGATTTTCATGGACGAAATTTACTTGCTTTTCCGTTACGAGTATAGCGCAAACTTTCTCTACAAGCTGTGGAAGCGCATCCGCAAGTACAACGGCCTTGTGACCGGTTTGACCCAGAACGTGGACGAGTTGCTGCGCTCCGACACCGCCCGCCTGATGCTGGCAAACTCGGAGTTTCTGGTGATGCTCAACCAAAGCGCCACGGATCGAGAGGAACTGGCGAAGCTGCTGAATATTTCCGATAACCAGCTTGGCTACGTCACCAATGTACCCGCAGGCTGCGGGCTGATTCGATGCGCGGGCAACATCGTGCCTTTCACGAATTCTTTTCCCCGTCATACAAAGCTATATAAATTGATGTCAACCAACCCATCCGAAAGGAAGGAGTAACCACTATGAACTATAAAAATAAAGGACCGCCGAAGCGGTCCTCAACAATATGACAAACTGGAAGTTATCGTTGTTATGATTACTTTCTGACAGCAAAACGGAACATATCCGGGCCCAAGACCTTTACGTTCAATTCATCTGCAACTTTTTCTAATTTTTCCATTTCCGCATCGCTTAACTTTGTATTTGCCGCAACCCCCAGTTGTTCCACTTGATAAGGCTTACGACATCCACAGATAGGTACAATCCCCTTATTGGCTACAAACGAAATTGCAACCTGCGGTATCGTCATAGCATGGCTTTCGGCTACGTCCGCCATTAATGCAAACAGGCGGTTTAATTTTCTGCGTTTTCTGCTGTAAATCGCTTTCATGATAGCAAACTTTTCATCTTTTTGTTTTGGACCCGTCAGAACGCCTTCCTCTAATACAGCCCATGCCCAGAACTGTACACTATTTTCCTTACACCATGAAAGTAATCCATTCTTTTCCCATTCACGATCAATAAGGCTATAATGATTCTGTACACCAAACAAGGGAATCCCCGCCTTATCCAAAATAGACTTGGCAAGTTTACATTCCTGCAAATTAAAGTTGGAAACGCCAATGTTTTCAATCTTTCCCTCGCGGTAAAGTTCTATCAATTCTTCCATATACTGAGGAATATCATTGGGCATATGAAGCCAGTACACTTCTATACTTGTCCGGCCAAAATCCTTCAAATCCTTGTCTATCGACTCACGCACCTGACCCGGTTTGAATTTGGTAAAGGGTGTATACTTTGACGATATTTTGATTTCATCAGGACAGCACATTCCAATCAGTTTTGGGCCTTTTCCAAAGCCATAATCTCTTGCCGAATCTACAAATAGAAGATTGGATTTTACAGCAGTTTTCATAGCCGCTTTCAAAGTATCGTTGTCTACCACACTGCCTCGAATCACTTTTTCGTATGCAGCGCTCCCCCAAGAGTTTGTTCCTATTACTGCTTTTGGATTATTCAACGTTTATCACCTCAACCATTGGTCAATGTTACAAATTTATATTCCTGTCTCAGTGCATCCAAATATTATTCTCCAAATCCCGCAGCCGACCTTTGTAATCATTGACAAGGGCTTCGGCATTTTCGCTGTTAGGGAAAGTGACCAGATAGCCGTCACCGGCTTCGTGAAAGCCGATAATTCCGGCAAGTCCGGCCATTTCTGCTACTTTCAGCAGGGTGTGGTAGTCGTATTCGGCGGCGCTGATATACAGATTCATGAGAGAAACCTCGCGTTTCAAAGATATAGTCCTATTATAGCGGCATTTTTTCATAAATGCAAAGAAAACCGCTGCATCTCGTAAAAAGCAGATGCAGCGGCAATTTATATGTAATGGCTTTGCAGCCTAATTTGTTGTCTGGCCTTGACCGAGCGGTTGCTCTGGCATGGTCTAAGGCGCAGTGGTGTGCGGGATGTTTCCCGCGTTTGTTTCTTGATTACGAAACTTATTATAACGGTGACTTGTGTGCAGAATTTAAAAGCCGTTTGAACGATTTTGAAATTCTATTTGAATAATTTATGACGAGAGGTGATGCCATGAAAGAGATAAAAGAAAAGCCCGCCGAGCGTGTGCCGAAAAGCAATGCTGCGGGGAAAATCCCGAAAGCTGCACTGAAAAAGGCATGGACGGAGGCCAAGGAGAAAAGCCGAACCAAGCTGCGGGAAAGCACCTCCACGCAGGGGGATGGCAATTATACCACAGCCAACGACATCGGCGGGATGACGGCTGATACATCTTATTCCGCCATCAAGCAAAACACGAACTTCACCGTACAGCAAGGCCGCAAGTTGGCCCGCAAACAGATTGAAAAATACCGGGAACGCCACGCCGCAGAGCAAGTCGAAACCACCCGCGCCCATGCCGCCAATGAGCGCGGTGTCAGCCCCAAACAGGTCGAGCGCGGCACGCTGCCCGATGCAAAGCAATGTCCGCGTCGTGGGGAGGATTTGCCCCGCCAGAGGGCGAAAGAAAAGTCCGTCACTGCCAAGACCTCGCCGCGCGACATTCGCGGCGTGACCCAAGGCCAACGCCAACTGCGCACCGCTGCAAATGAAACTGTGCGGAATATAACAACCCAAGCGCAGATACAAATCCGCACCCGCCAAGTGCAGCTTGTCATGCAAAAAGCTACCCGCAGCACCCGCAAGACGATTACGGCGGTACGCTCGGCCATCCGACATTTTCTCGCCAGCCTGCATAGCCTTGTGACCGCCATTGCCACCGGCATCAGCGTGGCACTAAGCATTATTATTGTCATCAGCCTTGTGGCGTTTGTGTCCGGCTCAGCCTACGGCATCTTTTTTGCCGCCAATGCGCCCGACGCGAACACGATTACTGTGCGGCAGGCAGTAGAAACCCTGACCGAAGAATACCGCGACAGACTGGAAGAAATCTCCGACACCGTACAGCATGACCGCCAAGACATTACGGCCAACGACGACGTGTACTACATTCGCTGGCAGGATGTCTTGGCGGTATTTTCTTCGTATGTTTCGGGTGACGAACAAGGCGCACCTGTGGCGGCACTGGCGGAAGATCAGGTGAACAAGCTGCGGGAAACCATGTGGGCGATGAACGAGGTTGACTACTCCACCCACCCGGAGACGGTCACGATAGAAACCCCCGATGAGGACGGCAATCTTACCACCACAGAAATCACCGAAACCGTCCTTGTAATAACCCTTACCCACAAAACACCCGATGAGATGGCAGCAGACGATCACTTTACCGCCCGCCAGAACACCTATCTGCAACTCCTGCAAGACCCGCAGTACGAGGAACTGTGGGCAGAACTGCTCGGCGGCTTTGTGCAGGGTGACGGTGAACTTATGAACCCCGACAGCACCCGCACCCCGACAGGCACCCTACAATGGCCGCTGCCAGTTGCAGGTACGATTACCTCGCAGTTCGGCTATCGCGTAGACCCCATTACAGGCGAAGTCAGTTCCCACACCGGCACGGACATTGCCTGCGCCGAGGGTACGCCTATCCTCGCCGCCGCAGACGGTATAGTTACGGTTGCCAATGGGCTTGACAGCTGGGGTGGCAGCTACGGCTACTATATCCAAATCGACCACGGCGGCGGGCTGGAAACGCTGTACGCCCACTGTTCGTCCATCTGCGTCACTACCGGCCAGCAGGTGCAGGCTGGGCAGGTCATCGGCTACGTCGGCCACACCGGGCGCGTCACCGGCAATCACCTACATCTGGAAGTGCGGGTCAACAGCAGCCGTGCGGATGCGATGACTTTCTTTGAATAAGTAAAGAAGTGCGGGTAGGATAATCTCCTACCCGCACCGCTTTACCGCAATGGAATGCGATTAAAATTCAGTTGCCGTTTCCGGCGTTGCAATTTCAGCCGCTCCCCTCTCGCTGACATTGTTCACATATTGAACGTTGATTGTATAGCTCTTGAATTCATCGGCACTTGCAGAAATTGCAGACAGAACAATCGTATTTTCGCCTTCCTGCAAAGTGATTTCAGTTGTTCCGCTGTTGCTGGTGCTTACAGTTTTTCCGTTTACCAAAACCGTAATACTCATTGTATCTGTCGCACTTACCCATGTGAGCGTATGCGTTGCTTCATTGGTCTCTCCGCCATCAAAAATCACGTCATCTTCGGCAGGATTTTCTCCGGCAAATGCTGGATTCAAAGTAATGCCACTCATATCCAGCGTTGTCAGATACGCAAGCAAATCTGCATTCTCACGGTTGATTTTCAGCGTATAGGTTTTGCTCTTTGCACTGTCCCCTGCCGCTGTAATCGTGATGGGAATGAGGTTTTCTCCACTTTCCAGCGGAACAACCGCATATTCGCCGTCGTCAGCATAGCCGATTTTCTGTGTTCCAATGATAACCGTTGCAAACGGGTTCACCGTCTTAATACGCACTTTAATTTGGTCACAGGTATAGGGAATCACGGAATCTGCAGTATAGGTTGTATTCTCTGCATCAGCAACAAACTTTGCACTCGGAAGTTCATCGACAGTAATGCTCTCAATGTCAGTGGTTTCAGTGTCAGGCGTACCCTTGCAGACCCAAATGTAATCGACAAGAATATCGCCCTTATATTTGTCGGTGCCAAAAACATTGACATAATTTAAGGCATCCCCCGCCGTGCGGAGGCCACAGTTTGCACGTTTGAGAACTCCATCAACATAGAAGTCAAACGTATCCGTATCCATGTTCACATCCAGACGGATGTCATACCATGTATTATAGCTGCAACTATATTTTTGTGTAGGCTTTGCCAATGTGCCGTCATCCACAAACAGTTTGCCTGGGTAGAATCCGAAATCCGCCATCGGCTTACTGATGCCGCCATCCTGACCAATCTCAGCAGCGGTAAAAATGGCAAAACGACTATGTCTCGCATTTCCACCTGTAACGGTACTCTTTATCCGCGTATAAAGGCTAAATTTCCCTGTGGCATTCAGTGCTTCTTTATTCCATACTCTTGCCACGGACGTTCCCAATTCATCCGTTTGTGCCAGCCGCAAATATTTGTTGCCACTTTCCTCTACAATACTGATTTTTTCACCATTTCCGTCCGGATTATAAACATTCCAAGCATCTCCACCATCAAAAGCTCCGACCGGGTAGCTATCAAAGTTTTCTTTCAAAAGAAAAGAAACTTCGATTACGGTAACAGGCAGCGTGACATCGTCCAGCGCCGTCATATAGGCCGGTTTGACTTCAATATTGGTACGCGTCACAGAATCATAACCATCGCAGCTAAAAACGACACTGTAAATTCCAGCCGGAACATCTTCGATTTGATACGATCCATCTTCACTCGTCATTGCTGTTGCCACAATTTCCCCATCAGTATCAACAACATCTACCGTCACGCCTGCTCCATTTGTCGCCATACCTCGAATCGCCCCCATAGAGGTAGTCGGCTCATCAAACAAGATATCCTGCTTCAGAATTCCGTTCGCAATTTGAACCGTAATAGCAACATCTGTATAACCGTCCAGATGAGCCGTTACTGTAGCAGAATCAACCGGCACACCATAAACGGCATAGAATCCATACTCGTCGCTTACTGCACTTTTCACTGTTCCATCGCTTGCGGTCACAGAGACTTCTACACCAGACTTGGGCTGTCCATACAAATCCGTAACCGTTCCGCTGATACCTCCAATGGAAGCATCCTCCGAAACAAATTCAGCCGGACCAATAGACGGTTTTTCAGTGACATTAAATTTTGTGCCAAGGAAATCTGTAAGACAGCCATTTGTAGCTACAGGAATAATCGTATTGGGATAGTTACCCTCCGTATCTGCCTCTACCACACGACCTGCACCAATTACAGGGGAAATCGGCGCAGGCAGAATCCCATCAGCCGTAAGTTCCGTTGCTGTGCCGCCACTTACACTGCCAATGTTCTTGAAAACAGGCGTACTCCGGACTGCAACAGTATCCTCGGCGGGAATCGCACTGACATTGTAATAGCTGTTATTGCTGTATTCAAGTGAAACACCATCATCCAAACGTGCAACAGCATTCGGGCTATAGAAAATATTGTTGTAGATGTAATGGTGATTTTTGCTGTTGTTCAAATAATTGCTACCGCCGGACGACGCAATAAAGGTTGCACTTTTCCCTGTGGAATTATAAAGAATGTTGTTGTAAATGTAGTTATGCCCCTTGGAGCCATGAATATTGATGTACCGTTTTTCAGAATCGGAATCCTTGATAACATTGTACCTAACAACAGAACTGCCATAGTTAAATCCACACAGCAGGATACCATCGCCACAACTATCAATGTAATTGTACTGAATCAAAACATTTGTTGCATTACGATCCGGGTCGATAGCGTTAGAGTCTGCACCCGTAGCTTTTCTTCTTGCCCGGTAAATTTCATTATACTGAACAACAATGTTATCTGCCTGATTCAGTTCGATAGCACTTGTGCCTGCTCCAACGCAGTAGTTATGCTCGACAAGCGACTCCTTGGAGTTGGTAAGGTAAATGGTATTTGCACCCAATTCGTACTTATCGTGATCCAGATAGTTATTGCGAATCGTAATATTATAGTGCGGATACCAACCCTGTTCTTCGGTATGATAATACTGCGGTGCAGTTGTCTTATCACCGTTCGGGCGCACGCCCCACTTTTTAAGTTGCTTAAAAGCAATGCTAGAATAGCCGTTGTCCATCAGAACGTTATTTTCAATAATGACATTGCTGAAATATGCAGGTTCATATCCTGCCAAATCAGCATCACCGAGTCCATCTTTAATTACAGGCAGCCCGGTAGTTTCATCCTTCAGGATTGTTTCAAAGACAATACCGCCGCTCCGCTTGGAAGAATCCCACTTTGTGGCACTCATTGCATCACCGGTGACATCATGCACATACAAATCATGCAGATAAACCCCTTGAATGTTCTTTTTCTCGCTTCCAACAGTTGCTACCACATGGACGCCGCGACGGTCATCGCGCAGATTACGCTGCACCGTACTATCGCTGCCATCATATCCATCCGGAGCGTTTACGATTTCCAAGTCACGGACTTCAATATAACTCTGATCCTCAAGATAGAGTCCATCAGAAGAATGCTTCGTCACGTCACCATAGACCCATGCTCTGTTGGGATCATCGGCCACAGCTTTTGCATCAAAGCAGGGCTTTGCACCCTCTCCGTATGCACCGATGACAATGGGCGCATCTGCTGTACCAGACCCCAAGGGATGCAACGGTTCCTCCAACTGCCAAGAGTCTCCTGCTTCAAAAAGAACCATATCACCGGGTTCAAAGGTTGTTGCATTGACTTTTTCAATGCTCTGCCACGGCGTATCAGCCGATGTACCGCTGTTTGCATCATCACCATCGTTGGAAATATAGTATACTGTTCCCGTAGTTGATTCGGGTTGCGGTGTTTTTACGGCAGCTACCGCTCCTGCGCGGATACTTTCGCCCAAGGCTTTCATTTCAGCATCGCCAGCAGCTTTCTTGATTGCACTGTACCCTTCCGGTTCAGCGGCAGAATTAGATGCATAGCTTTCTGCCGAAACGCCAAGAGCGCCTTGACCTGCAATCATTGCGGTTGCAAGGATTGTTGCCAATAAGCGGTTGGTTTTTGATTTCATTTGGTACGCCTCCTTACTGATTTTCTTTCGCATTTTTTACTGCATCCAGCAGTCTTGCCAGTGAGTCGCCGCCGTCTTTTTCTGCTTGGTGATCTTGGGCAGCTTCGCCGTTGTCTGCGGCATGGGGGTCGTGAATATGCTGCAGCCGTGCCGGCTTTTCCAGCAACGGGGCAGGAATGGGCAGCCATTTGTCCTGCGCAGCATTCACCGCATCGGCAAGGGGCTTATATTCTGCAAAGGTATTGCCCATTCGCTTTAGTTCCCACGCTGCGTATCCAGCCGCACGGTAAGCGCCGTAATCGTTCGTGTGCGTCCAATCCCCCACATGATAATACGGAATCGATGCATCTCTGTCGAGTTTTTCAATCTCCGCCATTGCCAGCTTGTGCATATCCAGCACCGGAACACCCATCTCCCGGCCCACGGCAAGACAAGTCTTGGCGTGGTCGTGCAGCAGATCATTGTACACAAGCACACCGTCTTTTTCCGTCCATGTGTTGCGTGCAACAGAGGTTGCCAGCAGCGGCAAAGCACCTTTTCCCCGGATTTCCCGGATGAAGTGCTTTAAATTTTCAGGATACCCATTGTACGCCTGTAAGTGCGGGTGTTTCTGGTCGTTATGGCCGAACTGGATGAGGAAGTAATCCCCCGCCTTAATGCGCTGCATGACCAGATCATAGTGACCCTCATTGCGGAACGTCTCGGTGGTGCGGCCATTGTGGGCTTGGTTGCATACGGCAATACTGCCGTCCATGTACAGGTCCAGCGCCTGTCCCCAGCCGCCGTAACAGGCTGCGGGATTATAGGGATACGCTGCGCCGTAGTCGGCCATCGTGGAATCGCCCGCCAGATACAGCGTCGGGCAGTCCACAGCCTCAATTTCTACGCTATCCAGTGCAGGGCAATGCCCCACCACTGCAAGGTCAAGCGCTGTCCGTTCGCAAGGCTTTCCCAATTCATTCGGGATGATGGCTGCCACATGGATCGTAAAAGTTTTACGCAGCGTCTCTCCCCTGCTCAGTGCGCCGCGCCATGCAAGATGACGGCAGCCGTGGAAAATCATAAGATTTTCTTCCTCTGCCTGTGCTGTGAGCGTAACAGTCACTTTGTAGTTTCCCTCGTGCGGCAAAGCTGCCTTAAAGCAAAGCGGCACAAATCTTGCGCCGTCCGGCACACAGCCGTCCTTTTCCCACAGTGCCTTCGTCAGCGCGTCGGAATCCACCATGCAGCTTTTTTCATTCTGTCGAATCTCAGTCAGGTTCTCCCCTGCATACCAGTAGGGTGTATCAAAGCCGCTGTTCAATTCAAACACACGCAAATCTTCCTGACGGCGGCGCTCAGCCTCCGTCACAAAGCCAAAGCCGCCCGGTGTATAG
This sequence comes from Coriobacteriaceae bacterium, assembly GCA_963588145.1. Classification (GTDB taxonomy): domain Bacteria; phylum Bacillota; class Clostridia; order Oscillospirales; family Ruminococcaceae; genus Gemmiger. The sequence goes on from CAVAGJ010000034.1 coordinate 9,050, forward strand.
CGCACGGCCGCGTGTGCGTTGCCGTGTCTGCCAAAAATGAACTCAATTTTTTCCATACAAATACCTCTTAAAAGAAAAGGCCGCTGACGAGCGCCAGCGGCCTTTACGAAGGAGAAAAACTTTAGGAGGTTAAAAGCTTACTGTGCGCTCAGAGAATCACGAATCTGCTTGGCATTTTCGATGTCAGCCAGACGCCAGTCGATGACCTCCTGTGCGCCCAGACCCTCGCAGTCGGAAACCATCTGGTTCCACAGCTGATCGAACTCGCTGTCGGAGGAAGCATAGATCATCTTCCAGCTTGCGGTGGTGACCTTGTCCTTGATGGCATCGACGGTCAACTGCATCGTGTCATCGGGGATGGACTCAAAGGTGCGGATGTAGTCCAGCGGGCTCTCGTCATAGAAGGCGTTCTCAGCGTTCAGCCATGCCTGCCAGTTCTCGTAGCCGGTGGTTTCCTGCCACTGGTGGAAGGTCTCGTTGTCGGTGGAAATCTGGTTGTTCTCCTCCCATGCGTTGGAGCGGGCAATGCGCTTGTTGCCGTTACCGTCACCGTAGCTGGTCATAGAACCCTGACCGCAGATGAACGGGGTGTTCCACAGGGCCAGCTGCTCGCCGCTTGCCAGCGTGAAGCCGGTGAAGTCGCCCATGTCGGAGGTCTTGAGGTATTCGAGGCCTGCATCGGTGAAGTAGGCATTGCCGCTGTCATCGCTCTGCCAGAACTCACCATCCGGGCCGGAGGACGTAATCAGCAGGGCATCGGGATCAGCCAGCATATCAAGGAAAGCAAGGCAGGTATCCAGATTCTGCGTCTTGGCATTGATGCCGATGACGTAGTTCGCATCGCCGTAGGGGTTGTTGCCGTTGTAGTAAATTTTCGTGCCGGGAACGTAGTATTCCAGATAGTTGGGGGCCCAGCCGGGCAGATAGCCGCTGGGAATCATGGTCTGGGCGTTCTGGGTCTTGGGCATCTGGGTAGCACGGTCATTGTTGATGGAATCGGGGTCCAGCAGGCCGCGCTGGTATGCCTGATTGTACCACTTCAGACCTTTGTAGTACATACTGTCGGTGCTGAGGATGCTGGTGTTCGTGCCATCGATCATATTGGCTTCCAGCAGGTAGGGCAGTTCATACTCCTGATAGCCCTGCATACGATACCACATCGTCATGCAGGCGAAGTAGGTGGAATCAGAGCCGCTGTTCAGCACGGTGCCGTAGTTCTGGCTGCCATCGTCGTTGGTGGGCTGGGTCTGCATCATCGTGTCCATGACATCCAGCAGATCATCCATCGAGGTAATCTCCGGCGAACCGGCTTTCTCGTAAACATCCCAACGAATCTTGACGGCGTTGCGCTCGGTGGAGTCGGCGTACTTGTAAGTGTTGAAGTTTTCGCCAACGCCCAGCGGCAGAACATAGACACTGTCCGTACCGGCGCTGCGGTAGCCGCGGATGAAGTTCAGAGCGGTGTCCATGCCCTCATAGGACTGGACATGGGGCATCTGGTCGAGGTAGTCGTCCAGATTCAGCAGCATACCAGCCTCAATCATCGTGTCAAGGTTCTTGACCGGGATGTACATGACATCGGGCAGGTCGCCGCTGGCGAGGATAGCGTTGGTTTTCTCATCGGAGAAAGCCCAGACATCCACGTTGAAGCCGCGGGAGGCGAAGTAGTCGCCCTTGTAGCCGCTGATGACACCGCTGGTCAGGTTGGCATCCTTCGGATAGAGGGTGATGGTAGACACCGTGCCATCGGAAGAAGCGGTGGTGGAGGCAGCCGTAGAGGTGCTGTCTGTCGTCGCAGTAGACTCCGTAGAGCCGCCGCAGGCTGCAAGGCTCATTGCCATTGCGCCGGTCAGGCCTAAAGCGGCCAGACGTTTGCCGAGATTTTTCATAGGGGTTCCTCTCTTTCTTAAATAAGTATACATTGTTTTATCGTTTCCGCCAAGTGGCGGTTATGATACGAACTTAGCCTTTCACAGCGCCGACCATCAGGCCCTTGACGTAGAACTTCTGCACGAAGGGATACACGCAGATGATGGGGATGACGACCACGGCGGTCAGCGTCAGGCGGATGCCGGTGGGTGTGATGGTTGCATAGGGGTTGCCGCCCTCGATCTGGTTGGCGGCTGCCGTGACCTGCTGGAGCAGTTCATACAGCAGGAACTGCAGCGTGTACAGCTTGGTATTGGTGATGTACAGCTTGGTGGTAAAGAAGTCGTTCCACTGGCCGACTGCCGTGAACAGTGCGGTGGTTGCCAGAATCGGGGTCTGCAAAGGCAGAACGATTTTGAAGAAGCGGGTCAGGTAGCCTGCGCCGTCCAGATAAGCGGATTCCTCCAAGGAGGGTCCCATCGCCTCGATGTTCGTCTTGATCAGAACCATGTTGTAGACGGAGATCGAAGCCGGAATGACGTAGACCCAGAACGTGTTCGTCAGATGCAGCATCTTATTGTTGAGGTAGACCGGGATAAGACCTGCGGAGAAGTACATCGTGACGACGGTGAAGCGATACCAGAACTTGTAGCCCCACATCTGGCGCTTGGTGAAGAAATACGCCATGTACGAAGTGAGCAGCATACTTAGCGAGGTGGTGCAGACCGTGCGCAGAACGGAGATCATGGCCGAGTTGCCGAGGTTCTGCACTTGGAAAATCTCCACATAGTTCTTAAAGTTGATGCCGCGCGGAATCAGAACGATCTGGTTCAAGTCCACCAACTTCTGATCGCTGATGGTGCAGATGAGCAGATACCAGAATGGGTAGAAGCAAATCAGCGTGATGATAGTGAACACGATGATGCCGATCACGTTGAACACCTTGTCGCCCGGTGTCATCTTGATACGAGAACCTTCGTGCTGTGCTTTTGCAATACTTTTCATGGGTTTGTCCTCCTATCAGAACACGCTCGTGCCGCGAATCTTCTTGGATGCGTAGTTGGCAGAGGCAAAAAGAACCAGCGCGACAAAGGACTTCATGATGCCGACGGCGACGCTGAACGAAATCTGGCCGCTGCCGATGCCGAGGTTGTAAACGTACAGGTCAAGCACTTCGATCCAGTCTTTGTTCAGTGCGTTGCCAAAGGCAAGGAACTGATCGATGCCGGAGTTGAGGAAGTTGCCGATGTTCATAATCAGCAGGACGAAGAAGGTGGGAACCAGCAGCGGAATCGTGATGTAGCGGATTTTCTGCCAGCGGGAAGCACCGTCCACCATCGCGGCCTCATAGACTTCCTGATCCAGACCCGTGATGGCTGCGAAGTAGATGATGGCGTTCCAGCCCATCGTCTTCCAGAGGTTGAGCAGTGCTTGGATGAGCCAGACGTGCTGGTCGGTGGTCAGGATGTTGATGCCCTGCTCCACGCCCGCCTTAGCGATGACCGAATTGATAAGGCCGGAGGAGCCGAACAGGCTGGAGGCCAGCGAGAACATGATGACCCAGCTGATGAAGTGCGGCAGCGTCGTCAGCGTCTGGACGACTTTCTGAAAGCGCTTGGAGCAAATCTCGCTCAGGAAGATGGCGAACAGCATCGGGACCGGCATCAGCAGGTAATTCAGAATCTGAATGCCGAAGGTGTTACGAATCACGCGGAATAGGTTGTCACGCATGACCGCATTGCCGAACAGAGCCTTGAAGTTATCCCAGCCGACGAACTTGCACTTGGAGAGCGGCAGGCCCGGTTTGTACTGGAAGAATGCGTAGCTCCAACCCCAAAGGGGCAAATAATGGAAAATGAAGATGATTGCCAGACATGGCAGAACCAGAAGAAAGAGTTTGTAGCTCTCCCACTTTTTGCCCTGTGGTTTCAGCAGTCTGGGCTTTTCTGCGGTTGCCTGTTTGCCCATAACGTATCACTCCTTGTTGTTTGGTGCGTTTTATTTTGTATCTTTATTATAGAAATTTGACCCCCCTGTTGTATATAAGAATAATTTTTGAAAATATCAATAATTACAGTTACATTCCGGCGTGTGTCAAAAAAGAGTCTCTGTTCTTGTACAACCTGCACAAGAACAGAGACTCTTGGTTTTTTTGATGCTATGCCTCCGTCAGACACCATTGCAGCCGTCTTGCAAAGTCAGTCTGCACGTCTGCCCGCCAGCGGGATACCGTGGCCGCCGCATCTGGCATAGACAAATCATTGTAATGAACACCGCCGACACAGCGGAATTGACCGCCCCAGCCACCTTTTTCGGGCGTTTCCGGGCCGTAGGGGCTGCCGGGCAGCAGTGAGAGGAAGGATGGCGTATCGCCCTCTTTTATGCCTCTCACCTGCCCCCAAGGGTCACCGCCGTCGTAGTCCGGATAGAGCATTCCCAGCGGATTGTCTTTGCAACGGATATAGGTATTGACCCACTCCGAACTCACCAAGGACACATCGCCGCCGCGATACATACCACGATACGCATGATAATTTGTGATATAGAAAACATCTGGATAGTGTTCCCGTATCCACGGCCCACAGGTATCGTACTGATCCCCGATGGAATAAACACGCAGCTTGCGCAGCAGTTTTGCTGCCACTTCGGGCGGTTCGGTGTGTGCCGTTTTCCATATTGCCTGCGCCAAATCAATGCTTCCGCCCCACAAAAGCACCCACAGCGGGCGGGCATCGGCCTTTTTCAATACCGATACAATCCATTCGGATGCCTCGGTATCGCAGCCGCTCCCAACATTGTCAACGCCCTGCCGGGAATTGCCACACTTTATTTTTGCAGTCAGTTCCCACGCACTTGGGTAGCCCGCAGCGTGCTTGCAGAGGTTGCCGTACACCTGTGCGTAGCCACCCACCAAGGTATGCAGCAGTTCCGGGTGTGTTCCATGCGAACCGTAAGCAGTGGCAATAAGCCCCTCCACGTCAAATTCATTCGTGTAGAGCAGAAAGCGAACCATAGATTGTGCATCGTCCGGCTCCAGACAGCCGCTTTGCAGACTGCTGATATCCGTCAACACCACAACGCGCCGTTTTTGCTGCATATGCAATCAACTCCTGCAATCAGAATTTCCATAAAGATGCGCAGATGTCCACTTTCCTACTGCGGACACCGTCGGCCCCATTGTCAGCATAATGGCGACGGTGACCGGGCCGACAGCGCCGCCCAGCACCAGCGTCAGGACGATCCACAGGAAATCCCACGCCATGCGCACAGCACGGAACGAGAATTGCGGCAGCAGCCGTGCCAGCACAAACGACATGGCATCATAGGGCGCTGTGCCAAGTTCAGCCGTCATGTACAGCGATGCCGCCACGACAAAGACAGCCAGTGCAGGAATCATCCACAATAGGCGTGCTGTCACAGTCTGCGGCATGGGAACAGCCAGCTTGTGCAAAACCCACTGCGTAAAATCCGCAACGTAACCAACACAAATCATATTGGCGAGCGTTCCCGGTCCGATTCGGCTTTTATCCTGCCACAGCACCAACAGAAACATCAGCCCATTTACCAAAAGCTCCGCACTGCCCAGCAGCCAGCCCATTTTTGCGGCAAAGGCAAGACAAGCTGTGGTAAAGGGGTCTGTGCCCATATTGGTACAGACCAGCAGCCCGACAGAAACACCCTGAAAAAACACACCGATGCTCATAAAGAGCAGACGCTTTGCAACCTGTTTATTCATGGTTCACCGCTTTCGCCACCGTGACGCCCAACAAACCTGTCAAGACCTCACAACTCAGGGTTTCCAGTTTGATTTCTTCAATCTGCTTTTCTCCGTGCAGGTCAACCGCCAGAATGTTGGCGTGGGCTTTTTCACCAAAGAACTGTGCATAGCCAGTTTTTGCATAGGAACTGCATTTGCTGAAGCTGTCCCAGTCATTTTCCCTGCTTTCTTGGTAGCAAAGCCAGTCGTCGATGTTATCGGGGTTTGTCAGCGGCAAGATTTCCATCGTGCCATCGGCAAGGCGCACGGTGATGCGCGCATTCTCGATATGGCTCTGCATCCCATTCGTGGAGACACTGAGCATGAAATAGATTTTGTCGCCGCTTGCGTGGACAGGCAGCGTGAGACTGTCCGGGAACTGGTTGTAAAGGCTTGTAAAGGCTGCATTTCTCTTGTCATCGCCCACAGCGGACAGCAGGAACGGCACACCGATGTCAGTTTTATAAACACCGCCGTTTTCGGGCAGACTCAGGGCATCCGGCACACCATTTTTACCACGGCTGGAATCTTCCCACCAAGAGCGGCCTGTTGCGGTAACCGTTCGGGTGCAGTCATGGGAGAAATAGAAGCGCGACAGTACAAAATGGGGGTTTTCCCCCACTGTCAGATCATAGCTGTTTGCATGGAGCAGCCGCAGATTCTGGTTGACAATGCCATCCAGCGGAATCGTGGTGTACTGCTCCCCTGCCGAGATACTTCCGAGCGCCCCGGTCTGTCGGCGGGCTGCGGCGGCAGTATCGGTAATGTTGACATAAATCGGCAGCATAGCCGTCGTATCATCCTTGCGCACCTCGGCAAAGAAGGTGTGTTGCCCCTCTTTTGCACCGAGTGTCACGGTAACTTTTACAGCGGGCAGCGTCTGCACATTTACCAACACACTCTGCGGGTCAAGGATGCGGAGAATCGTACCGTTGCTTGTCACGGTGTACTGTGTACCAACTTCGGCGGTTTCTGCCCCTGTAACTGTGGCGAGGGTGCTTTTCTCATAAATCACGCACACTTCCGCCTGCGTTGCCGCCGGGGCTGTAAAACGGACAAAACGATCTGCGTGGAACGGAACACTTTCTCCATTCACCGTAACGACCTTGATTTTGGCATAGCGGGCCGGAACAGCAAACTCCACCGCAAGCGGTTCGGGCAGGGTGACCGCAAATCGGTCTGCCAGTTTCTCACGGCGATAGATATAGCCGATATAGTCCGTCCGGATGGACGCATGATCCCACACGTCCGGCAGACCCGGCATAATTTTCACTTTGCCCAAGGGGCGCAGCATCGTGATGCCGAAAACGCCCTCCACCGCCGTGCGGATATATTGACCGGTGGCATCGGCAAAATCCAGATGCCCGGTATTTTCAAGGCTATCGTTCATTGTGTGCGCACAGCAGCCCGGCCCTGCGGCCTTGCCGTTCGCCATCGCCAGCACACAGGCCATATACTGTTTGTAGCCGCGCTCCTTCCAACCGGCACAGAACCACGCCTGTGCGTTATTCAGCACTTCCTCCGGGTACAGGCCGCAGGTAGAGTAGAAGCGCGGCAGCCAGTTGGAAGAATATTTGAACTCACAGCCGTCTTTTTCAACGGTTTCAATATCGGTGTCGGTGTAATGCAGTGCTTGGCAACTTTCCACTTCGTCCATCACACCTAAATCAATCGGTGTATAGACACTGGACAGATCGGAAGCAGTATGCAGGCGTTTCAGGCCGAAAATATCCCTGTATTCGCCGTATACACCCTTGTCGGCATCCCAGAGCGCAGTTTTCATGGCTGTGTGGATAGCATCGGCCTTTTCCTCATACATGGCGGCATCGTCGGCTTTTCCAAGCGCTTTTGCCAGTTTGGCCATGATGGTGCAGGCGTGCCAGACATAGGTAGTAGCAATCGTTCCCGGTCCGCCGTTCGTCCATTTGTTATCGGTGTTCCATGCGTTCAGGAAGTTCTCGTACAGGTTCGTTCCCGCAACACGCAGTTGTTCATCCTGATAGCGCAGAAATTTTGCCACGAAATCATAGGCACCCTCGGCAAAAAAGGCCGTATCGCCTGAATAGAGCCAGTAGGTCAGCAATTCGTCAACAAGGACTTCCCCCATGTTATAGCGCTGGTCGCCGTCCGGATAGCACTCAATGCGTCCGTTCGGCTGCTGCGTTTTCATGTACAAGCGCACGTTTTCTTTGATGCGCTCGCCCCAGCCTGCGGTAACAAAACCATACATACCGCGCCAGCCGGCTTGGCCGCTGTGCCATGCGATAGGACCGTGCATCATGCCTGCATCCCAGCTTGCGTCGAGGGCGACCATCTGTGCGGCAATGGCTGCATCGAAATACGGTTCTGGTGTTTCTACCGTAATCGTCTGCGCAAGTGCCTTGTAGTAGGCCAAACCATCTTCAAAAAGGCGTGCTGCTTCCACCCGGAAATTTTGCACATAGCGGTTCTCATAAGGCTCCGTCGTCAGCATCAGATAGACCGTCTGCGCCGCATCCGTCTGTACGCCGACAACCGCCGGGGTGCTGCTTTCGTCGGTTTGCAGCAAAGCGTCCGGCTTACTGCTAAATGCAGATGCATCCGCAATATGCCATTTCATGCCGCAGGACACCGCGCCGCACAGATCTGCCCCGTTGCGGCGAATGGTGTAGGTATCCCCTGCCGTATCAACTTGGTTTCCCGCTGTATCCTCTGCACGGAAGTGCAGGTGCTCCGAATTACCCGCACACGGCTGGCATCCGGGCTTTCCGTTCTGCCCTGCCGCAAAGAACAGCAGTCTGCCCGCCGCACTCTGCGGCAGCTCGGTGCGGATCAGCATGGCATCCAGCGCAGGGGTCCTGGTAAAGGTCAGCTTGATCGTACCGTCATAAGAGGCATCCCGGATGTCATATTCCTCATGCCCATACACATAGCGGGCGGTAATTTCGTCCATGTCGTGCAGCCACTTGCCTCCGCGCAGGCCCAAGAGCAGATGCCCATGCCGCGCCAGAAGTTTGTTGCTGCTCCCTGCCGCGGCATTGGAAAGTACCAGCTTCGGGCGGTCACCCAAATAGTAAATATAGCGTTTCCCGTTCAGTTCATCATTGCAATGCGGGGCATAGATAGGGCGGGTATACTCGGCTTTGCCATTTGTAGTTTCAAAGCCGCCCGGTATGGGATGGTAAGTATAGTTTTGTGTCAGCATAGTGAACCTCCTCACTTTTTGTGCTGCTTCGTTGCCCCCATTATAAAAGCTGCCCGCATGGCGGTCTATAAGAAAAATTATAGAAAGTATCAATCTTTTCAGTTTTATTCGATAATGAAAAAGCCCTGCCGAAGCAGAGCCTTTCCTAAATACCATTATTCAAAATGTACGCATGCGCCACCGGGGATTTCGTAGATTTTTCCATCCACCTCCACCCAGCAGGACGCGGCATTGGGGTTGTAGCAGTAGTCGCCGTCCACCGTGAATTGCAGCCGCTCGGCGTTTTCCAGCGCGTCCACAATTTCAATGTTGGTGGCAAACCAGATGTCCTCACGTCCGCTTACCATTTGGCAGAACTGCTCCATCTGTTCCCAGCCGTTGTTGTCCGGCAGTTCGTAGCTGTGACCCCAGACATACATTAAATAGAGATACTGCGTTTTATCCAACTGCACAAACTTTTCGCCCAGTTCCAGCATACCACGGCGGAAGTGGCAGGTGGGGTGCCACTCCTCAAAATTCTGCGGAATGGCAAAGTCGTGGGTATCGCAGACGGTGCGGGCGTAGCGGATGCCCAGTGCGGGCAGCAAATCCACGATTTTTTGGTTGTAGCTGCCGTTGGGGTAGGCCAACCCGCGCACAGGGTAGCCGCACAGCCGTTCCAGCGCGCGGCGATCCTCCAGAATCTGTTGTGCAGTCTGCTCCAGCGGGGAGCGGGCAATCGTGGGGTGCAGCACCGTGTGGCTGGCAATCTCATGCCCCTTGTACAGTTCCGGGTACTCGCTCTGGTCGATGCGCCCTTTGTTGTGCAGGCCGGAGTTCACATTGAACGTTCCCTTGATGCCGTATTGGTTGAACATCGCAACCAGGCGGCGATCCTCCGGGCGGCCATCGTCAAAACTCATTGTCAGTGCTTTGTGTTTGCCGCCGGGAAAACAGGTATAAATATTTTTTAAATTCGGCATCGTATATTCCTCCTTGCCGTTTTTATGCTTTTGCCCAGTAATCTGCCACATTGCGGCCAGCTTCCTCACCTACCTCATTGTAGGCGGGCTGCAGATAATGGAACACATCTTTCATCAGCCCCTTGGCCGCGAAGGTCTTGAATTTGCGGCTGACCATAACAATGTCGGGGTAGGCTTCGGCCAGTTCCTCCTGCGCCTGCTGCATGGGCAGATATAGGGTCGGCTCGTCCCGCTGGTTGCCAATTTGAATTAAAAAACAGGTTTCCAGCCCGGTGTCCGCCATAAAGGTGTGCAGCACGCGGTCTGTGTTCTGTTTATACACTTCCTTGGGGGTGTGCAGGTCGCCGTCCGTGCAGCCCTGACACCAGACCAACGCAGAGTGGCGGACCGTATAGCCATTCTTTGCCAAAAAGGTTTGTGCTGACCGGGTGCGGCGGACGGCATCCGCATAATACGGCGTACCGGGCAGCCACTCGGCAATGGCAGACCCGCCCTTGGCGCAGGATACTCCTACAATGGGTACTCCGGTCTGCGCAGTGCAGGCATTGACAAAGGCGGACACCATCGACCCGGTTTTCATGCCCGGCTCATTGACGCCTGCGGGGTCGTTTTCCGCTTTCCCGAACGGCTCAGCCAGCGGGTGCAGATGCGCCGGGTCGGTAACGGCGCGGTACTCAAACCCCATGCCGGGGGGTACCGCCGGGGCAAGGGCAGCATCACCGCGCCCCGCCATATTGCTTTGTCCCATAAAGAGCAGTAAATCAACCAACTGTGTACTTTCCATTGCCCCAATTCTCCTTGTACGATTCAGGATTGATGCAGCTCGGCTTCCACCGGGCCTTCGGTCTTGTAATCATAATGCACCCGCCCGACGACCAGTTCAATGCGCAGGCCGCCGTCCTCACGGCTGCACATCGTCAGGCCGCAGGGTTCGCCGTAGAACAGCCGCAGGCGCTGGTGTAGGTTCTTTAAGCCGTAGCTTTCCTTTTCGGTGGTAATCGGCTCATGCAGGCGCTTGTTCAGCTCGTCCAGCTTTTCAAGCTCCATGCCTGCGCCGTTGTCCTCGACGGTGATCAGAATTGTTTTCTCGTCGCGGATCTGCCCACGGAAACGAATATAATTGTCGTCGCGGGTCGTATCGATACCATGCACAAAGTAATTTTCAATCAGCGGCTGGAAGATGTTGCGCACCACACCGTACTCCAACACCTCGGAGTCAATATCGTACAAGACCTGCACAATCTCACCGTACCGCGCACGGAACAGCGTCAGGTAGCGCTTGCTGAAGGCCAGTTCCTCCCGCAGCGGCACAAAGGTGCGTGAACCGATAAAGCCGCGGAAGATAGCCGCCGTCTGCGCAATCAAGTCGGCTGTTTCCTCATCACCGTTCTGGTAGCATCGGGCGCGGAACATATCCAGCGAGTTATACAGGAAGTGGGGGTTGAATTTTGCTTGCAATTCCTGCATCTCGGCATCTTTCTGTTTCAGTTCATACTCGTAGGCGCGCTGGACGTTCTCCTGCAAACTCTGCGTCATAGCATTGATGGAGTTGGCAATTTCCTGAAATCCGTTCTGACGGAACACGCCTTGGATACGGTAGTCGAGATTGTTCTGGCCGATGATTTCCAGCCCATCCCGGATGACATCCACCTCGCGGTAAAGCATCCGCAGCAGTGCCGCGTACAAAAACGCCGACAGCACAACCAGCAGCGCCACAATGGCCAAAATCAGCGGCGTGTTGCGGTGGGAAAGCCGGGAAAGCTCCTGCCAGTCCACGGAATAGTAAATGCTTGCCAGATGACTGTCCGAGGTATCCATCTGCACATAGCGTCGGTTTGTGCCATCACGCAGAATAGCACTTTCCCCCAGCGCGGGAAGTGTCTCCGGAACATAGGCCTCCTCGCCGGATGTGTACAGAACTGTTCCGTTCTGCACAATGTCAAATTGCAGGGTTGTAAAATCGCTGCTGCGGCTGCAGATGCTTTCCAGCGTGCTGATGTCAAAGCCGACCAGCAGCGCACCGCCCGCGCGGTAAGGTGTGCCGCCCGCAATAGCGATGCCGGTATAGCTGCCGTAGTTGGAGGCGAAGGACTTTTCCCCGTAAATCTCCATACGGTCTTTTTTGTTTTCCAAGTCGCTGCGGTACGGAAAATCCGGTTCCATCACCTGCAAGGTGTTTTGCCCTGTAAAATAAATGTAGTTCGTTTCCCTATTGCCGGAATACAACGCCAGCCATTGGACGCGGTTGTCTCTTGTGGACATCTGCTTCAACAACGAAACAAGCTCATACTTTTCCAGCGGCGTCAGGTCGTCTGTGTTCGTATAGTAATGCTGTAAGGCATAGCTTTCCTCTGCGTCGCGCTCAAAAATCGGGATATAGATGCTCCAAAAGTTCTTTGTCACATTTTCGTATTCCGTGGAGGCACGCAGCAGCGTCATGTTCAAATTGGACAGCAGTTCACCCTGCCGCTGCTCGTAGGCAAAGTAGCAGGCGATGTAGCTGGCAATGCAGATGGCGCAAGCGTAGACGATAATCAAAACACGCTCAATGCGGCTTCGTTTCCGTTTTGGGATCGGTTCGTTCATGGCGCTGCTCCTTTACTGTATTTCCAACATTTCCTGCCGATATTTTGCCGGAGAAACACCTTTCATCTCTCGGAAGCACTTTGTAAAATAGCTGGTGTAAGTGAAGCCAACTTCCTCGGCAACGTCCTTTACCATGCGGTTCGGGTTGCGCAGCAGTACAACAGCACGCTCAATGCGGCAGCGCGTCAGGTAATCATTAAAAAACAACCCGGTTTCGCCCTTGAACGTATGGCCGAGATAGGCCGGATTCATACCTGCCTGCGCACAGAATTCCTTGAGGGAAACGCTCTGCCCGCTTAATACACCATTGCGAATATACTGCACTGTGCGCTGCACAACGGGGCTGAACGCTGTAAAGTTCTGCGCAAAAATCGTATAGACTGCCTGCAATGCTGTGACAACCTGCGCCTCAAATTCGTCTGCGTCGATTTCCTGCTCCGGCGGCACAGCGCTGTAAATCTTTTTTTGCAGGTTTTCCACCAGAGGAAATTCCTCGATCAGCACATGAACACAGGCCTGTATGATTTTAGAATAGCTGCCCTCCGCCGACTTAGCCTGTTTGTGGGCAAGGTGCTTATAGCCCTGCAGCCGTTCTTCCTCTGTGGGCAGATAAAACAGCACGCGCAGTTCCTCACCCAGCAAATCACTTTTCGGATTTTGCTGTACCGTATCCGAGGATAGTACGACAGCGGCTGTTTTCAGGTCACTGACCTCAATGATCTCACACGCGGTCTGGTAACTCAGGCGCACGTTTTCAGTCTGCTCCACCGGCGTACCGATGGCAATAGCCGCAATATTTTCGCACTGATATTCTTCGGCCAAGGCTGTGAGTGTCTGCGCCATCTGTGCGGTATCAAACACCTTGCCACCCAAAATCATCACATAGCGGCCCTTTTCATCCCAGAAGGTGTTCACCTCGTAGGCCTTGGAAAACTCCTCTTTGCAGGCGGCGCGCAGCATTGCCATAGAGCCGCGCTCCCGCTTGACAAAGCACAGCACACAGTAGGCGCGCTGGTACAGGTTGATACCCAGCACGGTGGCGCGCTCGCTCAATTCCTCGTCGCCGATCATGCCGGTGGCCCAGCGGCGCAGGGTATTTTCCTGCAAAAGACTTTCGCTGTTCTTGCGTTTTTGGTAGATGTTGTTCAGCGCGGTCTGAACATTCTGCTCCACTTCCTCTTTGGCAACGGGTTTGAGCAAATAGTTCTCTACACCAAGGCGTATTGCCTGTTTTGCATACTCAAACTCACCGTAGGCCGTCAGCAGGATGCAGTGGGTATCCGGGGAAATGCTGCGAACCTTTTTGATAAGCTCCAGCCCATCCATGCGGGGCATACGAATATCGGTAACCAGCAGATCGATCTGCTGCTGTTCAAACATTTCCAGCGCCGCCATACCGTCCGGGGCGGTCAGCAGCTTGTCCACGCCAAGTTCCTGCCAGTGGATGCTGCTTTTCAATACTTCAAGGACGCTGTCCTCATCGTCTGCTAATAGTACGGTAAACATAAGAACACTCCTTTGCGTTTTCATATTTATAATATAGGGGGAATACGGCCCGGATGTCAACCGTCCGCCGCCACAAAACTGTAATTATTGATAGTAACAAAAATTATTGATATAGACTTATGACGGCAGCTTTCTTACAATAAAAGAAAAAGCGAAAAGAGGGGTTTTTATGAAACCTGTTTTCTTGTCCGCACGCTGTACCGCCAACGCTGTGACAGTGTTCTGGGATAAGCCGGAAACTGCCAAAGCCACCGCCATGTACGAAGTTTCTCTGAACGGGGAGCCTATCGTCCGAACAGACAAAACTCATGTCACCTTTGCCGGATTGACCCCCGATACCGAATATGCCGTGGATGTCCAAGGCATCGGCAGTATCCGTATTCGCACTGCGCCTGCGCGTCGCCGCATCGATGTGACCGCGCCGCCTTACAATGCCGTTGGCGACGGTCACACGCTGAACACTGCCGCACTCCAACAGGCGTTTGCGGACTGCGGCGCGAATGATGAAGTCTACTTCCCCGCCGGGGTCTACCTGACCGGGGCGCTGAACCTGCACAGCGGCATGGCTGTGTATCTGGAAAAGGGCGCGGTTTTACAGGGCAGTGATGACCCAGCCGACTACCTGCCCCGCATCTGGAGCCGCTTTGAGGGCGTGGAGCAGGAATGTTACCGCAGCCTTTTGAACGCCGGGCAGCTTGACCACACAGCCGGGGCAAACTGCGAAAACATTTTGCTCTACGGCAAGGGAACGATCAGCGGCGGCGGACGAGTGCTGGCAGAGCGCATCATCGAAACCGAGCGCGAGAATCTCAAAGATTACCTTGCCCAAAATGCAGCCCTTGTTGCCACCTGCGAAAACGACCGCACGATTCCCGGACGGGTGCGCGGGCGGCTTATCAACTTAAGCAACTGCGCCCATGTCCGCATTACCGGACTGACCCTGCAGAACGGCGCGGCGTGGAACGTCCACATGATCTACTGTGACGACATCGTGACAGACCACTGCACCCTGCGTTCGAGCGGCATCTGGAACGGCGACGGCTGGGACCCGGACTCCTCCACCAACTGCACACTGTTTGCAACGAAATTTGAAACCGAGGATGACTCCGTCGCCATCAAGTCCGGCAAGAACCCGCAGGGCAATGAAATCAACCGCCCCACCACGCATATCCGTGTGTTTGACTGCCACAGCAGAGGCGGCCACGGTATCTGCATCGGCAGCGAAATGTCCGGCGGTGTGGAGGATGTGCAGATTTGGGATTGCAATATTGCCGTATCCTCCAACGGCATCGAAATCAAAGGCACGCCCAAGCGCGGCGGGTTTGTGCGGGATGTCACCGTGCGCGACTGCACATTTCCGCGTCTGCTCATTCATTCCGTGCCGTACAATGATGACGGCATCCCCGCCCCGGAGCCGCCGTATTTTGAAAACTTCCGCTTTGAACGGCTGCACCTGACCGGGCAGAAGCAGGAACACGGCGAGGAAGAAACCGTTGCCCCGATTGAAATTGACGGTTTTACCGCCCACGGACACAAAATCAAGAACGTACTTTTGTCAGACTGCACCCTGCCGCAGAGCGCCGAACTGCGCCTTGCGCGGTACGACGGTTTGACGATTTGCAATTTACATACCGAAGGAGAATTTCACCATGAATAAGACTGAGTTTTTCCCCGATGGCACCCCGATCAACGCATGGTTCTATGACACTGCCGTTCCCGCACTGTCTGATTTGGGAACGCAGTACCTTGTTACCAAGTACGGCGTGCTGGACGATGGCCGCATCCACACCAAAGAACTGCAGCGGGTAATTGACCTTGCGGCCGAGAACGGCGGCGGTGTCATCGTTATCCCCGCAGGCACCTATCTGACCGGCGCACTGCACTTTAAGCAGGGCGTAAACCTGTATGTGGCACAGGGCGGCATCCTGAAAGGCAGCGATGAGTTGTCCGATTATGAACTGGTCGAGACGCGCATTGAGGGCGAGAACTGCCTTTACTTCTCGGCGCTCATCAACGCGGACGGTCTGGACGGCTTTACCATCAGCGGTCCCGGTGCCATCGACGGCAACGGCCTGCGGGCGTGGAAAGCGTTCTGGATGCGCCGCAAGTGGAATCCCAAATGCACGAACAAGGACGAGCAGCGCCCCCGTCTTGTCTATCTCTCCAACTGCAAGAATGTACTGTTTGCCGGAATCACCCTGCAAAACTCCCACTACTGGACGACACACCTTTACCGCTGCGACCATGTGAAATACATCGGCTGCCGCATCTACTCTCCTGCCGCGCCGGTTCCTGCCCCCAGCACCGATGCCATCGATATTGATGTCTGCACCGATGTTCTTGTCAAGAACTGCTATCTCGAAGTCAACGATGATTCCGTTGTCCTCAAGGGCGGGCGCGGGCCGTGGGCGGACACCCAGCCCGAAAACGGCATGAACGAGCGCGTTCTCGTTGAGGACTGCCACTACGGTTTCTGCCACGGCTGCCTGACCTGCGGTTCAGATTCCGTTCACAACAAAAACATTCTCGTGCGCCGCCTGCGGGTCGATCATGCCCGCAACCTGCTCTGGCTCAAAATGCGCCCCGACACCCCACAGCACTATGAGTACATCACGATGGAAAATGTCACCGGCAGCATCGAGAGTTTCCTGAACATCAAGCCGTGGACGCAGTTCTATGATTTGAAGGATCGCAAGGACATCCCCCTCTCCTACGCCGACCACATCACGGTCAAGGACTGCACCTGCGAATGCAAGTACGCCTTTGACGTGGACTCCGAGCCGAGCCAGTATCAGTTGACGGATTTTGCATTCTACGGCCTAAATATCCGCACCGAGGATAAGGAAACGCTCCCCGACGTTCTGCGGGATGCCGTGTTGGAAAATTGCACCGTGACAAAAATGTGATACAGCCAAATGCCTGCAAAGCGGGTGATATACTATGAGTCTAAACAAAGTGGACATGACGCAAGGCTCCATTTTGGGCCGTGCAGCACAGTTTGCCCTGCCGATCTGCGCCGGGAATATCCTGCAGCAGATGTACGGCACGGTGGACACGCTGGTTATCGGCAATTTCTGCGACGCATCGGCTTTGGCCGCCGTGGCGACCAGCTCCCAGCCGCTGGAAATTCTGCTCTGTATTTTCCTCGGCATCGGTTCGGGAATCTCTATCTTGATTTCGCAGGCGGCAGGGGCAGCCGATGCCGAACGGCTGCATCGCCTTGGGCGGACGGCGGTATTTTTCCTGTATGCCGCCAGTCTGCCGCTTACGCTGTTGGGCGTGTTTGCCGGGCCGTTTTTGTTAAAGCTGATGCAGGTTCCCGCCGATGCTATGCCCTATGCCGTCGCCTATCTGCGCATCACGACGCTGGGCATCCTCGGCAATATGGGGTACAACTTCAATGCGGGCATCCTGCGCGGACTGGGCAACAGTACATCCTCGCTGTTGCTGCTCGGCATCTCCTGCGCCGTCAATATTGTGTTGGACCTTGTGCTGACGGCGGGGCTGGGGATGGGCGTTACCGGCGTTGCCATCGCCACTGCCGCCGCACTGTTCCTGTCGTGGGTGTTCAGCATTGCGTACATCCGGCACACCTATCCCGCTATGGATTTTCCGATTCTGCCACGCGGATTTGATGCCGCCATTCTGCGGGAAATGCTGAAAATCGGCTTACCTCTGGGGCTGAACACAGCGCTCTACTCTGTCGGCCATGTGCTGCTGCAGGCGCTTTACAACACACTGGGCTCCACGTTTGTGGCCGGGTGTTCCGTTGCCGGCAAGGTCAGCGGTATTGCCAACATTGCCATCACCTCGTATTCGTCTGCGGCGACGGTGTTCGCCGGGCAGAATCTCGGCGCACAGAAGTACCGTCGCTTATGCCGCGGCGCGTGGCAGATTCCGCTCTGCTCCGGCGTTGTCACCCTTGCGGGCGGCTTGCTTGTAACGGCGTTCTGCCGCCCGCTGCTGACGCTGTTCAGCCGTGACCCCGCTGTTTTGGACTTTGCGCAGCGGTATATCTATTTGGTTTTGCCGTTCACATGGGCCTATGCCGTATTCAACGGCATCATGTGCTTTATCAACGGCATCGGCGAAATCCGATACCCAACAATCGTAAACATTCTGCTGTTATGGGTCGTCCGCATCCCGGTTGCCTATCTCACCATGTGGGTCGGGTATGGCGAGTACGCTATGATCAGCGTCTCTGCCAGTTTTATCACCGGTATGATTGCTATGCTTTTCTATTTCAAACCCCATCGCTGGGCCGACATCCGCGCCCTTGCCAAAAGTCAGGAGTAACGTATGAAATTATTAGATCAGCTTACCCACCCCGCGCGGGAATTTACCCCCATCCCGTTCTGGTTTTTGAACGGCGATTTAACGGATGAAGAAATTCGCCGTCAGCTTACCGACTTTGCCGCCCACGGCGTATATGACGTGGTGCTGCACCCCCGCATGGGGCTGGCAAAGCGCATTGCCTACTTGAGCAGCACCTATTTCCACTACATCCGCACCGCCGTAGAAACCGCTGCCGAACTGGGCATGACCGTTGTGCTGTACGATGAGGGTATGTACCCCTCCGGCTCGGCCTGTGGGCAGGTCGTAGAGGGTCACCCGGAACTGGCCAGCGAAGGCATTACCCTTGCGGAAACCGTTCTGCCCGGCGATGAAGTTCTTGCACAAACCGAAAACGGCACGCTGGTTGTGCGCAAAAGCGGCGGTACGATGCGCGGGTTGCATTGGGGCGAGGATGACGGCGAACCCTATGCACCCAAAACTGCTGATATTCTGAATCCGGCAGCAGTCAACCGTTTTATCGAGTTGACGCATGAAGCCTACTACCGCGAATTGAAAGAGTATTTCGGCAATACGATTATCGGATTTTTCACCGATGAGCCGAGCATTCTTGGCCGTAATGTCGGCGGCATGTTCCCGTGGACACACGATTTTGCCACAATGTTTGTGGCGGAGGGCGGCGACCTGTCCGGGCTGACGGCGCTGTTCCGGGGCGAAGAAAACGCCGACACCGAACTGTACCATAAACTGATTTTGCAGCGTGAGAGCGAAGTCTACTACGGCAGCCTTTCCCGCTGGTGCGCGGCACACGGCATCGGACTGATGGGCCACCCGCACCAAAGCGATGACATCGAGGTTGAAAAACACTTTGCCGTCCCCGGTCAGGACTTGGTGCTGCGCTGGCTGGCTCCCGAAAAAGATGGTCTTGCCGGAATGGACTCCACGATGGCAAAGTGCAGCGCCGATGCCGCCCGCCTGATGGACCGCCGCCGCAATTCCAACGAGTGCTTCGGCGCGTGCAACAAGGACGACAACCCGTGGCAGTTTGCGGGCGGCGACATGAAGTGGTACACCGACTGGCTTGCCGTGCGCGGCGTGAATCTGTTCATCCCCCATGCGTTCTATTACAGCATCGAGGGCAAGCGCAAGGAGGAGCGCCCGCCGGATGTCGGCCCCAACAGCATCTGGTGGCCGCATTATGAAAAGTGGGCGGGCTACTGGACGCGGCTTTCCTGCCTGATGACCGACCTTGACCTGCACGCGGATGTAGCCGTACTGTGCCGCAACCGCGACCTGCACCCGGAGGCTGTACGTCCGCTGTTTGAGCATCAAACCGGATTCCAGTATTTGCCCGAAAGTGTCTGGGCTGAGTGCGAGGAAAAGGACGGTGCGCTGTACTGCCGTGGGCGGCGCTATACGGCAGTTGTCACAAACGAATGCCGCTTTGTCACTGTTCCACGTTACACGCCGGAAAAATTTGCGCCGGACTGCCTGTGCGAGCCCGCCCAACCAAAACTGCGCTGTGCCCGCTTTACAAAAGACGGCACAGAATGTTGGTTCCTTGTCAACGAGGGCAACGAGCCAATCCATACTACGCTGACCCTGCCGACGCAGCATAAAGTCGGTGCTTACGATTTGTGGAACGCCGCCGCCATGCAACAGCCTGCTGTGCAGACCGAAAACGACGTGCAGATTGATTTCCACCTGCCCGTGCGCGGCAGTGTACTTCTGTTCACCTGCACAGCGGCGGAGTATGCTCAACTGCCTGTTTCTCACGCGACCTATGCGCTCCCCTGCCCTGTGTTTGAGTTGGTAGATGCCGACCCGGCCACAGCCAAAAAAGTATATCGCGCACATATCAACGTCAGTGCCGCCGATCTCAGCCGCCGTTTCGTAACGCTGACAGTCCAAGCTGAGGAAATGGCCGAACTTTCCGTCAACGGCCATTCTGCCGGGGTCGGGTTCTGGTCACCGCAAACCTTTGAACTGGATGGGCTGCTGCGCGAGGGCGACAACGAGTTCACTCTCACTGTGACCGGAAACATGGCAAACCTGCACGGCAGACATCCCGTTGGATATGGTCTTGCACAGGACATTCGATAAAAGGTGGCACAAATTTTGAACAATAAAGCCCCTAAGAAATCCATCTGGATACGCTGTCCCTACTGCCGCACACGGACAAAAACGAAAGTTTATAAAGAATCGCTTTTACTGTGTTTTCCCTTATACTGCCCGCACTGCAAGCGGGAATACCCCGTAAACATTATTTGCTGTAAAATTTATCCTGCACGGTAATAGGCCGAAAACAGCCCCGACTTTCCGCTTGGAAAAGCCGGGGCTGTTCATGTATTGCTCTGATTTGACGATTCAAACTGTTTCCAGTTCGCCAATTTCGCTGTTGCTCCTCGTCGCGCCGCCAAAATAACGCGCGAGACATCTAAAAGCATTTTCAATTCTCTTTCCGTACAGCTGTCCAGCAAATTATGGAATTCTTCCAATGTACTGCTGTCCGCATCATGGCCGCCGTAGAAAAGGCCATTGACATCCACATTCAACGCACGGAAGATTGCATACAGCGTGTCATATTTCGGATTGGTCTTGCCGCACTCTATATTGGAAACAGACTTACCCGCACGGCCAATTATCTCACCAACTTTTTCTTGCGTAAGGCCTTGAGCATCACGCGCATCTTGAATATATTTCCCTAAATGCAAGAGTAATTCCGGGTTCGGTTCTATTTGGGCCATTTCAAATTTCACATCCTTTTGGCTGCAGCTTCTTTAGGAATATTGTAGCTTTGTGAAAAAGAAATTTGAACGAACCGAGCTTCTAAATCACATGTAACCGCAGTTACAAAATAGAAGGTGAAATCATTATCAGTCTGCCTCCTCATATCATCCATAACCGACAGACAACATTCTGCATAGTTTTCAGCTAACCGCTTTGCCCAAAAGTCCACCTTATTAGAAGTGGGCTTCCATTTTGCATACAAGATTGCCGCATTTCCTATAAACGGCAATCTTGTATGCTTTTTCTTTTGGGAAAATTTCCGCTGCCGCGGGCCTCCGTACCTCCATCAGTTTGAAAAATTCAATCTGATGGAGGTAAAAACATGGCTTACAACAAGGCCAGAGCCGAAAAGGAATGGCTCGAATGGAAAAACGATGAGGAAACAAAGCTGCGGAAACTGGGTGTCGATGAGGATACCATTCAGCGGCTGCATACTTACGACTGGGAAGCATTCAAAGCGGACAGACGGTATCAAGAATGGAATAACGAACCAGAACAGCCTATTGATGCCCCTGCCGAAGAATCACCGAGAGCCGTGCAAAGCGTAAGCGAATTGATGGAAAACATTGAAAACGAGCGATTGTATGAAGTTTTGAAAAGTACAGATAAGGAAACTTTGCAGATTCTGGTTTATAAAATGGAGGGAT
>CAVAGJ010000035.1:0-30142 GCA_963588145.1 Coriobacteriaceae bacterium
TAATATTATAATATATTATTCGAACAAGTTGTTACAAATTTACTATACCACTACAAAGAACGTGAAAACGGCGAAATGATTTTCTGCCCTGTGCGGTTATTTGCACGGAACAGAGTGCTGTCAAACAGCGAACGGCTTTTGCTGTTTGGGATGATGTTTCGCCGCTTCACGCAAAGACACATCAGACGGCAAAAGCGGAAGGTGCTGCCTGTGACCAACGCATCATCGGCGGTATTTCCAGCGAAAAGCCGGACATCAAAATCAGCGCCCTACGGCGAACGGGTGTCACGATTTGACAAAACCATTTTACCACAGAGCGCACCGAAAAAACAGGAGGAAAGTTTGAATATGAGAAAATCTGAAACCTATCGTAACGAGATCAAGTCCTACATCGTCCGCACCGGCATGACCATGACGGAGGTGGTGGACTACCTATCCGATGAATACGGTTGGAGCCGCAGCGTTCCCAATCTCTCTGGCAAGCTCAAGCGCGGCTCGCTCCGCTACGGCGAGGCGGTGGAGCTGGCGGATGCGCTGGGGTATGACATCGTGTGGCAGAAAAGGCGTGGATAAATTCGATGTCAGGGTACGGGGAAATCCCTTTGGAACAAAGGGCGCACTTCTATTGAGCATCTTTGAAACCGTCAAGCAGTCTGTGACCACCCGGCAGGCTGCGGAGCGATACGGCATCCGGGTGGAGCGAAACGGAATGTGCCGCTATCCGTTCCACGATGACAGTACGCCTAGCATGAAGCTGGATCGCCGGTATTACTGCTTCGGCTGCGGTGCTACCGGTGACGTGATCGACTTCGTTTCCTGACTTCGCGGAATCGGCAGCAAGGAGGCGGCAATTCTGCTGGCACAGGATTTTGCTATTCCGTGTGAGAATGACGAGGGGAAGTTGGGCAGACCGCAAAAACAGAATACCGATGAACAGAATTATCAGCACATGGAACGCTACTGCTTCCGTGTGCTGTTGGACTATTACCGGCTGCTATGCTGCTGGAAAGAGGACTATGCCCCGCGAACGCCGGAGGACGGTTATCATCTGCGCTTTATGGAAGCCTTGCAGAAGCTCTCGCTGGTTGAATATCTGCTGGACGAGCTGCTGTGCGGGGATATACAGGCGCGGGCATCTGTCGTGATCGAATATGGAGAGGAAGTGAGAAAAATTGAGCAGCGAATGGCAGAGCTTGCCGCCGCAGATGAAGCAGCAGCTCAAAATGCAGGCGGGCAGCATGACACCGCCGAAGAGCGTTGAGAAAGTCAAAGCCATGCTGGACACCACCGAAAAGGGCGGCGTCCGCAACAGTATCAAGAACTGCTTGACCGTATTCCAGCACGATCCACTGCTCTCCGACGCGATTGCCTACAATCTGCTGACCGACCGCACCGACATTGTGAAGCCCATAATTCAGCTCTTGTGCCGCACGGGTAAAGCTGCCGGTCTCCACGGTCTTGACAAAGGCCAGGTATTTTAATAAAGAATTGTCCATACTGCATCCATTCTGTTTTTAAATACAAAGTATCTATAATATTCGCTTTTTATATTGTAAAACGGCTTGTATCATATTGCAAGAACGATTTAGGAGTAAGCGGGTATGGATGAAAAAAATACTACGATGGATATGCTGCACGGTCCGCTGGCGGGGAAACTGCTGCTGTTTACCTTACCGATTGCCCTTAGCAGTATGGTCCAGCAGCTGTTCAACGCGGCGGACACCGCCGTTGTTGGTCGCTTTAGCAGCGAGAGCGCCCTTGCTGCGGTGGGGATCAATACCGAAATTATAGCGTTGATTGTTACGCTTTCCTCTGGTTTGTCCCTCGGCGTAAATGTTTTACTTGCAAACCGGATCGGCCGGGGCGAAACCAGAGAAGCACCGGCAGTTATGCAAGCGGCGCTGCTTTTGGCGGTGCTGATCGGTGGTATAGGCCTGCTTTTGGGGCAGATCGTAGCCGCGCCGCTGCTGCACCTGATCAAAACCCCGGCGGATATTTTTGCGGCAGCAGAACTCTACTTGCGCATTTACATGTTTGGTTACCCCTTTTTGCTGCTGTACGATTTCGGCGCAGCGGCCTTGCGGGCACGCGGGGACAGCCAATATCCGTTTTTGGCATTGCTCCTTTCGGGGGCTGCCAATGTGGCGCTCAATCTGTGTTTTGTAGTTGCGTTTCACATGGGCGTTGCGGGTGTGGCCTTAGCTACAGACATTTCCACCGCGTTCTCAGCGGGGGTGGTGCTGCACCGGCTGGCAAAGGATGAACTGCTGCGCTGTTCGTTCCGTAAGGCAAAATGCTCGCCAAAAACAGCAGGGGAAATTTTAAGAACTGGCATCCCCGCTGCCGCACAGGGGGCCGTGTTCTGCTTTGCCAATATCTTTGTGCAGGCATCTGTCAACAACTTTGGCGCAACGGCCATCGCCGGAAGTACGATTGCCATGAACTTTGAATATTTTACCTACTACATTATTACGGCCTTTGGGCAGACCGCAACCACCTTTACCAGCCAGAACCACGCTGCCGGGCAAACCAAAAGATACCGACAGATCTTATGGCTGTGCTTGGGGCTCTCGGCTGTGTGCAGTTCGGTTCCAATCTTTACCATTGTCCTGTTCCACAGCTTTTTCTCGGGCTTGTTTACCACCGAAGCCGCCGTGATAGAGAGCGCCGCTGTGCGCATCCTGTGTATCTTGCTCTTTGAGCCGATCTGCAATCTGTACGAAATACCGGCGGGCGTTTTGCGCGGCAGCGGGCATGCGCTGTACCCGGCCATCAGCACCATAGTCGGTACCTGCGCGTTCCGCATCCTCTGGATCTGCACAGTGTTTCGTGCTGTGCCCACGCTGCCAATGTTGTACCATGCTTTTTCGCTTTCGTGGGTTGCAACGATTCTGCTGGTTGATGCCGGATTCTTTGTGATAAAGGCAAGCGGCAAGCACGACCGATAAAGCGGTATTTGTATTTTACCCCGCCCTGTGCTATACTAAATAAATCTTACGATTTTGTGCAAGAGGGGGACTGCGCCATGAAAAACCACGCTAAATATTTGGCCCTGGCCGTTACACTGGGCATCATGGCGCTGATCTTCTTTTTCTCGTCCCAGCCGGGGGAGAACTCCTACCAGCTTAGCGGGGCGGTGGCCAATACCGTGCAACACAGCAAGGTCTCGGCCATCACGCCGTCCTGGTTCAGCGCCCAGAACTTCAACGCCAACATCCGCAAATGGGCGCACATTTATATCTACTGCGCGCTGGGTGTTAGCATGGCGGTCACGGTGCACCTTTGGACACATCGCATCGCCCTGTGGCAGCAGGGAGTGCTGGCTGCGGCGCTTTGTATGCTGTACGCCATGTCGGATGAAATCCACCAATACTTCGCCCCTGCCCGCGCCATGCTGCTAACCGATGTAGGCATCGATGCTTTCGGCTTTTTGCCCGGCATTGCCGTGACGTGCCTTATTATCTGGCTGCTGCAACGCAGAAAAGTAAAGCAATAATGTTTGCCGCCCCTCCGCCCGGCCATACTAACCGGGGATAGAGGGCGGTTTTGTGTCATTGCGGCGGCCTACGGGGCTATGCTGTGCGCTAGCTGTGCTGGTGACGGTTATTCTGGTGCGGGGCACGGGGGGCACCGATATCACCTACGCGACCAGCGCCGGGCGGCAGACTACCCAAACCTTCGAACAGCCACGCGCTCGCGGCAACTTCCTGGACCGCACCGGCCGCCCGCTGACTGGCATCGCCCAGACCGGCCAGTTTGACGCAGCAGGGGATGAACTGCTCAACTACTGGTTCGGCGGTTTCACCCCGGTGGAAACCCCAAAATACACTATCACGGTTTTGCAGGACGGCGTACTGGAACTCGAAACTTCCAGCGCCGCACTCTCTGCAAAAAATGCCGAAGGGCTGAAGGTAATTGAACAGCCTGCATCCGACTGACCAAGATTGAACACCACCCGCCAAACGCCCCAGAAAAACCAGTTGACAAGCCGCAAAAAGGGGCATATAATAAGCTTTGTTAAAAGGAAAATGGCGATGAAAGGGCCAATGCCGACCAGGCCAGTCCGTAGAGAGGGTACCATCAGGTGAAAGGTATCCGGCTACACCCCGGCAAAGCCACCCCGGAGCTTTCGGTAACTAAGCCGAACGTAACTGCGGCGTTAACGCGAGTAAAGTGGCAGTAGGCTGTGTATTTTGCATGGTTGCACTGCAAACCGGGTGGTACCACGGAAGCTACACAGCCTTCGTCCCTGTACAGGGGCGAGGGCTGTATTCTTTTGTTGGCCTTTCACCGTAAATCAATGGATTGGAGAACACACACATGCAATGGACAGGACTTAACGAACTGCGTGAAAAGTATCTGCATTATTTCGAGACCAAAGGCCACCTGCGCTTGGGCAGCTTCCCGCTGGTGCCGAAAGACGACCCCAGCCTGCTGCTGATCAACAGCGGCATGGCTCCCATGAAGAAATGGTTCCTCGGCCAAGAAGAGCCACCGCGCCATCGCGTGACCACCTGCCAAAAGTGCATCCGTACCCCGGATATTGAGCGCGTTGGTATCACCGCCCGCCATGGCTGCTTCTTTGAGATGCTGGGCAACTTCAGCTTCCAGGATTACTTCAAGAAAGAGGTTATTCCCTGGGCATGGGAGTTCCTGACCAAAGAGTTGGAGATCCCCGCCGATAAGCTGTACATCTCCGTCTATCAGGACGACGATGAGGCTTACGATATCTGGACCAAGGCCGTTGGCATTCCCGAGAACCACATGGTCCGACTGGGCAAAGAGGACAACTTTTGGGAGCATGGCTCTGGTCCCTGCGGCCCCTGCTCTGAGATCTATTACGATCGCGGCCTGAAGTATGGCTGTGGCAAGCCCACCTGCGGTGTCGGCTGCGACTGCGACCGCTTCATGGAGATCTGGAACCTGGTGTTCAGCCAGTATGATGCAGACGGCAAGGGCAACTATGAACTGCTGGCCAAGCCCAACATCGATACTGGTATGGGTCTGGAGCGTCTGGCTGTTGTTATGCAGGATGTCAACAACCTGTTTGAGGTCGACACCGTTGCCGCCGTCCTGCACCATGTCGAGCGCTTGGCCGGTAAGACCTACGGCGAGAACGACAAGGACGACATCTCCATCCGCGTCATCACCGACCACATCCGCGCTACCGTCTTTATGGCATCTGATGGCATTCTACCCTCCAATGAGGGGCGTGGCTACGTCATGCGCCGCCTGCTACGCCGAGCTGCTCGCCATGGCCGTATGCTGGGCATCAACCGCCCGTTCCTGACCGAACTAGTCGACACCGTGATCGAGTCCAGCGAAGCTGGCTACCCCGAACTGCGTGAGCACGAAGCTTATATCAAGAAGGTCATCGGTACCGAGGAAATGCGCTTCGGCCGCACCATCGATGCGGGTCTGAACATCCTGAACGGCATGATGAGCCACCTGAAGGAAGTCCACGAAAAGGTTCTGTCTGGCGCTGAAGTCTTTAAGCTGAACGACACCTTCGGTTTCCCCCTCGACCTGACTCGCGAGATTGCCGCCGAGGCCGGTCTGGCTGTCGATGAGGCTGCTTTCCATGTGGAGATGACCAAGCAGCGTGAGCGCGCCCGTGCCGAGCGCCTGGCCAAGGATATCTCCGGTTGGAGCGCTGACCTGTTCGGCGAGTTGACTGCTGAGGCTACCCAGTTTGACGGCTACGACACGCTGAGCGAGTCCGCTAAAGTCATCGCTCTGTCTGACGGCGAGGAACTGGCAGATGCCATTGCCACCGATGAGGCAGGCGAGAGCAAGGACGGTGTGCTGGTCGTGCTGGACCGCACCCCGTTCTACGCCGAAATGGGCGGCCAGGTTGCTGACCACGGCTACATCACCAACGGCGATGCCAAACTGAAAGTCACCCAGGTCAAAAAGACTCCCAAGGGCTACTTTGTCCATACCTGCGAACTGCTGGACGGCACCATCCATGTGGGCGATGAAGTCACCGCTTCCGTTGACACCCAGCGCCGTATGGCTATCTGCCGCAACCACACCGCCACCCACCTGTTGCAGAAAGCCCTGCGTGAGGTCCTGGGCGAGCATGTCCACCAGGCCGGCAGCTATCAGGATGATAAGCTGACCCACTTCGACTTCACCCACTTCAGTGCTGTTACTCCCGAGGAACTGCGCAAGGTCGAGGACCGCGTCAACGAGAAGATCTTCGAGGCCCTGCCCGTCACCATCCAGAACCTGCCCATTGAGGAAGCCAAGAAGATGGGCGCTATGGCTCTGTTCGGCGAGAAGTACGGCAGTGTCGTCCGCGTTGTCGACGCTGGCGGCTGGAGCACCGAGTTCTGCGGCGGCACCCACGTCACCAACACTGCCCAGATCGGCTGCTTCAAGATCCTCAGCGAGTCCAGCGTGGCCGCAGGCATTCGCCGTATTGAGGCCACCACCGCTTACGGTGTGCTGAACCTGCTGGATGAGCGCACCGAGCAGTTGGCTAAGACTGCCGTTGCCCTAAAGGCCAACAACCTGAAGGATGCCCCGGCCCGCGCCGAAGCCCTGACCGCTGAACTGAAAGAGACCAACAAGCAGCTGGATATCTTGAAAGCTGAAATGGCCTCCGCCAAGATCGATGGCCTGTTCGAGAACGCTGCTGACATCGATGGTGTGCGCATCGTCTCTGCCTACCTGACCGGTACCGGCGCTGACACCCTGCGCGACATGGTCGATAAGGTCCGCGACAAGGCCCCCAACGCTGTCACCGTTCTGATCGGCAGCGATGGCAATAAGACCATGATGGCTGTTGGCGTTTCCAAGAACGCCCTGGCCCGCGGTCTGAAAGCCGGTGCCCTCGTCAAGAAGATCGCCGCAATCGCAGGCGGCAACGGCGGCGGCAAGCCCGATTTTGCCATGGCTGGTATCCGCGATACCTCTAAGATCGATGATGCCCTGAATGCCGTGCCCGAGATCGTCAAGGCGGAAATGCAGTAAATCCACAGCGCAAGCTGTTTCCCATTCCACCATAAAGGAGGGACGAACAATGGACGATTGCCTGTTCTGTAAGATCGCCGCAGGGCAGATCCCCTCGAACAAACTGTACGAGGACGATCAGCTGCTGGCTTTCTACGACATCGACCCCCAGGCCCCGACCCACTTCCTGGTCATCCCCAAGCAGCACATTGACTCTGCTGCCGCCCTGACCGAGAGTGATGCCGCCCTGCTGGGCCACATCTACGCCGTTATTGCAGACCTGTGCCGTCAGCTGGGTGTGGCCGAAAACGGCTACCGCGTTATCACCAACGTGGGTGCCGATGGCGGCCAGAGCGTCAAGCATCTGCACTTCCATGTGCTGGCAGGCCGCAGCCTGGCATGGCCTCCGGGCTGATGCCTTGCCGCGTACAAACAAAAACGAAATGAGGTAGCTATTATGGCTGATACCTATACTTTGCATATCGCGGGCCTGACCCGTGAACTTCCCATCTGCAAGGTCAATGACCATCTGGACATTGCCGCCTTCATC
Source organism: Coriobacteriaceae bacterium (assembly GCA_963588145.1). Classification (GTDB taxonomy): domain Bacteria; phylum Bacillota; class Clostridia; order Oscillospirales; family Ruminococcaceae; genus Gemmiger. Next base: position 7,508 of record CAVAGJ010000035.1, read on the forward strand.
ATGTTCAGCGATGTGGAGCTGACCGAGGCCTGCGCCGCTGCGCTGCTGAAGAAAGCCCCCGAATTTGACGTGATCCTGACCGCCGAGGCCAAGGGCATCCCCCTGGCTTACGAGATGGCCCGCCAGAGCGGCAAGTACTGGATCCCCGCCCGCAAGGGTGCCAAGCTCTATATGAAAGAGCCTGTCATCATCGAGGATCAGTCCATCACCACCGCTGGCAAGCAGACCCTGGTCATCGACAAGAAGGACATCGACTATATGAACGGCAAGCGCATCCTGATCGTGGATGACGTTATCTCCACCGGCGGCTCTCTGCATGCCCTGGAGACCCTGGCCGCCAAGAGCACCGGCACCGTTGTTGGCTGCTGCGCTGCCCTGGCCGAGGGCGATGCCGCTAAGCGCACCGACATCTTCTTCCTGGAGCCGCTGCCGCTCTTTGCCCACTAAGTAAAGATGAAACGCAAACTTGCCATTTTTGGCCTTTGCTTTGCAGGGGCCGAGCTGTTTGCGGCAAATATGCCGCCGCTGGTCCTGGTGCCTGCGGCGGCACTTTTGCTATTGCTGCTGTTTATAAGCGCGGTCCGCCGCAGCCAGGTTCTGCCGCTGGTGCTGGGTGCCGTGGTGGGGCTTTGCTGGTTTGGCTTGTTCAGCTTCGTGGCGTTCCGCCCGGTGCGGGCGCTGGCGGGGCAGACAGCATCCTGCACCGTTACGGTGGAAACGGACGCTGCAGCCGCTTACCAGAACGGCCAGCTGCGGGGCACTTTAACGGTGACGAGCATTAACGGCAAAGCCTGCCATTTTAAAATGCGCAGCAACGGCTTCCCGGCCCAGGAGCCGGGGGAGACCTTTACTGCCGATTTTGCCCTGACCGACCTGCCCAAGGATGCCTACCGGGCCTCCCGCCTAAGCCGTGGCATCCTGCTGCAGGGCGAGTACACCGGCGGCTACAAAACGGGCACCGACAGCCGCGCCCCGCGCTTTGCGCTCTACCGCCTGCGGCAGAACGCTTCGGCCCTGCTGCGCCGCTGGCTGCCGCGAGATTTGGGCGGACTGGAAGCCGCCATGCTGCTGGGGGATAGAACCGCTCTGCCGGACACCGTGCAGGACACTTTCCGCGCGGCGGGCATTTCGCACCTGTTGGCGGTGTCGGGGCTGCACCTTGCGCTGCTGTGCGGGCTGTTTTCGTTCGGCCATCGCCGCCGGTTTTACCGGCCGCTGATCCTCCTGCGCGCTGTGGCGGCGGTATTTTACATGCTGCTCACCGGCCTGCCGATCTCGGTTTTGCGGGCAGGCATCGTCTTTTTGCTGGTGTTGCTGGGGGACTGGTTCTACCAGCCCATCGACCTGCTCACCCTTACGGGTGCAGCGGCCGTTTTGCTGGGTCTGCAAAACCCCTATGCGCCCTGCGATATCGGCTTTCAGCTTTCGTTCTGCGCGGTGCTGGGTGTGCAGGCATCTGTGGCGCTCACCCATTGGGAGGAAACGCACATCCCCGGCCAGGACACCGAGGGCTGGCGGGCCCAGCTGCGCCGCAGCGGTCTGGCCCTGCTTTCCACGGTCCAAACAGCGGCTTTGGCCGCGCTGGCAACGCTGCCGGTGCTGGTCGCCCAAGGGCTGACCACCAGCGGCGTAGGCATTCTCGCCAACCTGCTTACAGTCTGGATGCTCCAGCCCGCGCTGATGCTGGGCCTTGCCGTGCTGGCGCTGCAAATTTTGGCTGTTCCGTTGGGCATCATTGCGCCGCTGGCCCACATGACCAGTTTTCTGCTGGCGGTCTGGCTGCGGATCTTCTACGCGTTGGCCTCCTGGTGCGCCGCCCTGCCGCTGGCCCGGCTGTACCTCCCACGGGAGTACACGCTGTTGGTGCTGGCCTTGCTGGGCGTATTGGCGCTGGTATATTACGCGGCGGGCAAATTCCGCTGGTTTCTGCCCGCCGGTGCGGTTTGCGCCGTGGCGGCTATCGTGCTGGGTGTGCAGATGCAAAAGGGTATCGTCACCATGGCCCTGGTCGGCACCGCAGGCAACCCGGCAGTGGTCTGTGTGCAGGACGGCCAGGCGGTGGTGCTGTTCCGGGGCGGCGAATCCAACCTGCGGGCTGTGCGCAGCTACCTGGCGGACCATGGTGCCGCTGAACAAGTGCTGACTGTTGATCTGCGCCGCAGCGGCTCGGAAATCACTTTTGACACCGAGGATGTCAGCACCGCCCAAACGATGGATGCCTACACGGCCCAGCCTATTTTAAACGGCCTGACGCTGGAACTCTATCACACCTCCGGCGGCAATCTGGCCGTGATAGGGGATGGCCGCAGCCATATCGCCGTCATGGCAGGCAATGCGGGCCTGTCCGCGCCGGTGGCAGTGGATGTCCTCTGCGCGGCGGGGGCGCTGTCGGATTCGGTGCAGCCTGCCGCCATCCTTACCACCGCATCTTCGCCCCGCTGGCTTGACCAGGCGGGCACCCAGCGGGTATACTATGGGCAGGACATTCCCTTTATCCAATTGCGGCCCGGCCGCTCGCTCCAGATCAAGGAGGCAGAACAGGTTGCTTTACAGTGAAAACGAACTGAATAAACGGCTCCGCTCCGGCTGCGGGCTGTACTATTTTTATGCCGCCGATGAGGCGCTCGTCCACACCGCCGCCCAAAAGGCGCTGAAGGTGCTGAACGAGGATGACCCCGAGACTACCGTGCTGGACGGCCCCACGCCCCGGGTGGAGGAAATCGTGCTGGCGGCGGGCACCATCTCGTTTTTCGGCGGGCGGCGGCTTGTGCTCATGCCCCTCATCCGCCCGTCCACCTACTCGGACAAAGACCTGCAAGACCTCTGTGATACGCTGGCTGACACCGAGAACGCGATTTTCGTGATGACCAGCGTCATCGAGGAAAAGTTTGGCAAGCTGCGCCCCGGCAAGCGGGAGCAAAAGCTGATAACGGCTTGTGAGAAGCTGGGTTACTGTGTGCAGCTGAACAAACCCGGCCGCGCCGCCTTGCAGGAAATGGCCCGCACCTGGGCGAACGAGTGCGGTGCCCAGTTTGCCAAGGGGGCCGAAGCCGCCCTGCTGGACCGCTGCGGCGAGGATCAGTTCCTCTTAAAAAATGAGATCGACAAGCTGGCGGCCCTCTCCGGCTACGGCACCATCACCGCCGGGATGGTGGCCCAGCTGGGCACTGTCACGCTGGATGCCGACACCTTTGATATGGTCAAGCTGGTGGCCGCTGGCCACACCGACCAGGCCCAGCGAAAGCTGAAAACCCTGCTGGCCCTGCAAAACGAGCCAATCATGATTACCGGTGCCCTCATCGGCAACTACATTGATATGTACCGCGTCTTGCAGGCCAAGCGCAGCCGCCGCAGCCTGGCCGATGTGGCTAAGGACTTTGGCTACGGCGGCAAGTGGAGTTACCGCCTGGGCGAGACCGAGCGCACGGCCTCCCGCTTCAAGCGCCACCAGCTGGAAAAATGCCTGGAAGTGCTGCAAAAGCTGGACACCGATTTAAAAAGCAGCAAGTTGGATGCCGACCTGCTGATGCAGAAAGCCCTGTGCGAACTGGCACTGGCAGGGAGGTCCTGATGCTGAAGTTGAACCAAGCCGTCCTGGTGGAGGGTAAATATGATGCCGCACGGCTGACAAATCTTGTTGATGCGATGATTTTGACAACGGACGGCTCCCGCGTATTCCGGGATAAAGAGCTGCAAAACATGCTCAAGCGCATTGCCGCCGCCCAGGGGCTGATTATTTTAACGGATTCGGACGATGCGGGCTTCCGCATCCGCCATTTTGTCACAGGCTTAGTCGGGGCCGAGCATGTACTGCAAGCCTACGTCCCGGCGATCCCCGGCAAAGAGGCCCGCAAACAAGCTCCCGGCAAAGAGGGCCTGCTGGGCGTGGAAGGCATCGCCGATGACCTGATTTTGCAGGGCCTGCAGACTGCGCTGGACAGCGCCCCCGTGCCCCAAACTACGGCACAGGATGCCGACCGCACGGCCATTACCTACACCGACCTGTACGAGTGGGGCATCTCCGGCACACCCGACAGCGCTGACCGCCGCCGCGCGCTGCTGGCCCGCTTAGGCCTGCCCCCGCGCCTGAGCAAAAAGGAACTGCTGCAAGTCCTCAACACTCTCTACACCTGGGAAAGCCTGGACGCGCAAATTGAAATGATGGAATAAAAACAAAAATCCGCCATGCCTGTGCATGACGGATTTTTTGTATGGATTTGTTTACTTCAACGTCCCATCCTCGACCTGCTGGCAATACCACGGCTTCTCGGCGTGGAACACCCGTCCGGCCAGGTGGGCAAAACGCTCATCGGCAATTTTGGCAGGGAACTTCAATTCCCACGCGCACAACGCCTGGTATTTCAGCCGCAGTTCGCGGTTGGCGGCATTGTTGCCGTACTTGCTGTCGCCCAAAATGGGGCAGCCGATGTGCGCCAGATGGGCACGGATCTGGTGGGTGCGGCCGGTGATCAGTTCCACTTCCAAAAGCGCCAGCCGTCCGCTGACGGCCAGTGTCTCGTAGCCGGTGATGACCTCTTTCGCGCCGCCCGCCGTGGTACCGGTAATGCGCACGATACCGCGCTCGGCATCTTTCAGCAGGTAATCCCGCAGCAGGGCCGCAGGGGGATTGGGGCGGCCAAAGGTCACGCAGAGATACCGCTTTTCGATCTCCCGCTTCTTGATGGCCCCGGTCAAAAATGCCTCGGCGGCGTTGTTCTTAGCCAGCAGTACCAGGCCGCTGGTGCCGGTGTCCAGCCGGTGGCACAGCACGGCATGGGTGGGCTTGCCCTCGGCGGCCAGCTTGGCCTGCACCCGCTTTACCAGCGTGTCGGCATCGCCGCCGTCCACCGTCAGCCCGGCGGGCTTGTTGGCAATGATGATATCGTCATCCTCGTACACAAACACAGCGGCCGGGGTGGGGCGGCTTTCCAGCTGGTCATCGCTCAAAAACAGGCGGATGGTATCGCCGTTCTGCACCCGGGTGGAAAGCGGCTGCTTTTTGCCGTTCAGTTTGATCTTGTTCTCCCGCAGGGCTTTGTTCAGCCGCCCCAAGCCCAGGGCGGGGTACTGGTCCATCAGGTACTTGTCCAGCCGCACAGGCAGCAGGCTTTTTACATGCAATTCTTTCATTGGGTCGTCAACTCCTGGTCCCACAAAATTGTGGCATCGTTTATATCCAAAGTGACCATCAGCCAACCGGCATCGTGGTCATCGAGGTCCGTAATGCGGTAGGCTTGGCCGTCCGCGCAAAGATACTGCGCGTTTTCGAGTTTCCGCCGCGCAAACGGCGAATCCTTAAAGCAGACGGTCTTGCGGGTGGAATCCAGCACACCGCAGTTCCACAAGGCATCCGTATAATCCGCCAGCCGCAGGGGATAGCTGTCATCATAGGGTGTACACAGCGCATCAAACGCCTGCCCCTGCAAGCCGGGGGCGATTACATACCAGCTGCAGCTGCCGTCTTGGCTCGTCACCCGGCCGCACCAGGCGGCGTTCTGCACCGGCTCCACGGCCTGCAAAAAGTCGCCCTCGTCCTCAAACAAATACAGCGCGGTTTGCTCTACCTGCCCCACGGCCAGCGCTGCCAGCAGGTCGGCCCGCTGTGTTTCCAAAGCGGCATCATCGTACCGTGCGGCAAAGGGGTCGTTGGTGGTCATGCCATTGTCGGCGGCAAACAGTGCCAGGTGCAAAGCATCGTCCTGCAAGCCCTGCACAGAATAAATCTTTTCATACCCGGCAGCGGCCTGCCAGAAATCACTTTCCAGCGCGGTAGGGAAGGCCTCCACCTGCTGTGCCTGCACCATGGCATCGTGCCGCTGCACCAGTGCCGGGCTGATATCCACCAGCTGCACCACCACGGCCGTCGTGACCCACACGGTCCCACGGGGCAGCTTCGCCAGCCCGGAAAAGGCCGCCAGCACCAGTACATCGTACACCGGCCAGAACAGCCGCCCGCCGGAGCGGAAAACGGAAAACAGTTTGATAAGCGAAGCTGGCAGCGGCAGTGTGACCAGCGTCACGCCGTTTGCGGTAACTACGTGGCTCACCGCAAACGCCGTCAGCACCACAAACACCGCGCACAGCGCCCAGTGCCGCCGCAGCAGGGCGGCCAGCCGTTTCCGCGCCGCAGCCACGGCGATGGGCAGGGCAATCAGCACCCCCAACCCCAGGTAGGCGAACGCATCATAATTGCCGCCTACCTGATGCTGCGCGGGCAAAAACCGGCTGTAGAGTACGCCGTTCACCCCGGCGGGGTTCCACAACGCGTTCAGGTTCATCGAAAAATAACCGTACAACGCCTGTCCGCCGCTGGTGGCCGTGCCGTACAACAGCCCCAGCGCCCAGCCCAGCACCGCCGTGCAGGCTAAATCACAGCTCAAAAACACCGCAGGCCCGGCCCAGCGCTTTTGTGTGACCGCATATTCCAGCAGCAGCGCCAGCGTGACCGCATAGGTCATGGGCAAAAAATACGGGTGGATGCCCACCGCCAGCACATTGACGGCAAACAGCAGGGGATAGTTAAACCGGCCCTGCCGCCGCCCGCAAAAATAGCAGTACAGCGCCGCCAGTACCAGCCATTGCGCCCCCAGCGAGGTATGCCGGAACGCCCGCTCGATCAGAATCGGGCTGGCGCTGAACAGCAGACTTCCCGCCGCACAGGCAGGCACACTTTCGCAGAACAGCCCGCACAGCAACGCACCGAACCCGCCCTGCAAGGCAAAGCAGGTAAGCGTAAACCATCCGAAATACTGGAACGTCCCGCCGACCAGATTCGCCACCGGTCGCAGCAGCGCCGCCAGCAGGGGGATAGAATCGGTGTAAGCCACACTCACGCCCGCAGGTGCGTTGACGGCTTTCGTCACGCAGAAGGGGAAGCCCAGCGCGTTTTCGCGGTAGAACAGCCACCCGGCGTAGTGCTGTTGGATGTCCTTTTCAATGTAGCCGCCGCGGCAGAACGCATCGTTCGTCACATCCAGCGTCGAAACGCCGTACACGGCCAGAAACACCAGCACACCCAGCGCCGCGCCCAAGGCAAACAGTACCGCTGTGCGCCGTCTTTTGGCAAGATCCGCCAAAACAAGGCCCCCTTTCCTTTATAATAGAGAAACTACAGGCAAGTATACCACAAAATCCGCTGCGGGACAACAAAAAAGCCTGCCGGGGATCGTCCCGGCAGGCGAAAATCTATTTTACTGCTCGCGGAAAGTCAGGTGGTCATCGCTCATCTCGTTGACGATGGCCAGGCTTGCCAGCTTGTAACCGGCAGCGCGCAGCTCGGCACCGCCCGGCTGGAAGCCCTTCTCGATGCAGATGCCGATACCGGCCACCGAGCAGCCCGCCTGGTTGCAGACATCCAGCAGGCCCTTCATAGCCTTACCGTTTGCCAAAAAGTCGTCCAGGATCAGCACACGGTCGCCGGAGTTCAGGAACTTTTTAGCCAGGGTGATATCATACTCGCGGCCATAGGTAAAGGACTGTACCTTGGAGGTATAGACCTCGCCATCGATATTCTTACTCTTGGCCTTTTTGGCAAACACGACCGGCACATTGAAATACCGGGCGGTCATGCAGGCGATGGCAATGCCGGAGGCCTCAATGGTCAGGATCTTGTTTACACCGTCATTTTTAAAGATGCGGTAGAACTCCTCGCCGATCTTGTCCAGCAGATTTACGTCCAGCTGGTGGTTCAAAAAGCAGTCGACCTTCAGTACGTTGCCGGGACGGACCTGCCCATCCTGCAAAATGCGATTTTCCAAAAGTTTCATCTGCGAATGTGCCCCTTTCACAGTTCGTTTTTGTGGTAAAGTGTAATACTCTTTCCATTATGGCAAATTTCGGCGCAGTTTGCAAGAACTTTACAAAAAAATACTTGAACTTTTTGCGGCATTGACGTTTTGATAACTTTTTGTAACCAAATTTTGTGTAAAAACTACATAAAACCTAAAAAAATGATTGTCAACTCTGTAAAAACGGGACATTGCACTTTAGGGGATAAAAGTCTATAATGACTAATATATTCCAGCATCTATCCGGGGTTGTGCGACCCCAGCAGCGAAATATCGGTGCTGCGAAAATTTCTTGGGAGGGAAATCACAATGAAAAAACTCGTTAGTTCTGTTCTGGCAGCTTCTATGGTGCTGAGCCTGGCTGCCTGCGGTTCCTCTGCTTCTTCTGCTGCAGAGAGTACCGCTGCATCCTCTGATGCAACTTCTACCGCCGCCACTGCTGAGGCAGGCGAGGGTTCCGGCGCGTACACCGGCACCCCCATCAAGATCGGCGGCATCGGCCCCATCACCGGTGGCGCTGCTGTGTACGGGCAGGCTGTCAAGAACGCTGAAGAGCTGGCTGTTAAGGAAATCAATGCCGCCAACGGCAGCGATGTCTTTGAGTGGAAGTTTGAGGATGACGAGCATGACGCTGAGAAGAGCGTGAACGCTTACAACACCCTGAAAGACTGGGGGCTGCAGGTCCTGGCTGGCCCTGTTACCACCACACCGTCCTTGGCCGTTGCTGCTGAGACTGCCAATGACAACATGTTCATGCTGACCCCGTCTGCCTCTGCTGTTGACGTCATCAATACTGGCGACAACGTCTTCCAGATTTGCTTCACCGACCCCAACCAGGGCGTTGCTTCTGCTGACTACATCGCAGACAACCAGCTGGCCACCAAGGTTGGCATCATCTACGACTCTTCCGATGCTTACAGCCGCGGCATTCATGACAAGTTCCAGGCTGAGGCTGCCGAAAAAGGGCTCGAGATCGTCGCTGATGAGGCTTTCACCGCCGACAACAAGTCTGACCTGTCTACCCAGGTTGCCAAGTGCCAGGAGGCTGGTGCTGAGCTGGTCTTCCTGCCCATCTACTATCAGGAGGCTTCTCAGATCTTGATCGTTGCCAACAAGACCGGCTATGAGCCCACTTTCTTCGGCTGCGATGGCATGGACGGCATTCTGGCTATCGAGGGCTTTGATACTTCTCTGGCTGAGGGTCTGATGCTCCTGACTCCTTTCGCTGCTGATGCCCAGGACGAAAAGACCCAGGCTTTCGTCAGCGCTTATGTGGAGGCTTACGGCGACACCCCGAACCAGTTCGCTGCAGATGCTTACGATGTCATCTACTCCATCTACGAGGCTGTTCTCGCCGGTAACATCAACGGCGATATGGACACCAGCGAGATCTGCGAAGCTCTGAAGACCCAGTTCACCTCCATGTCTTTCAATGGCTTGACCGGTGAGGGCATGACCTGGGACGCTTCCGGTGCTGTTTCCAAGGCTCCTAAGGCCGTTGTCATCAAGGACGGCGCTTACGCTGCCATGTAATTGCCACACGGCATAATTCCGTTGCCAATGGGGGCTGCCGGACAGTATGTCCCGGCAGCCCCTTTTTTCTTATGGTTCGCGTGTATCGTTGCAAAAAACAGCAGTTTTTCGCACGAATACATGCAAAACCCATTGTTTTGCCGTTTTGTTTGTGGTACTATGATTTCATGTTCCCCAAACAGCCAGTTGCGGCAAACCCATTGGCAGGGGACAAAGCGGCAAAATAGAGTGAGGTGTACGCAATGCAATTCTTTTCTTACCTGATCAACGGTATCAGTCTGGGCAGCGTTTACGCGCTGATCGCCTTGGGCTACACCATGGTTTACGGCATTGCCAAGATGTTGAACTTCGCCCACGGCGATGTCATCATGATCGGCAGTTATGTCGTTTACTTCGCATTTGGTGCATCGGGGCTTAACCCGGTGCTGTCCATCATCCTGTCCATGATCGTCTGCACGATTTTGGGCGTGGTGATCGAGCGGTTGGCTTACCGCCCCCTGCGTGAGGCCCCGTCACTGGCTGTTCTGATCACTGCTATCGGTGTCAGTTACCTGCTGCAGCAGGTGGCCCAGCTGTCTTGGTCCTCTAACCCTAAGAGCTTTACATCTGTTGTTTCCGGCATGAAGCCTGTCTCACTGTTCGGTGGCCAGCTGACCATCTCGGCTGAGACCATCGTCACCATCGTGGCCTGCGTGGTCATCATGGTGGTGCTGATGTGGTTCGTCAACTACACGCCCGCCGGCCACGCCATGTTGGCTGTTTCTGAGGACCGCGGTGCTGCCCAGCTGATGGGTGTCAATGTCAACGGCACCATCTCGCTGACTTTCGCCATCGGCTCCGCGCTGGCGGCTATCGCTGGTGCACTGCTCTGCTCCTCTTACCCCACGCTGCAGCCCACCACCGGCGCGATGCCCGGCATCAAGGCTTTCGTGGCAGCTGTTTTCGGTGGTATCGGCTCGATCCCCGGCGCGTTTGTCGGCGGTATCTTGCTGGGCATCATCGAAAACCTCAGCAAAGCTTACATTTCTACCCAGCTGTCTGATGCCATCGTTTTTTTGGTGTTGGTCGTTGTGCTGATCGTCAGGCCGACTGGACTGCTGGGCAAGAAAGTCAATGTGAAAGTGTGAGGTGGCTGCGATGAACTTGAAAAATATGAACCGCTCCACCAAGAGCAACATCATCACCTTTGGCATCGTCATCGGCTTCTATCTGCTGATCCAAATCTTGTCTGCCGCTGGCATGGTCACCAACGCTTTCGCCGGTCAGCTGGTGCCTATCTGCGCTTACGTTGTCATGGCTGTCTCTCTGAACTTGACGGTCGGCATGCTGGGTGAATTGAGCCTGGGTCACGCCGGTTTCATGAGCGTGGGCGCTTTCGCCGGTACGCTGGTGTGGGTCACACTGTATGATACCACTTTCCCCAAGCCCGCAGCTCTGTTGCTGGCATTTGTGGTGGGCGGTGCTGTGGCCGGTCTGTTTGGTTTCCTGGTCGGCATCCCCGTCCTGCGCCTGTCTGGTGACTACCTGGCTATCGTTACGCTGGCTTTCGGCGAGATTGTTAAGAACTTTATGAACGCCTGCAACCTGGGCGTGGATTCCAAGGGACTGCACTTCTCCCTAAAAGATACCGCCTCCCTGAACCTGGAAGCTGACGGCAAGGTGCTGATCAACGGCGCTATGGGCATCACCGGCATCAAGAAGGCTTCCACTTTCACCATCGGCATTGTGCTGGTCATCGTTACGCTGGCAGTCATCCTCAATTTGGTCAACTCCCGCGCAGGCCGTGCCATCAAATCGATTCGTGATAACGAGATTGCTGCCCGTTCGGTCGGTATCCCCATCACCAAGTACAAGCTGATGGCCTTTGTGACCTCCGCTGTGTTTGCCGGCATGGCCGGTGTGCTTTACTCGCTGAACTACTCCTCTCTGGTCGCCAAGAAGTTCGACTACAACACATCCATCCTGATTCTGGTGTTCGTGGTTCTGGGCGGTATCGGCAACCTGCGCGGTTCGGTCATCGCCGCCACTGTGCTGACCGTCCTGCCGGAACTGCTGCGCAGCATGAACGATTACCGCATGCTGATCTACGCCATCGTGCTGATTGTTGTGATGATCTTCAACCAGAGCCCGCAGATGATCGCAATGCGTAAGCGCTTGACCGCCCGTTTCCGCAAGGATGCGGCCAACAAGGCACCCAAGATGAACAAGAAGGAGGCGGCTTAACATGGCACTGTTGGAAGTAAGCAACCTGGGTATTGCTTTCGGCGGCCTGCAGGCCGTTGCTCAGCTGGACCTTTCCATCGAGAAAGGCCACCTCTATGGTCTGATCGGCCCCAACGGTGCCGGCAAGACTACCGTGTTTAACATGCTCACCGGGGTCTACAAGCCCACCGAGGGAAATATCGTCCTGGACGGCAAGGATATCACTGGTAAGAACCCCGAACTCATCAGCAAGGACGGCGTGGCCCGTACGTTCCAGAATATCCGCCTGTTCAACGAGATGAGCGTGCTGGACAACGTCAAGGTCGGCCTGCACAACCAGATCCAGTACGGTATGTGGACCGGCATCCTGCGCCTGCCCGCCTACAAAGAGAAAGAGCATGAGATGAACCGCGAGGCGAAGAAGCTGCTCAAAATTTTTGGTCTGGAAGATAAGGCGGACCTCAAGGCCAGCCAGCTGCCCTACGGCGAACAGCGTAAGCTGGAGATCGCCCGCGCTCTGGCCACCAACCCGAAACTGCTGCTGCTGGACGAGCCCGCCGCCGGTATGAATCCCAATGAGACCGACGAGTTGATGCAGACCGTGCGCAGTGTGCGCGACCAGTTCGGCATCGCTATCCTGCTCATCGAGCATGATATGAACTTTGTTATGGGTATCTGCGAAGAGATCACCGTACTGGACTACGGCCGTGTCATCGCCCGCGGTGACGGCAAAGCAATTCGCAATAACCCCAAGGTCATTGCGGCTTATCTGGGAGGTGACTAATCATGGGTGAGATGCTTTCTGTTAAAAATATCAACGTTTTTTACGGGTCCATCCAGGCCTTGCGCGACATTTCGTTCCATGTCAATGAGGGCGAGATTGTCACGCTGATTGGTGCCAACGGCGCCGGTAAGACCACCACCATGCATGCCATTTCCGGTCTGCTTAAGATCCAAAGCGGCGAGATCGATTACTGCGGCCAGAACATCAGCAAGATGGAGGCCCACAAGATCATCCGCCTGGGTCTGGCCCAGGTGCCGGAGGGCCGCCGCGTTTTCAGTGGTCTGACCGTCATGCAGAACCTGCAGATGGGTGCCTATACCCGCCGCGATGGCAAAGAGGCTATCCAGAACGATTATGATATGGTCTTTGACCTGCTGCCGCGCCTGAAAGAGCGCCGCAACCAGCCCGCCGGTACGCTTTCCGGCGGTGAGCAGCAGATGCTGGCTATGGGCCGCGCCCTGATGTGCAAACCCAAGATGTTGCTGTTGGATGAGCCGTCTATGGGGCTGTCTCCGCTACTAGTCAAGGAAATCTTCAAGATCATCCGCCAGGTCAACCGCAACGGCGTGACCGTGCTGTTGGTGGAACAGAACGCCAAGATGGCCCTGGAGATCGCCAACCGCGCTTACGTGCTGGAGACCGGCAAGATCAAGATGGAAGGCGAAGCCCACGAGCTCGCCAACAATATCGAGGTCCGCAAAGCCTACCTCGGCTGCGAATAAAAACCAAAAGGACCTGCCCGAAAGGGTAGGTCCTTTTCTGTATGCTATTTAACTACAACAACGCCTCCGGCGGGCGGTCATCCTCGGTGCCGGGCTGGGTCAGCATATCCATCAATTTCGAGTAAATATCGCTGCCATGGGCAATAAACATGTTTTTGGTCATCTCGGCGGTCAGCTTATCGGGCATCGCCAATTGCAGCTGGAATACATCACTGCCAAAATCGCCGATGTTGCACCATACCACATACTTGCCGTCTTTTTCTTCCACATGGGCGCGGTTGGAGGCTGCCTTGTGCCGCCAGCTTTGGATCTGCATCACGGCGCGGATGGCGCTCTCCCGCACAGTACGGGGCAGGTCATGGGCCAGTGTGCTGGCTACCGAAGCGCCTTTGTTGGTGATGCTGTACTGCTCATCGGTACAGGTGACAAGGCCCTGCTTCTGCACCTCGGCCAGAGCATCGGCAAATTCAAAGTAGTTGACCAGCTGCTCCTGCAAAAGCGCACCCTGCAGGGTGTCCCGCGTCAGGGGACCGGCTGTTTTGATAAGATAGCAAAGTAAAATGCGGATCTGGGTATCATCTGTAAGGCCGCCGGGCTTTACACCTGCGGTAAATGCTTCTGCCATCTGATCACTTCCTTGTGTTTTGTGTTTTCTATCCTATTATACACGGCAAAAACAGAAGTGGCAAGATGGCAAACACGATTTGTTTACCCTCTGAAACACCGCCTGATCAAAACACAGTCTCAATCTGCTTGCGGCTCTGCGGGATGGAGTAGGTCCACTTTTTAATGCGTCCGCGGGTCACAAAGCAGTGCGGCTCAAACCACAGCGGCTGGGCCGGATTTTTGTTCATCACCGCCAACTTTTATCTTATCCGGCAGAATATTTTCACAGCCCGGCCTGGGTACAGGCTGCGGTCAGCCGTACCGCAATGCCGCAGCCAATATCGCAGAACGCACCAAAATTCTCAATGTGCGTCACCGTGCAGGGGATGACGCTGCCCGCTTCCAGCGTGTCCAGATACTGTCGTCGGTACAGCCGCTTGGCCAGGGCGCGGGAGGGCGGGGACACATTCTCGCCGTTTTCGTCCTCCTCGGTGCTGGTGACGACAAAGCAGATGGCACGGCTCACCCGGGTCAGCACGGCAATGTCCTTGATCGCCTCCTGCGGGCAAGCGTCCACACATTCCTCAAAGGGCATATAGGCCTGCTGGCCGCCCAGTTCAAAGCGCAGGCGGCGCTCTGCAATACTTCGCCGGTGGTGATGCAGTGATACAGTTCCTCACGGCGCAGATGGTTGGCGTTGCGGCAAAGACCTTCGGCAAGATATTCCAGCATTTTCGGCTTCTCTTTTCTTATGTGGTGTATGCCCCCGGTGCGGATCGGGAACCCTTGTAAACTTTTATGCAGTGGGTTTGCAAAACAAACCGTGATGTACTATAATAAAAGGTACTGAATTTTATGGAAAGGGCGGTGTACTGCCATGGACGTACAGGTCGGCGATGTGATCCAGACCAAGAAACCGCACCCCTGTGGTGCCAACCGTTTTGATGTGCTGCGTGTCGGCATGGATTTCAAGATCCGCTGCCAGGGCTGCGGGCACGAAATTATGCTGCCACGCACCAAAATTGAACGCAACATCAAAAAAGTCCTGCGGGGCGGGGAACAGTAGCGGCGTTTTTGGCCCGCTACAACCCATAACCCCAAAGGAGGAACCATGCAGCCTTTTTCTGAACTGCACGAGGTCGAGCGCCGGTACGAAGAACTGGCCTATAAAATGTCTACGCCGGAGGCTGTTGCCGATGCAGATGCCTACGCCCAGATGATGCGTGACTACAAGGAACTGACCCCCCTGATGGAAGAATACCGCCGCTACACAGCCCTGCAAAAGGAAGAACAGGAAGCCAAAGAGGCCCTGCGGCAGGACTCCGACCCAGCGTTCACCGCTATGGTACAGCAGGAGCTTTGCGAAATCGCCCGGAATCTGGCACAGAGTGAGGAGAATCTTCGTCTGCTGCTCATCCCCAAGGATGCCGATGACGAAAAAAGCGTCATTCTGGAAATTCGTGCCGGCGCGGGCGGTGAGGAAGCCGCCCTGTTTGCCCACAGCCTGTGGCGGATGTACAACATGTACGCTGCCAAGCGTGCCTGGCGTTGCGAGACCATCAGCGAGAACGCTACCGAGTTGGGCGGCGTAAAAGAAATTGTTTTCTCTGTGGAAGGCACCGATGTCTACAGCCGCCTGAAATTTGAAAGCGGTGTCCACCGCGTCCAGCGTGTGCCCGAAACTGAGACACAAGGCCGTATCCACACCTCCACCGTGACCGTGGCTGTCATGCCAGAAGCCGAGGAAGTAGAGTTTGAACTGGCTCCCAAGGATCTGCGCATTGACACGTTCCGCTCCTCCGGCGCGGGCGGCCAGCACATCAACAAAACATCCTCGGCCATCCGCGTGACTCACCTGCCCACCGGCATGGTAGTTGAATGCCAGGACCAGCGCAGCCAGCGGGAAAACAAAGACCGCGCATTAAAAGTTCTACGCAGCCGCTTGTTGCAGCAAAAGCAGGAAGCCTACGATGAAGCCTACAACGCCCAGCGCCAAAGCCAGGTGGGCAGCGGCGACCGTAGCGAAAAAATCCGCACCTACAACTTCCCGCAGGACCGCGTGACCGATCACCGCATCGGCTTAACGCTGCGCAACCTGCAAAGCGTGTTGGACGGTGATCTGGACCGGGTGCTGGACTCGCTGATTTTGGCTGATCGGGAAGAAAAACTCAAAGCAAACAAAGGTGACGCACAATGAATACACGGGTTTTGCCGGTGAATGACGAAAGTATTGCACTGGCGGCAGAACTGCTGCAAAAAGGCGAACTGGTTGCCCTGCCGACCGAAACGGTCTACGGCATTGCAGCCGATGCCCGCAATGGTGAAGCAGTCAAAAAGATTTTCGAGGCCAAGGGCCGCCCCCAGGATAACCCCCTGATCGTGCATATCTACGGCATGGAAATGCTCAAGGGCATCGTGTCCGAGGTGCCCGACCGTGCCTACAAGTTGGCAAAAGCATTCTGGCCCGGCCCGCTGACGATGGTCATGCCCCGGGGCGGGGAAGTCAGTAACGTGACCTGCGCAGGTCTTGACACCGTGGGTGTGCGTATGCCGTCCCACCCAGTGGTGCAGGCGGTCATCAAGGCCAGTGGCGTGGCGTTTGCTGCGCCCTCGGCCAACCTGTCCGGCAAGCCCAGCCCCACCAACGCCCAGGATACCCTGGTGGATATGGACGGCCGCCTGCCGCTGATTCTGGATGGCGGCGAGAGTGCTGTCGGCGTGGAGTCCACAGTCGTGGCCGTCACCGGCGAGCACCCGATGCTGCTGCGCCCCGGCTACGTGACAAAAGAACAGATGGAGGAAGTCCTGGGCGAGGAAGTCCTCGTCAGCCCCGCCATCCTGGAAAAACTCAAGGAGGGGGAAGTGGCCCGCTCTCCCGGCATGAAGTACAAGCACTATGCCCCCAAGGCCCAGGTCACGATTTTGCGCGGCGACTTCGCCAAATACAAGACCTACATCGAGCAGCACACCGCCCCCGGCGTGTGGGCCCTCTGCTTTGACGGCGAGGGTGCCCAGTTGCCCGTGCCCTTTATTGAGTACGGTAAAAACCACGATGGCGTGACCCAGGCGCACCACCTGTTTACGGCCCTGCGCGATTTGGATAAGCAGGGGGCTGAGGTCGTTTACGCCCGCTGCCCCGAGCAGGACGGCGTTTCCATGGCGGTCTACAACCGCCTGATCCGCGCTGCGGCGTTCCGGGTGGTCGAACTATGAAAGTTGTAGGCATCACCGGCCGTTCCGGCTGCGGAAAATCCAGTGCGACAAAATTTTTGGCCGCGCAGGGGTATCCTTGTATTGACGCGGACCTCATCGCCCGCGAAGTGCTGCTGCCCGGCTCGCCCTGCATTGCGCAGCTGCAAGAAAAATTCGGCAGCGATATTGTCGATGAAAACGGCAATGTGCGCCGCCGCCTGCTGGCCGACCGCGCCTTTG
Organism: Coriobacteriaceae bacterium; assembly: GCA_963588145.1. Taxonomy (GTDB): domain Bacteria; phylum Bacillota; class Clostridia; order Oscillospirales; family Ruminococcaceae; genus Gemmiger. The sequence continues at coordinate 24,574 of CAVAGJ010000035.1, forward strand.
CCAACCCAGCGGGTACCCAGGCCCTGACGGCCATCACCCAGCCGGAAATCTTGCACCGCATTGAAATGCGCCTGCAGGAAGCCGAGCAGGGCGGGGCAGAGCTGGCCTTTGTGGATGGTGCCGTCATTGTTGGTACGCCCTTCGAGGCCCGCTGCGATGATCTTGTGTTGATTTCCGCTCCTTATGATACCAGCGTGGCCCGCATCTGCGCCCGCGATGGCATCGCCCCCGAAATGGCCCGCCGCCGTCTGGACGCGCAGACCCCCATCGAAACGCTGCGCGCCGCCGCCACCCATGAGGTCATCAACAATGGCACGGCCGAACAGCTGGCCGAAAAAATGCGCGCCGTTTTACAGCAGCTGCGAAAGGAGGAACATGGCTAAAAAAGCAAAGCCCCGCCGCCCCGGCCTGCTGCGCACCCTGTTTGCGGTGCTGGTGGTGCTGGCGCTGGCTGCGACCCTTTTGTTCACCGTTTTCCGCCGCCAGATCGATACGATGGAGTACCCCTGCCGCTACAGCGGATATGTGGAATACTACGCAGGTAAGTATAATACCGACCCGCTGATCTTATATTCTTTCATCCGCACCGAGAGTAACTTCAACCCCAATGCCCAGTCCAACGTGGGCGCGCGCGGTTTAATGCAAATCACCGAGGAAACGTTTGACTGGATCAAAACCAAAATCGCCCCCACGGAGAGCCTGACTTTTGACGATCTCTACGATCCCGAAACCAACATTCGCTTCGGTACCTATTTCGTCAGCTACTGCCTGCTGCGCTACCATGGCGACCTGGCTACCGCAGCCGCCGCCTACCACAGCGGATGGGGGACCGTGGATGACCTGCTGGCCCAAGAGGAATACTCCGCCGATGGAAAAACGTTGGATCATTACCCCTACCCGCAGATGCGGCAATATGTACACAAGATAACCAATAGCTACCAACGCTATCAGGACATCTATAATGAAAAATAAGAAAGGAAGTTTCCCATGAAGACCACTGAGGAACTCAAAGCACTGCTTTACAAAAACCAGACGGTAGCCGATGCTGCCCCGGACACCCTGCAGGCCGCCCAGGATTTCTGCGAAGGCTACAAGACTTTCCTGGATAACGCTAAGACCGAGCGCGAGGCTGTCCGCACCAGTGAGAAGCTGCTGCTGGACGCTGGCTACAAAAAGTTCGTCCCAGGCGAAAAGCTGGCCCCCGGCACCAAGGTCTACACCATCAACCGCGAAAAGTGCATCCTGGCTGCCACCATTGGCACCAAGAGCCTAGAAGATGGCTTCCACCTGAACATCGCCCACATCGACTCCCCGCGCCTGGACCTGCGCCCTGTGCCTGTGTTTGAAAAGACCGGCATCGGCTACCTGCGCACTCACTACTACGGCGGCATCCGCAAGTATCAGTGGCCCACCATCCCTCTGGCTCTGCACGGCGTGGTTTACCGTGCTGACGGCACCCGTGCCGAGATCTGCATCGGTGAGAAAGACAGCGACCCTGTTTTCTGCATCACCGACCTGCTACCGCACCTGGGTGCCAAGCAGAACACCAAGACCCTGGCCGAGGGCATCACGGCCGAAGAACTGAACGTGCTGATTGCCTCTCAGCCCATCGCCGATAAGGACGCTGAGCAGCGCATCAAGCTGAACATCCTGGGCATGCTCAACGATGCTTACGGCATCACCGAGTGCGACTTCACCCGTGCCGAAATCGAGGTCGTGCCTGCCCACAAGGCCCGTGACATCGGCCTGGACCGCGCTATGATCGGTGCCTACGGCCACGATGACCGCGTGGATGCTTATCCGGCCCTGATGGCGGAGATCGGCATCACCGCCCCGGCCTACACCACCATCTGTGTGTTGACCGATAAAGAGGAGACCGGCTCCGATGGTGTCACTGGCCTGAACAGCATGTACACCTTCCACTTCATCCAGCAGCTGTGCGCCGGTCAGGGTGCTGACTACATCACCGCCTGCAAGGCTGGCAAGTGCCTGTCTGCCGACGTTACCGCCGCCTACGACCCGACCTTTGCTGATGCTTTTGAGCCGGATAACGCCACTTACGCAGGCAACGGCGTGGCTATCTACAAGTACACCGGTGCCCGCGGCAAGTCCGGCACCAGCGATGCCTGCGCCGAGATGGTCAGTTACCTGACCCACCTGCTGGAGAAGAACAACGTTGTCTGGCAGATCGGCGAGATGGGCAAGCTGGACCTGGGCGGCGGCGGCACCGTTGCTAAGTACGTGGCTAACCAGGACATCGACACCATCGATATCGGTGTGCCTGTGCTCTCGATGCACGCCCCATTCGAGGTCGTCTCTAAGGCCGATGTCTACATGGCCTACCTGGCCTTCAAGGCTTTCTGCGAGGATGCCGAGTAATTTATAAATTACGCCAAACGGGGACCGGCGCAACTGCGCCGGTCCCTGTTGTGTTGCCAGTAAAATATAAAAGGAAAAAACTGCAACCAACGTTGTGGCGCCTTGTGTTTCGATGTGACAAAGAAGATACCCCGTGTGAAAGTTGGATGCCAACGGAAGAAAGCGAGTACTTTACGATGCAACGTTGATATATTTACCATTTGATTCGCTGATTATAGGAATCAACGATATTCTGTAACGTGATTTGTGCCATTCTTTTTTCAGCAGCGCTTTGCACATCTTCGTAATAATTTTTGAGAGTCAGCTGAATGTTTATTCCCACCCCACACTCCGGGTTTGTATGGGTGTCCAGATGCAGAAGTGGTTTATCGCCCTCAACGGCTTTGTAAATGTCCAGCAGGGAGATTTGCTCTGCCGGTTTTGCAAGAGCCGGTTTTACATGGCCTGTCACACTGGACATCAAGCCCGCCTGCCGTAGCTTCATCATAATTTGCCGGACATAGCCGGGGTTCGTCTGAACACTGATCGCAATGGAGGTACTGCTCAAATCAAAGTCGTCCTGATTGATTGCGATAAGTGCAAGTACGTGGACGGCATCGCTTAGCTTTGTTGAATATTTCATAGGAAATTTTTCTCTAATGTTATTTTAATTTTAACAGCCACTTGACCGCGCTTTGGTTCCGTGCTATACTCCCGATTGATGTTATTGTTATATTAACAGCGAATGAATCAAAAGTCAATGGAAAGGAGCGTTGTCAGCATGGCTTCCTTAGAATCTTCCTACCCGGAACAACTCGCCCCCCCTTGCGGCAACACATTGAAACTTCGGACGCGATCGTGGTTGGTGCAGCTTCTGGAATGTCCGCAGCAGCCGGGGTCCGGCACTACTACGAACACGACACCGATTTTGTAGAAAACCTCGGTGCATTTGAAAAGAAATACGGCTATCACAACTCGTTTGATGTTTTTTATTATCGCTATCGCACCAGTGAAGAACACTGGACATATCTTGCCAAAAATCTTTGTATGATTCTGGATGCGCCAACAGGCTAGCCCTACTATGACCTGCGCGACATTCTGAACTGGAAAATTACTATATCCTCACGACCAATCAGGACACGCAGTTCAGCCGCATTTTTCCCGAAAATAAAATCAGCGCGATTCAAGGCGAGTGGCGGTATTTCCAGTGTAGCCGCCGATGCCATGATGAGATTTACGATTCCGTGGAAACACTGCTTATGCAGGCATTAAGGAGAGCAAAATGAAACAAATGGTAAAAATAACGATTCTGAAATCTGAAGTGGATTCTGAGCTGGCAGAGAAATACGCGATTCCAAACTTCCAGCCCTGCCCGTTCCATAAGCCGGGGCAGATATTTTTCAGCGATGGTGACCACAAGCCGGACGGTCTGTGCGAATTTGCATGGCAGCCGATGAAAGAAATGGTCAAGCTGCTTTCGGAGGGGGAACTGCTCCAGCCGAAAGGAACTTGGATGGTGGACGATGATAAAGGAGTTTTCACCTGTGTGGATGGACTGCGCCCGGTCATTATGCTGATCGAGGCTGTCAAATAAGGCAGCGTTAAAAAAGGTGGAGGGAACAGAATGGAACTCTATCAGGAAATCGCAGAAAAATCAAAGAGGCAGACGGCTTTCTGATTGGGGTCAGCAACGGACTTTCGATTGCCGAGGGCTATAGCATCTTTGCAAACGATGAACGCCTTCACCGGCATTTTTCAGATTTTCAGCAGAAATACCGCTTCCAGATTATGATTCAAGGCGGCTTTGGCAGGTTTGCATCGGAAGACGAAATGTGAAGTTATTGCAGCCAGATGGTCTATTACTATGCCTATTCAGAGCAACCCACGCCCTTGATGTAGACGCTTTATACGCCGGTAAAAGACAAACCGCATTTTGTGGCGACTTCCAACACAGACGACCATTTTGGGCAGGCTGACTTTGCAAGGAAAAATATTTTTGAACTGGAAGGCAGCATGGCTGAAATGCAGTGCGCGAAAGGCTGTTACGATACAATCCATGACAGCCGGGATGCAGTCCTTGCAATGCGGGAACATGAGCAGGGCATGAGGATTCCGGACGAGTATCTCCCCAAATGCCCGGTCTGCGGGGGTGCAATGCAGCTCCACATCCCCATGAACAAGAAGTTCGTTCCCGGTTAAAGGATGAAACAGCAGCGCAAGCGGTATCAGGATTTCATCGAACGCTTTCGAGGCAAGAAACTGTTGATTCTTGAATTTGGCATCGGCGTACGAAACCAAATGATAAAAGCTCCGCTGATGCAGTTTGTCTATCAGGAGCCAAATGCGTTCTATATTACGTTCAATAAGTGAGAACAGTATATCCCGGCAGAAATCAAAGAAAAATCTTTGGGCGCGGGTGGAGATTTAAAAGAGCAAATGGTTATGATTCAAGCGGAAATGGCTTGAAAATTTCTCGGAAAAATTAAAAAGCCGAGCAGCAGGGAAAAGTGATAACAACCCGAACCGCCCAACTAAAAAGTCCAACCGCTTCAAAACGGTTGGACATCTTTCGAAAACGCGTTGCAAAAATCGCTCATCAATTTTTTGATTTTTGCGCGATACAACAAAGAAAGCCTATGACATCGCGCACCAGGCTTTATGTCATAGGCTTTTGGTGGAGAATACCGGGATCGAACCGGTGACCTCTTGCATGCCATGCAAGCGCTCTCCCAGCTGAGCTAATCCCCCAGAAGTACATGTCTCTCGTGACACCTTAATTAGTATAGCAGACGATGCGTGCCGTGTCAAGCATGTTTTTTGCAAAAATCGAAAATGTTTGCAAATTCTCGCTGTAAGGGCCGATGCTCGCCATTTGTGCGCATCCGGTACATCGTAGGGGCGGATTCCATATTTGCCCACACAATCCGGCGTGAGCAGGGAACACAAACAAAAAAGACCGCAACTTCCGTTGCGGTCTAAATCTGGTGGAGAATACCGGGATCGAACCGGTGACCTCTTGCATGCCATGCAAGCGCTCTCCCAGCTGAGCTAATCCCCCAGACTGTTCGACACAGGATGATTTCCTGACGACGCTAGTAATTATAGCAAAGGCGGTACAGTTTGTCAACAGCTTTTTGCAAAAAATAAAAAAATCAATGTAGGTTTGTCAATGAAGAGTTACAGAGAAAAAGAAGATAAAACCTGTTTAGGG
>CAVAGJ010000036.1:0-29858 GCA_963588145.1 Coriobacteriaceae bacterium
TAATATTATAATATATTATTCGAACAAGTTGTTACAAATTTACTATACCACTACACACATCAACGCGCTGGACATGGATCGCGCCTACGGTGACGAGCGCAACCCCATCGTCAGCAAGTCGGAATTTGTACTGTCGCTGTTCGAGCAGTTGATTGGTGACGGCGTGGTGACCGCGAAAGAAAAGTCCATCCTCGGCCGCTGCACAGAGCAGGTGTACCTGCCTTACATCCGCAACGGCTACAAAGGCACGCCGCCCACGCTAAAGGACTTCTACCGTCTGCTCCAGATGCAGCCCGAACCCGAAGCGCAGGGGCTGGCTCTGTCGTCTGAGTTGTTCATTACCGGCACGCTGAACACGTTTGCTCAGCACACCAATGTTAACACGCAGGCGCGGATCATTGCCTACGACATCCGCGAACTGGGCGAGCAGCTTATGCCGCTTGGAATGCTGGTAACGCTGGATGCCATTTATAACCGCGTTATCCGCAACTGGAAGAAAGGCCGTAGGACGTGGATTTTTTGCGATGAATTTTATATTTTGTTCCGCTATGAGTACAGTGCCAATTTCTTTTATAAGTTGTGGAAACGCATCCGCAAGTACAACGGCCTTGTGACTGGGCTGACGCAGAATGTGGATGAACTGCTGCGCTCCGATACCGCCCGCCTGATGCTGGCAAACTCAGAGTTTCTGGTGATGCTGAACCAGAGCGCTACTGATCGTGAGGAACTGGCGAAGCTGCTGAACATTTCGGACAACCAGCTTGGCTATGTCACCAATGTTCCCGCAGGCTGTGGTCTGATTCGATGCGCAGGTAATATAGTACCTTTCACCAACAGTTTTCCGAAAAATACTAAGCTCTATGGCTTGATGACGACCAAGCCGGACGAGGTGAAAAAGGAGTAACCAATATGAACTATAAAAACAAAGGACCGCCGCAGCGGTCCTCAACAGTGTGACAAACTGGAACTTGTCGGGATGAAATCCCTCCATCTTGCGCTATGCGCAAGACCGTTCAGTCGCTCAAACACCCCACTGGGGTTTGTTGCTTACGCAAACGCGAAATTGTAGAACTATCTCGTTATTTCTTCGATATAATTTATTGCCTCTCTTTCCTCTTCTGTCAAATTCCATCCCAATGCACCAGCATTGTCGTTTGCCTGTTTCACAGAACGAACTCCCGGAATAGGAACCACCTGGACACGCTCCTGTGTCATGAGCCAGTTGAGTGCCACCTGTGCTATGGTTTTTCCATGGACATCCGCTATATTTTCCATTACCTCCATCAGTGGCTCCATTCGTTTAATGTCAGATTCTCTGGGTTTAGAAAAAATCCGTCTCACAAATGAAATCTCATCGTTTCTTTCTTTTGTGAGATCAAGATGACCAAAATATGATGTTATGGCATATTGAATCGGAACTTTTTTCCCTCCACGATATTTTCCTGTAAGCGTCCCCTCAGCCAGTGGTGCATATGGAATGATGGAAATATTCTCTTTTTCACAGATATCAAACACTCCATTTGTTTCCGGATATCTACGGATTATATTATATCCTACCATAGCGCTTGTAAGGGAATAGCCCTCAGATTTCAGTGCGTTGGAGGCTCGTTTTATCTGTGCAGCATTGAAATTGCAAACTCCGACAGCACGGATTTTTCCTGCCCTTAGGGCATCTGCCATATAACGCATATATTCTTCAATTCGATCATTTTGTGGTGGCATGTGCATCTGATAGAGGTCGATATACTCCACCCCCAACCGTTTCAGGCTTCCATTCAAAGCTTCCAGGAGTGCTTTAGGATCATCCTTTTTCACGGAATGTCGTTTCTGAGTAAGAGGGTTCATTTTAGAAGGCGGTGCAAATTTATCCGCAAGATACACATCTGAATGACTGCATTTCAAACACTTTCCAAGAATTTCCTCAGACGCACCATTTCCATAAATTTCTGCGGTGTCAAAAAAGTTCAAGCCGTTCGCAATACATGCTTGAAAGACGTTTTGGATATCCTGCTCTGTGAATTTTTCATTTGGAAGCCAAAGCATCGTTCCAACGCCCATCCGAGGAAGCTTAAACAAATTTTCATTTTCCATACCCAAGTTCACCTTGCCTTATTGCATTTTCTTTAATATACTAACAATTGAACACAAAGTAAACATTCTGTTTGTTTTGTGTTTGCCGTAAAAGAAACAAGAGTATGGCCGTTTGAATTATAACATACACTTATTGCAAAATTGTTTATCGGAGAACTATGGAAAATCAAAGAATACGTTTGACCAAACAGTTGCTAAAAAACGCACTACTCACACTGTTAAACCAAAAGTCCATCAATAAAATTTCCGTAACGGAACTTTGCCGGTGCGCTGAGATCAACCGTGTGACGTTCTACAAATACTACAGAGACCCCTCCGACGTACTCATGGAAATAAAGAGCGAAATATTATCCGGCGTAGAAGATCGAATTTCCACCTATGAGAAAAACAGCATCCATTTAATCTCTGCACTACGGTTTTTTCAGGAAAAACGTGAAGAACTCATTGTGCTCATCAAAAATATCCCAAGTCATGAATTAGAGGAATGGTTATTTTACTCTCCCTCAATCCGAAAAATCTTATGGGAAAACAACTTTCAGGAATACAATGAAGCCGACAAAGAACGGGCATACCTTTTTATCTGTAACGGCTCCTATTCCATCATTCGCCAGTGGATGACAGAAGGATGCAAAGAACCTCCGGAAACGATTGCAGATTTTATCCACGGATTTGCTATGAAATTGTTATAACTGATTGCATAAATTCCGATTTATCTTGATGTGTCAGTGCATCCAAATATTGTTTTCCAAATCCCGCAGCCGCCCCTTATAATCATTGATGAGGGCTTCGGCGTTTTCATTATCCGGGAAAGTTACCAGATAGCCGTCACCGGCTTCGTGAAAGCCGATGATTCCGGCAAGCCCGGCCATCTCTGCCACTTTCAGCAGGGTATGGTAGTCGTATTCGGCGGCACTGATGTACAGATTCATGGGGAAGACCTCGCGTTTCAAAGATACAACCCTATTATAGCGACATTTTTCATGATTGCAAAGAAAACCGCTGCATCTCGAAAAATATAAGATGCAGCGGCAATTTATATGTAATGGCCTTTTTGCCTAATTTGTTGTCTGGCCTTGACCGGGCGGCTGCCCTGGCATGGTCTAAGGCGCAGTGGATAGGTACGGGATGCTTCCCGCGTTTGTTTCTTGATTACGAGACTTATTATAACGGCTACTTGTGTGCAGAATTTAAAAGCCGTTTGAACGATTTTGAAATTCTATTTGAATAATTTATGACGAGGGGTGATGCCATGAAAGATATAAAAGAAAAGCCCGCCGAGCGCACGCCGAAAAGTAATGCTGCAGGAAAAATCCCGAAAGCTACGCTGAAAAAGGCGTGGACGGAAGCCAAAGAAAAAAGCCGAACCAAGCTGCGGGAAAGCAACTCCACGCAGGGGGATGGCGATTATGCCACAGCCAACGACACTGGTGGGATGGTGGCGGATACATCCTATTCCGCAGTAAAGCAAAACACCGATTTCACCATGCAGCAAGGGTGCAAGTTTGCCCGCAAGCAAATTGAAAAATGCCGGGAGCGCCGCACCGCAGAGCAGATCGAAACCGCCCGCGCTCACACCGCCGGTGAGCGCGGTGTCAGCCCCAAACAAGCCGAGCGCGGCACGCTGCCCAACGCAGAGCCGCGCCCGCACCGTGGGGCAGATTTGCCCCGCCAGCGGGCGAAAGAAAAAGTCGTCACCGCCAAAACCGCGCCGCGCGACATTCGCGGCGTGACCCAAGGCCAGCGCCAGTTGCGCACCTCCGCAAACGAAACTGTGCGGAACGTAACAACTCAAGCCCAAGTGCAGAACCGCACCCGCCAAGTGCAGCTTGCCATACAGAAAGCCGCCGCCAACACCCGCCAGACCGTTGCGACGGTGCGCTCGGCCATCCGGCATTTCCTCGCCAGCCTGCGCAGCCTTGCAACCGCCATTGCCACCGGCATCAGCGTGGCATTGAGCATTATAATTGTTATCAGTCTTGTGGCGTTTGTGTCCGGCTCGGCCTACGGCATATTCTTTGCCGCCAATGCGCCCAGTGCAGATACCATCACCGTGCAACAAGCGGTGGAAACGCTTACGGCAGAATACCGCGACAGACTGGAAGAAATCTCCGACACAGTACAGCATGACCGCCAAGACATTACAGCCAACGATGACGTGTACTACATTCGCTGGCAGGATGTCTTGGCGGTCTTTTCTTCGTATGTTTCGGGTAATGAGCAGGGCGCGCCCGTGGCGGCGCTGACGGAAGATCAGGTGGACAAACTGCGGGAAACTATGTGGGCCATGAACGAAGTGGACTACTCCACTCACCCGGAGACTGTCACCATAGAAACCACCGACGAGGACGGCAATCCTACCACCACGGAGATAACCGAAACCGTGCTTGTGATAAGCCTTACCCACAAAACGCCAGATGAAATGGCATCTGACTACCATTTCACCACTCGCCAGAACACCTACCTGCAACTGCTGCAAGACCCGCAATACGAGGAACTGTGGGCAGAATTGCTCGGCGGCTTTGTGCAGAGCGGCGGTGAACTTATGAACCCGGACGACACCCGCACCTCAACAGGCACGCTGCAATGGCCGCTGCCGGTTGCAGGTACGATCACCTCACAGTTCGGCTATCGTGTAGACCCCATCACCGGCGAGATCAGTTCCCACACCGGCACCGACATCGCCTGCGCCGAGGGTACACCGATCCTTGCCGCCGCAGATGGCATCGTCACCGTTGCCAACGGTCTTGACAGCTGGGGTGGCAGCTACGGCTACTACATTCAAATCGACCACGGCGGCGGGCTGGAAACACTGTATGCCCATTGTTCGTCCATCTGCGTCACCACCGGCCAGCAGGTGCAGGCCGGGCAGGTCCTCGGCTATGTCGGCCACACCGGGCGGGTCACAGGCAATCATTTGCATCTAGAAGTGCGCGTTAGCGGCAACTGTGTAGACCCAATGGGATACTTTTCATAAGCAAGACTATAAACTTCCCACTTGTAACACCCCTTACAGAGCAGCATTCCTAAATAACTCCTGCGCCTCCAGCTGCAAGAGCTTACTGACCTCCATTGCAATATCATTGAGGGAGCAGTCCAACTCCCCGCGAAACCATTGCTTATACAGGTTCACAATACCGCCCGCAAAATACGCTACGCGCAGCTCCACCGTTTTGGTGTGGCGCATGTATTCGGGGATGTCACTGTCGTTGAGCATGTGCTTGGAGAATACGGCTTTCAGCTTTTCCATAAAAATTTCCGAGCCGTTCGCTTCAATCAGCGTGCGGTAAAACTCGGCGTCTTCCTCTAAATAGCGGCTGATTTTCAACAGCAGGGGTGCGGGATTGCGGAAAAAGTTGGTGAACTGAAATTCCTGCAATACCCCCAGCATTTTCTCAATAATTTCGTTTTCGATTTCCTCCGTCACGCCCCGCACATCCGGGTAATGGGCGTAGAACGTAGCGCGGTTGATGTCCGCCCGGGTGACGATATCCGTGACCGTGATTTTTTGCAGGCTTTTTTCCTTCAGCAGCTCGGTGTAGGCTTCGCGTATCAGCCTGCGGGAGCGAATCGCGCTGCGGTATTCGGCTTTGCCGCCTGTCTTTTCTTTCATGAATCCTCCCAATCTCCGCTGATTTTCCGATATATGTCGGATTTTATATAGTTTCGTAAAATCTAATGGTTGTAGTGCTTCTTTCCGCCTACTATACTGCAAGTGTAAGCAAAAGTCAACAGCCGTATGAAAAGTAAACAGCTGTCGTTGGAAAGGAGCTTGAATTTTATGAGAAACTATGACCGTGTTCACCCCCGCAAGCCGGAAGGTATTGAAAATCGAAAGGCCTATATTGTCGGCGGCGGCATTGCCGGTTTATCGGCGGCGGCGTTCCTGGTGCGCGATGCCCAGATGCCCGGCGAAAACATCACCGTGTACGACCAGCTGCCCGTGTTCGGCGGCTCGATGGATGCCGCCGGGCAGGCGGCCACGGGCTATGTCTCCCGCGGCGAGCGCGAGCTGGAACCGTACATGGAGTGCCTGTGGGATCTGTTCGGCAGCATCCCTTCGCTGTACGAGGAAGGCCGCACGGTGCTGGACGAGACCCGCGAGTGCAACAAGAATTGGGAGATCGACTCCCGGCACCGTCTGTGGGAGCAGGGCTTCAAGCCCCATGATGAATCCAGCATGGGCATCACGCCGGAGATCCAGGAGCAGATGATCAAAATGATGCTGACGCCCGAGGACCAACTGGAGGATGTGACCATCGAGCAGTGGTTCAGCCCCGCGTTCTTCCGGAGCCAGCTCTGGTATTATTGGAGTTCGATGCTGGCGTTCCAGCCCTACCACAGTCTGATCGAAATGCGGCGCTATGCCGTGCGTTTTATGCACCAGCTGCACCTTATCAAGAGTCTGCGCGGCATTTTGCGCACCAAGTACGACCAGTACAACAGCCTGATCCGCCCGCTGGAAAAGTACCTGGCCGACCACGGCGTACACTTTGTCGCCGCCAGCACAGTCACGGACATGGACATCCAAATCGAGGGCAGTGACAAGACCGTGACCGCCCTGCACATCGGCGAGGGCAGCGACGAGAAAATTATGCCGGTTGCCGAAAACGACCTTGTCTTCTTCACCAACGGCTCTATGACGCAGAACTCCACCCAGGGCAGCATGACCGAGGCCCCCGTGATGAACCGCGACACCGTCCACAAGGGCTGCTTCTCCCTGTGGGAAAAGCTGGCCGCCAAGTGCCCGGAGTACGGCCGCCCCGAAAAGTTTGCGTTTGACCCCGACAAGAGCAACTTCGTCTCCTGCTCCGTAACCGTGCGCGACTACCCGCAGTTCTTCGACTACCTGGCCGAAAAGACCGGCAACCCCACCGGCAAGGGCGGCTGCTCCACCTTTGTGGACGCACCGTGGTTCATCAACTACAACGTGCCGCTGCAGCCCGTGGCCCCCGACCAGCCGGAGAATGTGCAGTTTATGTGGTTCTACGGCCTGCACGCCAACAACTGCGGCAACTATATCAAGAAGCCCATGACCCAGTGTTCCGGCGAGGAGATCATGCGGGAGTTCCTGTTCTACTGCGGGCTGGAAGATAAGATCGACGAGATCATGCCGCACATCACGGCCATCCCGGTGGTCATGCCCTACATCACGAGCCAGTTCATGCCCCGCAGGCTGGCAGACCGCCCGGAGGTCATCCCCGCCGGGAACAAGAACCTGGCGTTCATCGGGCAGTTTGTCGAGTTGGAAGGCGACGTCGTGTTCACGGTAGAAACGAGCGTGCGCACCGCGATGATCGCCGTCTATCGGATGCTGCACCTGGACCGCCCCATCACGCCGCTGTTCCAGGGTCAGTACGACATCCGCATGGTGAATGTAGCGCTGAAGACCCTGCTGGGCAAGGACAAGATCGAGGTCAGCGACCTGCCGAAGATCAATCCGTTGAAGCTGCCCCAGGCAATGCACCAGCTTGTGGACGCCATCAACGAGATCCCGCCCGTGCCGGAATATTACGCCGAGCGCAAAGAGAATCAATAAATAAATTATAAAGGCACGGCAGCCCGGAGAACGTCTTTCCCGGGCTGCCGTGCCTTGTCTATTTTGTATCGCTGATGGGCTTTTCCATCTTCCCGCCGGGTCTTGGCACCAGTGCAAAATACTGGCTCAGATTCGTGGGCAGGGTGCCGCGGACGATTTTGCGGTAGTCGCGCGGGGTGCGGTTGACGTAATGCTTGAACACGCGGGAAAAATAGGCAATATCCTCATACCCCACATACAGCGCAATGTCCCGGATCGGCAGGTCGGTCTCGTCCAGGTACTGCACAGCGCGGATAATGCGCTGCTTGTTGATGTACTCGCTCAAGGACAAGCCCATCTGCTTTTTGAACGAATGAGAAAGATAATCCGCACTCACGTCCAGCCGCGCGGCAATGCTGCGCACCGAGAGCGGCGTGCTCAAATCCAGCTGTACAATTTCGATGACCTGCCGCAGGAGCTTACTGCCCTGCGGCAGGTTTTGCTGCTGCACCAAATCAAGATAATACCGCAGCAAATTCTGCGATAGACCGTACACTTCCTTGACGGTCTGCGCGTTTTCGATGCGTGCGGCAAACATACGGCGGCCCTGCTCGCGGTGGAACGGCGACACGCCGCCCTGCCCCGCCGCGGCGTCCACCCGCACGTGGAAGGCAAGGCACGCATTTTTGGCGCAGCGCAGCGGGTCGGCGCACTCCTGCCAGCGGCTTTCGGGGGTGGGCAGCTTCAGCAGCAGTTCAAACGCCTTGTCGCGCCGGCCGTGGGCGACGGCGTCGGTCAGTTCCTTTTCCTCGGCGTAGGCGTCGTTCAGGGACTGCACCTCCAACAGGCGGGCGGCATCGTCCACGTACTCCGGCTGGACAAGCTCATGCTCCCACGCGTTAAAAACGCGGTGGTCCAGCGGCTCATTGTTATAAAGATACTGCCCGATGCTGCGCCCCAGCGTGTGCATCCGCGCCTGGTCCAATACGGGGAAGCGCAGGTAAAACGCCTGGAATGCCTCCAGCTGGTCGGGCGGCAGGTCGTTTTTGCGCAGCACCCGCAGGATAAATGCGCGGTTCGGCTCCTCCAGCAGGCAGGGGCCCAGCAGCACAAAGCGGGTGTCGTGGGGCAACCGCACCGCTACCGAGTAGAGGCAGAAGCGGTCACTGATGCCGTAGACGGTCTGCGGCTGCAAGGTACCCATGAACCGCACGAGCGGCACAGTGCGGGGCGACGCGGGCGAAAAAATCTGCTTATACAGCGTTTGCAGGTAGGTATACAGCCCGTCCTGCCCATCCACGATTTGAAACGACAGGTGGAGCGTGCAGGCAAACAGGTTTTGCATGAGCTTGCGTTCGGCGTTTTCCATGCTTTTCTTCCTCCGTTCGTTTCCATTTTATTAAAAATACTGTGACATTGCAAGCTAAAATCTAAGTTTTATCCTAATTTTGCGCGCTGTGTCCTTTTTGCGCGGGCGGCAAAGCCCTATACTTTAGATAATATCCGACGGCGCGGCGGGCAGAGGACTGCCCGCCCTACGGAATGGGTTTTTCCCACAGAAAGAAGGAGCCATCATGTCAACCACTGCCAAAGCGAACCGCGCAAAAACGTGGCAAATTGCGCTGTTTGCCTGCAACAACACCGCCACAAACCTCTACATGTTCCTGATGAACTATGTGGCCTACTACGCCACCGGGTATCTGGGACTGTCCGTGCTGCTGATTTCCAACCTGCTCATGGTCATGCGCATCTGGGACGGCGTGACCGACCCCATCATCGGCATGATGCTGGACAAGACCAACACACGCCTCGGCAAGAACCGTCCGTTCATCATCGGCGGCCAAGCCATTTTGATCGTCACGGCGTTTTTGATTTACGAGTGCATCGTCAAAGCGCCCGCCGCCGCGCACCTGCCGCTGTTCATTCTGATTTACGCGCTGTACATCATCGGCTACACCTGCCAGTGCGTTGTGACGAAATCCGCCCAGACCTGCATCACGAGCGACCCGACCCAGCGCCCGACGTTCTCGATTTTTGACAGCCTGTACACCGCCGTCATGTGGGCGGTTATGTCGGTGCTGGTCTCCAAGGTCTGGAAGCCGCGCTACGGCGGGTTCAACCAAGAATTTTTCAGCCACTTTCTGCTGATCGTCGTCGCCGCCAGCGCCGTGCTGAGCATCCTCTCCCTGATTGGCCTGTGGAGCAAGGATGTGCCGGAGAATTTCGGCTTGGGCACGACCGAGGCGCTGGCACAGAAGGTGACCCTGCGCGACTATGTCGATATTTTGAAATCGAACCGCCCCATCCGTATGCTCGTGTTTGCGGGTGCGTCGGACAAGCTGGCGACCCAGATCACGAACAACGCTACCGTCTGCGTCATCATCTACGGCATCAGCTGCGGCAATTATGAGCTGTACGGCACGCTGACCGTGCTGGTGATGATCCCCAGCGTTATTGTGATGGCGCTGGGTATGCGGCTGATTGCCAGCCGCATGGGGCAGAAGCAGGCGCTGTGTGTCGGCTCGATCGGCGCCATTGCCTTTGCCGTTTGCAACGCACTGCTGATGATTTTTGGCGACCCGACGACGATCAGCTTCAAAAACTGGAACGTCATTTCGGTGCTGTTCCTGATCCTTGCCATCGGCCAGCGCGGTTTTTCGCAGATGTCCAACTCCATCGTTGTGCCGATGACCGCCGACTGCGCGGACTATGAGGTCTACCGCTCCGGCCGGTACGTGCCGGGCCTGATGGGCACGCTGTTCAGCTTTGTGGATAAGCTGGTGTCCTCGTTCTCGACGGCCATCGTCGGCTTCTTCTGCGCGGCCATCGGCTTCACGAAGGAGCTGCCCACCACCGACTCGCCCCGCACACAGCAGCTTGTTGTGATCGGGTTGCTGCTCTACTACGGTATGCCGATTCTCGGCTGGTGCTGCAACCTGATTGCGATGCACTTCTACGAGCTGGACAAGGCGAAGATGGAAGAAATTCAGGGCACGATTGACCGCATTAAAGCAAAGGAGGCCTAACATGGCAAAAATCATCTGCTTTGATTCCGACGGCTGCGTCATGGACACGATGGAAGTTAAGCACCGTCAGTGCTTTGGCCCGTGCTTTCTGGCCGAATTTGGCCTGACCCGCTGGGCTGACAAGCTGCAAGCGCGCTGGAACGAGATAAACCTGTACGAGACGACGCGCGGCATCAACCGCTTTAAGGGGTTGGCGCTGATTCTGCGGGATGTCAACACCAACTACACCGCTGTGCCGGGGCTTACTGCACTGGAAGATTGGACGCGGGAGAGCCGCGAGCTGTCCGAGCCCGCGCTGGCCGCCGCGATTGCCGCCGCGCCGGAGGGCGAAGGCCGCACCTGTCTGGAAAAGGCGCTGGCGTGGAGCCGCGCGACGAACGCCGCCATTGCCGCCCTGCCGGAGGAAGCAAAAGCCGCATTTCCCGGTGCAAAAGAGGGGCTGGCCCTTGCCCACGCCAACGCGCAGGTGGCCGTGGTTTCCAGCGCGAACCGCGACGCCGTGGACGCTGAGTGGAGCCGCTGTGGGCTGCTGCCCTACGTGGACGAGGTCATGGCGCAGGACGCGGGCACAAAGGCCGCCTGCCTGTACCGCCTGTGTACCGAGGCCGAGCCCACCGACATTCTGATGGTGGGCGACGCCCCCGGGGACCGTGCCGCCGCCGAGAAAAACGGCGTGTGGTTTTACCCGATTCTGGCACGGCACGAGGCCGAGAGCTGGGCCGCCTTCCCCGGCGCCGCCGCAAAGTTTTTGCAGGGGAAGTTCGGGGAGATACAGCCGGAATTGTTGGAAAAGTTTGAAGAGAATTTGAGAGGATAAACCATGCGTGACTTTACCAAAAAACCGTTCTGCCTGAGCGAGAAAGATTTGCAGTGGGTCGAGGATACATTTTCCCAAATGACCCTGGATGAAAAGCTCGACCAAGTTCTGGTCGATATGCTGTGGAACCAACCGCCCAAAGAGGTGGCCGAAATGGTACGCCAGCACGATGTCGGCGGCTACCGCTACAACAACATGACCGCCGAAAAGATTTGGGAGCAGAACGACACCATCCAGAAAAACGCAAAAATCCCCGCACTGATTGCCGCGAACATCGAGGGCGGCGGCAACGGCGCGTGCTCGAACGGCACCCATATCGGTGAGGAGATTGCCGTCGCCGCCACGGGCGACACCAAAGCTGCCTACGAGTTGGGCTACTACGGCTGTAAGGAAGCCGCCGCCGTGGGCTGCAGCTGGACGTTCGCGCCGATCGTGGATATCGACTTCAACTGGCGCAACTGCATCATCCCGACCCGCAGCTTCGGCAATGACCCCGACACCGTTTTAAAAATGAGCCTTGCCTACATGGAGGGCGCGCACAAGGCAGGCGTGGCCTGCTGCATGAAGCACTTTCCCGGCGACGGCTGCGACGAGCGCGACCAGCACCTGTGTACGACCTACAACGACCGCAGCTGCGAGGAATGGGACGCCAGCTACGGCAAGGTCTACCGCGGCATGATCGACGCGGGCGTGCCCAGCGTGATGATCGGGCACATTGCTCTGCCGGCCTACAGCCGCAAGCTGTGCCCCGGCATCCAGGATGCCGACATCCTGCCTGCCACTGTCGCCCCGGAACTTTTGCAAGATCTGCTGCGCGGGCAGCTGGGCTTTAACGGCCTGGTCGTGACCGACGCGACCCACATGCTGGGCATCACGGGCCGTATGCGCCGCAGCGAAGCCATCCCCCGGATGCTGGCGAGCGGCTGCGACATGATTCTCTACTTCCGCAACCGCGAGGAAGACCTCGGCTACCTGAAAGCCGCGCTGGCCGACGGCCGCCTGACGCAGGAGCGCCTGGACGAGGCCGTGCGCACGGTGCTGGCGTTCAAAGCCTACTGCAAGCTGCCGCAGAAAAAAACGGCGGGCACGCTGGTGCCGCCGAAAGAGGGGCTGTCCGTCGTGGGCTGTGCCGAGCACAAGGCCGCCGCAAAGCGCATTATCGACGAGTCTATCACGCTGGTGAAAAACAGCCGCGACGAACTGCCGCTGACACCCGATAAGTACAAACGGGTCATCATCTACCCCGTCGAGGGCGGCGGCCTGATGGAAAAGGTTAAAAACATGGGCAAGAAAAAGCTGGCAGACAAACTTGCCGATGCCCTGCGTGCCGAGGGCTTTGAGCCAACCGTTTACAAACTGAACGCGCTGAAATACCTCTCCCCGCGCGGCATCAACGGCAAAAAGGCGCTGGCCGATATGAGCGTTGAGCAGTTCCACCAGCAGTATGACGCGGCCATTGTGCTGGCGAATGTCTCGGCGTTCTCGGTCACGAACGGGCGCAGCATCAAGTGGCAGATTCCGATGGGGCCGGAGATTCCCTGGTACGCCACCGAGGTGCCGACGGTGGGCATCTCCACCGCCTGGCCGTTCCACCTGCTGGACCTGCCGATGCTGCCAATTTACGTGAACACTTATAATAAGAGTGATGAAGCCCTGCGGCTGACCGTGCAGAAGCTCATGGGCAAGAGCGAGTTCAAGGGCCACAGCCCGGTGGACGCGTTCTGCGGACGCGAGGATACGAAGCTGTAATTACCGCAAGCTGCTCTGCGCAATCCCCATTGTCACTTCGATGGCGCGGTCGGTCAGTTCGTCCAGCGTCAGGGGCAGGCGGCCCGCAAACCAGTCCTGGTACATGGCCACCACGCCGCCCGACGCAAACATGATGCCGAACAGATACCGCGCATGGTCATGCACACCGAACGCCTGCTCGTGCTCCAGCATGTATTCGGTGAAAACACCGCGCATCTTTTCCACCACAAGCCCCGCCGCAGCGGAGTTCATCAGACTGCTGAAAAACGTCAAATCATTTTCCAAAAACGCCTGCAGCTGCTGCAAAATCCCGGCGGGGTCGGGGTGACCGCTGCGATCCAGCGGGCGGGCACGCAAAGCCGCCTGCAGCGAGGCACAGGCTTCGTCCACCTGACGGTTCAGCACATCCTGTATATCCGTATAATGCGCATAAAAAGTTCCCCTGTTCAGGTCCGCCCGTTTGACCACGTCGGTCACGGTGATCTTGTCCAGGGGCTTTTCTTTTATCAATTCGGCCAGTGCGTCGTTGATTAAGCGGCGGCTGCGCTGGGCGCTGCGGTATTCTGCTTTTGCCATAAAATTCTCTCCCAAATTTTTCGTGCAAAATCCGACACACGTTGAAGTTATGTTTGATTTTGCACACTGCTATGATAAATTACTGATTGAAACCCTTGCATGCTTTCAGTATAATCAGTTTCAGAACAAAAGTCAACACTTGTTCATGATTGTACAGACGACTTATTTTGACAACCAGGAGGAGCACATGAAGTATACCAAAAAAATTGACTTCCAGGCACACTATCTGCCGCCTGCCTACTATGAATTCTTGGAAAAGCAGGGGTTATATAACCCCGACGGGTTCCCCACGCCGGAGTGGGATCTGGACACCCAGCGCGAGGCCATGGAGACGCTGGGCATCGACTTTGCGCTGCTGACGATCTCCTCGCCCAGCGTCTACCACCCCGACAAGATTTACTGCCGCGAGACTGCCCGCAAGATCAACGAGCAGGGTGCGCAGCTTGCGGCGCAGGACCCCGCGCACCTGGGCTTTGCGGCCACGCTGCCGCTGCCGCACATCCATTCGAGCATTTACGAGATCCGCTACGCGCTGGACACGCTGCACGCCGACGCCGTGGGCCTGATGACGAACTACAACGGCGTCTACCTGGGCGACCGCCGCTACGACGAGGTCATGCAGGAGTTGGATGACCGCGCGGCGCTGGTCATTCTGCACCCGACGCAGCCCGCCGTGATGGTGCCGAACGTCAACGAGGAATTGAGCGTACCTGCGTTTGAATACTTTGTGGAGACGACGCGGACGTTTACAAACATGGTCCTGCACGACACGTTTGACCGTTTCCCCAACATCAAGTGGGTCATCCCCCACGCGGGCGCGTTTTTGCCGATTCTGGCAGACCGCTTTGAGAGCTTTGCCCTAATGATCCGTTTTGCCGACCCCGACCGCCGGGCCGACATGATGGAAGATATGGCGCATGTTTATTTTGATGTGGCCGGCTTCTCGGAGCAGAAGCAGCTGGAAATGCTTTTGCGCAACGTGCCGGACACGCACCTGGTCTACGGCAGCGACACACCGTACACGGCAATCGAAGCGTGCATCGGGCAGACGACCGCGCTGGAGGAAACGGCGAAGCTGACCGAGGAACAGAAGATCAAAATGTTTACCGAGAACGCCTGGGCATTAGTGCCACGCCTGAAGAAATAACAACAAAATCTGTTTATAAAAAAGGAGACACCTACCATGTTCAATCCCGCTGAAAAATTTACTGCCACCGTCACCATCAAAAGCCCGATGGGTCCTATCAAAGCCTTTGTCAACGTGGACCCCATTGACGACACCCGCTTCACCGGCACGGCCAAGCTGATGGGCAAATCTGCCGACTTTGAAAACGGTATGCGCAACGGCAATAGCTTTGTCGGCGATGTCACGCTGCAGCTGCCCTTCGGCAAAGCCACCATCAACATCAACGTCACCATCGACGACAACGGCGCTATCAAGGGCGAGGCCTCCATGCCCCACCGCAAGCCCATGTCCATCACCGGCAGCGTCGACGCCTAACCACCAAACAGGAGAACACCCATGTCCGAGAACAAACAGGCCCCCGGCTTTTTTGACAAGCTGGCGGCGGTCATTGTAGACAAGCGCAAAATTATTTTGTGCATCTATGTCATTGCACTGGCGCTCAGCTTTGTCACGTCCGGCTGGGTCAAGGTCTGCGACGACCTGACCGCCTACCTGCCCGAGGAAACCGAGACGCGCAAGGGCCTGACCGTGATGGAAGACGAACTCGTCACCTACGGCACGGCCCGCGTCATGGTAAGCCAGATCACCTACGATATCGCCGACCGGCTGGCCGACGAAATTGCCGACATTGACGGCGTCAGCATGGTTACGTTCGACGACACGGCCGACCATTTCAAGGGCACGGACGCGCTGATCGACGTGACCTTTGCGGGCGAAGAAGATGCCGACATCTCCAAGCAGGCGATGAACGACATCAAGGAACTGCTCACCCCCTACGACAGCTACATTTCCAGCACGGTCGGCTATTCGCTGGCCGACACGCTGAACGAGGAAATGGGTGTCATTCTGGTGCTGGCGGGCGTCATCATCGTAGCCGTGCTGCTGCTGACATCCCGTTCCTACGCGGAAGTGCCCGTGCTGCTGCTGACCTTTGTCGCCGCCGCCATTTTGAACAAAGGCACAAACTTTATTTTCGGCGAAATATCGTTCGTTTCGGATTCTGTCACGGTGGTTTTGCAGCTGGCACTTGCCATCGATTACGCCATCATTCTGCTGCACCGCTTTACCGAGGAGCGCGAGACGAAATCCGAGCGCGACGCCTGCGTGGCGGCGCTGGCGGCATCCATTCCGGCCATATCGGCATCCAGTCTTACAACGATTTCCGGCCTGGCGGCCATGATGTTCATGCAGTTCCGCATCGGCTTTGACATGGGCATTGTGCTTATCAAAGCCATCTGTTTCAGTATGCTCTCGGTCTTTACGCTGATGCCTGCATTGCTGCTGATGTTCAACCATGCAATGGAAAAAACGCGCCATCGTCCGTTTATTCCGCAGATCGACGCCTTCGGCCGGTTGGTCGTACGCTTGCGCTATGTGGGCGCACCGCTGTTCGCAGTCTGCCTGGTCGCGGCGGCAGTCATCTCCCAGCGCTGCCCCTACGGCTACGGCTACAGCCTGATCGACACCCCGAAGCAGAACGAAAGCCAGATCGCGGAAGAACGTGTCAACGATACTTTCGGCGCACAAAACGTCATGGCGCTGCTGGTGCCCAAGGGCGACTACGACAGCGAAGCCGCCCTGCTGGCCGATTTGGAGGCCTGCGACGAGGTGGACTACGCAATGGGCCTTGCCAACATTGAGGCAATGGACGGCTACACCCTGACGACCAAGCTGACCCCGCGCCAGTTTGCCGAGATGACTGACATGGACTATGAACTCATCTGCGGCCTGTACGCGGCCTACGCCGTCAACGACGAGGACTACGCCAAAGTCGTGGGCGGTCTGGACAGCTACGCCGTGCCGCTGATGGATATGTTCGATTTCGTCTACGACCAGGTCGAGGCCGGGGCGGTCAGCCCAGACGACGATATGCGCGCCGACCTGGACGATTTGCACGACCAGCTGGACATTGCCAAGGCGCAGATGATCGGTGAAAACTACGACCGCATGGTCGTGGCGCTGGCCCTGCCCGAGGAGGGCGACGAGACGTTTGCCTTTTTGCGGACTGTCCACACGATGGCGGCGCAGTATTACGACGCCGACGACGTGTATCTGGTGGGCGACTCCACCAGCGACAGCGACCTGGCATCGACCTTTGTGCAGGACAATATCCTTATCAGTGTGTTGTCCGTTGTGTTTGTCATTCTGGTGCTGCTGTTCACCTTCCAGTCGGTGGGGCTGCCGATCCTGCTTATCCTCATCATCCAGGGCAGTATCTGGATAAACTTTGCCTTCCCGGCCATCACCGACACACCGATCTTCTTTATGAGTTACCTCATCGTCACAGCCATCCAGATGGGCGCGAACATCGACTATGCCATCGTGATTTCTACACGCTATGACGAGATGAAGGCACTCTACCCGCCCAAAACCGCCATCGTCAAGGCGCTAGATTTGGCGTTCCCCACCATCATCACATCGGGTGGCATTTTGGTCTCGGCGGCGTTCCTGATCAGCCGCATTTCCACCGAGCCGTCCATCGTCGGCATCGGGCAATGCCTGTGCCGCGGTACGATTATCTCGATTTTCCTCGTCATGTGCATCCTGCCGCAGATTTTGCTGCTGGGTGACGCCATTGTGGAAAAAACGCGCTTTGCCGTCAAGCTGCCCGTCAAGCCCCACGCCGAAACCAGCGGCATGGTTTACATCAACGGCCATGTAAAGGGCGAAATTCACGGCTATGTGGAGGGCAATGTCCGCGCCGTTGTGCGCGGCAATACCGATTTGAAAATCACCAACGGCACCGTAGACCGAAAGGAGGGTGACGAGCCGTGAAGCAACTGAAAAAGCGGCTCTCCGCCGCCCTTCTGGCGCTGGCCGTACTGGTCTGCACGGCGCTGCCCACCTTTGCGGCGGACGGCGGAGACAGCATCCACATTTATAACGTCAACGATCTGCTGGCGCTGCAAAGCCTTTGCACACTGGACACGGCCACACAGGGCAAAACGATTTACCTGGAAAACGACCTCGACCTGACCGGGACGGACTTCACAGGTCTGCCCACCCTGCGCGGCACGTTTGAGGGCAACCACCACACGATTTCCGGCCTAAATCTGACCGACAAGGGCAGCGTGCAGGGCTTTGTGCGCTACCTGGAGGAGGACGGCGCGGTGCAGAACCTAACGGTTTCCGGCACCATCTCCCCTACCGGCCGCAAGGAAACACTGGGCGGCATCGTAGGCGTCAACCGCGGCATGGTGCGCAGCTGTACGTTCGCCGGCACCGTCACCGGCGACAGCGAAGCGGGCGGCATCGTCGGCCGCAACGAAGCCGCGGGCGAGGTCATCAGCTGCACGAATTCCGGCACGGTGACCGCCGCCGCAATGGCGGGCGGCATTGCCGGGCAGAACCTGGGCAGCATCGTACAGTGCGGCAACGGCGGCAGCGTCAACACGACAGAAATCAAAACAAGCCTTGATGCCGATGCCCTGATGAACCTTGATGCAAACCGCCTGTCCGACGGCGACACGACCCAGTTGAAAGGCACCGTGCGGGACGTAGGCGGCATTGCAGGGCGCAGCAGCGGCATTGTGCAAAGCTGCAATAACAGCGGCGCGGTGGGCTATGCCCATGTCGGCTACAACGTCGGCGGCATCGTCGGGCGGCAGTCCGGGTACTTAAACGGCTGCACCAACACGGGCTTTGTACAGGGCCGCAAGGACGTGGGCGGCGTAGTCGGCCAGCTGGAACCCGAACTGACGGTTTTGTACGGCGCAGATAACCTGGAAACGCTGTACAACGAACTGGACACGCTGCAAAGCCTGATGGCCGCAACCCTGACCGATGCCCGGAACAGCAGCAGCGCGATTTCTGCCAGCATGTCCGCGCTGACCGGGGCGACCCAGCAGGCCAAGGACAGCACCGGCGCACTGGCAGACAGCCTGACCGACTGGGCGGACAAAACCGTCACCACCGTCAACAGTACGGCGGGCAGCTATGCCCGGGTGCTGGACCAACTGCGCCCCATCCTGCAAAACGCCGGTACAGCGTTGGACAGCGCAGACAACGCCGCTGCCGCCATGGACCGGCTGCTGGCCGACGGCCGCGTGACCGCTGACCTGACAGCCGAAGCCGCCGCCCGCCTGCAGGCGGCCATGCAGAACTTTGACACCGCCCGCGCCGAAGCCCGCGCCGCCAAGGAGCACGCCGACGCCGCTTTGCAGGCTGTGCTGGATGCCTTGGGCAGCGACAGCGACACCCGGGACGCCTGGCAGCAGCTTGTGACCGCCACGGGCGACCTTGCCAGCGCCGCCGACGCTATGCAGACCGCCGCCAACGAGATTTACAACATTCTGGCGGGCATCCCCGATGACCCCGACCAGGCGGACAATATGCAGGAACTGCAAAACCAGTTCGCCAACTACCAAGCCGCCGTCAGCGCCATGCAGACCGCCGCCGACGCCATTGCCGCAGAACTTGCCAAGGACAGCCCCGACTGGGACGTTGTGCGCGAGCAGACAGAAATCTACTACGAGAACGTCCAGGCCGCCGTTACCGCTTTGCAGAATATCCGGGCCGTCCTGGCCGAGATCGGGGCGGACGTTGCCCCCGAGGTGCAAGCACAGCTGGACGCCCTGCTGCAGGCGGCCAACGACGGAGCCGACGCTGCCCAGCGGATGCTGAACGCCCTGGGCGAACTGGCCGCGGCCCTGGATCCCGCCGACCTGCCGGAGGAATTTTGGCAGGAACTGAACGCCGCCAAGGCCGACATGGACAGCGCCGCCGCCAACCTGCAAGCCGGCATTGAGAACCTGCATGCGGCGCTGGATGCCCTGCTGCAGGCCATCGCCAGCGCGGGGAACCTTTCGGCAGATATCGCCGCCGTGGTCGAACCCCTGCGCCAGTCCGCCGCCGCGCTGCGCTCTGCACTCGGCACCCTGCAAAGCGTGCTGACCGGCGCAAGCACACTGCCAACCCCCAGCATCACCCCGGTGGACAGCAGCGTTACCCAGAACAGCGACGCGCTGGACAGTTCCCTCAGCGCTCTGGTAAGCGGCATTTCTGCGCTGAACAGCACCGTGAGCAGCGGCAGCGATACCGTGCTTGCAGATTTTTCGGCCATCAACACCCAGTTTGGCAAGGTGAGCGACGCCATCAAGGCGCTGACGTCCGAGCAGTTCAGCAAGGACACGCTGCGCCAGCATTTTGAGGATATCTCTGCCGACAGCACCGCCCAGGAGAACGGTATGGTCGTTTCCGCCGCCAACAGCGGTGCGGTGGAAGGCGACACTGCCGTGGGCGGCATCGTCGGCAGCATGGCCGCCGAGCTGGACCTTGACCCCGAGGACGATTTGACCGAGCAGGGCCAGCGCAATGTGGACGCAAAGCTGCAAATCAGCCTGGTTGTGCTGGACAGCCGGAACACCGGCGATGTAACGTCTAAAAAAGACAACGCGGGCGGCATTACGGGCCGTATGGACTGCGGCTACCTGGGCCGGTGCGAGAACTACGGCACAGTGCAATCCACCGACGGTGACTACGTCGGCGGCCTGGCGGGCATCTCCCGCGGGTCGATCCACGATTCCTGGGCGCGGTGCGCGCTCTCTGGCGGGGATACCATCGGCGGCGCGGCGGGCTACGGCAAGGAGGTCGTGAACTGCACGACGATGGTAGAAATTACCGCAGGCGAAAGCTGCCTGGGTGCGCTCTGCGGCAGAGTGGCCGATGAGGACGCGAAACTGGAGGGCAACCGCATCGTCAGCGAGAGCCTGGGCGCGGTGGACGGCGTGAGTTACGCCGCACAGGTGACGCCCACCACCTTTGA
This sequence comes from Coriobacteriaceae bacterium, assembly GCA_963588145.1. Taxonomy (GTDB): domain Bacteria; phylum Bacillota; class Clostridia; order Oscillospirales; family Ruminococcaceae; genus Gemmiger. The sequence continues at coordinate 20,725 of CAVAGJ010000036.1, forward strand.
AGAAATCGCCGCCGACACGACGGCCCCGGCGCAGTTTGCGCAGTTGCAGCTGACCTTCACGGCGGACGGCAAGACTGTGGCGATCCTCCCGTTCCGCTACGGGGAAGGCATCTCCGAACTGCCCGCACTGCCCGCCAAGGATGGCTGCGTGGCGCAGTGGCCGGATATCGATTACAGCCACCTGACATACAGCCAGACCTTGGAGGCCGAATACACGGCCTACACGTCCGCACTGGCCGACAATGACGAAGTGCCGAACATTCTGGTGGACGGCAACTTCAGCAAAAATGCCGTCATCACGACCGAAACCGAGGATGTGACCTTTACCGATGCCAAGGGCGAGACCCATACCGGCACAGCGGTTACGGTCACAGTCAGCGACCCGGTGTTCGGCGCACCCGCCTGCACCGTACACTACCGCAAGCCCGATACCTCGGCGCACTACACAACATTTGTGCGCGGCGCAGACGGCACGTGGAACGAGATTACACACGAAAAGGACGGCAGCTACCTGCTGCTGCCCGCCGAAAACGGCACGCTGACCTTTACGGTCGAGCAGACCGAAATGAACTGGACGCTGTTCGCCGTGGGCATGACCGCCGCTGCCGCGCTGCTGGTGCTGGCAATAGTCATGCTGTGGCGCACAAGGAAAAAGGGAGGTAAACGGAAATGAGCAAAATTCTTTGCATCAGCCGTCAATACGGCAGCGGCGGGCATGAAATCGGCAATATGCTGGCCGACATGCTGGCGCTGCCCTGCTACGATAAGCTCGTACTGGATGAGGCCGTAAAACGCAGTGGGCTGGATGAGTCTGTTTTGAAACAGGCCGATGAGCGCGTCGCCAACCCGTACCTGTATGCGCTGAATTTTGACAGCCCCGTACCGGAATACCGCGGCAAAACCGTGAATGACATTCTATACCTGGCCGAGCGCAAGGTCATTACCGAGTACGCCGACAAGGGAAACAGCATCTTTGTGGGGCGCGCCGCTGGCGAGTACCTGCGGCAGAACACCAACCACACGGTGCTGCACGTCTTTATCGCCGCCGATACCACTGATCGCCTGAACTGCATCATGAAGCGAGAAAATCTCAACGAGAAAAAGGCAATGGAGCGCATGCGGAAAATTGACAAGTACCGCACCGACTACAACCAACTCTACACCGGCAGTAACTGGGGGACGCCTGCGGACTACGACATCTGCTTCAGCACCAGCCGCCAAAGCGCAGGATGGATTGCAAATGTTATCTCTGAATTGTTCAGCGCCGAAAAATAGATTTTCCATGCCCTTCTTTGTCAATAAGTCGTATTCATCAAAGAAAAAGGCAGCCTGAAGAATTCCATACTGCCGCTCTGAAAATTAGGAAGAGCCAGACGCTAGACGCAGAGCAAACTGGTTTTCGGAGTTGATGCAATGGCAGAAAAGGAAACCTATTGGATAAGATGTCCGATTTGCAGGGGTAAGACGCGAATCAAGGTATATGCGGATTCGGTGCTGGTAAAATTTCCTCTTTATTGCCCGAAGTGCAAGCGTACTACCTGCATTGATGTAGTGGATCGAAAGCTTGTTTGTCACCCGGAATCGAATATCTGAAACGGCAAAGCGCCTATCCCCATAACGGAGATAGGCGCTTTGTTGCTATTTGATTTCTTCGGGGGTATCGGTATGTAAAACGGTAAGCAAGGACTCAACTACGGGAACCAATTTCATAGCCTCGTACTCGTTGCAGGAATCAATAAGCGTCCGCAACCGTCGAATAGATGGTGATTCCAACTGCCTTTCCGGATAGAAAATCTCTCTGGGGTCAATTCCCAACGAGCGGACTAGAGGATACAAAACTTCCAGTTTGGGATTTCCCTCATATTTTTCAATATTTAATACAGTACGGGAATCTTTCTCAATCATAGCTGCCACTTGACTTTGCGTCAGCTTGGATTCTCCTCTGGCACGCAATACAGCATCACCCAAAGGCTTTTGGAACACATATTTCATTTTTTTCTTTGGCTTTGTAGTCTGTATTGCAATTCACCTCATAACTATTGTACATTACAGGGTGAATTTATTAAATTCATTGCGATACATCAATCGTATGTACTGTGATACATATATATTCAAGATAAAAGGGGTGACAAGATAGACGCATTCCGTGACACATTGATATTACATGTGAATTTCAATGCTTTGCACCGTGTCTGGTTAGCTTAAAAAGTGTATTACAATACGGTAGCGCTTTAAACCGATTCATTTTCCGCGGAAATGCGGGAAATGGGTCGGTTTTTGTTTGGCATTGCCGTGGGCCTCCGCCCTCCATCAGTTTGAAAAATTCAATCTGATGGAGGTAAAACATGGCTTACAACAAGGCTAGAGCCGAAAAGGAATGGCTTGAATGGAAAAATAAAGAAGAAACTCAACTGCGAGAGTTGGGTGTTGATGAGGATACTATTCAACGGTTGCACACCTACGATTGGGATGCATTTAAGGCCGAACGAAACTACCAACGGTTAAACGCCGGATCGGAGCCTCTTGCAGAACTACCTGCCGTGGATAAGCCAAAAGATGCGAACGACTTACAAGGCTTGCTGGATCAAATCGACAATGAACGACTGTATGCAATTTTGAAAGATACGGACAAATTGACGATTGAGATTCTTCTCTATAAGATGCAGGGGTATTCGATCAAAGAAATCGCAAAGGTGTACAAAATTCCTAAAACTACGATTTACAGCAGAATTTCTGCACTTCAGAAAAAAATCAAAAATATTTTTTGAAAAGTTCGTAATTTTGGCCTTTCTCGTTGGCTATATAGTGAAGGGCAAAATTCAGCCCTATCAAATCAGCACCTTGACAACCGAATACCCAGCATAACAGGTACGTTACTTTCCCGGCAAGCCCGGCGGGCGGTTTGGCAAACCAAAATTGCAGCGGGAAAGACTACAATGATACACCAGCGGCCTCCAGCGTCAGAGGGGGTGACCGCGCTGCGGTTGGAATCAGTAAGATCGTGGCAGAGTCAGTGAACGAGCGTGCCAGCGCTTTGCCTGTTATGTTCCCGGTGTCAGGGGTGCGAGCGGCAAATATGACACAGCAAACCTAAAATCAAGTTTGCCGTTTACGGCAAATCGTGCGCAGCAGCCCACCGTTGCTGCGCATTATTTTGCCTTAAACGGGATGAAAAACAGAGGTGCAACCCTATGCAAACCTACCCGACAGGCTACGCGGAATCCCACCGCATGGCTGAACAAATTTTCCGTAAGATTCTGCCCCGGCACGACATGGCGGTACGCGAGGAACAAATCGCGCTCTGCCATGAAGTTTTGGACACCCTTTACAACAAAGAAATTTCTTTGTGCGAAGCAGGCGTGGGTATCGGCAAAACGCTGGCCTACCTTGTGGCCTGCATCCTTTGGCAGATGCATAGGCCCAATCAACTGAAAATGCCTGTGGTTATTTCGACCTCCAGTGTTGCTTTGCAGGATGCCATCCTCAACGAGTATCTGCCGGACTTGTCTGCTATTTTGTTGGCCGAGGGCATCATCACAGCACCCATCACCGCCGTTGTTCGCAAAGGCAAGGAACGCTTTGTCTGCGATGCCCGCCTTGCGGAGCGGCAGGCGCGGGCAATCTCCAAAGGCCAGCGCCAGAAAAGCAGCCTGCGCATGGCCGAGCAGATTCTCGACTTAGACCATGTTCCGGGCCTATCACGCTATGACCGCTGCCGAATCTGTGTGCCACAGTCCTGCCCGCGTGACTGCTTTTTGCGCTTGGACTGCCGCTATCAACAGTACTTGCGGGATTCCATGAGGCCGGACATTCAAATCTGTAACCACAATTATTTGCTGGCCAACGCCTCCCATCGGCTGGAAGAACGCCCCCTGCTGCTTCGGCAGTATCAAGCGTTGGTGGTGGACGAGGCGCACAAGCTACCGGATGCCGCGCGGCAAATGTACACAGAGACTTTGTCTGCACAGGACATGGATGACGTGTGCTACCTGTTACAGCAGGCACATTTCAAAGGCTTAGCCAAACGGCTGCGAACGGCGTTTCTCACGCTCTCCATTTCCTGCACGCAGAATCTACCTATACTGAGAAGAAAAATCAGTGTGCCGTTCACCCTTACGCCATTCCGCCAAGCGGCACTTACCGACTGCATCGACCTATTACAGTACATCGGCAGCCAGCCGGATATGCCGCACTACCTGCAATATCGGCTGGCAGAAGCAGAAAGTCTGCTGCGCCTTTTTCTCTTGGATGTGCCGACGCGCATCCTGTACCTTGAATTTTCCGCAGACGGTCAGCCCACATTCTGCGCGGCCAGCAGTCGCGTACCGCAGTTGCTCCGCAGCGCGCTGTGGAACACCCGCGAGCCGACCATTTTGACCTCCGGCACACTGACGGCTGCCGGAGATTTCGACCACACAGAACAGCTTTTGGGGCTGACCGCCTACACGCCGCTGCGCCATTTCCGTGCAGACTCTCCATTTAATTACATGAAAAAATGTCTGCTATATATCCCTGCACGGCGGGCGGCTACGGTTCACGAAAACCAGTACCTTGCCGACCAGATTGCACAACTCACCACTGCTTGTCACGGCCACGCACTGGTGCTGTTCACATCCTACCGCCAGATGCGCAATGTTTACGATGCGCTGGGTGGGCGGCTGGCGTTTCCTGTGTTCCTAGCCGGACGCGGGCAGAATCGCAGTATCCAGCAGTTCAAGCAATCGGGCAACGGTGTTCTGTTTGCGGCGGGCTCCTGCTGGGAGGGTATCGACTTCCCCGGTGATATGGTGTCCCTGCTGATTATCGCCAAGTTGCCGTTTCCGATTCCTGACCCGGTCAGCGACTACGAGCGCCGCCAATATCCAAACCTGCGTGACTACATAAACGCCGAAATCATCCCCGAAATGCAAAAGAAGCTGCGGCAGGGCTTTGGCCGTGCCATCCGCACGGAGCAGGACTCCTGTGTGGTGGCGATTCTGGACGAACGCGCAGGCATCGGCGGCAAGTACCACGATGCCGCGCTGGCAGCCCTGCCGACCTGTCCGATCACCGAGAAAATCGAAGATGTTCAGCAATTCATCCGGGCGCGGAAGCACCCGGATTACTTTTTGTGAGGAGAAGTGCAAGATGAACCTTATGAGAAACCACGACATCTGGATTTATGTGCGATGTGCCAACAGCAATCCGCAAATCGCGTTTGACCGTATGAACGACCTCATCGACGAAGCTGCAGGACACGGCTTTCTCGTGCGAGGCACGTCCGTGGATCAGTGCGGCGGCAACACCTTGAAAGACCGCGAGGGCCTGCGCATCATGCTGGAAGCCGTGCAGCAGAACAGTGTCGAAGCCGTCATGGTGCGGGATTTGGAGCAAATCAGCCGCAACAGCTACATACTGGTGGGAGTTATTGAAATTCTGCGTCAGAATGATGTCTATCTCATCACCACCGAATGTGACTTAAATGCTGAACTCATCAACTGCGGGCTGGAACGCTTTGTCGGTGACCGCTTCACGCGGGCCTCGTTCGGCAAGCCCCGCTTTGATGTTCGCCTCCCGCTTATGGATCAGTTTTAAGAGGTGCGGCCATGACAGAATACAAAGTTTGGGCGTTTGCCCGCAGCGCTGCCCCCCGACCTGCCCGCGCTGGAGAATCAGCTTGCCGAGGTCATGCGCGAAGCCGACAGGCGTGGCTACATCATCGTCAACTCCTGCATGGAGCAGAAGTACGGCACCGAGTTTTGGCGTCCGGCCTTATTCGCCATGCTTGCCGCCGTGCAGCAGGGTCGCGTCAATGCCGTTATGGTGCAAAACCTTGACCGACTGAGCCACGACCTCACGACGCTGTACCGAATCCTGCGATTCTTACAGAATCACGGTGCGGTGCTTATCACCACCAAAACAAACCTGCGGTACGAGTTGTATCTTACAGGATTAGAAGGCCTATTATTACAAAAATCAGCAAAGAAGCAATGTGGGGTGCCTTGGCAGGCTCCCCCCCCTGTTTTTTCTGTTTATGGAGAAGATTGCAATGGAAAAGCTGCATTATGAAGATTTAGGTGTTTATGACGGCTATGACCGTGTGTTTCGTACCACCGTAAATGACAGCAGGGTCACACTTTGCTTCAAAGATAAATCGCAAGGCGAAAACATACAGAATATCGTGAAATCTTTGAAAGACGCTTATGGTCAAAGGGTCAAAAAGTGGACGTGATTTGCCAGTATCTTCGTTGGATTTGGTGATAGCTTTCGTGCTGCGTTATCAGTATGCTTTGTGGTAGAGAAAGGAGCGTGAATCAACGATGACACGCGTAGAATGTCTGTACCGTGTTTCCACAAAAGGACAGGTAGACCACGATGACATCCCCATGCAAAAGATAGAATGCCGGAAATTTGCCGAAGAACAGGGCTGGACGATCATCAAAGAATTGCAGGAGAAAGGTGTGTCCGGTTACAAGGTGTCCGCCAACAAGCGCGATGCCATTCAGGAACTGCGAGAGGATGCTGCGAACCATCGCTTTGATATTCTGCTGGTATTTATGTTTGACCGCTTGGGCCGCCGAGATGACGAGACGCCCTTTGTGGTCGAATGGTTTGCCAAACAAGGCATCCGCATTTTCAGCGTCAACGAGGGCGAGCAGAAGTTTGAAAGCCACACCGACTCGCTGATCAATTACATCCGTTATTGGCAGAGCGAGGGCGAATCCAAGAAAACGTCCATCCGCATCAAGACCCGCCTTGACCAGTTGCGAAGCGAGGGTCTGTACACCGGCGGCCCAGTGCGTTATGGCTATCGCGCCGTGGATAAGGGCAGGCTGAACAAAAAGAATAAGCCTGTTAAAGACTTAGAAATTGACCCGGAAGAGGCCGAAATCGTCAAGGAGGTTTTTGATAGAACTGTCAACAAGGGTGACGGTTCCTTTACCATCGCCAACGACCTGAACGTCAGAGGATACCGCACCAAGAAAGGTGCAAAGTTTCAGTGCATGACCATCAACCGTATGCTGACCGACAGGCAGTACCTTGGATATCTGGTTACTAAGGATGTGACATCCCCGTACCTGCCCGAACTGCAAATCATTGATGACAAAACTTTCCAGATGGCCGTTGACATTGTAGAGCAGCGGAAGAAAATCAATGCGGAATGGCGAAGCGTTCCACGCCGAAGCAATAGCGGTATGCTGCTGGGCGGCAACCTGTACTGCGGACACTGCGGCAGCCGGATGGCCCCCAGTTGTCCTGGTGAAGGAGCCAAGCGCAGTAAACCTGAATATGTCTGCTACAAGGGTGCCAACCACCGCATCCAATGCGATGGGCAGCGGCTTTACCTTGCCGAACGCATCGATGCAGTTGTTATCCGCGTCACAAATGAAATCATGGACATGATTCAGGTGATTCCCAAGGATGATGCTATCGAGTGCCAGATGGCCGAAAAAATCCAAACCTTAAGCGAACAGCTTGCGGCTGCCAAGTGTGCCGTTGCCGACGCCGCCAAGGAGCAGGAAGCGCTGGAGACAGAGGTCGGGCGCTGCATCATGGGGCAGAGTCGATTCAGTGAAGCCCTGCTCAGCAGACTGATTGATGAAAAAGCAGCCGAGCGGAAACAACTGCAAAGCAAGGCCGCAGCTTTGGAAATGGAGATAAAGAGCCAAAGCACCCTGACTGCCAATGTTTCCACCTACTATGACCGATTCATGGGATGGAGCGCAGAATTTCGTCTGGCAGACATTGATCGCAAACGAATGATCGTCTCGCAGCTATATAGCCGAATCGAAGTGAAACGAGGTTACGAAATTAAGTTGGTGCTGGATGCAAACTACCGACAGTTCCTTGATGGCAAGATTGACTATGGCGTTGGGTATCTGATTGAGAAAACGGACATCAGGCACAGAAAGGCGGTTAGACAGGTGAAAAAGATGACTGCATAAGCTATTGACTTCACATTTTGTAAGATTTCCCTTCATTTTGCGCAAAAAACTTTTTCAGCAAGTCATGTAACTACTATATATAGCGGTTGTATGACTTGCCCTTTTTGTTTGTGGTATGATATAATAGTTTTATAAAGGTCGAGAGGGTGATCATATGAGCGAAAACGAGCAGCTCCAGCTGTTTGAAGACCAGCCGATTCGCACCGCGTGGGATGAGAATACCGAGGAATGGTATTTCTCCATCGTGGATGTAATAACCGTTTTGACGGACAGCAAAAATCCTGCCGCATACTGGCGCAAGCTCAAGCAGCGTTTAAAAGCCGAAGGAAATGAAAGCGTGACAAATTGTCACGGGTTAAAATTAAAAGGAGTGGATGGAAAGCGACGTCTTACTGATGTAGCAACGACTGAGCAGCTTTTGCGCTTGATTCAAGCCATCCCATCCCCTAAGGCTGAACCCATGAAAATGTGGCTGGCACAGGTTGGCAGGGAGCGCATAGAGGAAACCCTCGACCCGGAACTGATCGCCGAGCGCCTTGTTGAAACTTACGAGCGCAAGGGCTATACGCGGGAATGGATCAACCAGCGCTTGCAAGCGATCTCCGCCCGGAAAGAACTTACCGATGAATGGAAAGATCGGGGCATTGAGAAAAGCACCGATTTTGCCATCTTGACGGACGAAATCACTCGTGCGTGGAGCGGCATGAGTACCCGGCAGTACAAAAACCTAAAAGGTCTGAAAAAGGAAAGTCTGCGGGATAACATGAGTACGCTGGAGCTTGCCTTGAATATGTTGGCTGAAGCCGCCACCACGGAAATTTCCAAACAACAAAAGCCCAGCGGCCTTGCAGAAAACCGTAGCGTGGCCCGCGCTGGCGGCGCAGCGGCAAAGGCCGCTCGTGAAAGCGTGGAAGAATCTACCGGTAAGCCTGTTATCACATCGCAGAATGCGGCACAGCTAAACCATGTCGTAACGCAGATGATAGAAGCAAGTTCAACAGAATCAACGGATGCCGAAAAATAAGTCAACGGAAAATTCAATCATTTTTGCAAAATCATGTAAAAATGAACGGGCATAATAAACTGGGACATATACAGTGGTGACGCTGCTTTTGTTTCTCGCCTGCGGTATGCTGTAATTACCATCAAAAGATTGTAGGTTTGTCAATGAAGAGTTACAGAGAAAAAGAAGATAAAACCTGTTTAGGG
>CAVAGJ010000037.1:0-27583 GCA_963588145.1 Coriobacteriaceae bacterium
GCGCTTGCTGAACTGAGGTGCGCGACGAGCGGCTTTGAGGCCGTACTGAATCAGTTTTTTCGCCTTTTCCCCTGTATTTTCAAGGGTTTCTTCGTTCTGTCTTGCCGTTTTCCCCTACGAGTTAACCCATCAATTAGGCCGATTCTTTTTCACCATTTGTGCTGAAAGCTTGGTTTACTACCGGTGCCAGTTCCCAAGGCTTATTGTACTTCACCTTGGCGTAAATGTCCATAGTCACCTTGCTATTCTTGTGTCCGGCCTTGCTATTCTCGTGTCCGGCCTTGCTATTCTCGTGTCCGGCCTTGCTATTCTCGTGTCCGGCCAAGTACTGCACCGTTTTCGGGTCAACACCTTCATGAATCAGATTCGTGATATAGGTGTGCCTGAGAAGATGCGGTGTCACATTGAAATCCAGAGTATAGCCTATACAAAAGAAAAAACGAGGTGATGAATATGGGCATCACCTCGCTCAACTTCCGTGGCAGTCTGGAAATATATCAATTCAGCTGTATCATGCTCTTGGGCCATTATTTGCAAAGCTAAGCCGTACGGTTTGTTTGTGCCTGTTTGTCTCTTCAAAGCAAACAGAAAATAAACAAAACCTATTTACAAGACTTCCGCTATAGTGTATAATTATCTTTGGTATCTCATTCCTGTGACCAACGCGATACGGAAAGGATGTGTAAAATGGATTGTGCATCTTATGTATTTCCTGCAGTTAGAGGGACACAAGCACAGCGTGAGTATTATATCTCAATGGTTCCCCTGGATGTCATGTCAAAGATTTTTCAGTTTGCCGACGAAGAGCTTCCGCCTGAAATCAGGGCACAACGCATTCTAAACAAATCACGCATTCCCGAAATTCGAGATTACATATTGTCCAATCCTGATAGCTATGTTTTTTCTGCATTAACCGTTTCCGTAGACGGAAATATGGAATTTATGCCTGCAGATGAGACGATGCCACAAGTTGGGACAATCAGTATATCAATGACCTCTCGGTTTCTTATCAATGATGGCCAGCATAGGCGGGCTGCCATAGCCGAAGCCATCAAAATGAACCCATCCCTAAAGAACGAACATATTTCTGTTGTTTTTTACCGAGATGAAGGATTGCTTCGCTCGCAGCAGATGTTTTCCGATTTGAATCGTTACGCTATTAAGCCAACCAAATCGATCAATATTCTCTTCAATTCTCGCGAAGAATCCTCGATTATTGCAAAACGAGTTATCGACGAAGTTGATGTATTCAAGGGATTGGTTGAAAAGGAGCGAACCGCAATTTCCAACCGCTCTAAGGCACTATTTACACTCAGCGCGATATGCACAGCGACCAGCGAGCTCCTTAACGGTTCGAGTTTATCAACACAAAATAAAATTGATTTGGCCAAAGAATATTGGAGCGCTGTCGGAAGGAACATTAGTGAATGGAATATGGTCAAGTCCAGAGAGATGAAATCATCCGCTGTGCGAAAAGGCTATATTTGTTCCCTCAGTATCACGCTTGTTGCACTGGGGCACGCCGGAAATGCGTTGATTCAAAACTTCCCTGAAACCTGGAAAAATCATCTCGAGAAGCTATCTATTATCGACTGGAGAAAAACAAATCCTGCGTGGGATAACCTCGTGTTTGTAAATGGTCGAGTTGCTGCAAATAGATCAACGCAAAAAGCTATGTCAAGCTATATGAAAAAAGTCTTAATAGAAACGGACGGTAATGAAGATGGCTAACCTTACCAAAGAAGATATTCGGTCGGTTATCGAAACAATTAAAGAATTGTATTTAGAGGACATGATTCCTTGGATTTGCGGGTACAGCGGTGGAAAGGACTCTACAGCTGTTGTTCAGCTTGTGTGGTATGCGCTCCAGGAGTTGCCCAAGGAAAAGCTCAAAAAAACCGTTCATGTTATCAGCACTGATACTTTAGTTGAGTCTCCTGTTGTAGCAATATGGGCAACAGAGTCCCTCAAGAAAATGGAACAGACAGCGAAAGAACAGGGTTTGCCCATTGTTCCCCACAGACTGACACCAGCCATAACGAACACCTTTTGGGTCAACTTAATTGGCCGGGGTTACCCTTATCCCCGCCGCGACTTTCGTTGGTGTACGGATAGGATGAAAATCGATGCCTCTAACCGCTTCATCAAGAGTATACTCGATGCTGAGAGTGAGGCCATCATGGTTCTTGGTTCCCGGAAAGCCGAGAGCGCTGTTCGTAAGGCGGTTCTTGAGGGTTATGAAAAGAAGCGTTACAGAGCCAATCTCAGTCCCAACGGTTCTTTCCCTAACTCCTATGTGTTTACCCCCATTGAAAACTGGCTGAACGACAATGTCTGGCAGTATCTTGTTCAAGTTCCTAATCCTTGGGGGCATTCAAACAAGGATCTTTTGGCCATGTATAGCGGCGCATCTGCTGACGGTGAATGTCCCCTTGTCATTGATTCCTCGACCCCCAGCTGCGGCAACAGCCGTTTTGGTTGTTGGGTTTGCACGATGGTTACAGAGGATAAGTCTATGGCGGCCATGATTCAAAATGATGAAGAAAAAGCATGGATGCTTCCTATGCTTGAGTTCCGTAACGAAATCGCCGGGTATGGGGACTGGCAGACCGACCGTGACCGTCGGGACTTCCGAAAGCGAGATGGTCGCCTTCAGTGGCACAACAACCGTCTTGTTCACGGTCCCTATACCAAAGAGACCCGCGAATACTTCCTTCGTAGATTGCTTGAGGTCGAACTCCTTGTTCATGAAATTGGTCCAGATGAAATCAAAGGTGTTCCTCTGATTACTATGGAAGAGCTCAAGTTCATTCGTCAGCTGTGGCTTGACGAGTTCCACGAGTTTGATGATTCTTTGCCCAGGATCTACGAGGAAGTTACCGGCAAGAAGTATTCTGATGGAACTATCAGCAAGAACAAATACTTCGGAGCTACAGAGGCGGAGCTTCTAAAAGAAGTCTGTGCTGAGCTGTACCCCAACGAGCAGCTGCTTGCAGAAATGCAGAGGGCGCTATTGGACACAGAAGCGAAAGCCGCCGCTATTTCAAACAAACGCAATGTTATTCTGAATTTCGAGAAAGAAATCAAAAAGGCTTTCTACGGAGACGAGGAAGATGCAGAGAGCATTGCTTCTACTCGCGCCCTTAGAATCTCTGGCATTACGGACGAAGCAAGCCTGGATGATCTCGTGGATTGAGGTGAGTGAACATGTATTTTACTAAAGTTGAACTTCATAATTTCGGTATATACAAGGGCACTCACGAGATGTGCCTTACCGATCATATTGGTAATCGTAACATTACACTTGTTGGTGGTCTGAACGGCAGAGGTAAAACAACCTTTCATGACTCTATTTTGATTGCCCTTTATGGCAAACAGGCATTGAAATACATACAGGAAAAGGCTCGTTCATACGACAAACTTCTGCTTGACCATATCAATAAGCACGCCACTGACGAAGAGACATATGTCGCAGTTTCTCTGTGCCTGGACGATGGCACTGTGCTGTGCGTCAAACGCTCCTGGACAGCAAGAGGCAAAAAAGTAGAGCAACAGACTATCGTTGAAAAAGATGGCGTAGTCGATAAATACCTTGGTGAGAGCTGGAGCTATTACATCGAAGAGATTTTACCCTTCGGCATTGCTCGCTTTTTCTTCTTTAACAACGAGAAAATCACTCAGCTTGCTGATGATACCTCATTTGAACAGATTAAGAGTTCGATCAAATCTGCGATTGGTGTCTCTACCATCGAGAAAGCTATCGAGCACACCGACGAGGTTATTCGACGTAAGAAAACCGCACTTGCCGCATTTGAACACAGCGAAGAGAATGTGGGCTATCAAGAGATTGAAAAGCAGATTGCTGACATTGACATTCGACTTGCAGATGCCACCAAGCAAGCTAATGAATTGGAACGCAAGTGCGAGGCCTTGACTGCCAAGTTGGAAGCCAAAGAAAAAGAGTTCTGGTCATCCGGTGGTGATCTTAGCCGCAACCGGGATGCCATTAAACTGGAAATGCAAAAAATCTCCTCTGAAGTTGAAAGGGTGAATGAGGAAATTCTTCAGATGGCTGTAGATGCTTCTACACCGCTCTTCATGTGCCGCAACTTGGTTACGCAATCCTATGATAGCGAACTTTCTTCGCAGCAGTCTGAAGCCAAGCTTTACTCTGACAAGATTATTGCGAATCTCCACCAGCAGATTCTTGAAAGGCTTGTCAATTGTGGTCTAAGCCAGGCAGATCTCAGAGCTGTTCAGGACATTATCAACGATGTCTTGGTTAGGCATATTCCCGAAAGTGCCACCAAGGAAACTATAAAGAACATGTCTGCAACAAGCATGATGCTTTATCAGCGCCTGATCGCAGAAGTGTTCCAGAGCATCACCCAGCGCATCGATTCTCTCGTCAACCATGTTGACGCTCAAGAGAGTGAACTGATGAGCCTTGATGCACATTTGGGAGCTGCGGATGAGAAAACCTTGGCTATGCAGCTGTTTGACGCACTCAAATCCGTTGAGGGTGAAAAGGCTCTTGCAGATGCAGAATATCAGCGGCAGTTGGATAGTATTGAGAGCTTGAAGCGTCAGCGTGAAATACTTGTTGCAAAACGCATTCAGTTAATTAAAGCCATTGCAGAGAAAGAACAGGCGAACGATGACAATGCCCGTATCGTGAAGTACGCAGCTATGTCTATTGAAGTTCTTCGAGAGTTCAAGGTTCGTCTACAACGCGAAAAGGTGGCGAAACTATCCAGCACAGCAACCAAATGCTTCCGCGAGCTTGTTGAAAAGGATTCGTTGGTGAGTGAGATCAAGATTGATCCCACCACCTTGGATGTAACCATTCTGGATTTGGATGGTAACGAGCTTTTGAAGAGTCAGCTCTCTGCCGGCGAACAACAGATGTTTGCGGTAGCCATCGTATGGGCACTTGCGTTGACCTCTGGTTACAAAGCTCCTGTCATCATCGACACGCCCATGGCGCGTTTGGACTCTTCCCACAGAGCGAACTTTGTAACGAAGTACCTGCCTGCAGCAAGTTCACAGGTCATGGTTTTGTCCACAGACGAAGAAGTTTATGGTAGATATCTCGATCTTGTCCGTGATAATGTGGTCGATTACTATACTCTCCTCTACCGCGAAGAGGAGCAATGTACCTCTATTGTTCATGGCTACTTCGGGGAGGTGTAATCCATGATTGTAAAACACTTCAAACTATCACAGCCTGAAAAAGACAGGCTTATTCGCATTAAGGCAAAAACAGGTATTCAGAACTGGAATGTCCTGTGCCGCTGGGCGCTGTGTTGGTCACTGGCTGAGCCTTCTATTCCAGGGGGCATCGATCCGCTGTCTGACAGCAATGTTGAAATGGATTGGTCTACTTTTGCCGGTGAGTATTCTGAAATTTATGAAGCAATCATCAGGCAGCGCTGCGTCAACGATGGCCTTGGTGATGACGAAAAAACTCTCGCAAAATATTTCAGACTGCATTTAAACAGAGGCATCAATCACTACAGCACAAGAGATGTTCTGAAAAATTGTTCCGATCTTCTCAAATCCGCTCTCCCGAAGGAGGAAGCATAATGGCCATATATCTTGACTACAACGCTTCTGCTCCAATTGACGAAAGAGTCTTGGAGCGAATGGTTGATGTGTATCGCTCGCACTACGGAAACGCTGATAGCAGAACTCACATCTTCGGCACAGACGCAAAAGAGATTGTTGCCTCGGCAAGAAAAACCATTGCGGAAATCTTAGCTGTTGATAGCACCGATGTGTTCTTTACCAGCGGCTCTACCGAGAGCAACAACATGGCCATTTTAGGCCTGCTTGATTATGCCCTTGAGAGCGGACGGAATCATTTCATCACGACCTCTATTGAACACAAGTCTGTTCTCGAATCTATGAAACATCTGCAGGAAAAAGGCTGTGTTGTAGACTTTGTTTCTCCGGATGCTTCTGGAAGAATTAAGCCTGAACAAATCCTCAATCTTGTGACTGACAAAACGCTGCTCGTCTCAATGATGCATGTCAATAGCGAGACTGGCGTTATCCAGCCGATTGAAGAGGTCGGTGCAGCTCTGGCAGAGACTAAAACATATTTCCATGTAGACGCTACGCAAGGCTTTGGTAAGCTGAACAACAGCCTACGAAACGCTAAATACAACATGCTAAGTATTACCGCCCATAAGCTCGGCGGGCCACAAGGCATTGGCGCATTAATTATGCGACGTGACCGCACATATAGACGGCCTCCGGTCAAGCAGCTTATGTACGGCGGCCAACAGGAACGCGGCTATCGTCCTGGCACCACTCCGGTCGCTTTGGTGGCAGGGTTCGCCCTTGCAGCGGAGCTGTGTGACAAAGAAGCAGCTTCCCATATGGAAAGCTGCAAGGGAATCAAAGAGAATTTCATGGAGGCTGTACAGGGCTTGAACTACACTTTGAACGGCGATCAGAATTACTGTTTACCGTCCACTATCAATATCAGTTTTCATGGCGTAGATGCAGAGGGAATTTTCCTCGCAGTAAAGGAAGACTATGCTTTCTCAAATGGCTCAGCCTGCAACTCCGGTAGCCATGCTCCAAGCTATGTCTTGACTGCAATGGGCCTGGATGAAACACGAATTAGCGAAGCAGTCCGTATTTCGTGGAATCATAATACAGTAGTTGACTTTTCTGCATTAGTTGATTATATAAAATCAATCACATAAAGCAAGAACCCTGTACCGCTACGGAACAGGGTTCTTGCTTTATGTCAGGTTAAATAACGCTTGGTAAATTCCTCAAGAATCAAATCGAATACTTCCGGTGAAGAGTTCGACATATCATATACTTTTCTCATAGCGGAACTTGCAGCAGACATACCATGATCACCATTTGAAGCCACATATACGACATTTTGGAACATCATTTTCATACCATTCAAATTACGGTATTTTTCGTCGTGTTCTATACCAAGCCGTTCGGCGCGTTCAACAAAAGCTTTTGACAAAGCCAATAGCTCAACCTCGATCTGTTCAGCAGTTTTTTCACCGCTTCTTCGATATACATCAATCAGGGCAACTAATTCTTCAACATCCCAATTCACCTTAATCATTGTATACACCTCTTAGAATCTGATTTTTAACTTATTCGTTAACTCTTTCTCCTTGAGCCATGTTAAGATATCAGGTGTTAAATCGGCAACCGTTGCCTGCAGAGATGAAACTTTCTTCAGGAAAACTTCAATTTCTGGGTTTAAAGAGAATTCATCAGCTATCTTCTTCGCTTCAGATACATCAGCAACCAATTTCTTCACAGCCTTGATGGACGGATCGCCGGCAACAGTTTTTTCGATGTTATCGGCAAGTTCCTTGGCTCGTTCGGGGTTGCTGGATAGGCCACCGATCATGGATAAGTAGCCCTTGGAGCCATCTGAATACTTTACGGAGGCATCCCGCCAAACGTTCTTAATCTGAGTGGCAAACGCATCGCCCTTGGACTTCAAAAGTCTGACTGCGTCCACGGATAGTCTCATCTCAGAGATTCCGTTGCCACAATCGTTAATACAAGCAAGCAAATCGGAACGGGTTGCTTCGTCTATGACGGGCACTTCAACTATTCCACTTTCCTTTATGGCGATGGCACAATCAAGCGCGTCTTTGATGCTTCCGGTTGTTTGAGAAAGTTGGGCCAATGCTCTTGCATAGGTTTCTGCATGCTGTTTACTTTCGATTGTTGCACGGCGCTTCTTAATGGCAGAGGTGCTGTTTTTTATTGTCTCAGTTAGCAACATTTTCGTACACCTCCATATTCTCAAGCTGAGTACACAGCGCATCCATAGAAGCTAACGCAGCTTCGGACAATGCATCCGTACCGACAAAGCCTCCCGTGTTTACAATATCCTTTTGTGCCTTTGCCTCTTCCTGCTCGGCCTTTTGTGCAATTGTTTGGATATCTCGCAGGATAACATATAGAGCATTAAGCGGGTTTGTGGCATATATGGTCAGTTGCTTTACAGCAGGAGCATCGGCAACATCGTTAATCAGCTTTACATATGCCAAGATGTCCTTTGCTGTGTCAATGGGCGGCTTGTCATACTTCACTCGCAACTCAGCACTACCAATGATTCCGTTTGCCGCAAATACTGCGAACAGGCTTTGGATGGACGAGAACGCAGCAATCAAGTTTTCCTGCGTGAGTTTACCAATGTATCCTTCAAGTTTGCCGACAACGGCTGCAGCTTCCTGTGCATCTGCAGCCATTGCTTTTTTGACGCTGGGATAGAGTGCTTTAAGCAGCGTAGCGGGGTTATAAAGAAGGTGCTTTTGCGGAATACTGTTAGGCAGCTCCGCTTCAATATCCCAATCTGCTGCCATCAGCTTCTCGACTGCCGCAACAAGCTCGTCGGCTCTAAAGCAGGACTTGGTGTTCGGATCAACAGCAAAATGGACTGCACCCATAGTGGTTGCGGAAGCCTGCTTCAAGAATGTTAGAGCGCTTTCAAAATCCGCTTTACGGTTGAGGGCAAATTGAATCATATCATTCCACTCACGGGTATCGCGCTTTATGTTGTCATCCTTCTTAAAATCCTTGAACAATGATTTAATCACCGCATAAGGAGAGCTCGTGTCCACTTTTTGTCCCAAGATACATGCTTTGAGATACTGGATTGCAAGACACCATTCCAAGATGGGGAGCGATTCTGCTCCCTGCTTGGTCGTAGTAACCTTTTCGATGATTTGAGATCTTCTGCGTTCCAGCCATGTAATCAATCGCTGCTGATAATAAGCAGCGTCCTCAAAGTCCCATCCCTTCGCATAGTTCAGCTCGTTTAAAGCCATCAGAGCGTCGCGGCTTTCAGAGCTTCTGTCCATGTAAACAATAGCCTTATCGATATTTGCAGGGGCACTCTGATCGTCGATGTAGTAGCAGCCCAAGTCAGACAGACGCTCTTCTGCAATATAGGCCGGGACACCAATATCCTGCCAGTTAATCGCGCCACATTGCTTGGAGTCACCACGAACAAGAGTACGAAGCCAACCGCGATAATCCGCATCGAATTTCAACGGTTCATTCTTCGTAAACCATGCTGTGATGTCGCTCTTAAACTTCAAATAATTTTTTGTTGCAGCATCAACAGGAGGTCTTGGTTTCGGCGGCTCCGGTACAATGGGTTTTTGATCAGGTTTCTCCCCACCATCCGTAACAGGTTTGGTCTGGGCATCTGGGGATACAGTTGCTCCTGTAGTCTTGTCTACGATTTCGCCGATGCCAGAAAACGCTTCCAAGCCAATATCTGCAAGAAAAGCCTGGCGCAAGCCGCCGAACCACAAGGTGCCATCAGTCTCTTTAACACCGGCTGCAGAACCATCACCCCAAATTGCAAAAACTGCTTTCAAACGATTTTTGTCGTCGGTGCTGATATTCTCTAAACGGTCGATAGCGGAACTGTGTGGGTCATTCGCCATTTGAGCGTTGCTGGGGTTCATTGGGAAATACCATCCGTCACCATACAACTTACCGTCAAAATACTCTTTCAACTGAGCACGGATAACATTCTTCAAGAACATTCGTGGGCTCTTGGTTGCCAGTGCTTCATACAGAGCTAACAGCGAGTGACGGTTAAAAGGATACAGCGTAACTTGCTTTCCTTTGATAGTTGTGGTTTCCCAATCACACGGGGGAGCAAAATCACTAATCGGCAAGTCATCCAGATCAGCTCCGGACTCGTACCAACTGCGAAGGTCTGCCGGATCGCTATAAATGGCATTCAAGTATCTGCCGGCCATCTGAACGATGAATTCATCTGTTCCATACGACCGATCTGTAACTTCGATTTGATGGGTTACACGGTCTTTGAAATTGCCTCTGAACGCATAGTAGTAGTCGTTTGTAATACCAATTACAGAAGTAACGCGGCACAAATCCTGGTAGTCGCCGCCATGCTCATAGGAGAGTGCTGTAATAAGCTCCTGGTCGATACCGGTAAAACCAGTAAAGTCCTCTATGAAGATCGTAAGATTCTTGCCTTGTTTCTTTAAATCTCTTCTCAGTTGTGCAAAAATTGTCTCAGCATTTTCACTGGAAATATCAGCACAGCGCTGAATGACTTCTCTCGTGAAGCCATTCAAATAGTTGATAAGCTTGGTGATTTCAAAGTCATCACCTTTCAAAGAAGAAGCAAAGAGAGATGCCTGCGGGTCACCCTGCTTCATAACGGCGCGAATGATTTTAGATACATTAAAATCTTCATCGGTAAAGATTGTAGTATCTTGAAGGATCTTATTGCTCGGCGCAGTAATGACATTATAGCATTTTGAGATTGCGCCACCCTCACGCAAAAGGTATTCACTTACGCGGCTATCAGCAAGGTAACTGGCGATGTCGCGGCATTTTACAGGCTTATAAATCTCACCCGATACATCGTTTCGAACAGCAGCGATATAGGCGTAGAGAATCTCCGTCTTGAAAGAGTCCTCGTCCTTTGAATCAGAAGATGCAACAAACTTACGAAGCTTCTCTGCTATATCGGGATCTTTGATTGCCTCTTGTTCCAGCAACTGTGAGAAAGCTCCACGGACAGAGTTATTAAGACGCCGCAGAAAAACCAACTGCTCCGTAGCAGGATTATATACTGTAGAGGGGCTCCGCTCGAACCTACCCTTCAGATAACGGATAAGATGTGATTTACCAGTGCCATGATTGCCCCGGACAATGATCATACGGTGTTCGTTGTCCGGATTATAAATTAGCTGTTCAAAAACCTCATCCTCACTCATCAGCTTGGTGGGAGCAGGCATTTTCCCTTCTTCGTAATAACCACCGCGGAAGAGCTCGAGAGACGTAAACGGCATATGGGTAGACATGAAATAGGCGTCTTCGGTTGCCATATCGTCGGTCTTTATCGCATAACGTTCCATTACAGAACGATACTGTTCCCACTTCATGAGTTAATCGCCTCCTTCACAGAAATATGTGTGAAGCCATTGATGGGATCACCGTCAACATAGTAGAGCATGATTGGCGTGGAGTCAGACCACATTTCAAGCTTGATAAGCCCAAGTTCATGAAGGGTACGCAATCCTGCAGAGAGGGCCAGAGGGAGTTTGCTTTCAATCTCAACCTCGGGCAATTTTGTACTTAACCATAGCATAAAATCTTGTGCAAGAATTGTCTCGCCATACCTGAACTTCTCGGTGTAAGTAGTTGCCAATATGTCTTCCAGCCGCAGTTTCATGTTAGGGATAATCATGGTTCCGCTCAAATAGCCAAGGCCCAAAAAAGCGGCCCAAAAGCGCCATCCAAGAACGGCATTTTCGTTTAACGAAGACAATTCCTTTACTTCGGAACCGCAAGTTTTCGCCATACCTTCCCACGACTTCAGGGAAAAGATTCTCTCATTTTGAGAAATCAGCCATTTGGTAAACATGTGAAAGGTTGTATCCCTGGCAGCAAAAACACGGGAGCTTACATACCGACGAAAGGTTGCAGGCGAAGCAATTACATCTGGATCAACAGCCAATACCAAGTTATCGGCCTGCGCTTTGATGATGGACAGTTCTTCAAGCGCAACATTGACCGATTTGTTGATCTGATCGAGCTCCTTTTCATCATTGCTCCCCAAAGTCATTGCCTTACGGACTTCGTCACGAGTCATGCTTTTATGGGCAATTAGGCGGCATACTGAAAGCACACGCTCCGGTGTAGGCTCCATTCGCATGCCATCAGGATTCACTTTGAACATATGAATACCTCCTTAAAATTTTTGAATTGAAATATGATAAGCGTCGCTATACTCTCGTATGGTTTTCCCTCCATTGGCAACGATAATGTTTTCGCTACAATAGAGTACCTTTCGATAGCCATAAGCGTCCAGTTTTCTAAGGTTCTTGTATAGTGAGAAATTAGTTCCTGTATCGCCGTCGAAGATGCAAACAACACCTTTGGCGAAGAAATACGGACAATGTGCAACCGCATAATAGAACTCGTCGTAATTCAAAAGAATACCATCATACACGATCTGACTTGCCAAACGATTAGGAACAACCAGTGCACCAATTCCGTTCTGGAAAGCCTTTTCCGCAATAACAGCCACCTCTCCCTCGTTACAAGGTCCGTTGGATGGCCTGCTGATTATCATTTCATTGAAAGACCCCATATTCCTGTCCAGACGACGAGAAGGCCGTGCGGGAGGAAGTTTAATATTAGGGTTCATTCGCAGTTTGTAGGTATCATCGCTTGTGATGCGACCTTCCGGATCTGCAGGACAACCATTGCAAACCTCTCTAGAAAGTGGGAAAAGGTGTCTGAAAACACGCCCCCAACACAAGGATTTTGGAGAAGATACAAGCTCGCTCATAATTCTGTATCCAGCCATCTGAGCCTCATACTCTCGGGCACGGGGCTCTGTCAGCGCTGCTGCTAGGCTGTCATCATCACAGAGAACATCTGGCTGCAGCAGTTTGATTGTGACTGTGTAATACTTTTTGGGTGGATTGGATTTTTTGTCGAAGACATAGCTTGCGTCCAGTAGATCGATGAAGCCTGTCCGGTGCAGGAACAGCAGCAAGTTTACATTCCATGTCACATTTCGGTTGCCTGCGTACTCCGCTTCCTCGTCAGTCATTGTTGCAGGGGTAGCAGAAGTGTTCAGAACGCACTCATCGGCATCAATCATCGCGTCAGGACTGGCCAGCATGCCTTTCCAACGGATAACAGCACGTTCAACAGTGAGTACGCGTTTGTTGACGAGGCCAAGTGCACGACGCACATCGCCCTCGCTATCATATCTGCTCTGATACGGGATGAACAGGCTGAGCGAAGGGAACCGATCTCGACCGCCGCGTCCTACCTCTTGATAGAAACGACTTAAATTTTCGGGGCAGCAAGCATGGATGATTGTTCTTACATCGGGTTTGTCAACGCCAATACCAAATGCGGAGGTGGCAATCACAATATCAAAATCGTGGTTTTTCCATCCAGTCAAAACTATGTCTCGATCAGATTCTTTCGTTTCACCCGTGAAAGTTGGAATGTTTTTATAGCCTGCTTGACGCAGTTTTTTCTGTAAATCTTTCGCTTCTCTCGGTTCCAGGACATATACAACCATAGGTTTGGGCAGGAGCTTGATGGCCTCAATGGTTTTGTCATCCTGCTCCTTTTTAGACTTGGCCGAGTAGAAGTAGAATCGAGGTTCCTGCCTCAGCGCATCGCAACGAACCTGTGCGTTCTTTCCTTCAGAGCCAAACAGGGCAAACAATGTGTCCACCACATCATCAGAAAGTGTAGCCGAAAGTAGGAATGTGCGGATGAACTCATCAGACTCTCGCTTCCACTTTTTAAGCACGATAGAGAATATCTGAAAGTCGGGTCTGAAAAACACGCCCCAGTCCGGAACAACATGTGCTTCGTCCACTACAACATTGGCTAAGTAGTGGTTTTCCGCTGCTGCGTCCAAGATACGGCGCAGTTCCGGATTTTTCAAAATAGCTTCGGGAGAAGTAAAAAGGATACGAGCCTTTTTGTCTTTCAAAGCCTTGATGATTGTAGACTGCTCTATCTCGGACAGTTCACCACGATAGCAATAGATCTCTGCTCCGTCGGTCAAGTTGTGCCGTGCGGCATGATACTGATCCAGGGCCAAGGCGATGGTTGGTACGATAACAACAGTTAAGCCCTCGGAAACACTTGTCAGCAGCTGAGTTACCAGACTTTTACCGCCGCCTGTGGGCAGCGAGATAAGGAGCGTGTGACCGTTAGGTAAATTCAATGCAGTATGAACCGCAATTTTCTGCTCAAAACTTTTGTATGCATTAAAGCCAGTGTGCTTCGCTAATGTTGCATCACCGGAAGAAGTGCTCTCCAGTTCAATACCATCATTATAGCGAAGAGCATAAACATCCTTAACATACTGTTGAGGCTCAAGCCATTCGGGAATGTGGTGCAAGCAAGACACTTGTAGATCGTTTTCACAGACGAGATCAAACTCTGAACCATACTCACGTACAACATTGAATAGCTTCTCAGTCAATCTTATACGACCAAGCACCAAAACAATGTCACGGATATTTAAGCAGAGATCTTTCGCGGATGCCTCATCGCACTTGAACTGAATGACACGACGAATGAAGCCAATTACATACCGCGACCTTGCGGCCTCTTGCATTTTCAACAGCGTAGAAGTGTCAACAAGATTCTTTTCAAGTTCCGCAATAGCACTCTTGGATTTCATCGCGTCGACTATGTACTGCTGTAATATCTCTTTACTATCCATTAGTTCTCACCCTCAAGAAACATACGGCATCCAATACAGGTTTCGCATTTTTGAGTGCGCGGAGCGTCATATCGAATAGATGCTCCCGCTCTTCAACGCCAGATATGTCGCGCTCAAAGTAGATGCACTCTGCTCTGTAGCCGTTCAAAACACGCTGCATTTCCTTTTCGGCAGCTTCGAGATCAGACCGTTTTTCAAGTCTTGCACGGGCACGGGCATAGGCAGATGCAGAATACTTATCTACCAACGGCTCCCATGTGCTTGGAGGAGTTAGGCTGATAAAACGCTCCAACGGAGAAATAGACAATTTACCAGCACTTCTGCGACCGACATGCCCAGCATTGTTGGGACGCAACGCAAGTAGCGTTTTTATAACCTCTTTTTCAGGAATCTCTTTGCTCCTGGCATTAAGAGGCATTGCAACAAAAATCTGCTTCAAAGGAAGATACATCTTATACTGAGCCAAGGTTTGCAGCGGCATCCCATTTTCAAGCAGCTCATCCAATTTGGGCGCAATGTTATAGATGTAAACAAGACCATCATAATTGTATATGCCAGTCGTTTCAATGCCGGTACATCTACCGCGATTACAGCCAACAGCGTTAGAAATAATTGAGTCATATACAGCGTCGCCGGGTGCGAAGAATAGTATGTCCTCCCGTGTAGCCGCAGTTCCACGATCAAAGGAGCCGAGAATCTTTCCTTCTCTTCGCATGATCGAAGTATTGCTGTATCGTTTCCAGTCTGGAGGAATGAAAAGAGACTGTCTTGCTGCGTTTACGCTAAAGCTGCTTTCTCTGAACTCAATCAAACCGGTCTTGGTCGGCGTCTCCGGGTTTAGTCCAGCTTGCTTTCCCCAACCTATCATAGCAGTAGCGAACAGATTGTCATCTTCGGATGCATATATACTCAGAACATTATCAATGCCTTGAGACAGCGGACGATACAAGGTTGCTCCAAGGTCAAAATCCTGTTCGTCTTCAACGCTCTCTCGCATTTCTTCTGCTTGGTCCAGAATGTCATCAAACGCATTGCTAAGTCCAGTGTAATAGTCATCCAACAGAGCGTCGATTATCAGCTCGTTCAGTTCACCGGTGATGATTTCCAGCCCACTCAAAGACTGTTCAAACAGCTTCATACCGTCTTTCCAAATGTGAAAGAGTTGCTCCTCAACAGAGGTATCTGCATAAAAAACGACCGACTTTACATCCATATCTGGATTACGACCAAGGCGGTCCAAACGACCAATACGCTGCTCAAGGGCATTGGCATTCCAAGGAATATCAAGATGAATGACTTGAGCTGCATTTTGGAAGTTTCGTCCCTCGCCACCAGTTTCATCGCAGATAATCACACGGCATTCCGGGTCATTCTGGAAAGCATACACGCTGTCTTCCAGTTCTTCACGCTCCATGTGCTTGCCGAAAGCTACGGCATGAACGCCCATATCGGCATACCTTGCATTGAACAGCTTCAAGAACTCCATGAGGGTAGCGTTATGAGCCGTGAACACGACCAATTTACAGCTTTCGTCGTCAAGGATATCTGTTTCCTGATCAATATAGTCCATGGCGGTCATCAAGCGACCCTTAATCAAATCAGGATCTTCGTCAAGAGCTATATTGACTAAGCTGTGTTCGTTTTCCGCTTGGCGTCGCCAAGCGGTCGCGCTCTCCAATAATATGCCATCGTCGATTTTGAGCCTGCCAAGAGCATCCTCAAAGGCCCATGGGCTGCTGAACAGAGCAGAAAGGAGCGGGATGGCAGTTTCGGTCACATAATTCTCATCATCCTCACCATGGTCTGAAAGATATGCGAGAGTATTCTGAATTGCACCGATTTCGTTATAGTTTTCATTAAGGGACAATGGAGTGTACGGAATAGCATGTAAAGTGCGTTTCGCCATCTTTTCCGAAATCAGTTGACGGCGATTGCGGATTACCTTTCTTTCAATTCGGTAATTCTCGCAAATATAGGCCAATGCCTGCTTGACTTTAGATAGGCCTTTATCTTCTGCGTTCAGGTCAATTTCTTGAACCATTTTTTTAAACGCAGCATCTTCCAAGGTCTCCGCGATGTTGTTCAGATCATCAATAATGATTTCAGTGTACTCATCATAACGCTCCAGATAACCCAAAAGTAAGTTGGCGGATTTTTGAATCCGCTTTTGTCTCTTGACCATCCACGCAAAGCGTTCTGCAGACATATTCTCATATTGCTCCGGATTAAGAAGCGCAAGGAGGCGGCGATACTCTTCGTTTCTATCCTGGATGGGAGTGGCAGACAAAAGCAGAATATGTTTGACTCTTCTACTGAGACTTTGTACTTGGTTGTACCAAGCATCATTCGCAAGCAGTCTATGTGTTTCGTCTACGATTGCGAGATCCCACGGAGTAGAGAGGGTCAGCAAAGACTTGCCGATATCCTCCATGGAAAGCAAACATATCCTTGAATGAGGAGAGTTGATATCTGCATTTAAACCATACTTGTAATGCAGCTCGTTTTTCCATTGACTTGCCAAGGCGCCCGGCACAACAATCAACACTCGGAGGTTCTTATTCTCGCTTTCTAGTATGCTGAGAATAGAACACGCTTCTACAGTCTTGCCCAAGCCGACCTCATCTGCCAACATATAGCGGACAGGAGTAGTTTCAAAGCATCGGGCAACTGTGCTGATCTGATGTGGGAGCAAAAAGGCTCGGCAACCGGCCAGAACTCGGAAACCATAAGTGGCATTATTCACAAGATGAAGGTTCTTGCTTACCTTGAGGTGGTTGATAAACCATGTGGGATGCTGAAACTCATAGGCCCGAAGCTGCTTGTCCGGCGCGTAATTCATTTGTGAATAGTCAAACTTCAGCTCGGTCTCGCATTCCTTGGCATACTTACCGTTGGGAAACTTAATCCAATACCAATAGGGCTTATCCTCTGCGTAGGGTTCGGAGGCACGAGACACGACTATGCCTCGTCCCCATCGACTCTCAACGACACCACCAGGACTAGCCTCACAACGAGCAACTGCTTGAGCAAAGAACACATTATGCTGAAAGATTTCCTCATAGTATTGTCTACTACCCAAAAGGTCGTGCATTTTGACCTTAATTGCATCGGCAATTTCGTTGTACTCGTCCAGCTGAGCAAGGACATAGAAACGGGGATGGTCTTTGTCACCTTCTTCAATGACTATGGGGCATCGATAATAACACCCTACTAACATACGCAGCTCTCCTTTCTCAGCTTGACAAGAAACCAAGGCTGCATCGGTGGTTTCCTGCAATATTATAGATTCTCAAGTTTGCATCGAATGGTTTCTTGCTCTTTCAAAAATCGCGCTGTAAAAGGAATGCCCTTTTTGACCTTCATGCTGGCAAAGCTATTCTCTGTCTGAGCCATGAAATCAGCTATGGTTTTAATACCGTTATTCTGCAGAAGCGAAATTTGGCTTGCCTCTAAATGAAGCAATTTTGTGCTAATCTTTTGTGCAAGGTATTCTTCTTTGGCTTTCGCTTGCCTTTTGGTTTCTGCGGCCTCTGCATCAAGTCGTTCTCCCTCGCTGCTTTCCAGAGCTGGGGTTTCCGCTGCCGTTGCCTCAGCGATCTGCGCTTCCAGTTCAGGAATAGGCGCAGGCGTTCCTGGGACGGTGGGACTCTCATCATCGAAAGAAGTTTCGGGAGGCGCAAGAAAGTCTTTGGATGTCCACACATCAAGTCCCTCGCCAGATGCCTTGTTAGAAAGGCTTCTGTCATCGGTGATGAAAAGCACCGGAATGTCCGTATAGATCTTATAGCGGAGTGCGACAGCCAAAATCTTGTTATCGTTTTGCTCCTTTTCGTCAACTTTTGCACGATAGGCTTCGGGAACTAAACTAGGCAGGCCATCTGCATAAACAAGCGGGAAGCGTCTCTTGTAATTAAAGATTGCCGTAATAGCTTTTTGCGCTTTGAATTTTCGATCATCCGCGCCAAATCTTGTTTTGTGGTGCTCAAGCTCATTGTTTACATCCTTGGGGACCACAACCAGCTCCCCATCGTTTACTCCATCGAGAAGATTGGGACAGTTCATAATGGAGCATGTGTCAAACACAATGATCGTAGAATACTTCCGCAGCTCGGCAAGTTCGCTCTCTGTAAACTCAAGTTCCCTTTGCTTCTTCACTTGTGCTTCACTCGTTGCAAGGCGACTCTCAGTTTCCGCAAGCTTGTCCAGAAGCTCTTGGCTTCTGTGCTCTTCGTCTTTCAATCGAGCTTGAATACGCGTAGTATCCTCGCGGCGAGACTGTCTTGCAGCAAGTTCACCCTTTAGACTCTGAATTTCCTGTCGGTTTCCCTCCACCATTTCTTGAATCTGCCGAAACATCTGCTCAAAGATAATCAATTCCGGAGGCTTGGGAGTATCCACATGAGCCGGTACTTCTGTAGCAGGGGATTTTACAAAGGCAACTTCAGAAGCCGGAGCATCTACAGTGGGAACATCCACAACGGGAGTTTCCATGATAGGCGTTTCTACCGCAGGCGCAGTATCGATAATACTTGCAGTTGCAGGGACAATAGGTTCAGCGGGAACTGCCTCCACATCAATAATTTCCTGCTCACGCACAGGAGGCAAAGTGTTTTTGACAGGAGCATTTGCTCTGACAGAGCGATTGATGCAGGGCTCATTTCTAGAGCTGGACATGCCGACCTCGCTGCGTAGGAAAGATTCCATACAATTCTCTCTATGAACGCAATAGATACACCAATCGGAAGGAATTGCCGTCTTGTCTTTTCGGCAAGCTTGATTTAGATATAGTTTTGTCTCATTACGAAGGATATCTACTTCTTCCTGATTTCCAGGTAGCGGCAATCTGTGGAGAGAATAGATTTTATTCCATCCATCTCTTCGTACAAGTGCCTCAAATTCTTGATATGGATTCTTTCTTTCTACTTCAGAAACATCGACCGCAAACAATGCTGCACCAAAGTGCTTTCGCATCTTCATATGCTCGGAGTCATATGGTTTGACAAACAAACCACTACCATTTGTAATAACTTCATGAACAAGGTAGTTTCTTGCTCTTACTTTGAGGTCGAAGATCTCGGTCGCTTTCCAGAATTTGAAGAATGGCTCAAGTTTTTGTGCTTCCTGTTCCAGAATCTTGGGCAGGTATTTCATGGCGTCAGAACGCTTTTGTTTGCCGACCCATTTCCATACCGCTTCGATCAGCAGATTCTCAAAATACTTTTGATACAGGAAGTTGCCCTGTACGACAGGGCTGTTTTCCATTACATAATCCAAAAAGAAACGATACGGGCATAGGAACATGTCCATCATTTGGAATCGATCATACTTGATTCCTTTGGTAAGTTCTTGGCCGACAGAAATAGAGAACGGGGCCGGCTTGTTGACGCTTTCTAAAAGTTCAGCTTTAGGCTTCAATCTCAAGATAGTGAGCAATGCATAAGGCTCGGTTGTTTCATCTCCGTACTGCTTAACATAGCTGAGACGGGCATCACAGCGATTGTAGCACAGGCCGTAGAAAAGAGCGTATCTGAGGAAGTTACTGCGTTCGCCCAGCGCTGTGTAGTAAACCTGAAACTGCAGGTCAATAGGAGAATAAGCGGCTCGAATAAACTCATCAGTCAGTGGCCATGGTAGCTGATCGTTGACGGTCATATTCATGTCGCGGTCAGATACACAGGCAAAGTGGTAGACCTTGTGCTGTTCTCTTTCGAACTGACGCTTACTTTGCAGAATATCGCCATCAATCTGTTCGTAGTTCTTTACAATCCAGTCAACGCCTTGATCTTCGTCGTTCTTCTGTTTTAGATAGTAGTAGAGGCCCTCTTTCAAGTCTCTGAATGTTCCGGAGAAAGTGGACCGTTCTGGTTTAATTTTATCCAGACGCAGCTGAAGTGCTGTAATCAAAGCTCGCTCCTGCTCATTTGCAAGCGCCAATTCTCGCTGCTTGAGGAACTCTTCAAGATTGTGGAAGTGCTTACCAAAGTTGATGAAATCCTCGCGAGAATTGTCCAATGAGAAAAGGTATGTAGCTATCCCGTTGATCTCTTCGATAGCACGAATAAGGGAAAGCAAGTCCTTCTTGGTGACTTTGTACTTGTTGTAGACAGACAGATTTTTGAGCTCAGAAAGAGCATCATTGCCAGGGGTATCAGCCAGTTTGTCATAGTTCTTTGCATACCCTTCAACAATCTCGCGTTGAAACTCGTCATAGGTAGTTACATTTTCAAAGAGAATCTCAACATTGTAGAAAGTTCGGAGCAGCACTTCACCGGGAGCGACGCTTAGAATGTTAGAGGACAAGCACTCTTTGATAGCATTAACATCAAAGATGATCTTGCCATTCTCATAATCCCAAAGACGATAAATCGCAGAGAAAAACTGGCCAATAGGCCAAGAGAGGAAATGGCGGTCCTTGGCATATTCGGGGTAATAGATTTTCAACAGCGTATGTACATCGCGATTTGCAGTATATACCTGCTCATCCAAATGCCGCAGAACTGCCGCATTACTCCACACATCATTGCCTCTTTCCATGACGCTACGCGATTCGGAATAGCGCTGAATGGCAGAATCAAAGTGGTTGGAAACAAAGTGCGCGTACTCGGTAATATTCGCGAACTCCATAAGCTGAACGCTTTTGTACAGCTTATACCACTTTCTGAGCATACCGCTACCTACGGCGTTTCTGTCCTCACATATCTCACCAAGAGCACAAGCCAGAGCGTTGCTCGGATTCTGCATAGTGGGAGGTGTGTACTCGCGAACAACGGTATCGTGATGGATGGGCACTTCAAAGCACCCATAGATATCGTTCCAGGAGGAGTAAATCTTGGAATACTTCTTCTGATAGTTGAACAGGAAAATGATGGTCATGCCCATCTTTTCCATAGCAAGCAGGAGGCGGAGCTGCACCGGTGTAAACTGATGCACACCATGAACAACGATGCTGTCAAACGGCAGCTCCTTGGTTACGCCAACCGCTCTTTCACAACGCTTTACTTCCTGCGGTGTTCCAGTACATTCTTCAACTTCCTTCTTGGCGAGCAAAACAACGATCTCCTTTAATTTCTCGCGAGAAGGTGTTTGGGGAAACCGGAAGAGAGTGCTTTCCTGTGCCTTTTTGAGCATGTGAACAAAGAGCTTTTGCTCGGTATTGCCCTTACTTCCGTCAATAGCAGATGCGGAGATGTCAAGCTCAATAAACAGGCGTATAGCTTCGAGGAAATGATTCTGGTTCTGCTCTAAAGCCATGTGAAAAGGCTTGCTTATTCTGCGCTTCTCTAACAGCTGCTTGAAAGCAGAGGAAAAAGCGCTGTACTGCTGCACCCGAAGGCTAATATTGTCGGTCCACTGCATGTAGACCTCTTCATGCTGGACAAGTTCATCCAGCGGGCAGATTAAGCCCTTGATACTATCGCCCAATACATCCTTGAGGCCATTGACAAGGGTTCGTGCACTGCAGAAGTGGGGCAAGGCAGAAATCTCACTCCAGAAATCCGCTTTATCTAACTTGTAAGGGTCTTCGTATGTGTAGATTTTAAACGGCATTTCTTAGACCTCCGTTTCTATGAGATTCTGCCAAGACAGATTATGTTTTCCTTGGATCTCAATCCAAGAGAAGGATCGAATCGATCTTGTCATAGCAACATAGAGGACACGAGCTTCCTCGCGGGCCTTTTCAGACTTCTCAATGATTTCATCATAGAAGTCGTTCTGGACGGTTTCGCCGGAATCGCCCACGCTCATGCTATATCCAATACGATATCTACCTTGATACTTGGTGGTGCTGATCTGCAACTGCGTCCTTTTGATGAAGTCCATAGATGCCGAGCAGAATGGCATGATTACATGACCATATTCAAGGCCTTTCGATTTGTGAACCGTAATACACTGAATAGCAGCTTCTTCCTCATTCTGTGCTGGAGTTCTGCTATCGACAGATACTTGTGAAACAATACTGTTATGAAGATGTTCCTGTAGCGTATTGATGGTGAGTCTGTCTACATTGCAGGCGTTGATAATCTGCTCAAATAGAAGGTCGACATTCAACTGATAATAGTGTTGTTTCCATGGGTCATTGCTGAAATGCTTCCACGGTTCGAGAGTGTTATAGACCTTGCGGATTGCTTGCAGAATAGGCTGCGTTCTGAGGCTGGCAACGATATATTCCCACTTGTTATTCTTATCAACGGTGTTCGCAAGCATCAGGTTCATGAAGTTGATAAGGTAATTGACTTGCTCTTTTTCGTCCGTCTTTGCTCTCCAGCCGCCGGTGCGAATCTTCATGCGAATTTCGTACAGATTGGATTTAGGAATGTCGAGATTAAAAAAGTTCGATGTTACGAGGTTGTACAAGTAGTCGGCCTCATCGAAATGTACCAGCGCGTTAACCAAAGCGAGCATATCAATGGCAGGCTGGGACATATACAAGTCACCGCCTGTGTTGGTACGTACGCTAATTCCGAGACGAGCACAATCTGTACGAATCATGTCAGCCTGCCAGTTTTCGCGAACAAGGATTGCAATGCTCTTTTCTTTTGCAGAGAGCTTCATGCCATGGCTCTCTTCATACTGGATACGCTTCTGAATGCGCTTGATTTCTTCTACAAGAATCGGGATGCGCATCTCTTCGCTTGTGGTAGGAAGCCTACGATAGAAACGATTTACATTGGTTAAATACTTGCCGTTATAATCCTGTGTTCCAATAAGTCTGTCCTTATCTGCATCATAAGTAAGAAGCTCTTCGTCCAGTCCTCCCCATTTGGTAAAGGAACGATCAAAGATATCAAGTAAATGCTTGTCGGTGCGGTAGTTCCGCTGCAGAGAGAACTCCAACCATTTATCGGGATTTTCTTCGATATCTAATTGGTCAAAAGCTTTTTCCTTTGCACCACGGAAACGATAAATACACTGCTTAATGTCGCCTACAAGGAACAGCTTATAATCAAGAACCTGTGAAATACGCAGCAGAGACTCGATCTGAGAGTCATCGGTGTCCTGAAACTCATCGACGAACATAAATTGCTGGGCGTGTTTATCTTTTTTGAGTTCTCTGATTCTGCTTTCGCTTTCCGGATTGTTGATAAAGCGATTGAGAACAGACATCATGGAACTAAGGTGAATTTTGTTGTTCTCAATGAGTTCCTCGAAGTATTCACGCTCCACAGCAGGAATTACACTCGCTAGAAGCTCGTGCAGTTCGCCGTGAGATTCATTATTCAGAAGGGTTCCGAAGTCTTGGGGTTCAATAGCTCCAATGTTTACACTCTTGTTGTGAAGTTTTTCGATAAAATCAAGGATGCTGTCACGGATAGCATAAACGGGCATACCCAGCTTGCCGGTATAGTTTTTGCCCTGCTCCATTTCCTTTTGATAAATATAGGCATCAAGCAAATCAGAGATCTTTTTACGGCGATAAAACTCGCTGGATGTAATACCCAAATCAATTCCGTAGCCAAAGGAAGTACCCATCTGAGCGATAAGGTTCTTGGCGTAGGAGTGAATGGTGCTTATCTGCATATGGTCAATCCGGGAGATCATCTGCAGATAATCGGGTTTTGAGGTTATCAGGTAGCAATTTTTGAAATATGCTTTGAGCTTTTCCTCCATTTGATCAGCAGCTTCATTGGTGAATGTAATCATCACAATGCGATCGGCCATTTTCTGCAGCGGGACATTTTGTGTATAGCAGATAAAGCCAATGCGAGAAATCATGGTATAGGTTTTTCCAGTACCGGCACCCGCACGAATGACAATATTCTTTTCAGGGGTTGCATGTTCAACTTGGTACTGCTCAAAGTTAAACTGGCTCTGCTCACTAAGCTTTTCGAGTATGCGTTTCTGGGCAGAACTGTAACTGCCATTTCGGATTGCGAAGGAAGTCGTATTCTTATCAAAGGGCGCAATCAATACGCTCATGGAACAATGGAATCCCATGAACATATCCCCAACAGACTCAGCCAGAGGAGTATGGCTTTTCTGCTCGTCAAATGCAATTTCGATATTGTCGCGATTACGAACTAACCCCCTTTGCGCAAGGGCGGTATCAAGGGCTTTGATGACAGCAAGCATCTGCGCTTTCTTGGAGAAGACGCAGTACAGTTTGCAGCCATGCAAATATTGAACCACCATATCGTTGATGGTATTGCCGGGCATCTGATCGGATTCGTTGAAATAATAAAAGTGCGAATAGTCATGCCGATGATAGGACGAGGCAAGTTCTTTTTCAATTTCCGATTCGCCATCTTCGTCAACATTGATATCTGTCTCAAACAGGTTACGGACCTCCAACATGGTTCTCTGGTCAAATGGATCTCTGTTCCAATGGCAAACCTCACGGAGTGCTTGATCCAACTTATTGAAAAAGGACGTGTTGTCTTTCAAGTCCTCCTTGAGAATCGTAAACTTTTCTTCCATGACCACATCAAGCCGGCGAGATTTGAAGAACGCCTTGGATACCTGTGGCAAGCAGACCATTTGATATACAAGCGGAAACTTGCCGATATTCTGACGAATATGGCGCTCAATGGAAAAGCGATATCCTCGGGCTTGCTTCTGCGGTGATGCAGATACCTCACCATCATCGGTCTGAATAATCACTGAATCATTATTTTCAATGCGTAGTATATTCTCTTCACGCCATCCTTTAAGTTCAACTACAAGGATTCCTTTTTCGGGCATAAGAATACAGACATCAAATTCTTTCCCGAAAAGCTGACGGTTCCAGTATATGATGTTGGTATCATCCAGGTATTCTGATGCCTTATTAATAAAAATCTGTTCGCCATAGTTGTTCGAATTGGAAGATCCCATCAGGCGTCCCATATCGCAAACCTCTCGTTCTACTCTAATTCCGCAGCTGCATCACGAATCATTGCCGCATATTGTCTTTTAACTTCTTCAGGCCCTTTGATTCTGACCTTCCCGCCGAAGCCGAAAATCCAGCTGAAGAAGATATGGCTGACGGCCACCCGGACGATCACCCGGAAGGTGCTCATATCGCAGGCGTAGATGGTCACATCCGGCCCGAAACGGTCAATGATGGCATTGATCACGGAGTTGTCGCAGATCAGTTCTACCTCCTGACACTCGCTGCCGTACATCCGGAAGGTAGTCGCAAGAAAATCATCGACACCGAAGTCTGCCGGAACCGGTACGGCTTCCTCCGAAAGAATGTCAGGACGGGCGCTGATACGGTCCACACGGAAGCTTCCGATAGCCTGATGCTTGTCCGAATAGCCCAGTACATAGTAATAATCGCCGTTCCAGATCAGACGATAGGGGCTGAAGATGTACCGTTCGCCGTCGTGGCGCAGTTTCTTCTGCTTTCGGACATTGTAGGCAAAGTATTGGAAGGCAATCTTCTTTCTGGCATTGATGGCCTCATTGATTGCATCCACGATCAGCAAATCCTGTCGATTTTCCGACTTCACCCTTCCCTCCACGGAAGCGTTGCGCTTCAGTTCCTCGGCCTTATGCTGTCCGGCCAGCGTGACAATCTTGGAGACCATCTGCTCGCTGCGTTCTTTGGAGATGAACTTGGAGGACTGCACAGCATCGATCAGCAGCTTCAGCTCAGCGATTTCAAATTGACAGCTAATGAGGTTATAACGGTTCTGAGTGGACTTTACTTCTTGGATGTCCATTCCGAACTGCTGCAGAAGCTCAATGTCCGTCTTGATGGTCTGCCGGTGCGCCGGGATACCGTATTCCTCTTCAAGAATCTGCGCCAGCTGCATCGTGGTCAGATAGTGGTCCTCATCGGTGCGCTCATATAGAATCTTCGCCAGATATAGCGGGCGGAGCTTTGCATTGTTGTCCATTGGTTATACCTCACGCATACATGGTAGAATTACCGCTTAGTTTGTTTCATCCTCTACTACTTTCATCAAGTCTCCAATGTCACAATGGAACACCTTACACAATCGGAGCATGACAGACATGGAGACGAGGCGGTTATTGTTCAACTGGGTCATGGTATGGGACGACAGGTGCGCAGCCTTGGCCAGCTCGCCTTTTTTCATTTTGTTCTTGATCAGCAAAATCCAAAGTTTGTCATAACGGACCGTCATGGGGTTCCTCCTGTTGAAAATAAAATCTCCCAAAGCGCTTATAACTTTACAGAGTATATTCTACCATAACGCCTCCGAAATTACAACAGAATACGAACAAATTCTGCAAAAACAGCAGCTATGGTGTCGATTTTAACCATCACCTGAAAAGGCCTCCCGAACCGTCCACCTATGGGAAGACAATTTGGGAGACTTATTTGCGTACAAGGCACTCTTACAAGCTATCTAGGCCTGCTATATTGATAATCCGCAGGCCCATGCGGCGGGCATAGTCCACGGTATAAGCCGTGCCGCCGGTGGGCTCCGTCAGATAGTAAATGCAGACACTGCTATTATCCACAAGATGCCGATTGCGTTTTTGCATACAGCCCCGAAAATAGTGCTCCGATGTGTATGTCACCTTATACACACAGCGCTTGATCTCTTCGTAAGTGTCGATATCCGCTTGCAGCCATCCCCGAGTTTGATTAAGGCATGGCAGCACAAGTATCAGCCGGATCTGCGGATAACGCTCCCGCAAGCGGAGGACAGTCTGAGCTGCCAGGGTATCGTACCCTAAGGCACCGCCTGCGCCGAAATAACGATAGCCCTGCTCGATCAGCGTGACCAAGGTATCCTCCAAACGCTTGGAGATTTCAGGCAGCTCCTTTGCCGGCAATTTCCGATGCCCGGTGAAACACGCTGTTCTGGATTTCACGTCTATCATCTGATAACCACCACCTGTTAATATAATAACATCTATAAACCATTGCCGCAACGCAATTACAGCCTGTGAGCAAATATTATTTCTGCATTTGTAGGCTACAATATAACAAAGGGCGGTGAGTGGTTAATGACTGAGAAAGATTTCTCCTTGCGTTTGGCAAAGCTCCGGGAGGAAAAGGGCGTTTCTGCCCGTGATATGAGCCTATCCATGGGACAAAATCCCGGTTATATCAACAACATTGAAAGCGGAAAATCCATGCCGTCACTTTCCGGGATATTTTACATTTGCGAATATCTTGGGATAACGCCCAAAGACTTCTTTGATATAGATGCAGCCAGTCCGTCAAAAGCAAACGAGCTTTACTCTATCGCAAAAGGGTTGAGCAATGAGCAACTGGATAATTTGATCGCACTGGCGAAGGGCCTGCGAAAATGAAAAAAACACGGTGCCACCCGACGAAGGGTGACACCGTGTCAGCCCATCAAAAAACCTCTGTTTTCAG
The DNA here is from genome assembly GCA_963588145.1 of Coriobacteriaceae bacterium. Classification (GTDB taxonomy): domain Bacteria; phylum Bacillota; class Clostridia; order Oscillospirales; family Ruminococcaceae; genus Gemmiger. Next base: position 27,540 of record CAVAGJ010000037.1, read on the forward strand.
AAAGGCAGGGGTTTGTTCTATTTGCGATGCAGGGTGTCAACAAA
>CAVAGJ010000038.1:0-27523 GCA_963588145.1 Coriobacteriaceae bacterium
ACGTCCTTCTTTCAGGGGTTTCTTTCTTCGTGCCGTTCCATGTTTGAGACATGAGGCCCCCCTTTCAGTTATGAAAAGGAACAGCACGAATATGTGTGAGTAATATAACTTCCACTATCGCTCGCCCCTACAGCCACTGTACGATCTTGGCTCCCCTCGAGGGGAGCCTTTTGCCTCAAAGTCATACTTCCCGCAAAAAGTTTGGTGCAAAATCCACAACTTTCTTTTTCGCTATGCAGGAAAGATTTCTGCAAAAAGTTTTGTATTTTGTCCGCGAATGTGGTACAATCTTTCTAATCAGTAAGATTACGATGATTACGAAATATTGTAGGAGTCAGGAGCGTGTAACATGGCATATTTTTTCTCTGAACCGTCCCGCACCTTTGGCGAGTATCTGCTGGTCCCCGGCTATTCTTCTTCCGAGTGCGTCCCCACGGCTGTCAGCCTGAAGACCCCACTGGTCAAGTACCGCAAGGGTAAGGAAGACTGCCCCCTTGAGATGAACATCCCGATGGTCTCCGCCATCATGCAGTCCGTTTCCGGCGAAAAGCTGGCTATCGCGCTGGCCAAGCAGGGCGGTGTCTCCTTTATCTACGGCTCTCAGACCATCGAGCAGGAAGCCGACATGGTTCGCCGCGTCAAGGCCTACAAAAAGGGCTTCGTCACTTCTGACTCCAACCTCCCGCCGGAGGCTACCCTCGGCGATGTGCTGGACCTCAAGACCCGCACCGGCCACTCCACTGTGGCCATCACCGATGACGGCACGGCCCACGGCAAGCTGCTGGGCATCGTTGCCTCCCGTGACTATCGCCTGTCCCGCATGACGATGGATCTCAAGGTCACTGAGTTCATGACCCCGCTGGACAAGCTGGTCACCGCCCCCGATACTACCAGTCTGCATGACTGCAACGACATCATCTGGGACAACAAGATCAACTCTCTGCCCCTGGTCGATGCCGAGGGCCGTCTGCAGTATATGGTTTTCCGCAAGGACTATGACTCCCACAAGGAGAACTTCAACGAACTGCTGGACGAGAACAAGAGCTATGTCGTTGGCGCTGGCATCAACACCCGCGACTACGCCGAGCGTGTGCCTGCTCTGGTAGATGCCGGTGTGGATGTGCTCTGCATCGACTCCTCCGAGGGCTTCAGCGAGTGGCAGTCCCGCACCATCGCCTGGATCCGCGAGAACTACGGCGACAAGGTAAAGGTCGGTGCCGGCAACGTTGTTGACCGCGAGGGTTTCCTTTTCCTGGCTAAGGCTGGCGCTGACTTTATCAAGATCGGCATTGGCGGCGGTTCCATCTGCATTACCCGCGAAACCAAGGGCATTGGCCGCGGCCAGGCTACCGCTGTCATCGAGGTCGCCAAGGCCCGTGACGAGTACTACAAAGAGACCGGCATCTATATCCCCATCTGCTCCGATGGCGGTATCGTGCAGGATTACCACATTACCCTGGCCCTGGCTATGGGTGCCGACTTCGTCATGCTGGGCCGCTACTTTGCCCGCTTTGACGAATCCCCCACGAACAAGCTGCGTGTGGGCGGCAACTACGTCAAGGAGTACTGGGGCGAGGGTTCCAACCGCGCCCGCAACTGGCAGCGCTACGACCTGGGCGGTGCCCAGAAGCTGAGCTTCGAAGAAGGCGTTGATTCCTACGTGCCTTACGCCGGCCCCCTGGCTGACGGTGTACAGACCACCCTGTACAAAGTGCGCTCCACCATGTGCAACTGCGGCGCTCTTTCCATCCCCGAGCTGCAGGAGAAAGCCCGCCTGACTGTTGTTTCCTCCACCTCTATTGTCGAAGGCGGCAGCCACGATGTCATCCTGAAAAACGGTCCGCAGAACCGTTGATTTTCGCCCTATATATAAAATAGAAACAGCCCCGCCAATCGGTGGGGCTGTTTCGGCTTGTTGAAAAGCTATACTTTCGCTTGTAGAGTAAGTAGGGGTGAACATTGTTCGCCCTCGGGGTCTTACGCTGCCGCAAAACTCACCGGGCAGATATAGAATCCGTCCCCACGCGTAACCAAAGGTCCTCTTTTGCAGCGGGGGGCTCCATCGATAGGCGGAGCTTTCCTTTACATCGCCCCCCGTAAGGGCACCATCCTGCTGGCACTGTAGAGAGGGGTCTTGCCCCTTCTTGCAATTCTGCAACACCCACAACCTTATCTTACCATGCGCAATTGGCAAACTGGAATTTTCGAACAAAAGCAGAGAGGAATATTTGGGGTGATTTGAAGTCATTTAGGTTGGAGCAGGAAACATTCCTTAGGAATGCCTATTCTCACTAAAACAGCTGAAATCTCATCAAAAGTTTTTACAACCTCCAGTGCTTTAGTTGGAATAACATTACGCATAAGATCTTTTGCACTAGAACAGTTGAAGAAGTTTAGAGAAAAATGTGCGTTAGGGTTACGAATTTCTCCAATGTTGGAAGTGGAAAAGTGTACGTTTTTACCATCAAGTGTTGCAAATTCAAAAAAATTCATAACACCATCCAAAAGCCCTGTGGGTTCCTCTAAATCAAACTCATTATATGTCCAAATTTCAGGATGCCTTTCCATAATAGTATTTATTTCATAAATTATGTCATCATCAAGCTGTCGACTATAACGCTTTTTATTTATTGCTTTATAGCGAACTCTTGCTTTAGAAGCGCCCACAGAAACAGAAACATTGCAAAGCGAATATCCCCAAGCGTCTCTAAGCTGATAACTAAAAATAGTACTACTCTCCATAAAACTACATTCCTCACAACTTCCGATTGATCGCATATCTATTTTGCCCGGTTTCTTTCGCCACCACCAAAAAACACAACGGGGGCCAGCAGCAAAAACGGGTTGGCGGAGAGCAGGAAAGGCTTGTTTTCCATGAACAGGTAGAGCGTCAGGGCCAGCAGACAGATTGTCTCGGTGGAACGATGCTTTTTTGCCAGCCGCCACAGCAGCAGCAGAAAAAACACCGCCACCAGCGCGGCCCCCAACAGGCCCTTGTTCATCGGCACGGCCAAAAAGGTGTTGTCCATGGCATGGTGCTCGTCACCGTCGGTGGGCAGGCCACCCAGCAGGGTGAGGGGAGAACCCCAGAACACGTTGTGCCAGATCTCGAACCGGCCGGAGAGGAAAATGCTCAACAGCAAAATCGCCATGTGGTCATACGGCCACACGGGGTCATAGATGTACCCGGCGTACAGGCTGAACACTGCCAGCCCCACCGGCACAGCCAGTACCAGTGCGTACCAGATTTTGTTATCAAACAACTTGGGGAAGAATTTCTGCACCGCAAACAGCAGGAACATGACCGCCATGCCGCCGAACGCGCCGCGGCTGCCGGGGACTTTGTAAGTGAAAATTGCCAGCGCAGCAAGGCCCATCCAGTCGATGGCACACAGTTTGTCGTGCCGCAGCCAGCCCCAGGCGAAGAACACGCCCGCCAGCCGCGCACCGAAACCGTTGTAGTGGCCGTAGCCGAAATCCCAGTTGCGGCAGTAGAAGTTGTAGGGCATCAGCGGGGTAGCAAAGTGCAGCAGCTGCACGGCCAAAAGCCCGGCCACTGCCGCCGCCAGATAGACGCGCAGCGCGGCTTTCAGGTCAATGTCCTTGGCCCCCAGCCCCACCAGCGCGGCGAGGAAAAACCACACATCATCGCCATACCAGGTGGCAAACGCCGTGTAGGCCAGCACCAGCGCGGCCAAAATCGGCTGCCAGCGGGCCTCATAATCGGTCAGAAAAAAGATCTTGACGCCCAGCAGCACCACCGCACCGCCCGTCAGCGCCAGGCGCACTAAATGGCTGAACGCGGGCAGCGTACTTTGCATGTTGGAGCTGAACACTTCGGACAGAATCAGCAGCAGCACCAGCGCCGCGCCGTAAACTTTTTGCGCCGCGCCCTGCCGCCGCCCCGCGCCGGGGTCCAGCGGTTTGCATTTTGAGATAAGCATACCATAATCCTTTCGCAGATAAGTAAAATTAGTATACCATACTTGCCCCGAAAAAAAAAGCCAGCCGCACCTTGTTCTGCCAAAAGCGCCATGCTATAATGATTTTGTAATTGCTGTGGCCCACCTGCGCCGCAGAAATTCCGCGAAAGATGAGGAAAAAAACATGGATGATATGGAAATCGTACGCCTTAAATTTACCTGCTGCGCCTGCTATAAAACTTTTATGGCAAAAAGCGGCGGCGGCACCCGCTATGTAAACTGCCCTTACTGCGGCGAACAAAACAAAATCAATACCGGCAAACACGCCCAGTACGTCCATAAGGAACCCGCACGGCAGCCGGTGAAAGAACCAACGTATCCGACCGACCCCATTGATTCACTCTTCTTTACCCGTGATGGAGACCCTTCTCTCGATGTAAAAAAGGCGAAGAAAAGCTCTTTCCAAGTCGGGGATGATGTAATTCTTGAGCTAGACTTTAACAGCGACGATCGCGACAATGCCATGATGCTTCCGGCTAAAATCACAAAGTATGAGCTGCATGGCATGTCTCTTTTTAAGGGGCCGCATTATGAGCTGGTTTTTCAGCCGGTAACGGATGCCCCCTGCATCGCCGTAGAAAGAAACCTGCAAAAAAACGGCAACTCGTGCAAGATAACGATCATTGGATGGAGGAACAATTCTGACGCCTTTTCGCGTGTCTTTTCGCGTGTTTGGATTAAAAAGTATCACCCGGCCCAGTACCCGAAAGCATGCCGCAATGCGATTGAGTTTAATAACAACCGTAACAACTATTGAATAGGGTTGTAACCCCCGCCCTATTTACCCGACGAAGAGGTGTTTTGGATGAGAGATCTTGTGATTATTATTTTCCAGCCTATTTATGATACCGGCCTGGCCGGGCTGGGCGGCGTGATCGCGCTGAGCGTTGTGCTGGAACTGATCAAGCGGTTCTTCACCGGCATGGCGAACGCGCTGTCCCTCATGCCGTCGCTGCTGATCCCGACGGTGGTGGGGATCCTGGCCTGCTTGTTTTTCGTTTCTTCTACCGGCTACAAACCCTCGGCGGAAGAGCTGGCCGCCGGCAAAAAGCAGGGCCTTGTGTGGGGGCTTGTGCTGGCCGTGTTTTTCTATGTGTTCAGCAACGCGGTCAATAACCTCGCCTGGGGCAACCTGGCAAATGCCAGCGCCGAGCAGGCCGCAGCGTTCGTGGGCCTTTGGCAGGCCGATCTGCTGCTTATCTCTGTAGCTACGTTTCTTTTAGGCTATATCCTCGGCAAATGCTCCTACAGGCTGCGCCAGTCCGTCCACAACCCGCGCGGGCACTGAAACGAAAGAGGCTTATTTAAACCTGGATGGAAGTATATCCGGTCTTTCTCTCTATCCCCGTGATTTTAACGGTAAAATGTCGCTTGTTTTGACGGCGATGTTGGCAAGGGACTATCTTGGAAAATACGCCAACATACGGGAAGCGTACTCGGGGTACTACGACGAAAGCCGGGATGCCGCTCTCGATGTGGACGATTTCAGCAAACCCAACACGCTGCGCGACAGTGTACGATTTTACTGCGATGAAACCATAAAGATCTCGTTTTGGGATACCCGCGATGAAAAAGAACAAAAGAACCGCTACATGGACGCGCTGGCCCAGTTCCACGCGTGGGTCGCACAGCCGCACCGGGTGAGCGGCACACTGTATAAAGGCGTGGTTAGGGGGCGTTTGCGGTTGCGCAAAATTTCCCGGGGTATAGCGTAAAAGCTCCCCTCGAAGGGGAGCATTAACATTACCACCGTAGAGTCGTTTTGGCCCCGGAGGGGTCACTCTGTCGGACGGCGGAAAAGCGTTAAGAAAAATGCAGCACTCCTGTATTTTTTAGCTTTTTCGTCGAACGACCATCTCTTTGGGGTTCTTAGGGGCGAGCAGCCCCTAAGCCGTGCCCCGCGCCTCGGAAGTAGCGGGACTTTTCTGCTTCTCTTTTGGTCACAAAAGAGAAGGAATAGCAGGAGCATCCCATTAAAAAAGGCCCTGCCGCAAGGTAGGTAGGGCCGGGGCACAGCAACATAGCCAAAACAAATATAAAGCAATTGTGCAAAATAACGGTTGACACCACCGCCAAAATCCGCTAAAATAAACGCATTACATCAAATGCAATGATGGGGAGAAGGTCCTATTCACCCCGCTACAGAGAGCCGTCGGTTGGTGCAAGACGGTGCGGCAGATAGGGCGTCACTGGCCTCGGAGCAGCTATGCTGATAGCTTTTCGCTGTAGGCATCGCCGGCACCTGACCGTTATCATGCAGGAGCGATTCGCCCGTTTGCCGCATTGTAACCGCAAACCCGCTGATCGTACAGAGAGGTCGCACTAGCGACAATGAGAGTGGTACCGCGGGTACAGCAACTGTAAATTTGCTCCCGTCTCTCAAAGGCAATCCGCCTTTGGGGGACGGTTTTATTTTTCCTCCTTTCAAAGGCACACAGCTTTGAAGGAGGCATTTTTATTATGATGGACGCAACCAAGTATCATGTAGGGTATTATCCGCCGCCGGTCGAGCCCGGCCACGTGTATGAGTGGACCAAAAAGGACCACATCGAAAAGGCCCCGGCCTGGTGCAGCGTGGACCTGCGCGACGGCAACCAGAGCCTGATCGTCCCGATGAGCCTGGACGAGAAGTTGGAATTCTACGATATGCTGATCAAAATCGGTTTCAAGGAGATCGAGGTCGGCTTCCCGGCCGCCAGCGAGACCGAGTATGAGTTCCTGCGTAAGCTGATCGATGGCAACCGCATTCCCCAGGATGTCACCGTCCAGGTGCTGACCCAGTGCCGCGACCACATCATCCGCAAGACCTTCGAGGCCGTCAAGGGTGCGCCCCGCGCCATCATCCACTTCTACAACTCCACCAGCGTTGCCCAGCGCGAGCAGGTGTTCAAAAAGTCCAAGGAAGAAATTAAGCAAATCGCCGTGGACGGTGCGAAGCTGGTCAAGCAACTGAGCGAAGAATACGAGGGCAACTTCCTGTTTGAGTACAGCCCCGAAAGCTTCACCGGCACCGAGCCGGAGTACGTCGTGGAAGTCTGCAACGCCGTGTTGGATGTTATGCAGCCCACGCCGGACCGCCCCATGATCATCAACCTGCCGGTCACGGTGGAGATGAGCATGCCCCACATCTACGCAAACCAGATCGAGTGGTGCTCTAACCACCTGAAATATCGTGACAGCGTTATTCTTTCCACCCACCCCCACAACGATCGCGGCTGCGGCGTAGCTGATGCCGAGTTGGCCGTGCTGGCCGGTGCCCAGCGCATCGAGTGCTGCCTGTTTGGCAACGGCGAGCGCACCGGCAACGTGGACGCTATCACGCTGGCTATGAACATGTACAGCCACGGCGTGGACCCGCATCTCGATTTCAGCGACATGCCCAAGATTTGCGAGATCTACGAGCGCGTCACCCGCATGCACGTCTACGAGCGTACACCGTACGCCGGTGCGCTGGTGTTCGCAGCCTTCAGCGGCAGCCACCAAGATGCCATCGCCAAGGGCATGACCTGGCGCAAGGAGAAGAAACTCCACGACTGGACCTGCCCGTATATTCCCATCGACCCACACGATATCGGCCGTACCTACGACGCCGACGTTATCCGCATCAACAGCCAGAGCGGCAAGGGCGGCATCGGATTCCTGCTGCAGCAGAACTACGGTTACAACCCGCCGCCGAAAATGCGCGAGGACTTGGGCTACCGCGTCAAGGATGTCAGCGACCGCGAGCATCGTGAGTTGAGCGTGAAAGAGGTGTTATACGTCTTTGAGACCGCCTACCTCAATCATAATAACCCACTAAACATCCCCGAAGCCCACTTTGTACAGAACCCAGACAGCACCATCACCGCCAACATCACGCTGTCGGTCAACGGCAGCAAGATTAAGTGCTCGGCTACCGGCAACGGCCGCCTGGACGCTGTAGCTACCACCATTGAGCAGCAAACTGGCATGCACTTCACCCTGGTACACTACAGCGAGCATGCGCTGGATTCCGATACCGACTCCCGCGCCTGCTCCTACGTTGGCCTGAAATGGGCCTCCGGCGAGGAGACCTGGGGCTGCGGCACCCACACCGACATCATCGTGGCCGGTATCAAGGCTTTGGTGAGTGCGATCAATAATAAGTGATACAGCGCCCCACACAAGAGGGCAATAGAAGCCAAAACGGAGGGAACACCATGGGAATGACCATGACACAAAAGATCCTGGCCGCGCATTGCGGAGAAGCAGCCGTGACGGCCGGCCAGCTTATTAACGCCAAGCTTGATATTGTGCTGGGCAACGACATCACCACCCCGGTAGCCATCAATGAGTTTGAGAAAGCCGGTTTTGACTCGGTGTTTGACCGCACCCGCGTCAACATCGTGCTGGACCACTTTGTGCCCAACAAGGACATCAAGAGCGCTACCCAGTCCAAACAGTGCCGCCAGTTTGCCGATAAATACGACATCCTCAACTTCTACGATGTGGGCGAGATGGGCGTGGAACATGCGCTGCTGCCCGAAAAGGGCATCGTGACCGCCGGTGACTGCATCATCGGTGCCGACAGCCACACCTGCACCTACGGTGCCGTGGGTGCGTTCTCTACCGGCGTTGGCTCCACCGACATGGCCGCCGGTATGGCTAAGGGCGTGGCCTGGTTCAAGGTTCCCGCCGCGATCAAGGTCGAATTGACCGGTGCCATCCAGCGCCCTGTCACCGGCAAGGATGTCATCCTGCACCTGATTGGTGAGATCGGCGTTTCCGGTGCTTTGTACAAGAGCCTGGAGTTCGTGGGCGAGGGTGTCAAGAGCCTGACCATGGAGGACCGCCTCTGCATCTGCAACATGGCGATCGAGGCCGGTGCAAAAAACGGCATCTTCCCGGTGGATGAGATCACCGAAGCTTACTTAAAGGGCCGCAGCCAGCGCCCCTGGGTCAAGTACGAGGCCGACCCTGATGCCGAGTACGAGCGCACCGTCACCATTGACCTGACCACGCTGGAACCCACCGTCAGCTACCCGCACCTGCCCGAGAACACCCACCTGGCTAAAGTGGGCAAGGACATCAAGATCGACCAGATCGTCATCGGCTCCTGCACCAACGGCCGCATCGAGGATATGCAGGCCGCCTACGAGGTGCTGAAAGGCAAGCACATCGCCAAGGGCGTGCGCGGCATCATCATCCCCGCCACCATGGCCGTGTACAAAGAGTGCATCCTGCGCGGCTACACCGAAGCGTTCATCGATGCAGGCTGCATCGTGTCCACCCCCACCTGCGGCCCCTGCCTGGGCGGCTACATGGGCATCCTGGCGGCAGGGGAGCGCTGCGTCTCCACCACCAACCGCAACTTTGTGGGCCGCATGGGCCACGTGGACTCCGAGGTCTACCTGGCCAGCCCCGCTACCGCCGCAGCCAGCGCGCTGACCGGCTACATCACCGATCCGAGGGAGGTTTGAGCCATGAACGCAAAAGGACCTGTTTTTAAATACGGCGACAACATCGACACCGATGTTATCATCCCGGCCCGTTACCTGAACACCCAGAGCGCCGCCGAACTTGCCAGTCACTGCATGGAAGATATCGATAAAACGTTCATTGCCCGCGTCAAGCAGGGCGACCTGATGGTGGGCGGCGAGAACTTCGGCTGCGGCTCCTCCCGCGAGCATGCGCCCGTGGCTATCAAGGCCGCCGGTATCAGCTGCGTCATCGCCAAGAGTTTTGCCCGCATCTTCTACCGCAACGCCATCAATATCGGCCTGCCGATTCTGGAATGCCCCGCCGCCAGCGAGGCCATCAACGAGGGCGATATCGTCAGCGTCAACTTTGACACCGGCGTTATTACTGACGAGACCACCGGCCAGACCTTCCAGGCAGCCCCGTTCCCGGAGTTTATCCAGAACATCATCCGCCAGGGCGGCCTGATGAACAGCTTGAAAGATTGAGGAGTCATCCATGAATAAAAACATAGCCCTGATCTACGGCGACTGCTCCAGCCCGGAGATCGTGACCCAGGCGGTGCGTGTGCTGGACAAGATCGCTGCCAAGCACGGCCACACCTTCACTTACACCCGCGCCTACATGGGCGGCGAAGCCATTGATAAATTCGGCGACCCGCTGCCCGCTGCCGAACTGGAAAAGTGCAAACAGTCCGACAGTGTGCTGCTGGGTGCCATCGGCGGCCCTAAATGGGAGGGCATGCCCGGCGACCGCCGCCCCGAAAAGGGCCTGCTGCGCCTGCGCGCGGGCATGGGCCTGTACGCCAACAACCGTCCGGCCAAGATCTGGCCCCAGCTGGCGGATGCCTCTCCGCTGAAAAAATCCATCGTAGATCAGGGCATCGACTTTATCGTTGTACGCGAACTGATCGGCGGTGTTTACTTCGGCGAGCATAAGACCATCGAGGAAAACGGCGAGACAGTCGCCATCGACACAATGCCCTACTCCGAGCATGAAATCGAGCGCATCGGCCGCATCGGCTTTGAGACGGCCATGAAGCGCCGCAAGAAGCTGACCTGCGTGGACAAGGCCAACGTGCTGGACACCAGCCGCCTGTGGCGCGCCGTTATGCACCGCCTGCAGGCCGAGTACCCTGAGGTGGAGTACAACGAAATGTTCGTGGACAACTGCGCTATGCAGATTTGCAAGAACCCCGCGCAGTTTGACGTGATCGTCACCGAGAACATGTTCGGCGATATTTTGTCTGATGAAGCCAGCGAGATCACCGGTAGCATCGGTATGGTGCCGTCCTCCTCGCTGGGCGAGGGCACCTGCGGCCTGTACGAGCCGATCCACGGTTCTGCCCCTGATATCGCCGGGCAGGATATCGTGAACCCCATCGCCTGCATTTTGTCTGCCGCCATGATGCTGCGCTACAGCTTTAATATGCCCACCGAGGCAGATGAAATCGAAGCCGCTGTCAACGCCGTGCTGGACGCAGGCTACCGCACCGCAGACATGATGGCCGAAGGCTGCACCAAGGTCAGCTGCACCGAAATGGGCGACAAAATCTTGGAAAATATTTAATTAGCCATCTTCTTTAGGGAGAGTCTTGTTAAAGTTCTTTTGCTCCTTTTCTTTCAAGAAATGGAGGACCCCCGCTGGATTGTGCGAACCAGCGGGGGCATTTTTTATTATTTGTTACCATCGGTTACGGTGCGCCATGGGCGGGCATCGGCCAATTGATTGTAGCGGCGGGTGCGCCAGGCGCGCAGGACCAGGGTAAGCACCGCGAACAGTACCGCAGCCACAGCGTTGGGGATGCCGACCACTGGCAGGGCCGAGTAGACCCAGTTATAAATCAACCAAAACTCAACCAGCCATAACGCCAGCAGCGCCGTCTGCGCACTGCCATACCGTAACCCCTTGCCGTAGGAAAGCCAGGATGTGGGGACGATGCGCTGCATCAGCCAGGCGCTGGGCATCATCACCACGATGCAAAGCCCCAGCGTGGCGGCATCAAAGTGGCTGTCCCAAGCGCCGCGCAGCAGCAAATAGGTCGTTGACATCGCCAGGCCGTAAATGCACATCCACATCAGGCTGTCCAGCATGTAATCCAACAGCTTGGGGCGGGGGATGCTGGCCAGCAGGTCCAGCTTGAAAGCCTCCACATCCCCGATGATCGCGGGCAGGAATTGGCCCTCCGCCTCGGCGCTGGCCGCCATGGCGATGAGGTCCTTGCGCACCAGTTCTACATCATAGTTGATGCCGCGGCTGTTGCTGATGGTGTTCAGGATGTCGGTAATGGTATCACGGTCATATTCGGCCAGCGTGGAAAAGATGAGGTTGTTTTCCTGTTTCAGCTGCTTGTACTCGTTGCGGATGGTCATAGTTCAGCCCTCCTTGTCCTGTAAAATGCGGTTGACGGTGGCGCTGGCGCTGCGCCAGGCGGCCGTAAATTCCTGTAGATAGGTTGTGCCGTCGGGGGTCAGCTGGTAATATTTGCGGCTTGGCCCGCCGGATCCGGCGCGGTACTCGGCCCTAATCAATCCCTTGCGCTCCAGCCGCAGCAGTAGGGGATAGAGGGTCCCCTCGGTCAGGTCGGCAAAGCCGCTTTCCCGCAAGGTAGCGGCAATGGCATACCCATAGGTCGGCTCTGCTGCAATGATTTTTAATATGCAGCCTTCCAACGTACCCTTGCGCAGCTGCGATTGGTCAAACAAGTGGTTCACCTCCACTACCTTGCATTACCATAGTCTTATTTGAGTATATTGTAATGCAAAGTAGTTATGTTGTCAATAGGATTTGCACAAAAGAAAAGAGCGCCGGTCACCCGGTGCCCCAAAGGACGAAATCACTTTTTGCGAAGCCTATACCAAACATTTGCCACAGCATCAAACGTCTTGCTCACCGGCGCACTTGCCAACAGGCAGACGCAGCCCAGGGCTTCCAGCAGCACAAACACCACCGTGACCGGCAGCGGCTTCTCGTGAGCCAGCTGGAAAAAGCCCAGCTCACTGTAAAACGCAAAGATCGGCATGTGGAAAAGATAGACAGAAAGCGTCTTTTTGCCTAAATTTGCAAAAACTTTGCGGCCGCCCAGCGCAGCGATCAGCGCCAGGCTGGTCCCAATGCCGATGGCGTAAAACCGCGCCCGGTCGGGCAGGGCATAGCCCTCGCCGTAGGCAACATCGTTAAAAATTTTGGCGCTTTCCCGCAGCTGGCCCTCCTGCATCATTAGGCTGCGGAAGTACAGCCCGTAGCAGACCACCAGCGCACCCGCCGGGGCCAGACGCATCACGGGGCTGGTCGTGGCCAAGTCGTCCAGTTGGTCAATTTGCGGGCGGAACAACACACCGAACGCATAAAACGGGTAGTAGGCAAACACGCGCACCAGCGTAAACGGCCAATCCACGTTGCCAGCCCATAGACCCAGCGCCACGGCCCCCGCCAGCCCCAGCAGAGCAAAAGGCAAGCCTTTATCCCGCAGGCGGGTCAGCAGCGGCAGGGTCAGGTGCCAGAAGATCAGTGCATACAGGTACCACATGTGCCGCCAGGGCAGAAAAAAGGCCAGCAGCAACCCACCGGATGTAGCAAAATCCTCCCGCAAGACCACTGCACGGAACACCAGCATCATCGCCTGGCCCAAGGCATACAGCCACACCTGCTGGGTGATGAGTTTCCATAAACTGAAATGTGCCACCAGCCCGCTGCAGATGCAGAACAGCGCCATATGGAACAGGTAGATGCAGATAAAGGTCGCCCCGATGGGCTTGAAGCCGAAGCGGAACTGCTCCATAAAATGCCCCAGCACCACCAACAGGATTCCCAGACCTTTCATAATGTCAATATAATCGCGGCGCGCGGTTGTTTTTTGGATATTGGGCATAGAACCTCCTTACCGTACAGAAAAGGCCCCCTGTTACGGGGGCTCTTTTTATTTTCTCACAATTTCTCCAGAATCCACCTTAGTCAAGGTTTCTACCTCGGCACCAGCTTTTACGATGCCTCCGGGGGCGATGTGCACACCACGACCCAAAGTAGCATCGTGGTCCACGATGGCCCCGCCGTTGACGATGCAGCCAACGCCCAAATGCACCCCGGCCCCCACGTAAGCCTGGGGCAAGATCACGCAGCCCGGCTCCAGCACGGCGCTAGGGCTGACAGCCGCCATATCACTAATGAACACCGGCGTATCGTACCCGGCTGCGGCTAGCTTTTGCAGCAGTTCCACCCGCAAGGCGTTGTCACCCAGGGCCACAAAGGCCGGGCGGCCCGGCTTTAACAGCTTGGGGTCTGCATAGTCCCGCAGGCCGCCTACGCAGCCGGGGGCGTTATCATCAAGAAATTCCGCCTCGCCCCAGCCTTCGGCCGAGAGCCAGTCCGCCAGCTGGCGGCCAAAACCGCCCTTGCCCAAGATCAGCGGATGATTTTTAGTGATGCTGATAGAAATAAATGCCATACTTATCCCTCCTGTGCCGTTTCGGCAGTTTCGCCGTTCGGGGTCTCTACAACGTCAGGGCCTACGCTTTCCAAGCTGGTACGCGGGTGCACGGCCAGCGGGTCAGGCAGTGTGCCCGTTTCCAACTGCTGCAAGGCCTGCGGTATGCCGGGGAAGAACCGTGCAATGCCGGTCCCAGCGCAGTGCAGGCCGTCAAAGAAATCTGTTTCCTCCAAACCATCAATGCACTCGGGGTCGTAACTGCCATACAGCGGCATGTTATTTTTAGCGCAGTATTCGCGCAGCCAATTCTCCACCTGGAAGAAACCCTTGTGCAGTTCCGGCTCGGTGATCAGGTAGCCGTACAGGTAGGGGTGCCAGGGCGACAGCACCAGAATCACGGTGGTGCCCTGCCCCTTGGCGTAATCCATAAAGGAGGTAAACGCCTGGATCTGGGTGGCGCTCATCTCATCGAAGCCTTCCATGTGCACGCTGTTAAAGCTCATGCAGGCTTCGGCGGCCAGGGTGCGGATCTGATCCGCCGTCTGGGTGCGGAACGCTACATCGTACAAAACGCTACCGTCCGACCGTTTGATCGTCGTCGTCTGGTCGTAAGGGTCGCCCTGCACAGGGTTGAACTCAATGGTGTTGCCCTCGTCATCGGTAACGGTGGCCTGGCCGCGGTTCTTTATGTAGTAGTCCACGTTGCCCTGGAAGTAGGCCGGGTCGGCCAGTGCCTTCCACAACTCCACCTTGTCCGGCTCCTCGTAATCGGTGGGGACGTTCAGCACCTTGGTCAAAAACTCGTTGTACAGGTCGGCATCGGCGCGGGAGTCAAAGGCATCCTCACTGCCGTAAAAGACCCAGGGGTCGATGCTCCACAGCAGCACCTTAGGCGTTTTGCCGTAACTGACCATCTTGTAGTAGCTGGTCATGTTGTCGCGCACGTCCGCGCCGGTAACGCCCATATTAAAGAAAGTATCCACACCGGTGTTTTCCCGGTTGAACTGCAACACGCGGCTGGAGCCGATGCCGATAGCCTCGGGGGGCTGCTCCACGTCCTGCGCGAACAATTGTACCACCTGGCGCTCGTCCATCTGCTCGAAGTTGGTCACATCGTACCCTTGCAGCATCAGATCCACGATGCGGCGGGGGGCCAGCGCGCCCTGGAACAGACCGCTGCGATCCACGTTATAGCTGAACGCCACCATGAACACGAGGATGGGCACCAGCAGCACCAGACGGCTGGCGGTTTTTAAGCCAAAATAGATGCGGCGGACGAGGCCGTGCAAAAACCACAATACGGGATTGCGGCGGCGCTTGCGGCGCTTTTTCGGCTTTGGTTTGGCCGGGGCCGGGGCAACTGCGGCCGGGGCGGCATCGCGCTGAATTTTAACCGGCGGCGCGGGGATCGGGGTAGGGGATTTAGCCATAATGCACCGCCTTTCGTTAATATTGCTGGTAGATGAACGCCGACTGGCCGAACGCCGCGAAGAACAAGATCGCAACCGCCGCAGCGTAGTAGAGCGTCCAGCGTAGCGGCCAGACCTGCTCGCGGATCCAGCGGGCTACGCTGCGGCCGCCGTGCTCCACGGCCAGCACCACAAAGGTGCCAAAGAGCAGCACCACCGGCAGGCGGCCATCGATGCCGCAGTCCAGCAGCATCTGCTGCACCTGGTGCCAGCTGCCGGCAAGGTCGTTCCAGCCCTGTAGCATGGCGCTGTAGATGGCAAACGGGTCAGCGTTATACAGCGCTGCCGCGAAGAATACGAGGGTAAAGCAGAACAGCAGATTGGTGATGGTCACCTGGCAGACGGTTTTCAGCCATGCCTGCTGGTACAGCGGATTGAATTTTTCAAGTTTCTTGCGGGCCTTGGCGGTCATAGCACCAAAGGCGGCAAACAGGCCGCAGGCCAGGCCCCAGGCGAGATACCGCCAGTCGGCCCCATGCCACAGGCCGCTGCACAAAAACACGATGACGATGTTTAAGTAGTGCCGCCAGGGCGCGCAGCGGCTGCCGCCCAGCGAGAAGTAGACGTAATCCCGGAACCAGCCGGTCATCGAGATATGCCACCGCCGCCAGAAATCGTTGAAGCTGCGGGCTTCGAAGGGGGAGTTGAAGTTTTCGATGAGGTCGTAGCCCAGGATGCGCGCTACTCCCAGCACGATATCGCAGCAGCCCGAAAAGTCCATGTACAACTGCACGGCAAACAGCACCGTGGCGGCAAACAGGTTGGGGCCGCTCATCTCCGACATATTGCCGTAGACGAAAGAGACGTACCGGCTCAGATTGTCGGCAATGACCATCTTTTTGGTGTAGCCCCACAGCATGCGAAATGCGCCGCCCGCACAGCGATTGTAGCTGAAGCGGCGGCTTTTCTGAATTTGCGGGCGCATCTGAGGATAGCGCTCAATTGGGCCGGTGATGAGCGTGGGGAAGAAGCTGACGAACAGCGCATAATGCAGCGGGTTCATTTCAACCTTGCAGCGTCGTTTATACACATCGATAGTGTAACTCATCGCCGCAAAAGTGAAATAGCTCAGGCCCAAAGGTGCCAGCAGGTTATCTCGGTGGCTGAGGACGCTGCCGCCAAAGGAGTCTGCCAGCATGTTCCAGTATTTGTAGTAGACCAAAATGCCTACACCACCCAGCACCGTTACCAGCAGCGCCAGCACCTGCACGGGTTTGGCTTTGACTTTGCCGATGACCAGGCCGCATAGCCAGCTGACCACCGTAGCCCCTAGCAGCACACTCACCAGCGGGCGGTTGACAGGGTCATAGCAGAAAAATCCATAACTGGCCGCCAGCAGGAAGTATGGGCGCAGCACCCGCGGCAGCGCGTAATGCACCAGCGCCACCGCCGCAAAAAAGGCGATAAACAACAGCGATGTGACCGCCATTGACTGATCCTCGCACAAAAAGGCGAGAATCTGTTCCCAAGTGATCGTCATAACCGCACTCTCTCTTTAGCTCTTTTGTATCGTCTTATCGGTTCTTTCCTTCCAGGTCACGCACACGCTTTTCCAAAATGGCGTTAGCCTGGGTCAGCCGCTTGCACTTTTCAGCCAGTTGGGTGATAGCAATACTTAACGACAGCAGCACCACCAGCACAAAGCAGAACATCAGCAAAAATACCAGGTTGACCGGCATTTCAATGGACAAAATGTCCCGCAGCACGTAAATTACGTAGGGAAACGCCGCCGCGATGACCAGCGCCACCGCCAGCAGCAGCCATAGCAGGCTGTACTTCACGCTCATCAGCCCGCGCTTGAGCAGGGTAAAAATGATGCACAGCAGCACAAGCGCACCCAGCACCATAAACAGCTGCAATTGTGGGGTCATGCTTTGCCTCCTTTTACCTTATGGATGGAGAAGCGGTCGATAATCAGCGCCAGCGACACTTTTATCATGTAGTAGGCACTTTTAAAGCTGTGGATGCTGGACACGCCGCCCTGGCGCTCCTGCATGATGACGGGAGCTTCGCCCACCGAGAAACCTGCCAGGCTGGCGGCGAGGATTGCCTCCGGCTCAGGATAATCAATAGCGTAGTGACATGCAAAATAGGCAGTCATCCGGGCGTTGCAGGCGCGGAAACCGCTGGTGACATCCAGCACACGCTTGCCGCACAGCAGGTGGATCAGCCAGCTTAAAAAGCGGATGCCCACCCGGCGCATAAAGCTGGTCTGGAAGCCCTCCTTTTTAATAAAGCGGCTGCCGATGCACATATCGTAGGTGCCATCCAGCACGGGCTGCACCACTTCCATCAGGTAGGCGGGGTCGTGCTGACCGTCACCGTCCATCTGCACGGTCACATCGTAGCCGTTGTGTACAGCATACTGGTAGCCGCACTGCACACCGCCGCCAATGCCCAAGTTGACCGGCAGGTCCAAAAACGGGTAATGGTGGGCGCGCAGGATGTCGGCGCTATGGTCGGTAGAGCAGTCATTGATGACAAGGAAATCCACCTGCGGGCAGGTAGATTTCAAGCGTTCCACCGTTGCTACGATGTTTTCTTCCTCGTTATAACAAGGGATCAGCACCAAAATTTTTTTATCCAAAAGGAGGTACCTCGTGTTTTCTTATTCTCCCCGCAGGGTAAAGCTTTCCAGGCGGCGCAGCAGTTCAGCGCGGCGGTAGTGGGCTTCGTAGTAGGCCTTGGCTCTGGCACCCAGGGCAGCGCGGTCAGCGGGGGCCATGCGGTACAGTGCCAGCAGATTGGCGGCCAGCGCGGCCTGGTCGCAGGCAGGGCTGACAAGGCCGCCGCCGCTTTCTTTTACTGCCTCATACCCGGCACCGTTCATGCTGGCCACCACCGGCTTACCGGCAGCCATGTAGCTGGCCAGCTTTCCGGGCACCGTAAGCCCTAAATCCGGGGAATCGGACAGGGAAATCAGCAGGGCATCGGCCAGGGTTGTAAAACTCGGCACTTTTTCGGCGGGCACACTGCCGTAAAAGGTCACCGCATCCCCGGCGTGGAGTTCTTCGGCCAGGGCTTGCAGGCTCTCGCGGCTCATGCCATCGCCCACCAGCAGCAGGTGCAGATTTTTGGCCCCCGCTGCGCGGGCATCCAGCACGGCGCGCAGCACCATATCCAGGCTTTGCGCCGGGGTGAACGTACCGGTGAACACCAGGTTGAACCACCCGGCAAAACGGGCTTCCAGCTCCGGGTCATGGCAGGGGATGGCGTAAAAATCCTCGCAGTACTGCGAAATAACCGCCACATCTTTTTCCGGCTTGCCGGTGCGGGCGATCAGCCGCTTTTGCAGTGGTTCACTCATAGCGATTAGCCGGTCAGCGCGCTTATACAGGCTGTCGCTGACCGTCTGTGCCACCCAGCGCATAAAAGTATTTTTGACCGGCAGTACGCTGTACAGGTTTTCCGGCCAGAGGTCCAGCACGTAGTTGGTAAAGGGAATTTTATGCTTTTTGGCGTATTTGATGGCCGGCCAGCACATCAGCACCGGGCTGGTGTTGAAGCAGAACACCGCATCATACTCGCCGGGCAGGCGGTTCAGCGCACCGGCAGCATACAGCGGCCAGCTGACATAATTCAGAAAAATCGTTTTGCCGGTGTTGCCCTTGCGGGGGATCTCCCGCACGCGAAAAATGTGCGCACCTTTGTAGTTTTCCTCAAATGGGCCGTCTGCGCTGTAGCCGGGGAACCACTCGCCCTTGGGATAGTTGGGCAAGCCGCAAAGCACATCCACTTCCAACCCATCCTGCATAAAGCCCTCGACAATATCATTGATCCGGAAATTTTCCGGCCAAAAATGCTGTGTCACGACCAAAATTCGCATAGGCATGTTATTCCAATCTTAGTTCTTCCGCCACACCATCTTATTGACCACACCGGTGTAGCTCTGGATGATCTTGACCACCTTGGTGGAGACATCCTCGGTGTAGTAGGGGACGGGGATGCCGTTGTCGCCGTTAGCGTTCATGGCTACAGCGGTCTCGACCGCCTGCTCCACGCCGCCAGCGCGGATGCCGGCCAGCACAAAGCAGCCCTTGTCCAGCGCTTCGGGGCGCTCGGTGGAGGTGCGGATGCAGACCGCCGGGAACGGATGCCCCACGCTGGTAAAGAAGCTGGATTCCTCCGGCAGCGTACCAGAATCCGAGATGACAGCAAACGCGTTCATCTGCAGGTGGTTGTAATCGTGGAAGCCCAGGGGCTCGTGCAGCTTGACGCGCTCGTCCAGCTTAAAGCCCATAGCATCCAGCCGCTTTTTGCTGCGCGGGTGGCAGCTGTACAAGATCGGCATGTCGTAGGTCTCGGCCAGGTGGTTGATGGATGTGAACAGGTCGATGAAATTCTGCTCTGTATCGATGTTTTCCTCCCGATGAGCGGAGAGCAGCATGTACTTCTGCGGCTCCAGACCCAGGCGCTCCAGCACATCGCTGGCCTCGATCTTGGCAAGGTTGGCATGCAGCACTTCGGCCATCGGGGAACCCGTAACGAACGTGCGCTCTTTAGCGGTGCCTTCGGCGTTCAGGTAACGGCGGGCATGCTCCGAATAGCACATATTAACGTCAGAAATATGGTCCACAATGCGGCGGTTGGTCTCCTCGGGCAGGCACTCATCAAAGCAGCGGTTGCCAGCTTCCATGTGGAAGATGGGGATGTGCAGCCGCTTGGCCGCGATGGCAGACAGGCAGCTATTGGTGTCGCCCAGAATCAGCAGGGCATCGGGCTTCTGCTCCACCATCAGGGCGTAGGATTTTGCAATAATGTTGCCGATGGTCTCGCCCAGGTCCTTGCCCACCGCGTCCAGGTAGAAGTTGGGGGCGCGCAGGCCCAGATCCTCAAAAAAGACCTGGTTCAGGTTATAATCGTAGTTCTGGCCGGTGTGGACCAGGATCTGGTAAAAGTAGACATCGCACTTTTTGATAACGGCCGACAACCGGATGATCTCCGGCCGGGTACCGATGATGGTCATGAGTTTTAATTTATTCATGAGTGGTTGGCTCCTCTTTCGTGTTACATGTAGGGGCGGATGCTCGCATCCGCCCGCGGGTCGATGCAAGCATCGACCCCTACAGCAGGGCAGCAATAATCTGTTAAACCGGCAGCCCAAACGTATCCGGCCGCTCCGGGTCAAACGGTTCGTTGGCCCACATCAGGGTGATGAGGTCCTCGGTGTCGCTCAGGTTGATGATATTATGGGTATATCCCGGCAGCATCTGCACAGCCGTGGGGGCATCGCCGCTCACGGTAAATTCCAGCACTTCATCGCTGTCCACGCGGCGCTCCTGGATCAGGGCGCGGCCCGCCACCACAATGAAAAATTCCCACTTGGTGTTGTGCCAGTGCTGACCCTTGGTGATGCCAGGTTTCGAGACATTCACGCTGAACTGGCCGCAGTTCTCGGTTTTCAGCAGCTCGGTAAAGCTGCCGCGGGCATCCACGTTCCTTTTTAACGGAAAGGCGGCCTTTTCTTTGGGCAGATAGGAAAGATAGGTGGAGTACAGCTTTTTGGCAAAGCTTCCCGCCGGGATGGCAGGCACCACCAATGTTTGCGGCTGATCGTGGAATTTTTGCAGCAGGTCCTCGATTTCGCCCAAGCTTACCTTATGGGTCACAGGCGCGGCGCAGTAGCGGCCTTGGGCACCGAAAACCGGCGTCAGGCCGTCATAATCGCAGCGGTGGGGGCGCATTTCCAGCGCGTCCAGCATTTCCTCCACCAGATCGTCAATGTACAGCAGTTCCAGTTCGGTGGCACGGTCGTTCACCGTGATGGGCAGATCGTGGGCGGTGTTGTAGCAAAACGTCGCTACAGCGCTGTTATAGTTGGGGCGGCACCATTTGCCGAACAGGTTCGGGAAGCGGTAGACCAGCACCGGCGCGCCGGTCTTCTGGCTGTAATCAAAAAACAGTTCTTCGCCCGCCAGCTTGCTTTTGCCGTAGTCGCTCTGGCCGTAGCGGCCAATGAGCGTCGCCTGGATGCTGCTGGACAGCATGACCGGGCAGGTGTTGCCGTGGCGTTTCAGCGTGTCCAGCAGGGTAGAGGCAAAGCCGAAGTTGCCCTGCATAAACTCGGCCTCGTTTTTGGGGCGGTTGACACCCGCCAGGTTAAAGACAAAGTCCGCCTTGGCGCAGTATTCGTCCAACAGGGCCGGATCGGTGTCCAGGTCATATTCGTAGATTTCCTCTACGGTCAGGGCGGGGCGGGTGCGGTTTTTACCGTCCCGCAGGTTTTTCAGGTTCTCGCACAGGTTGCGTCCCACAAAGCCTTTGGCACCGGTGACAAGAATTTTCATGCCTTGCCTTCCTCTTTCAGCATCTCCTGGATGTACTCGGTGGTTTTGATCTTGGCGATGGTCTCCTCCACGTTCAGGCGGCGGGTGTTGTGGCTGGTGTAGTCCTCGTCAGCCTGGGTGTGTACCTGCCCTTTAACGAAGAACTTATCGTAGTTCAGGTCGCGGTTATCGGCGGCAACACGATAATAATCACCCATATCCTCGCTGCGCATCCGTTCTTCCTTGGTCATCAGGGTCTCGTACAGCTTTTCGCCGTGGCGGGTGCCGATGATGTTCGTGCCGGTATCGCCAAACAGGGTCTGCACGGCCTTGGCCAGGTCGCCAATGGTGGAAGCGTCCGACTTCTGGATAAACAGGTCGCCGGGGTTGGCATGTTCAAAGGCGAACATGACCAGGTCGACGGCCTCGTCCAGGTTCATCAGGAAGCGGGTCATGTTGGGGTCGGTAATGGTGATGGGGTTGCCGGCCTTGATCTGCTCCACAAACAGGGGGATGACGCTGCCGCGGCTGCACATAACATTGCCGTAGCGGGTGCAGCAGATGACCGGGCCGCCGCGCTGGGCAGACACACGGGCGTTGGCGGTAATAACATGCTCCATCATAGCCTTGGAGATACCCATGGCGTTGATGGGGTAAGCGGCTTTATCGGTGGACAGGCAGACCACGCGCTCGACACCGGCCTCGATGGCGGCATGCAGCATATTGTCGGTGCCCTCAATGTTGGTGCGCACGGCCTCCATGGGGAAGAACTCGCAGGAGGGGACCTGTTTCAGCGCAGCAGCGTGGAAAATAAAGTTGACACCGGGCATAACATCGCGGATGGACTGGGGGTTGCGCACATCGCCGATGTAGAACTTGACTTTCTCGGCGTAGGCGGGGTACTTGGCCTGCAGCTCATGGCGCATATCGTCCTGCTTCTTCTCATCGCGGGAGAAGATGCGGATCTCGCCGATATCGGTGGTGAGGAAGTGCTTCAGCACGGTATTGCCGAAGCTGCCCGTGCCGCCGGTGATCAAGAGGGTCTTGTCTTTAAAAATCGTGTCTGCCATGATGGCCTCCTTATACGTTAAGCGCCGCCGGGCGCAGGTGTCCTTTATAATCTTTCTCATTGTATCATAAAATGACAGGTTTGAAAAGAGGGCAAAGCCCCACTTGCAGGATTTGGTATTTGTGTTATACTAACTATAGAAGATTTTTCCTGTAAGGGCCGATGCACCGGGCGGATATGGAATCCGCCCCTACGGAGCGCCGGATGGTTTTCCTGTAGGGGCGAGCATTGCTCGCCCGCAAAGCAGCGGCCCTGGCAAGGAACGGGCGAACACTGTTCGCCCCTACAAGCGTGGCAATTCCCGCCCGTGCTATTATAATAAGGTAAGAAAGGATACATCACCATGCGCGCATATGAACGTCTTTTGAAGTATGTCAAGGTCTGGACGACCTCTGACCCCGAGAGCGGCACCCATCCCAGCACGATGCGTCAGTTTGACCTGGCCCATCAGCTGGTGCAGGAGCTGAAAGATCTCGGCCTGACCGATGCCCACGTGGACGAGCACTGCTATGTCTACGCCACGCTGCCCGCCACCCCGGGGCAGGAGAGCGCCAAGCCCCTGGGCTTCATCGCCCACATGGACACCACCGATGATGCCAGCGGCGAGAACGTCAACCCCCAGATCCATCCCAACTATGACGGTGGCAAGGTCGTGCTGCCCGCCACCGGAACCGTGCTGGACCCCGCCCAGTTCCCGTTCCTGACCGAGATGAAAGGCCAGACCCTTATCACCACCGATGGCTCGACCCTGCTGGGTGCCGATGACAAGGCCGGTGTATCTGAGATCATGACGATGCTGGAGCGTGTCATCGCCGAGAAGCGCCCCCACGGCAAGCTGTGCATCGGCTTTACCCCCGATGAGGAGATCGGCGAGGGTGCCAGCCTGTTTGATGTCGAGGGCTTTGGTGCCGCCTACGCCTACACCGTGGATGGCGAGGATGCCGGTGAGATCAGCTACGAGAACTTCAACGCTGCGGCCGCCGTTGTGACCGTCCATGGTTTCAGCGTTCATCCCGGCAGCGCCAAGAACACCATGATCAACGCCCAGAACGTGGCTATGGAGTTCCACGCCGCCCTGCCCGCCTTTGCCCGCCCCGAACATACCGAGGGCCGCGAGGGCTTCTTCCACCTGACCAGCATGATGGGCGATGTGACCACCGCCAAACTGGGCTATATCGTGCGTGACCATGATGCCGCCAAGTTTGCCGCCCGCAAGGCCCAAATGGAGCACATTGCCGCCTGCCTGAACGAGCGCTACGGTGAGGGCACCGTGGAACTGGACATCCACGACAGCTACCATAACATGCTGGAGAAGATCCAGCCCCACTTCCACCTGGTGGAGAACGCCCGCAAGGCCATCCGCGCCGCCGGGCTGGAGCCCATCGAAACGCCGGTACGCGGCGGCACCGATGGCGCGACCCTGAGTTATATGGGCCTGCCCTGCCCGAACCTGGGCACCGGCGGCTTCAACTTCCACGGCCCTTGCGAGTGCATCACTGCCGAGAAGATGGATCAGTGCACCGAGATTCTGCTGAATCTGGTAGATTTGTATAAGTAAACCTTTTTCACCTCGTCCGCCCCTTTGTGCAAACCGCACATGGGGTGGGCGGGGGATTTTTTGTGTAAAAAGCCTATAACATTTCCCGGGAAATTGTGTTATACTATATATGAAAACACATAGTATCGAAACTTTACGAGGAGGTCAATTATGTTTCATCCGGGAGATATTGTCAGTTACGGCACAAATGGCGTGTGCGAGATCATCGAGCAGAAGCGTGTCCGGTTGGCGGGGCAGCCCTGCGACTGCCTGATCTTAAAGCCAGTCTACAACCACAGCATGACCATCTGCGTGCCTTGTTCAAGCCAGGTGCTGCTGGACCGCATGCGCCCGCTGCCCACCAAAGAGGAACTGCTGGCAATGCTTTATGAACCTGCCCCCGCTCACGAGGCGGATGTCGATGCCCGCAAGGAGCAGTACCGCCAGGCCCTGCAAAGTGGCGACCGCCATCGTCTTTTGCGGATGGTGCGGGACATCCACGCCCAGCACCAAGCCCGCAAAGCCCAGGGCAAGGGACTTTCGGCATTTGATGACCGCGCCTTGCACGAGGCACAAAACCTGCTGCACAGCGAATTCGCGTACATTCTGGGCATCGAGCCCAACGCCGTGCCCCAATTTATCGCGGCAGAACTGGGCGATGAATAAAAAACAACGCTTCCTTGACAAACATTTTTCCCCATGTTATATTCAATATCAGGGCAGGGTGTCTAGTACGTCTAGCCCTGCTATTCTTTGAAACAAAAGGAGTATGCTGAATGACGTTGTCTCGTGAATTGGAGATTGTGCGCTGAACCGGGAGGTTTGCGTTACATCTTTCGTTCGCACCTCCCGCATGATCGCACACACGCATCATTCTGGAGGGAAACCAAACATGAACCGTGAAAACAAACGCAAGAGCATTGAAAAAGGATATTACAAAACCCACGCCTGCAAAGAAGTGTTCACCTGCAAAAACTGTGGTCGCATCGTTGTTCCGGAGGGCGCAGGTAGTGCCCACCGCAACCATTGCCCAAACTGCCTTTGCAGCCTGCATGTTGACGTGGAACCCGGCGACAGAGCATCCGCCTGCGGCGGATTGATGGAACCCGCGGCAGTCTGGGTACGCAAAGGCGGCGAATGGGCCATCGTCCACCGCTGCCGCCGGTGCGGCAAGCTGGATTCCAACCGCATCGCTGCCGATGATAACCCGATGAAGCTGATGTCCATTGCCATGAAGCCTCTTTGCGAACCACCGTTCCCCCTTGACCGCATCCGTGAGATGACGGCGCAGATGGGCGGAGACGGAATCATGAAGTAACATGCAACAAAAGCCCCATGTCCGTGAACCGCTCCCCGTCAAGTAGACAATCTAAAAAATTAAAACTTTCTGCCATCAGATTTATTCTGGTGGCAGTTTTTATGCTGCCGCCAGATAGTGTTTGTGTTTCTCCATTGGTGTTAATACACCTATACAAAAATCTACCAAGAGCAGAATGCTCTTGGTAGCAAAAATCTTATTTTATTTCATTGTCCTCTTGATAGGATGCGGTTCATCCAAGGATGCCGGGGGCGGTTGCTGCTTTACACAGCAGACTTATTCGTACTTCACGTTATCGATGAGACCCTGCATAACTTCGCTCTGCAGCACGTTCATCTTAATGTAGTTCTCGCCGTAAGAGGAGATGTAGGCGCTGGGATCGGTGGTGCCGTAGAACTTGCCGAAGTCCTGGTTCATCAGGGCGGTGTCGCAAACCAGGCCCTGCTTCTCGGCGATGGCCTGCATCAGCAGAGCCTGCTCGGTGATGGTGTTCAGGCTGCCCTGGATGTCCTCGACATAAGCATCGATGCTGTCATAGCTGGTGCCGAACAGGCCGCTCTGCAGCAGGTTGGTCATGGTGGTGCCGTAGTTCTTGGCGTAGCTGTACACGCGGTACAGCACAACATCGCGGTAGTAGTCCAACACGGTCTGGGGCAGCTCATCGGCAAAGCTGACCTTATCATGCAGGGCGCTGTACACGGTGCTGGCCTGCTGGTCGTAGAGCATGGTGTTCTTAACGAAGGTGTTCAGCTCATTGACGTTGTTCAGGTTCATCGTCTCGCCCAGGTTGCTGGCAACCCAGTCATCGGTCAGGTCGGGGTTCTTGGACTCCTTGATGTAGTTCAGGGTGGTCTTGAAAACGGCTTCCTTGCCGTTCAGATCCTCGTTGCCGTAATCCTCGGGGAAAGTGACGGTGACATCAAAGGTCTCGCCGGGCATGTGGCCAACGATCTGATCCTCGAAGTCATCGATGTAGCTGTTGCTGCCCAGGGTCAGGTCAGCGCCGTTGCCCTGGGTGTTGCCGCCGTCAAACTCCACGCCATCGATGGAACCAACGTAGTCGATGTTGACGGTGTCGCCGTCAGCAGCGGCGCGGTCGGTGATCTGCTCGTCCGTGGCGTAGTTGGACAGGACGTTCTGGTCGATATAGTTGCTCACGTCCTCGTCCGTGACCTGGCCCAGGCTGGCCTCGATGGTGATGTCAGCGTAGTCATCGGGCAGGGTGACGTAATCCAGGGCGGTGACATCCTTCAGGTAGCCATTGTCGTCATATGCCTGGGAGAAGCTGAAATCAGCCAGGTAGTCGTAAGCGGACTCGTCCACTTCGGCGGTCTCCTCGGTAGTGGCGGAATCAGCGGTTTCCTCGGTTGCGGCGGACTCAGCGGTAGCTTCGCTGGAAGAAGCAGCGCTACTGCAGCCGGCCAGGGCAGTGGTCATGCCCAGGGCCAGCACAGCGGCCAGGACACGGTTCATAGTAGAAAGTTTCATGGGATTCTCCTGTTTCTTAAAATTGCATACTTTTTTATTATACACGCATTTTGGCAAAAGTACAGTATAAACGATGAAAAAGGTGTGAAATCGTGATATAATAAAGGCATGTTACTACCCTGTATGGGCAGATTCCCTATCCGCCCATACGATAAAATACAGCATCTATTATATTAAAGGAGCCCCTCATGGATAAAATCAAAGTTACCCGCATCAATGCGCTGGCAAAAAAGGCCAAGACCGTTGGCCTGACCGAACGCGAAACCGCCGAGCGCGATGCCCTACGCAAGGAGTACCTGGCAGAGATGCGCGCCTCGTTCAAGGCACAGCTGGATTCCACCTACGTGCAGACCTCCGATGGTGCCAAGATCCCCTACGCCGAATACACCCGCACCGCCAAAGAAGCCGCCGATGACAGTAAAGCCGCCCACGGCAAAAAATAACGCTTTCCTCCCGCGTATCAAATCATAAAAATCTGTAGGTATTACAATGATGCGTGACAAGGGATAAAAAAGAATAGCGAACAGGAAG
>CAVAGJ010000039.1:0-27470 GCA_963588145.1 Coriobacteriaceae bacterium
TCTTGAGATGCGTGCCGGTATGAAGCCCTTCTAGGGCTTACTCAAGCCCCCGGCTAAGCCGGGGGTCATGACTTTCCCTACCCCATTGACAACTGTGTACAGTTCGATCATAAGGAGTACTCACAAATGGAAATTTGAAACCTCAAATTATGTAGGTGGTTATACCGCCTCATAGGAATTTAATAAAGATCTCCAAAACCGTTGATTTAACAGCGATAAGGAACTAAATTCAACCTTATTACTGTTAGCTGACAGTTTCTGGTGTGCAGAACAGAAGAAAAAAGCGAAGGCATTCTGGGCAATGTCACTTATTTAACTAAGTGACATTGCTACTAAAATGGGGCACAGTTTTCGTTTGTTGCGACACCGTAGGGGCGAACATCGTTCGCCCGTGCAGCCTTACGTTATAGATACCCCCTGCTGCGCAGCAGAAAGATCCACCCGGTCAGCGTCAGGGCTGAGAGCAGGGTCGTGGTGGCAATGCAGCTGGATGTCAGCACACCCTCGTGGCCCATATTCTTCGCCATAACGTAGGAACTGGGCGTTGTGGGGCTGCCCAGCATGATGAGCAGCGCAATCAATTCCTCATCCCGGAACCCCAGCGCCACAGCTACTGGCACGAACACCGCCGCCAAGCCTACGGTTTTCAGCAGTGCTGCCACCAACGTGGGCATCAGTTTTTTGATGGCTTTCGCCCCCTCAAAGCTGGCACCGATGGACAGCAGTGCCAGCGGCGTAGTGACAGATGCTAAATTGTTCAACGTTTTTTCGGCAATGGCGGGCAGGCTGAAGGGCAGCAGCGCAAACACCGTGCCGGTGATGATGCCCAGCAAAATCGGGTTGGTGGCAATCCCTTTTAGCAGTTGCTTGGGCGTGGGGGTGCCTTTTTTCTCGGGCGATTCGATCATTAAAATCAGTACCGCAAAGATATTAAACAGCGGCACACTGCCCAAAATCATCAGCGGGGCCATGCCCGCTGCGCCGTAAATGTTCTGAATGAACGCTACCCCCAGCACGGCCGCGCTGCTGCGATAGCAGGCTTGCACGAACTCGCCCACGATAGTCTTGTCCCGCACCAGCACCCGCGCTGCGCCCCAGATAACCAGAATAGCAATGAGCGTTGCTACAAAACAGAACAGCACAAATTTTGGCTGGAAATCGTGCAGAATATCCACCGTCGACATGTCCAGGAACAGCATGATAGGCAATGTAATTTTAAAGGTTAGTTTGTCTGCCGCCTTGCAGAACTCCTTGGGCAGAAAGCCCCACTGCCGCAAAAGCCAACCCGCTACCATGGTTAAAAATACAGGCAGGGTGGCGGTTAAGCTAAAAATTAGATTTTGCACAGGTATCTCCCCTTTTCCTATCTGACAAAATTTTACCATCTGCGCCCGCGTTTGACAAGCGCAAAAATTCTGCGCGCCAGGGGCGAAAACGCTGAATTTATGCCTTGACAAGGCCACTCAAACTTGCTATAATAAGTTGCTGTGCTGAACGGCACAGTTTATCCTTGCCCTTTGCTTAGGGCGAAGGGCCATAAGTCCAAAAGGAGGTGCTACAGAATATGGCAAAGTACGAAACCATGATGGTTACCACCGCGAACCTCGACGAAGAGGCTTCCAACGCGCTGATCAACAAGTTCAAGAACCTGATCGCAGCGAATGGTACGATCGATTCTGTTGATGATTGGGGCAAGAAGCGTCTTGCTTACCCCATCAACGATGAGACCGAGGGTGTGTACACTGTGATCAACTTCACCAGCGAGCCCGATTTCCCGGCTGAGCTGGACCGCGTTTTCAAGATCACTGAGGGCGTTCTTCGCAGCATGACTCTTGCTGTTGAGGAGTAAGGAGAAACCGAAATGCTGAATGTTGT
Source organism: Coriobacteriaceae bacterium (assembly GCA_963588145.1). Lineage (GTDB taxonomy): Bacteria > Bacillota > Clostridia > Oscillospirales > Ruminococcaceae > Gemmiger. Next base: position 1,876 of record CAVAGJ010000039.1, read on the forward strand.
TGCAATTATGGGCCGCCTTGCGCGTGACCCGGAACTGCGCCAGACCACGACCGGCAAAAACGTTGCCTCTTTCACCATTGCGTGTGATCGCGGCCGCCGTGATGCCAACGGTCAGAGCCAGGCTGACTGGATCCCCGTTACTGCGTGGGACCGTACGGCTGAGTTCGTGTGCAAATATTTCCAGAAAGGCTCCATGATCGCCGTTGACGGCCGTCTGCAGAGCCGCTCCTATCAGGATAAAAACGGAAATAACCGCACCGCGATCGAGATCGTGGCTAACAACGTCAACTTCGCCGGCCCCAAATCCTCGAACGCCGCACCGATGGGTGATGCCGGTTACGGTGCACCCATGGCAGTCCCCGCCCGCCCGGCAGTGCAGCAGGCACCGGCGCCCAGCTATTCCGCTGGCAGCAATGATGACTTTGCCCTGATCGAGGACGAAGGCGACCTGCCCTTCTAAGAATCGAAAGTATCAATCTATAAGGAGGTTACCACAATGGCTATGGATCGTTCTTCCCGCCCGATGCATCGCGGCCGTAAAAAGGTCTGCAGCTTCTGCGTCGATCGCGTTGAGCACATTGATTACAAGGATCTGCCCCGCCTGCGCAAGTACGTGAGCGAGCGTGCTAAGATCATTCCCCGCCGTGTGACCGGTACCTGCGCTTTCCATCAGCGTGAGCTGACGGTTGCCATCAAGCGTGCCCGTTATATGGCTCTGATGCCCTACGTGAGCGACTAATTCGCGCGTCTGGTATTCACAAAGCACAAAAAGATCGAGCAGTCCACTTCGGTGGGCTGCTCGGTTTTTGTTTATAGCGGAACGAAAGCCTCCCTTGTGCAAAGGGAGGTGGCAGCGCGTTAGCGCTGACGGAGGGATTGTGACCTCGCGGGGATAGGTCAATGTTATGGGCAAGTCTGCAATCCCCCACCGCCTATCGGCAGAGCCCCCTTTGCACAAGGGGGCCTTTTGGGGGCGCGTAGGGGCGGATTCCATATCCGCCTGTGCCAACCAAAAAAGGGAGCCGCACAACCGTGCGGCTTCCCTGCTGTTTATGAGTCACTTATTCTTTCGTTTCAGCTGCGGCCTTTTTGGCGGATTTCCTTGCCTTGCGGGCCTTGCGCTTTTTGTGGATCAAAGCCAATACCAGCAGCAAAGCGGCCGCACCGCCTGCGCAGGCGGCAATTAGGGGCACCTTGCTTTCCGGTAGACGGAAAGCTGCCAGGGCGGTGGTACCGGCGGGGGCTGTAAACTTCAGGTAGCTGCCGTCCACAGTGGTGTCCACTTTCTGCCAGCCGTCAGCGGTCTGCAGGTACACTTCCACGTTGTCCGGGCTGTCCGGGGCCAGGTAGCGCATCGTGTGGCTGATGTCGCCCTCTAAATCGAAGGTCCAGCTTTCCAGATGGCTGCCTACCGCCACCGGCGCATCGCTGTTCTCGGTCAGGTCCAGGGCCTCGGTGGTGGCAAAGGTGCCCTCCACCAGCAGGATGGCGCGGCCATCGCGCTCGGCCCCGCTCTCGCGGGTGGTGTTCAGCTGCGAATACTCGGCGTTGATGGTCATATCAAAGGTAATGTTGCTGAAATCGGTGGTATCCCACTCGCCGTAGCTGCCCTCCTTGGCGGGCACAACGGGGATGTCGTCCTCGGCCAGGCTGCCGCCGTAGGGCACGTCGCACTGGGCCACCAGCGTGTCACCGTCCATAAAGCGCAGTGTCAGGTTCGAGAAGGCCAGCGGCACATCGTCCTGTGCCAGGAAGTCCTCATAGCTCAGCGGCTCGGCGATGCCGGCGTAGCTCACGCCGTCAATGCCAGCGGTCCCCTCATCCACAAAGGTGTTGCCGGTCACATCGCCGCCCAGCGGATCGTCCACCGATCCGGCGATGGCACCCATCTGCTCGGTCGCATTCTCAATCACGGCCATGACGCGGCAGTTTTCGATCGTTGTACCGCTGCCGACGATACCGCCGACCTGCTTGCTGCCGGAAAGACGGCATTTGGCGCTGCTTTCGCGGATGACCGATTTACTGGAACCGGCGATGCCGCCTACGCATTTGGCATCCTCGGCATCCACGGCACCAAAGCCGTAGCAGCCGATGGCAGAACCCATCTCCATGCTGCCGACGATACCGCCGGCGTTTTCCTTTTTAGCCGTGATGGTGCCGTAGTTGGTGCAGTCGCGCACGACCACACGAGACTTAAAGGTAAAGTTCAACGACTGGCTGCCGTCAATGGTAAAGTCGTCCTCGGGGTCCAGGTCGTTTTCGCGGGCCATGGCACCGGTGATGCCGCCGGCGTTGATGTCGGCATTGACGTTGCCCTCGTTGATGCAGTTGGTGACCTTGCCCTCTACGTCCTCTTCCGTGTCCTCATCCGAGACATCGTTGATGAGATCGTCCGGGTCATTGGTGACGTTCTGGCTTGCACCGGAAAGCGTCTGGCCAATCTTGTTCATCTGGGCCGTGATGGCGCGGATGTCGTTGATCAGTGCCTGCAGATTGTTGTTGGTGTCGCTGCTCAGGCCGCTGACCGTGTCGGTGATGCTTGTCAGGCTGCCGCTCAAATCGTTCTTGGCGGCAGTGATGCGGTCGGAATCCACCGCAATGCTGGGGATAGTCAGCGAAAGCGAGCCGTCCGCGCCAGCCACGGCGCTGGCGTCCAGGCTGCCGGAGCCGTTGTTGCCGATGTCGATGGAGAGATCCGGCTGGCCGTGCACGACGCGCTCGGTGTCGTCCATGGCCTGGGTGTCGGTAGAATAGTCGGTCTCGGCGCTGGTGTCGAGCTGTGTCTCTGCGGGCACGTCCGGCTCCTGGGTGACGGAATCGGGCTGGGGTGAGGTGGCCGGGTCCGGCGTGGCGGTGGTATCCGGCTGTGCCGGTTCCTCCGGCGTCGGCGTTGTGGTAGGTTCGTCATCCGGCAGCGGGGTCGGGGTCGGCGTGGGGATCGTAACATCCAGGTCCCAATGCTGATTGCCCTGGTTGTTTTCAGAGCCGGACAGGCTGCCGTTGATCAGGGCGCTCAGGTCGGTCTTGATGGTCTGGGTGCTCAGCGAGACACCGTTTTTGGTCTGATCCAACAGGGTGTCCACGGCGTTGCGGGCACCGGTAATACGGCTTTGCAGGTCATTGAGCTGGTTGCTCAGGCTGCTGCCCGCAGCGCTGGCATCATCGCAGGCACGGTTGACCAGCGTCTGCAGGGTCTCTAGCTCACCGCCCAGCTCCTGCAGCGTATCCTGGGAGTAAAGCAGCGTGCTACTGGGTTCCATCTGGCCCACGATGCCGCCGCCTTCCTTGCGGGCGTAGACGGGGCCGTAGTTGACGCATCCCTCGACATAGCCGGTCTGGCTGCCCACAATGCCGCCGATGTTGTAGCCGATATGCTGATAGCCCACGGTGCCGCGGTTGAGGCAGGCGCGCACCACGCCGGAGGAAGTACCGGCGATGCCGCCAATGTCGGTGATGTCGGCAGCATTCTCGGTGCCGATCAGATCGTTCAGCGTCAGTTCGGAGAGGTCGACTTCATTCTGGTTGACCGTGGTATTGACATTGGCATCGTTGCCGCAGTTGATGACCACGCCGTGGTTGTCGCCCACGATGCCGCCGATGAAGTGGGCACCATAGACGCTGCCGGTGGTGGTGCAGTTGTTGATGGTACCGCTGCTCAGGTTGGTACCGGCGATGCCGCCCACGATGGACGCACCGGAGGCAACACCCTCGAACCGGCAGTTGATGAGCGTACCGGCGTTGCTGCCGACAATGCCGCCCACGGTGGTGCGGCTGCCGGTGGGCATCGAGCGGCCGCGCACGGTCAGGTCATGCACCACGCCGTCCGCCTGGATGTAGCGGAAGAAGCCCGTCACCGAGCCATCGTCCACCAGGCTCAGACCGCTGATGGTGTGGCCATTGCCGTCAAAGGTACCGCTGAAAGTGGGGATACCGGCAAAGTCCACGCCGGTCAGGTCCAGGTCGGTGTTCAGGTCCACCGTGCGGCCCTCGCTCCAGGAGTCCAGGCGGCAGTCAGTGACCAGCTGCAAAAGGTCGTCCACGCTGTTGATGGAGACCGGCAGCTTTTCGGTCTCCTCCCCTTCTGCCCAGACGGGCAGGGCCAGCATCAGCAGCAGAGCCAGGGCAGTCAGCCCGGCCAGCAGGCGGCGCGGGGAATTCAGTTCGTTGTTCATTCAGCGTCGCCTCCTTTCGTGGTGTCGGCAGGTTCATTGGGGGATTCATCGGTGGCCGTTACGCTGCCCTCCGGCAGGTACATATCGGGTTCATCCACCGTAACTTCGGTGCCGGTGGAGATGCTGGCGTTGAACTGGCCATGCAGCACACCCTTGATCTCGGCATCCACCACGCCGTTGATGTAACCGCGGACGCGGCCGTTGACGTGCATCGTGCCGCTGGCTGTGCGGGTGGTTACGCCGATGCCCTTCATCTCAAAGCTGGTGCGCTCGATGATAGAGTCGCCCAGCACCAGGATCTGGGGCAGAACAAACAAAACCAGGATGATGGAGATGATGGTGCCGCGGCCCAGGCACTCGCCAATGGCGGCGATAACAGGGTTGGTGGTCAGCACACTGATCAGCACACCCGCCGAGGCCAGGATGGAACCGGAAGTGAAGATGGTGGGGAACGATTCGTTCAAAGCCGCTACGATGGCCTCTTTATGGTGCATGACCTTCTTCAGGTCGGTGTAGTGGCTGGAGATAACGATGGCGTAGTCGATGTTTGCGCCCATCTGGATGGAGTTGACGATCAGGTAACCCAGGAAGTACAGCTGCGAATGCTGCAGATACGGGAACGCGAAGTTGATCCAGATACTGCCCTGGATGACGATGATAAGCAGCACCGGCAGACCGGCGGATTTAAAGGTGAACAGCAGGACCAGGATAACAAACAGCGCCGACAGCACACTGATAAGCAGGTTGTCCTGGCCGAAGGAACTGGACAGGTCCATAGCGCTGGTGGTGTTGCCAACTACGTAGTAGTCGCTGTCGTAATACTTGCCCACGATGTCGTGGATCTTGTCCACAAAGGCGAAAGTCTCATCGCTTTCCTCGGGCACGTTCAGGTAGGCGACCAGGCGGCTGTAGTTGTCGCTTTGCAGCTGCAGCTGGGCCTTTTCCAGCTGGTCGAACAGATCGTCCAGCGTGTCCTGCACATCACCGCCCAGGGTGATGTTGCCATCCTCCATCTCCTGCTTGAGGAACATGAACATGTCGTACAGCGGGACTTTGTAGTCGGTCAGGCCGTTGATGATCTCGCCGTACTCATCGTGGTTGACGGCGTAGGCACCATACAGCGCCTTGGCAACCTCGTAATCCAGGTTGGCCAACTCGGAAAGCTGGCGCGGGGTCAGGGCATCGGTCAGCATGTAGCCGTCCATGGCCTCGATGTTTGCCAGGCCCTGGGTGGAGTCGACCTCGGGGCAGCTGTCCAGCTCGGCCAGGATCTTGCCCTCAGACTCGTAATCGCCGGACGGCACGATGATTGCCACCATGTTGCTGGTGCCAAACTCGCCCTTGATCTTTTGGTAGGCCGCCTGGCGCTCACTCTGCTTGGCCGTGACCAGATCGGTGTAGGTGTAGCAGTAGGGGCACAGGTTGGCGAACACCGCCGCTGCAATGATGACCACTGCGAAGATGGGCGGCACGATGTAGCGGGTCTTGACATCAAACTTGCCCACGGCGGTGATCTTGGGCACCAGGTTTTTGTGGCGGGTCTTGTCGATCAGCTTGCTGAACAGCACCAGCAGGCCGGGCATCAGCGTAAAGACCGACAGCATACTGAACAGGATAGCCTTGATCAGCACAGTAGCCAGGTCGCGGCCGATGCCAAAGTGCATGAACGCCAGGGCGGCCAGGCCGCTGATGGTGGTCAACGAGGAAGAAGAAATTTCCGGGATGGCCTTGGAAAGTGCCGCAATGCAGGCTTCCCGCACACCCAAAGTTTCGTGCTCGTCACTGAAGCGGTGGCACAAGATGATGGCGTAGTCGATAGCCAGTGCCAGCTGCAAGATGACCGTGACCGAGTTGGAGATGAAGCTGATGGTGCCGCACAGGAAGTTGGTGCCCATGTTCAGCAGGGCGGCGGCACCGAAAGTCATGATGAGCACCGGTACCTCGGCGTAAGAGCGGGAGGTCAGCGTCAGCACCAGCACAATGATGACGGCGGCGATGACGATGATAACGCTCATCTCGGACTGCAGATCTGCCGAGGAATCGTAGCCGACCTCGGTGTAGATCGAGGTATCGTAGCCCTCCAATTCGGCGCGGATCTCGTCCATGGCGGCCTCGGCGCGGGGATCATCGACCTCCGCATCAAAGCTGACCGAGAACAGCGCGGCGGAATCCTTGTAGTGGTCGGTGGTCTCGTCAAAGGCGATGGTGTCCACACCATCGATATCCTCCAGCTGTTCTTCCAGCTGGACGGCCTTGTCGTAGGTGATGTTGGACACCATGACGCGGGCGGTGCCGTAGGTGGTGAAGTTGTCGTTCATCACAGTCAAGCCCTGGCGTGTCTCGGTCGAGTCCGGCAGGTAGGTGGTGATGTCGTTTTCCACGTTGACCCAGCCCGTAGCAATCGCGCAGAAAATCAACGCAAAGATGTATAAAAGAAAAATCAGGTTGCGCTTATCAACAATAAGCGTAGCCAGCTTTTCCATCGCATTACCTTTTGGCTTCTCGTTCTCCAAAGAAATGCAGCCTCCCTTAAAGCGGATATTCCCCTATTTTTTCATGTTACCATTATACGGAAAAAATCCGTTTTGTGAAAGAGACAAAACGGATTTTCTGTACAAAAATTTGTGCGCCTTTTTGTGTAAAAATACTAATAAAATGTGAACACTTTATTGAGACAAAACCGAGGCCAAAGCATCGGGAACGGCCTGGCAATAGCGAAAGGCATAGAGGAACTCGACAGAGTCTGCATCGCTGAAATCGCTGTAGATACTGACCGTCGCCCAGCAGTTCTCTGGCAGGGGGATCCAGATGTCTGTATAGAGCGTTCCTATCATATCCTTTGCACTACGGCTGCGCAGGGCTTCCGGCGTGACCGATACCGGCAGAGGTACAGCGGCATCCCAGGCAGAAAGCAGGGTATCGTTGCCGGGTGAGGTGTCAAACTCACCCATATAGCTGCCGTCTGCTAAGGCAGAAAAGAGCTTGTTGAAGGCTTCGCACACGCTTTCCAGTTGGCTGTCAGTCAGCGAGTTGCCTTCGGGCGGTACATCGTAGCTGGTGGTGCCATAGGGCGGCGCACTGACGGTGCCAAGACCTTGCTCATTGCGCATTTCCATGTGGCCATCCTCGTTTTCGCTTTCCCCGGAAACCCAGGCGGACTCATAGCAGGAAAGACGTGCGGTGGTGGGAATTAAACCTAGCGTGTCGGCGGGGTCTGCCGTGGCACCCGCATAGAAAGTCCAGGTATCGCCGTTTGGCAGGCCGCCCGTACGGCATCCACATCGTTGTTGTACAGTCCCATGGCAAACTGGCGGGCGTAGTCCACAGCGGCGGGATTGCTAGGGTTCTCGAAATAGGCTGTCCAGTAATCGGCAGGGGGCTTTTTGGTGTTTTGCAGCGGCAGTATGGCGCATTCCAGTAGGCTGGCTGGGTCTGGTGTAATCACCGGTTCGGCCGCTGTCGAGACAGACGGCGCGATTGAACTCATCGCCGCACTCCTCTCCCCCGCTGCGCACCCCGCCAACAGCAGGGTGCAGGCCAGCATAGTACAGGCAGTCAATTTCATAACCATACACCTCGATTTTTAGTTATTGTTTATCGTAGAGGCGCATTCTATATGTGCCCGCGCTGCCGGATTTTATGCCAACATTTTACGGACGGATATGGAATCTGCCTCTACGATAGATCCATTATGCCACCCATGTTCCCAATATATTATAAGGGTGCCCAACAAACAAAAACACCGTGTGGTGTCGAACCACACGGTGTTAAAAGAAAGCTATTGGTTAGCTAAAATTACTTCAGCTCGACCTTAGCGCCGACCTCGGCCAGCTTCTTCTGGATGTCCTCAGCGTCAGCCTTGGAAGCCTGCTCCTTCAGCTTGGCGTTCGGGGTCTCAACCAGCTTCTTAGCCTCCATCAGGGAAGCACCGGTCAGCTCCTTAACGGTCTTGATGACCTGCATCTTGTTAGCGCCAACGTCAGCCAGGATGACATCGAACTCGGTCTTCTCTTCCTCAGCGGGAGCGGCAGCGCCGGCAGCAGCGGGAGCAGCAGCGGCAACAGCAGAAACGCCGAACTCCTCGCAGATGGTATCAACGAGCTCTTTCAGCTCCAGGACAGTCATAGTCTTGACAGACTCGACAATGGCAGTGATCTTCTCAGAAGCCATGGTAGTTACCTCCATAAATTGTAATGTTTTAAGCGGCGCGGTTTATATTAGAGCGCTGCGCCTGGGCGCTCAAGCAGCTGTGCCTAAAATTAGGCAGCAGTCTCGTCCTGCTTGTCGACGATACCCTGCAGGGCAACGGCCAAGCCGCCAACGATACCGTTGAGGGAGCCAGCCAGCATGGAGAGCAGGCCTTCGCGGTTGGGCATGGTAGACAGGGTTTTGATACCTGCAGCGTCCATGACCTGACCATCGCAGAAGCCGCCCTTGACGACGAAGCGCTTGGACTTGTCGGCGTCAGCAAACTTGCACAGGATGCGAGCAGCAGCAGCCGGATCCTCCGGAGACAGAGCGATAGCCGTGTCACCCTTGAAGTACTCGGCCAGAGCCTCGTACTGGGTACCCTTAACGGCCAGACGCAGCATGGTGTTCTTGACGACCATGTAATGGACGCCAGCCTCACGCAACTCCTTACGCAGCTTGGTGTCATCAGCAACGCTGATGCCGTTGTAAGCAACGACAACACCGGCCAGAGAACCAGCGATCTTCTCGTTCAGGTCCTTGACAAGAGCCTTCTTGGATTCCAGAATCTTTGCACTGGGCATTTGAATTTCACCTCATTCCACTTACAGATTGGTTTCGGTAAGTGGCTTTCTTGTGATTATACAGAAAAAAGCCATCTTCCCGTCGCCGGGAAAATGGCTTGATAGCTTTGCAATCAAACGCACGTTTCTCGGCAGGTGGGTTTGCACCCATTATGCCTTGCGGCACCTGCTGTCTTAAAAACAGCTTAACAAGTATAGCACAGGAACGTGCGTTTGTCAATAGCTTTTTTCAGTAATTTACTGAATTAGACACCGTACTTGTTGGTGGCAACGCGGACACCGGGGCCCATGGTGGTAGCGACGGTTGCACTCTTGAAGTACTGGCCCTTGGCAGCGGCGGGCTTAGCCTTAGCGATGGCATCCAGGACGGTGTCCAGGTTGGTCATCAGCTTTTCAGTGCCGAAAGAGGCCTTGCCGATGGGCACATGGATGATGTTCTGCTTGTCCAGACGGTACTCGATCTTACCGGCCTTGGCATCGGTAACAGCCTTGCCAACATCGGGGGTAACAGTACCGGCCTTCGGGTTCGGCATCAGACCACGGGGGCCCAGGACCTTACCGAGACGGCCAACACGGCCCATCATGTCGGGGGTGGTAACCAGGACATCGAAGTCCAGGTAGCCGCCGGCGATCTTGGCAATCAGCTCATCATCGCCGACCTCCTGTGCACCTGCAGCCTCAGCGGCCTTGGCGGCATCGCCCTTGGCGATGGCGATAACGCGAACGTTCTTGCCGGTGCCGTTGGGCAGGACAACAGCGCCGCGGACCTGCTGGTCAGCATGGCGGCTGTCAACGCCCAGGCGGACGTGCAGCTCAACGGTCTCGTCGAACTTAGCGGTAGCGGTCTTGCAGCACAGCTCCAGGGCCTCGCTAGGATCATAAGTCTTGCTGCTCTCAATCAGCTTAGCAGCGTCGGTATACTTCTTGCCGTGTTTCATTGCTTATTCCCCTCCTGTTCAACCCTCAACGGTAACGCCCATGCTACGGGCGGTGCCCTTGATCATGCTGACAGCAGCTTCCAGAGAAGCAGCGTTCAGGTCGGGCATCTTGGTCTTGGCGATCTCCTCGGCCTGTGCCAGCGTGATGGAGCCAACCTTGTTCTTGTTGGGCACACCGGAAGCAGTGTCGATACCAGCAGCCTTCTTGATCAGAACGGGAGCCGGAGGAGTCTTGGTGATGAAGCTGAAGGAGCGGTCAGCGTAAACGGTGATGACAACGGGGATGATCATGCCCATCTGGTTCTTGGTACGCTCGTTGAACTCTTTGGTGAAGGCCATGATGTTGACACCCTTCTGACCCAGGGCAGGACCAACAGGGGGAGCCGGAGTTGCTTTGCCGGCGGGGATTTGCAGCTTGATGTAGCCAGTGATTTTCTGTGCCATAATACTTGCACCTCCAAATTTTGTGGTGAGTTGCGGCCTGCGGTGCAGACCTCCCACGGGCGTACGACCTCCGTACGCCCTATAAAAACCGTACCCCAGGCAAAAGCCTGTTCGCGGTCTCTACCGGAAATTGCGATGTTCTGATGCTTATCAGAACAGTTTGACCTGATGCAGCTCCAATTCTGCGGGCAGCTCGCGGCCAAACATGGTGATTTTTACGCGCACCTTGCGCGCAGGAATGTCGATCTCCTCGACTGTGCCGACGGAACCTTCCATCGGGCCGGCGGTAATCTCCACCGTATCGCCGACCTTGTAGTCGACCGTAAGCTCGGCCGTGGTCTCAACGCCCATCTTGGCAACCTCAGCCTCGGTCAGGGGCTCAGGCTTGGATTCAGGGCCGACAAAACCGGTGCAGCCGCGGGTATTGCGCACGATGTACCAGGTGTTGTCGTTCATGACCATTTTGACGAAAACATAACCGGGATACAGCTTGCGCTGCACCTCTTTTTCGCCGGTCTTGTTACCGCGCTTGTCCAGGACTTCTTCCAGGACGGTCTCGGTGGGGACCTTGACATCGCAGATCAGGTCCTGTATGCGACGGTTCTCCACCATCGTCATCAGGTCCTGGGCTACTTTGTTTTCGTAACCGGAATAGGTATGGACTACATACCAGGATGCTTGTTCAGCCATGGTCTTTGCCTCCGCTTAAAGCGCTCAGGCGCCGATCATCAGATGGATGGCGCCGCCGAAGATGAGATCCAGCAGGATCAGCACGACAGCTGCGATCAGCACGACCACGAGAACCGTGATGGTGTTGGTCTTGACATCGGACTTGCTGGGCCATACGACCTTTTTCAGTTCGCCTTTAGTATCTTTGAAATACTTGCCGATGCCTTTGAAAAAGTTCTTGACCTTGCAAAAAAACGAGGTTTTCTTGGTCTTGTCGCTTTGAGCCTGGGCTGCGGCGTTAGCCGCTTTTTTGTCTGCCATCTCTAAGCTCCTATCCTCACTTGGTTTCGCGGTGAAGGGTATGCTTCTTGCAGAAACGGCAATACTTCTTCATCTCAAGACGATCGGGAGAATTCTTCTTGTTCTTCTCCTTGTTGTAGTTGCGCTGCTTGCACTCGGTGCAAGCCAGGGTGATCTTGACAGTCATTGTTCGGCACCTCCATTATCGGTTAATAAGCCTCCCTCGCGCTTGCAGGCTGCCCGCGAAAATGGGCATAAAAAATAAACCCGCAAAAGAGGTGCTACTATAGTACCACAACTGCGGGTTTACGTCAAGAGAATTTACAATTTTTTTTGCGTTGCTTGGAGAGGAATGTCGATCTCTTCCCCCAAAGTAAAGCTGTAGATGGTCAGTTTGGTCACTGGCACGGCCAAACGTTGGGCAAAAGCGTGGCGGTACAGCTGCAGCTGCGCGGCATATTCCTTTATATAAAAGAAAGCATCGCGGCTGCGGTCAGTCTTGTAGTCCAAAATTTCGGCATGGTCATCGTAGACCAGTATCAGGTCGGCGATGCCCTGCACTAGCACTTCGGCCTCGCACTCCCCCGCTTCGGAGGTGATTTGCGCGGCGGGCAGGGCGGTGATGAACGGCTCCTCCCGCAGCACGGTCTTGGCATGGCGGATGCGCCGCCAGACAGCGCTGTCGAAAAACGGGCGCACACGGTCCAGGTCCAGCTTGTCGGCTAAGGTCGGGTCCAGCAAACGGGCCTCGATCTGGCGCTGCACCTCGGCATCCAGATCCGGGGTGGGGCCGTCAAAAGGTACGCTCTGCATAAAGGCGTGGATGGCGGTGCCGCGCTCGGCCCCAGTCATGCCGGTCTTTTGCAAAAAGGCGGGGCGTTCCAGCGCCACGGGCCGTGCGGCGTGGGCCACGGCACTGACGCTGACCTTGGCGGGGATCTTTTGCAGCGGGGCGCGGGGGCTGCGCCAGGCAAAGCTTTGGCGCAAAGTGTTTAGCAGGGCCACGTCCGGTGCAGGCGAGGGGATAGGCTCCGGCGCAGGGGCGGCCTCGGGCGCGGGCAATACCTTTATAGCAAGCGGCACACGGGTGGGCAGGTAGTGGGGCAGCAGGCCGGTATAGGCCCATAGTGCGTCACTGTTCGGGTGCAGCAGTGCGGCGGTCAGAAGCCAGCCAGCCCAGTTGGACATGCCCTGCATGGCTTCGGGACCGGTAGCCTCGGCATGGGCGCAGAGGGCGGGAGTCTTTAACGAACTGGCGGCATTTTTCAGCGGCACCGTAATAATGAGTGCATCCTGGGTGCGGGTCAGCGCTACGTATAAAACGCGCATTTCCTCGCTTAACGTTTCGGTGCGGATGGCCTGGGCCAGCGCCGCGTAGGGCAGCGTTTTGTACCGCTTGGCGGTGCTGCCCGCACGCAGCATGACCCCCACGCCCAGTTTGCTGTGGGTCAGCACCGGGCGGATGGCATCGCTCTGGTTGAACTGGTGGGAGGTGTTGGCCACAAAGACCACCGGGAATTCCAACCCCTTGGAGCGATGTACCGTCATGATGCTGACGCAGCCCGGCCGGGTCTGCCCGCCGGTGCTTTGGGTCAGGCCGCCGTTTTGCTGGGCGGCATCCATGGCGCGGATGACTCCCGGCAGGCCGGTGCGCCCGGCAGTTGCTGCCCAGGCACAGAAAGATTGCAAATCCTCCCGGCAGCGGGCCCCCTCGGGCAGGGCACCTACAGCGGCTAAGTACCCGGTGCGCGCCAAAAGTTCCTCTAACAAAGCGTCCACCGGTAGGGTGCGGGCTAGACGGCGGAATTCGGTCAGCGTCTCCAAAAACAGCGCGAACCGGGACTGACCGCCGTCCAGTACGGCACCATACAAACTGCCGCCGGGGCAGGCCCCGCGCAGTGTCACTAGATCGTCCGCCGTATACGGGAACAGGGGGCTGAGCAGCACCGCCGCCAGCGGTATGTCCTGGGCAGGGTTGTCGATGACCCGCAGCAGCGCGGCAAAGGGGCGGATGTGGGGTTCGTCCAGCAAGTCCGCCGCTGTATCGGCAAACACAGGAATGCCTGCAGTACGCAGGGCGGATTCATACACGGCAAAATCACCGCGCCCGCGCAGCAAAATGCAAAAATCATCATACCGGCAGGGGCGCTGCCCGTCCTTGCTACGCACGGCAAAGCCTGCGGCCATCATCTCCCGGATGCGGGCGGCAATGGCGGCGGCATCGCCATCGGCTCCTGCCCCATCGATGACATTGATCTCGCAAAAACCGTGATACTCGGTGCTTTTGTTGCCTACCACAAGCCGCTGGCCGTCGCCGTAGGCAACGCCGCCTAAGCCCTGAGAGAAGAACACCTCAAACAGATAGTTGATGCCTGCGATGACCCCCGGTGCGCTGCGGAAGTTGGCATCCAGCGCCAGCGAGGCAGGTTGCGGTGCGGGCTGAGGGTAGGGCTGCCAGCGGGATTGCTTATCCACAAACACCTGCGGATCAGCCTGGCGGAATCGGTAGATGCTCTGCTTGATGTCGCCAACGAAGAACAGGTTGTCCCCCTCCGGCCGGGCCAGGGCAAAGTAGATGGCATCCTGCAGGGCGTTGGTGTCCTGGTACTCGTCCACCAATACGGCGGAGTAACGGCTGCTGACGGTACGGCACAGCGGTGTGCGCTGGTTGTCGGGTGTCAGCAACAGGTCCAGCGTCAAGTGCTCGAAATCGGCGTAGTCCAGCAGTTTTTCTTCGCACTTGGCGGCAAAGCAGGCATCGGCAAACTGCTGGGTCACCCGCACCAGCGCGGCCACTAGGGGCGCGGCACGGCGGCGGTCGGTGGCGTATTCCTCGCTGGTACACAGCAAAAAGTCGGTGCGCAGGCTTTCAATCTGCTTTTTGGCGCGGGCGCGCAGTTCGCTGGCCGCAAAGGCGCAGGGATTGGCATCCTTGCCGCCCTTGATGCGCCCGGTGCGCCGCCAGGCAGTATCGAACTCGCCCAGCGCGGTTACGGACTTATCCCAGTCGCCGGTTTCCAGCACTTGGCACAGCCAGGTCACGCGGTCGACATCCTCCTGCAAAACGGCGGTGTAGGCAAAGTCGGCGGCTTCGTCCTTGGCAGCGGTGCTGGCTGCGGCCTGCAAAAGGATGCGGGCACCCTGGGCGCGCTGGCAGGAGATCGCCAACAAATTTTGCCCCCAAGGGGTATCCTGGGGTGGAGCATCCAGCTGCCACATGGCGGCGAATTGCTGTAATGCCTCGGCGGGGTGGGGCAAGGCGCGGCTGAAATGGTACAGTTCCAGCACGGCGTTGCCGGCGGTGTTGTCGGTGCGGCCCCGGTCGTACAGGTCTGCAAAGGCACGGAAGTCTGCATCGGTGTAGGCGGTTTCCAAAATGGCGGAAAGCGTCTCCTGTTCGATGCGAGCCAACTCGGCTTCTTCGGCGGTGACAAAATCCGGAGGGACATCCAGTGCGGCAAAATGCTGCTGCACAAAATGCAGGCAGAAGGCATCTACAGTGCCGATGGCTGCCCGCTGCAACAAAAGCTGCTGACGGCGCAGGCGCATGTCCCCAGGGTGGGCGCGCACTTCCTCGGCCAGGCGGGTGGTGATGTCTGCCCGCAGCTTGGCGGCGGCCGCGTTGGTAAAGGTCATGATGAGCAGGCTGTCGGCCTCCACGGGGTGGACCGGGTCGGTGATAAGCCCCACCACCCGCTCTACCAGCACACGGGTCTTGCCGGAACCGGCGGCTGCTGACACCAGCAGGCTGCCGCCCCGGGCCGTGATGGCCGCTGACTGGGCGGGGGTAAATTGTATCTTGGCAGATTCAGGCATAGGCCAGCTTCCTCGTTCTCGTCATTCTTCAAAAGGTTCATCGGGCACGGCAGGAGTGCGTTCGTGCTCACCATCCCGGTGGCGGCAGGCCAGGCGGAACTCGCAGTAAATGCAGGGGCTGCGGGAGCCGGAGCACAGAGGCATGGCATCGATCTTGCCGCTGTACAGGTTTTGCGCCATTTGGGTCAGTAACCAGTCCAGGTGATCACGGATGCGGCCCAGCTTGGCTTCATTAGCCAGCCGCCCTTTGCTGTTGGTGATGCGCCCGGTCTTGGCGCTGAAATTTAGGGGCACAAACTCCCCTGTCCCCTTGGTGTCCATGGCGCGGTAGATGCTCTCGTTATCCAAAAGTAGGCCGTTTAGCGGGTAGGTGGGCTGCAGGTCGGCCTCCTCGCCAGTTACTTCCTGCCGGGGTACGCTTTCGGGCGCGGGGTCAGCCAGCAGGTATTCCACGCCAGCGGCGGCCGGGGCCGGGAACAGCGAACCGCCGTTGCGCTCCAGCGTAAACAGGTACAAAAGCATCTGGCAGTCCAGCCCGCAGTAGACTTCTTTTAGCTGGAAATCCTTGCCGCCGGTCTTGTAGTCCACCACCCGCAGGTAGGTGCGGCCATCGCTGGGCAGCGGCATAGCATCCACACGGTCCACTGTGCCCACCACGCGGATGGTGTGCCCTGCCCCATCCTCCAGCCGCACCGGCTCGATGTGCGGAGCATCGGGGTCATCGCCGGGGCGGTCATCGATGCGTAGCTCAAATGCCACAGGCTGAAAGCCCGACTGGCGCAAATCCCGCTGGATGAACCCCAGCAGGTTCACAAGATTGCGACGGATGCGCTCCACCAGATATTGCATGCGTACGGTAGCGCCGGGCAGGTTAGCGGCGACATATTCGTCCACCAGGCTGTCCACCAACGCCTGCAGTTCTTCAGGTGTTAGGTCCTTAAACTTGGAACCCTGGCGGCGCAGGGCATTTTCCAGCACCCAGTGGGTCAGCGTACCGCTGATGTTGGGGGCCAGCTCGGCCTTTTGGCGCGGCGCGGCCCGCAGAATGTACTGCAAAAAGTAGCCAAAGGGGCAGGTCTGGTACTTTTCAAACCGGGTGGGGCTGATGCGCAGTTCCCGCCCCAGCAGCTTTTCCAGCGCGGCGGTGTTCTGCACTTTGGTGGGGATGTCGGGATCGTCCTGGGCAATGCGTACCACAGCAGTGTACCCGGCGGAAAGTTCGCCGGTCTTTTCGGCTTCGTCCAGCGCAGTGCGTACAGCGGCTCCGGCGGCACTCTGGGCCGGGTCCTGGGTCAGTACACCCAGCACATCCAGCGCGGCGGCGGGGGTGGCGGCAAGTTCGGCGGCGGTGGGCTGCACAAAGGGCACTTGTAGCAGGTTCAGCACCGGGACCAGCGCGGCGCTAGCAGGGTCGGTATCCTCGGCATGGGCAGCGCCGGGCCAGCTGAGCCACAAGAACCGCTGCGACACCGTAAGGGCCTTGTAAAAGCAGATGCCCTCACGTAGCACTTTGTTTTCGAAACAGTCGGGCAGTTCGGCCCCCTGGTGGATCATCAGGTCACGGTCGGCGTGGGTCAAAAGGCCCTGGTCACCGGGCGTTTGGGGAAATTCGCCTTCCAACAGGCCCACCACAAACACAGCATCGGTCTCCGGCAGGCGCATGCGGCCAGCGGTGGTTAAAATCACGCTGTCCAGGCTTTGGGGGATGTGCCCCATGTCGGTGGTGCGCAGCAGCAGAGTGAACAGTTCGGCGTAGTCGGCGGGGGTGAGCACTTCGTTCCCCAGCAGCAGGGCCAGCTGGTTCAGCAACCCCATGACCACGTTCCACTCCCGCAGTACTTCGTCAGCTTCGGGCAGGCGGCCCTGGGTGCGCAGGGTTTCGGCCAGGGCGTTGAGGGTATCCTCGGCCCCCAGGGCCTGCAAAAACAGGTACAGTTGCTTGGTCAGCGCGGCGGCCCCGGCGTTTTTGGTGTGGGGCAGAAAGTCCGCGATCCGCTCCATGATAAAGGCGCGGGAGGTTTCGGCATCGGCCAGGGTCTGGCGGTCCTGCTCTTTATCGGTGCCTGCGTACCCAGCGGCGCTGCGGGTAAACGGTTCGCGCCAGTCAGCGGCGCGCAACGGCCAGGTGTAGGCGTAGTTTTCCAGGGCGCATTGCTGGGGTTCCGGCAGGTTCACAAGGCCGGTTTTCAGCAAACGCAAAAGGCTGCGGCTGGAAACACCGCCACGAGCCAGATCCAGCGCGGCATGCACGGCGCGGGCGGGGGCAGTATTTTCCGGTGTGGTGGCTTCGTCACAGAACAGCGGAATGCCCTGCAAACGGAATTCGTACCGCAATGCCCCCAAATATCCGGCGGTGTCACGGCAAATGACCGCCATGCGGCTGTAGGGTACCCCGGCGCGGGCACGGGCGGCGATGGCGGCGGCCACGGCCTTGGCCTCGGCCTGGCGGCTGGCGGCGGCATGGCAGACGATGGCCGGGTTGGCGGGATCCACCGTGCAGTCTGGTGTGTAGGTGGGGTCAGTCAGCAGCAGGTTCAGCTCGGTCAGCGCGGGAGTACCCGCGTGGCGCTTGTCCTCGGCCAGAACGACCGTGTGAGTGGGCACGTTGGCATCGGCGGCCATGCGTTTCAGGCTGGTGATGACCCGCTGTACGCCGCTGAACAGCCCCATGCCCCCGGCGGTGTCCTGCTCGCCATCGCAGCACAGGTATACGGTTACATCCGCCACCGGCAGCATGGCGGCCAGCAGGGCGCGCTTGGGCGCGTTGAAAGTATCAAACTCATCCATGTACACGGCTCGGCCAGCAAAAAAGTTGGCATCCAGCATCTGGGCCGCCAGCTGCTGGCGGTCGCCGGGGTCCATGGCGGTCTGGGCCAGCTGGGCCTCGTAGGAGCCATAGATCAGCGAAAGCTCTTCCAGCTTTTCCCGATCGGCCCCCGGCAGACGGGCGTAGGCGGCCAGCTGGTCGGGGGTGATGCCCGCACTTTTCAGTTCCTCAATGGTCTGAGCGGCTTTTTCACAAAAGGCGGCACTGCGGCGCTGGCGATTGTAGTAGACGACCTTATCCAGCAGACTGTCTGCCGCACGGCGCACCAGCAGGGCGCGGCCTGCTTCGCTCAAGGTTTCCACGGCCGCACCGCCATAACGGCGCAGCAGTGCTTCCGCCAGCGAGGTAAAGGAGTAGCTTTCCACGTAGGCGGACAGGCTGTCGCCCAAAATGTGGTAGAGCGTCCCCTCGGTGGAGGAAGTGAATTGTTCCGGCACGATGAGCAGACTGCGCTGGCTGTTTTCGGCGCGGACACGCAGTTCGCCCAGCATCCGCCGCGATTTCCCGCTGCCGGAGGGGCCTAAGATGAATGTGAGCATGGGGTGTTCCTTTTTTACGATTGAATCTAATTTTTTGCCGTATCCACCACCGCCAGCCGAACCTCATACTTACCAAACACAAGGGCGTTTTCCGCCTGGGGGTATTCGGCCTGGGAGCCGGAGACACAGAGTGCAGGGTACAACGCGCAGAACCAGCTGATCCTCTAATGTATCGTTGTTGGCCAAAATGTGCAGACGCACTGTGTCGGAGCAGACGCGGTCGACCACCTGGCGGCGGTGGGCGGCGAAAGCCGTAAGTGAAACCGTGAGTGCCAACTCCAGCGCAAAGCCAAGTTCCAGCGCGCGGCGCCTTTTTGCCAGTTTTTTCAGAATACAAGTTCTCCCCTTTCGCGGGTAGTATAGGCGAAAAGGGAGCATTTGAATCAACTGTTTTTCTCAAGCATCGGGCGGCGCACCGTGACCCTCGGCCCACCGTGGGTGGGGCGGCAAAGGTAGCACTGTTTGTAGTTGGGGCGCAGGGCGGTCAGGGCATTGCGGGCGGCGGTCTCGTCATCAAATATACCAAACACGGCGGCACCGCTGCCGGTCATCTGGGCGGTCAGGGCGCCGTGGTCTCGCAAAGTGGCGCAGATAGACGGTGTTTCCACCGCGCCGGAGCAATGTTCCAGCGCATTGCCTGCCGTGGCGCAGACGGTGCGCAGGTCCTCATTGCGGATGGCCTGCTCCTGGGCTTCGCAGTCCGGATGGACAGGGCTGCCCATCGTGTCATACCGGGCAAAGGCTTCAGGGGTGGAAACACCCACGCTGGGCATCGCCACTACAAACCAGCAGTCCGGGCAGGGCGGCAGGGCTTTCATCAAATCGCCCACGCCGCGCACACGGCAGGTGCCGCCCAACAGCGCAAAGGGCACATCAGCACCAATGCCCGCGCCGATGGCACACAATTCGCTCATCGAAAGGTGGGCATCATACAATTCATTCAAGCCAACCAGCACACCTGCAGCATCGGCACTGCCGCCCGCCATACCGGCGCGCACCGGCACCCGCTTGTAGATGGTCATGTCCACGCCGGCCAAAAGCCCCGTGTAGCGAAAAAACGCCACGGCAGCCTTAATGGCGGTGTTTTTATCGTTGGCCGGCACAAAACTGCCCGGTAGCGAAAGCGAAAGATTATTGCTGCGTCGCAGTGTGATTTTTTCGTATAAGTCGATGGTCTGCATGACCATGTCCAGATCATGGTAGCCGTTTGGCAGTGTGCCCACCACGTCCAGCGAAAGGTTCAGCTTGGCTGGGGCCAGCGCGGTGACGGAATGTTTTAACATAGCGGTCACTTCTCCCATCCGTGGTTATGCAAAAATTCGCGGATACGCTTCATCGCGATCTGCAGGTGGTCCACACTGTAGGCATAGCTGATGCGGGCGTAGCCTTCGCCACTGGCACCAAAGGCACTGCCGGGGATGATGGCAACTTCCTTTTCCCGCAGCAGTTGCTCGCAGAATTCGCTGCTGGTCAGACCGCTAATCTGGATGGACGGGAACACGTAAAACGCGCCCCGCGGCTCAAAGCAGGTCAGCCCCATATCGTTGAGCGATTTTACCACATAACGGCGGCGGCGGTTGTACTCGTCCCGCATCATCTCGATCTGGTCATCGCACTGGCGCAGTGCCGTAATGGCGGCGTACTGGCTGGTGGTGGGGGCCGACATAATGCAGCTTTGGTGGATTTTTGTCATCACTTTAATGAGCGGTGCAGGACCCACGGCGTAGCCCAGCCGCCAGCCAGTCATGGCGTAGGATTTGGAGAAGCCGTTGACCACGATGGTGCGCTCGGCCATGCCAGGCAGTGAGGCGATGGACACATGGCGGTCGAGGCCATAGGTCAACTCGGAGTAAATTTCATCCGACAGTACGACAATATTTGTCTCCCGCAGGACGGCGGCAATCTCCTCCATCTCAGCAGCACTCATCACAGCACCGGTGGGGTTATTGGGATACGGAAAAATCAGCAGCTTGGTCTTGGGTGTGATAGCGGCCCGCAGTTGGTCAGCCGTCAGGCGGAACTGATCCTCGGCCCGGGTGGCAATGTGCATCGGTACACCGCCGGTCAGTTGGGTGATCGGCTCGTAGCAGACAAAGCAGGGCTCTGGGATGATGACCTCATCCCCCGGCTGTACCAGAGCGCGGATGGTCAGGTCGATGGCCTCGCTGCCGCCGACCGTGACCAGGACGTTTTCCTCTTTATAGTGCATCTCGAACCGACGGGCCAGGTAGCTGCAGATCTCACCGCGCAGTTCTTTTAAACCGGCGTTGGCAGTGTATTTGGTACGGCCTACTTCCAGGCTGCGGATACCGGCATCACGCACACTCCAGGGGGTTTTAAAGTCCGGCTCGCCCACACCCAGAGAGATGCAGTGGGGCATATCCGCTGCCAGGTCAAAAAACTTGCGGATGCCCGAGGGCCGCATGGATTTCGCGGCAGGCGCAAGCAGTTCATCGTAGTTGATCACAGGACGGTACACTCTCTTTCATCGGGTTCTTCGGCCAGGTACAGGCGGCCGCCGCGCTTGTAGGGGCGCAACACAAAGCTGGTGGCGGTAGAGAGCACATCGTCCAGCGGGGACAGGCGCTTGGCCACGAAGATGGCAATCTCCTGGAAGCTGCGGCCCTTGATGATGACCTGCAGGTCATAGCTGCCGCTCATCAGCAGCACGGTATCCACCTCGTCAAACTGGGCGATGGTCATGCCGATGTCGTCAAAGCCGCGGGCCTTGTGGGGGGTCACGCGCAGCTCAATCACAGCCTCGACCAGGTTGACCCCGGCCTGTTCCCAGTCGATAAGGGTCTCATAGCCGCGGATGTAGCCCTTGGCAGCGGCTTCATCCATCATGGCGGCGACCTCCGTGGGGGTCTTGTCCAGCATGGCGGCGATATCCTCGATAGGCATACGGGCGTTTTTTTCCAAAATGCGAAGCAGTTCTTCCATAATGATACACCTCTACAATCGTGCTATATACAAATAATTATAGCATAGATGGAGGGGAAATGCCAAGAATTTTTCATTGTCCCAAAATAAAAAAGCATGTAACCTAAAAGGCACATGCTCTTGAAATTACTCTGCGGCAGATTCGCTGGCAGCGGTATCATCCCCGCCATCCTCGGCAGGGGTGTCCCCGCTGTCATCGGGGACATACTTGGTGCTATCCGAGGCTGCCTCATCATTCAGTACGGTGCTGGTATCCGCCATGGCATTGCTCAGCTGATTCTCCACCATGCTCTGGGCATCCTGCGGCACGTTGGCCGTGGGAGTCGGGGTGGCGGTGGCTTCAGGCTTCATCTCACTCTCCTGCAGGGCACTCAGGTACCATTCGTGGTTGCTGCCCTGGGTAAAGACGTAATCCATATATTTGGTGGGGGTGGTAGGCGAGGTCAGCGAAAGTTCTCCGTTAGAGGAGTTGTTCGTGGCGGTGGGGATGTAACCCACGGTCACATACTGCTTGCCGTCCGCTTTCCAGATCTTCTCCACTTCCGGCGTGTACTGCGCTACCGAGCTGGTGACGGGCACCAGATAGCCCTGCTTTTCCTCGTCATAATGATAGGAAAACACGTCGGTGTTGAAACTGCCATCGTCCACGGTGTAGTCCGGCCCTAGCAGGTTGGCAATGTAGGCATCGATCTCCAGCTTGGGGATGATGGCCGAGCCGGTGTCGGGGTCACGCTCGTACTGATCCAGGCTGCCGCCGCTGTTCTGCACCTGGTAGACAGTACCCCAGATAGCGGCCTGCTTGAATACGCCGGAGTCTACGCTGGAAACATCGCTGAACGCCAGCGGGTCCAGCATGACCATGCCAAACAGGCGGTCCTCGTAGGCTTTGCGGCGGTCGGAGTCATCCAGCACACTGCGCAGCGCACTGATCACCCAGCCAAACACAGTAAACAGACCAATGACAGCCAGCAGCAAGGCCACGCCGCCCACGATCTGCCGTGCCAGACGGCGGTTATTGCGGATATGTTCTTCTTTATAATTTGCCATTTCGGATTATGTGCTCCTTTGGGAGAATGAGAAATGCACAGGGAGGTTACTTGTTTTTGTACATCTGCTCGTAGTATTTCTGGTAGTCGCCGCTGGTGACATGGGCCATCCAGTCGGGATGTGCCAGGTACCAGTCAATGGTCAGCACAATGCCCTTCTCAAATGGGGTTTCGGGGTACCAGCCCAGATCTTCCTTAATCTTGGTGGGGTCAATGCCGTAGCGGCGGTCGTGGCCCAGGCGGTCAGCTACGTGGGTGATGAGTTCTTCGCTGATGCCCTCGTCCTTCAGGCGGTCATGCAGCTGGGCGATGACGGTCTTGACGATGAAAATGTTGGGGCGCTCGTTGTGACCGCCCACATTGTAGACCTCGCCGTCCTTACCGCCATTGGCAACCATGTCGATGGCCTTGCAGTGGTCCATAACGTACAACCAGTCGCGGATCTGCATGCCATCGCCGTAAACGGGCAGTTGCTTGTGCTGCTTGGCGTTGTTGATAAGCAGCGGGATCAGCTTTTCGGGGAACTGATAGGGGCCGTAGTTGTTGGAGCAGCGGGTGATGTTCATCGGCATACCGTAGGTATCGTGGAATGCCTTGACAAACATATCAGCGCTGGCCTTGGAGGCAGAGTACGGGCTGTGGGGGCACAGCGGGGTGGTCTCCATGAAGTAGCCCTCGGCACCCAGGGCACCGTAGACT
This sequence comes from Coriobacteriaceae bacterium, assembly GCA_963588145.1. GTDB lineage: Bacteria > Bacillota > Clostridia > Oscillospirales > Ruminococcaceae > Gemmiger. Next base: position 25,041 of record CAVAGJ010000039.1, read on the forward strand.
TCATCGGTAGAGACCTGCAGGTACTTCTTGCCCTCTTTCCAGGTCTTGGCGGTGGCATCATACCAGGCATCCTTGCAGCACTGCAGTAGGTTCACGGTGCCCAACACATTGCTCTCGACAAAAATTTCGGGATTCTTGATGCTGCGGTCCACATGGCTCTCGGCGGCAAAGTTGATGACGTAATCGGGATCATACTTGGTAATCAGGTCGGTGACTAGGGCCTTGTCGCAGATATCGCCCTGCACAAAGATGTGGCGGGCATCGCCCTCGATGTCCTGCAGATTTTCCAGGTTGCCGGCGTAGGTCAGCTTGTCCAGGTTGATGAGGCGGATATCCTCGTACTTCTCCAGCATGTAATGCACAAAGTTGGAGCCGATGAAACCGGCACAGCCGGTAACGAGATAGGTTTTCATAATTTATAATTCTCCGTTCCAGTTCGCAAAGAAATCGTGTAAGGCATCCTGCCAGTCGCGCATCTCATCGCCAACGGTGCAGCGCAACATGCGGTTTTCCAGGGCACTCCAGGCGGGGCGGCTGGCGCTGGCGGGGTTGGCGGTGGCATATTCGGCGCTGGTGCAGGGATTCACCTTGCAGGGCAGGCCGGCTTCTTTCATGATGGCAGAAGCAAAATCATACCAGCTGCAGATGCCATTGCCGGTGCAGTGATAGATGCCATAATCGTGGCTGACGGCCAGCTTCAGGATATGGTAGGCCAGGTCCACCGCGTTGGTGGGGTTGCCCAGCTGGTCGTTAACTACGGTAATCTCGTCATGGGTCTTGCCCAGGCGGACCATGGTCTTGACAAAGTTTTTGCCGTAGTAGCTGTACAGCCAGGCGGTGCGCACAATGAAGTGACGTCGGCAGAACCGCTCGACATACTGCTCGCCCAGCAGCTTAGTCTGGCCGTAGGCCGAGATGGGCGCGGGCACAGCACACTCGTCCAAAGCGATGCCGCCGTTGGCAACACCGGGGAACACATAGTCGGTAGAAACATGGATCAGGCGGGCGTTGACCTTCTCGCAGGCCAGGGCCAGGTTGCGGGGACCCAGGGCATTGACCTTGTAGGCCGCATCGCGGGAGGTCTCGCAGCCGTCCACGTTGGTGAAAGCCGCGCAGTTGATGACGGTCTCAGGTTGGTGGCGGCGGATATAGTTGATGGTAGCCTCGCGGTCGGTAATGTCCAGCTCGTCCACATCCACAGGGATGACGGTAGCCTTGCGCAGCCGCTCAGGCAGCGGGCCGAGGACGCAGCTTTCGGCAGTCAGCTGCTTTTGCAGCTCAGTGCCCAGCTGACCGCGGCAGCCGGTAATTAAAATCTTCATGGTAACTCCCCTGTTCTGCGCTTAGTACTGCAGCTTGTCATCGGCCACGTTCTTCAGATGCTGGCCGTAGGGGCTCTTACCGTAGCGGGCGGCGCTTTCCAGAAGCTTTTCCTTGGTGATCCAGCCGTATTTGTAGGCGATCTCCTCAGGGGCTGAGATCTTGATGCCCTGGCGCTGCTCAACAGTCTGCACAAAGGTGGCAGCCTCTACCAGAGAATCCATCGTGCCGGTGTCCAGCCAGGCGTAACCACGGCCCAGCAGCTGCACATCCAGCTTGCCCTCGTCCAGGTACATCTGGTTCAGGGTGGTGATCTCCAGCTCGCCGCGGGCGCTGGGCTTGACCTGCTTGGCCATCTTGACAACGTCCTTGTTATAGAAGTACAGGCCGGTGACGGCGTAGTTGCTCTTGGGCTCGGCGGGCTTTTCCTCAATAGAGGTGGCGTGACCGTCCTTATCAAAGGCGACAACGCCGAAACGCTCGGGGTCGTTGACAAAGTAGCCGAACACGGTGCTGCGGCCGGCGGCAGCGTTGGCTGCAGCGCCCTTGAGCCGCTTGGAGAAACCGGCACCATAGAAGATGTTATCGCCCAAAACCATAGCGCAGCAGTCATCGCCGATGAAGTCCTCGCCCAGAATAAACGCCTGTGCCAGGCCGTCCGGGCTGGGCTGCACCTTGTACTGCAGGTGCAGGCCGTACTGGCTGCCATCCCCCAGCAGAGCCTCAAAACGCGGGGTGTCAGTAGGGGTGGAGATGATCAGGATGTCCTGGATGCCAGCCAGCATCAGGGTCGACAGAGGGTAATAAATCATCGGTTTGTCGTAAACGGGCAGCAGCTGCTTGGAGGTGACCATCGTCAGCGGGTAAAGCCGGGTGCCGGCGCCGCCGGCAAGGATAATACCTTTCATCGTTACAACTCCTTGTTTTGTATTCCGTGTGCGCCGCCCATCCCACGGGGGTCTCCCCTTGGGGCATAATCTCACACAATAGTAGAATTATTATAACGCATTTATGCCCCGGGCGCAAGGGGCAAATCTTGCCGGGGGGAACCGCGCTGTAGGTTTGTCAATGAAGAGTTACAGAGAAAAAGAAGATAAAACCTGTTTAGGG
>CAVAGJ010000040.1:0-25278 GCA_963588145.1 Coriobacteriaceae bacterium
TTGGCCGACCGCACTTTCATTATACCAGAAGGTCTTTTCACTATATAATCTTTTTACTCTCCCCAGCAGAGCTGGGGTTTTTACTTTGCTAAAGCCATCCAACAAAACCCGCGCTTTTGGGCAATGCCAAGAGCGCGGGTTTTCCCATTTCTAATACTTATTCCGTTTCTTCCCCGGCGGCGGCCCAGGTGCAGGCCAGGCCGCACAGGCCAAATATGCCTATCGCCAGGCCGGTCAGCAGGTCGGTCAGGGCCAGCATGCCGTTGCAGGCCTCAAACAGCATTTGGGGCAGCTCAATGCAGGTACACAGCAAGAAGCACCCAGCCCCGGCGGCAAACAGCGTATGGCCGCAGGGCAGGCCCGGCGTTAAAAACACCTTGAGCAGCACCACCGCAAACAGCAGCGCGGCTACCGCGCTGAGCACCCGCAACGTGCAGGGGATGCGCCCCAGCGAGGCGGGCACGAACTGGAACTGCCACACCAGCCGCCACAAGAACGCCAGTGGCAGCACCAGGCCGGGCAGCGCACTACCCAATTTCTGGCGGCGCACACCGAAGCCTGTCAGAGCGCGCCAGCCGTACGCCAGCAGCCACACACCGGCCAGCACCGGGGTGATGACATCCGCCCAGCCGGTCCAGGCCGGAGTCGTGGCGTATAGTTCCGGATAGGCGGAGATCATCTGGGCCGAGGGGATCGCCAGCAGGCCGCTGCCCAGCAGCAGCACACCGGTGGTCAGCATGCAGCAGCCTAAAGGCAGGTTGGTATCGGCCAACTCCACAGGCTGGGCTGCCATCCGCCGGGCAGACAGGTAGGGCAGCGCCAGCGCTGCCAGCCAGGGCAAATACCGCACCCACACCGAGCCCTGCAGCGCAAAGCCAGTGGAAGCATCCATCCACTGCAGCAGGTCCGCTACGTGCAGTGCCGCCAGCACAACACCGACCGCCAGCACAAGAACCGCATAAAATCGTTTATTTTGCATGGGTCCCCCCGTTGTTTCATAAGATGGCAGGCTTGTTTCATAGAATGTACAAGCGCTAGTAAAGAACATTTTACCGCCCCGCGCATTAAATTGCAAGTATGGAGTGCCCCATCTACGAAAAATCGTCTCTTGCCGTTTTTGCCTTTACCCTGCTAGCAGCGTCCGTGCCTTTGCCGCCTGATAGCAGCTAAAATGATACCTCTGCCCCGGATGTCGCACTGACGGACGATGCCGGGTATGTGGCGGCGATGCCCATTTGTGGCAGGGGATTTTTCGGCACACGGCTGCGGCGAGCACTGTCCCTGCGGTTCACCCGTTTTACCGTTCAGTATGCGGATGGCGAATTCACCTTTACCACCCACGGTTACGGCCATTGCGTGGGCCTGAGCCAGCACGGTGCCCAATCCATGGCCGAAGGCGGTGCCGATTGGTGGAAAATTTTGATCTATTATTTCCCCGGGTGCGAAGTGGTGGAATAAAACAAGGGGATGCGCCGGATATAGCACATCCCTTTTGTTTGCAAATATTTACCCTTTCACCGGTTTTTTCAGCGCACCCATGATGAAGGCGGTCAACAAACTGCCGCACAGCAAAGCTACAAAAAAGCCCAGCGGGTTATCGATCACGGCGATCAGGAACAATCCGCCGTGGGGGGCCGGGCAGCGGCAGCCAAACAGTACGGCCAGCAAACCGGCCAGGCCGCTGCCTGCCATACAGGCGGGCACCACGCGCAGCGGGTCACGCAGCGCAAAAGGCAGCGCACCTTCGGTGACGAAAGACGCACCCATCAGCAGGTTCTGCGGTGCGGTGCGGCGTTCCTCCTTGGTAAAGCGGTGCGGGAACAGCAGGCAGGCCAGCGCCACACCGATAGGCGGCACCATACCGCCGATCATGACCGCCGCCATAATATCCAGCTGGTCACTGACCAACGCCAGCGTCCCCGTCAGGTAGGCAGCCTTATTGATCGGCCCGCCATAGTCGGTAGCCATCAGGGCCCCCAGCACCGCGCCCACTGTCAGACGGCTGCCGCCGCGCATCGTGTCCAGTGCGCGGTACAGCTTTTGGTTAAAGCGGCCCAGCGGCGGGTTGACCACCAGTGCCATCAACGCCGCAATGCCCAGCAGACTACACAGCGGTGTCAAAAGACTGCTGCGCATCTGCTGCAGGTTTTCCGGCATTTTTTTGCCCAGCCAGTTCAAAAAGCGCACCAGCAAGCCAACCGCAAAACCGGCGATCAGCGCCCCCCAGAACCCGGAGGACACCCAGCTAAGCTTATTGCCCGCCGTGGTGCCCAGCTGGGCCATGTAGCCGCCCATCAGGCCCGGCATGAACGCCGGAGAGCCGCCGATGCTGACCGCGATGAACGCCGCCAGCACCGGGTAGATCAGCACGAACGCCTCTTTGCCGATATTGTTCAGCAGGTCGCAATATTTTTGCGGCAGACCAACCTGCGCCAAAAGCAGCGACAGGGCGATCATAATACCGCCCACCACCACAAAGGGGATCATGTGGGAGATGCCGTTCATCAGATGGCGGTAAATTTCGCGGCCCAGTTCCCGCCAGTCGCTTGTGCGGAAAGCGTTGCCGCCGCGATAGACGGGGATCTTGCTGTTCAGTGCCTTATCCAGCACGGCATCGGCGTTGCGCACCGCGTCACCGGCTGAGACCGCCACCAGCCGCTTGCCCACAAACCGCGCCATCGACACGCCCTTATCGGCGGCGATGATGATGCAGTCTGCAGCGGCGATCTCATCACTTTCCAGTTCATCGTTCACGCCCACCGCGCCGTTGGTCTCCACTTTGATGGTCACGCCCCGCTCCTGCGCTGCTTTGCGCAGGGCTTCGGCCGCCAGGTAAGTGTGGGCCACGCCCATAGGGCAGGCCGTCACCGCCAGCAGCCGGTACTGGGCCGGCTGCGGCGGGGTCTCGGCGGTGGGGGCATCCTCCGCCGGCGGCAGGTCGGGTTCCTCATGCCGGGCGATCAGGCTGCAAAAAGCCGTTGGCGTAGGGGCATCCAGCATCTGCCGGCAGACTTCTTCATCCAGCAGCAGGGTAGCCAGCCCCGCCAGCATCTGCACGTGCAGGTCATTGGCATCGGCCGGTGCTGCGATCAAAAACAGCAGCCGCACCGGTTCGCCGTCCGGCGTATCGCAGGGCAGCGGCGGGTCCAGCGTCAAGGCGGCCAGTTCGGCACGGGCCGCGCCCGCGCTTTTGGCGTGGGGAATAGCCAGCCCGCGCCCCATGCAGATGCCGCCCATTTTTTCACGTTCCAGGACATCCTGTTCAAACTGTGCGGCATCGGTCAGGCAGCCGCTTTTTTGCACCAATTCCACCAGTTGGTGGATCGCCGCAGGCAGAGAGTCCGCCTGTTGGCGCAGCGCCACGCAGCAGGGCTGCAGGTAATCTGTGATGTGCATTAGGATGTCCCCCTTTGGAGAATTTATACGATCTGAAAAAAGCGGCCCCGCCAGAACGGAGCCGCTTTATAAAGTTTACAGGAATTAGTTGAGCAGGGTCAGTTCGGTCTCAGGGTCGAACAGATGGATCTTGTTGGTATCCATGGCAACCACGATCTTGTCACCGCGGCGAGACTTGGAGGTGGGAGCCACACGAGCCATCAGGTTCTGGCCCTGGTAGGTCAGGTACAGGTAGATCTCAGCGCCCATCAGCTCGGAAACTTCAACCTCAGCAGAGATGTGGCTGTTGGGATGCTTCTGCAGGAACTCCTCATCGTCCTTAATGTCCTCAGGGCGGATACCGACCTTCAGGGTCTTGCCAACGTAAGCGTCCAGCTTGCCATCGGCGGTCTTTTCCTTGGGCAGAGGAATGTCGGTACCAGCCAGATCAACAACGAACTGGTCGCCAGTCTTCTTCAGAGTGCCATCCAGGAAGTTCATCTGCGGGCTGCCGATGAAGCCTGCGACGAAGATGTTGCAGGGATAATCGTACAGGTTCTGCGGGGTATCGACCTGCTGGATCAGGCCGTCCTTCATGACGACGATGCGGTCGCCCATGGTCATGGCCTCGGTCTGGTCATGGGTAACGTAGATGAAGGTGGTAGCCAGCTTCTTGTGCAGCTTGATGATCTCGGTACGCATGCTGGTACGCAGCTTAGCATCCAGGTTGGACAGAGGCTCATCGAGCAGGAAGACGGCCGGGTTACGAACCATAGCGCGACCTAGGGCAACACGCTGGCGCTGACCACCGGACAGAGCCTTCGGCTTACGGTCGAGCAGGTGCTCAATCTCCAGGATTTTAGCAGCCTCGCGGACGCGCTTGTCGATCTCGTCCTTGGGCATCTTGCGCAGTTCCAGGCCGAATGCCATGTTCTTGTACACGGTCATGTGCGGGTACAGAGCGTAGTTCTGGAACACCATGGCAATGTCGCGGTCTTTCGGAGGAACATCGTTGATCAGGCGGTCGCCGATGTACATCTCGCCACCGGAGATCTCCTCCAGGCCAGCGATCATACGCAGGGTGGTGGACTTACCGCAGCCGGAAGGACCGACGAAAACGATAAATTCCTTATCAGCGATCTCAAGGCTGAAATCGGGAACAGCAACAACGTTGCCGGGGTAAACTTTCTTAACGTGACGGCAGCTAATGGAAGCCATAATACGTATCCTCCAGTTATATACAGTGGTTTGCAGCCCGGGTAGAGGGGGCTGTTTTTCTTGACAAGACTATAATAACAGGTTACAATTGGTTTGAAAATAGCATTTTATTGATATGGAGGTGTCGAAATTGATATTTGACCCGGAAATTTATTCCGCCGCTGCCGAGACCCGCGAACTGGACGGCACCTCCCTTCTTACGCTGGACGGTGCGGGCCTGTGGGCGGCGCTGCTTTCCCGCGGGGAATGCCTGCTGGAGGGCCTGGCCCGGCCAGGGCAGAGTGGCGATATACTGTTGGGGCCATCCCCGCTGGTGCTGACCCCGCAGACCGACTGCCATCTGGTCGCCGTGCGCCTGACCGGCCTGTGCGCGGATGCTTATCTATTAAGCATGGGCGCAGCCCGCTGGGCAGACGGTGCGGCCTGCCCTGGCGCAGCGGAGCTGATCGCCCAGCTACACAGCGGCGGCAGTGCGGCAATAGCCTACAGCCTGCTATGCGCCTTGGGCAAAGCCGATGAGACCGCCCGTCCTCTGCCGCCGTTGGTGGCCGAGGCGGTGGCGGCCATCCGGCAGAATTACATGGCGCTGTACGGCGTGGAGGAATTGAGCGAGCAACTGGGCGTGACGAAAAGCCATCTGGTGCGGGTGTTCAAGCAGGAGGTCGGTGTGCCGCCGGGCAAGTATCTGACCAATGTGCGCATCGAAGCCGTGAAAGCGCTGCTGTTGAGTGACGAGTACAATCTGGAGATGATCGCCGGGATGACGGGGTTTTCCGGTGCGAACTATCTATGCCGGGTGTTCAAACGGGAGGTTGGGGTATCCCCTGCCGCCTGGCGGGCTGCCGCTGCACCCTTGCCTGCGGTGCCGAAGCTGCCGCCGAGAAGCGCGGAGATGTTTGTTTGAATTGGTTGCTGATCGCCCTGCCCACCTTGCGGCAGGGACTTTTATTGTGGGCGGCTGCCACTATGCCTACTCTTTTGTGACCAAAAGAGTGCTGTATTTTTCTTAACGCTTTTGGTCCTTCTCCACATTGTCCCCGCCGGGCCAAAACCCTTTGCAAATTGGTCCTGTAGGGAGGGGGCTTGCCCGCTTTTACTCACACAAGCACAAAAGCCCGCAGAAAATCTGCGGGCTTTTGTGCATAGAGGGGTGGGAAAGTATATAAAGGTCAGTGAATGTCGTAATTTTATGCATCCCAATTGATGCGTTGCTTGATTGATTACAGTTATTATTATAGCCTTTTTTCTTAATTTGTCAAACGTCCCCCTTGCAATTTGTTTTTAAAAACATTATAATAAATCGGTAAATGCTTAATTATATTTAGTTGCCGGCGCAAAAATCACACTTTTCCTGTTTTGTCAAACCGCACAACGGCACTTTTCTTCATTTTATTTTTTTGTATGCATTATACAAAGCTTTGTAAGGAGAGTCATTCCATGGACGATCTAGACCATAAAATCGTACAGCTGTTATCTGAAAATGCACGTATGCCCGTTAAAGATATTGCCCAAAAGGTCAGTTTGACCAGCCCGGCCGTGTCCAGCCGCATCCATCGGCTGGAGCAGGAGGGCATCATCGGCGGCTACACGGTAGTGCTGCGCAACCCCGGTGCCCCCGCCCGTGTCGAGGCGCTGATTTCCGTGCTGGTGGATGCCACCACCCGCGCCAGCTTCCTGGCGATGATCGAGCAAGAGCCCCAGGTTTTGCAGTGCTTCCGCGTGACGGGCAGCTACAACTTTATTATTAAGGTAAGTTGCACCGACATTGACGCACTGGAACATCTGCTGACCAAGATGCAGAAGATGGGTTCCACCAACACCCAGATTATCCTGAACACCCAGCTGGACCGTAATCTGGCATTTTAACGAAAGAGGACGTTATGTACTTTTGCAAAAACTGCGGCCGTCTGGCCCACCCCGGCGAGGCTTGCTGCCCCAAATGCGGCGTTGCCCATGTTCAGCCCGCCCCTGCAGCAACAGCCCCCGGTGCCCCGGCCGCCCCGCAGTATCATCCGGCCGAGGAGCCCCAGGAGCAGGATGTCCCAGCCCTGGGCTTTGGCAGCACCTTGGGCACACTGGTCGTCTTTGACATCCCGCTGGTGGGCTTTATCATGATGCTGGTGTGGAGTTTTGCCGGCAGCCCGGACAGCGCCCGCCAACGCCTGGCCCGCGCCTATCTGGTCCGCACACTCATCATTGCGGCTGTGATTTCCCTGCTGTTACTGCTGGGAGCACTGGGTCTGACCACTGTTTCCCACAGCCTGTACTACGTCCTGCGCTAAGGAGGCCGCATGAAAGCAAGTGTCATTATCCCGAACCTGAACGGTGCAGGCTGGCTGCGTGATTCCATCGAGTCCATCTGGGCCCAGACTGAGCAGGATTTTGAGCTGATCGTCATTGACAACGGCTCCACCGATGAAAGCCTGGAGATCGCCCGCAGCTATTGCGGCCGCGACCGCTACACCCTGATTGAAAACGCCGAGAACACCGGTTTTTCCCATGCCGTCAACCAGGGCATCGCCATTGCCAAGGGCGAGTACATGGCCCTGTTCAACAACGATGCTTTTGCCGAGCCGACCTGGTTAGCCGAACTTTTGCGCACCGCCGAGACCGACCCCAAGATCTTCGCCGTCAGCAGCCTGATGCTGCGCTTTTACGAGCCGGAACTGGCCGACGATGCGGGCGATTACGTCACCATTCTGGGTTTTGCCTGCAAGCGCGGCGATGGCCTGAAGGCCAACCATTACACAAAGCCCTGCCGTGTGTTCAGTGCATGCGGCGGTGCAGCGCTGTACAGAAAATCCATTTTGGATAAAATCGGCGTTTTTGACGAATTGTTTTTCGCCTACTATGAGGATGTAGACCTGAGTTGGCGCGCGAACAATTTCGGGTACAAGAACGTCTATTGCCCAACGGCGCGGTGCCGACACATCTGCGGAGCCACAACGGGCGCGGTGCGGTACAATCCGTTCAAGAGCATCCAGAGCGGACGAAACAGCATTTTGCTGCCTTACAAGAACCAGCCGCTGCTGATGATGCTGCTGAACCTGATCCCGATGGTGCTGGGGTATTTGCTGAAAGTTGTCATGTTCCGGTTCCGTGGGTTTGGCAATGATTATGCAAAGGGGTTCTATGAAGCGTGGGTGGCCCTGCCGAAGCTGAACAAGCCGAAGTTTTATTGGAAAAACCTGCCCAATTACATTTGGGTCGAGTGCAGCCTAATTGTCGGCCTGTTCCGCTACCTCATCTACCGCATCCAGCGCGCGTTGAAGGTGACCTGATGGCACAGCTTTGTTCTTTCTTTGCAAAGAAGGAACCGAAGAAACTCTAAACAAAAATGGGAGATACGGTCTGCGACCGTATCTCCCATTTTTAATTTAAAGTTCTTTTGGTTCCTTTTCTTTCAAGAAAAAGGACAAGACTGCGCAACCAGGATACCGCCGCCGCGCACAAGGCGGGGTAAAGGATTAGGCAGAAAGCTTGGTACCAGGTGGGGACCAGGTACTGCCACCAGGCGGGCAGAGTCGAAACGGCGTTTAAAGTCAATGTTGCCGGGGCAAAGGTCAGGTCGACCGTCTTGTTCTCGTCCGGGCTGCAGGGGTCCAGCCGCAATGCCACAATGGTCGTGCGGGGCAGCGTGTACAGGTACTGGCCGCTGCCCAGATTTTGCGGGAACACGCGGCGATCCTGGCTGTAATCCTCGCCCACTTTTGTGGTGTAATACAGGCACATCTCGCGGGCATCGTCGTCAAACGTGACCGTATAACTCAGGGTCCGCACCACCTGCCCCGAGACATCCTCCAAAATCATCTGCGGGTCGCCGTTGGTGGTGGTCAGGGTGATGGTATCTGCTTCCGTGTCGGTGGTTTCCAGACCCACTAGCTGCCAGTCTTGCACCGGGATGACTTGCTCGGTCATGCGCCCCTGGGCTTTGGCCAGGGCATCGCTGCCCGCATGGACCAGGCCCAGCACCAGCCAGACGGCCAGCGCCAGAATATAACAGGCGGCAGGCACCGCGCCACGCCTGGCGAAGAAAGTTTTCAACTTTTTCATGCGGCACCCCCTTGCATTTCCACCGGGGCATAGCCCGCATCGGTCACGCGGTAGAGGATGGTCTCCCCTGCCTGGGCAGCGGCCAGCTTGTCCGTGAACAGGTCGCTGTAACTTTGCACAAAAATATCGTCGATTTTTTGGAGGTACAGCACCGTGCAGCCGTTGCCGCGCACGATCGCATCCAGTTCATCCGCTGTAAAAGCGTGATAATAGGTGGCTTTTACGCCCTCATCAGGCTTGAGTTCCGGCAGGCCCAGCGTTCCGCCGCCGCCGATCATCTCGGACACGACACCGGAATAATCCACCAACACCGGGTAAAAATCAAACACGGCGCTGAACCATCCCTCGCCGTTGTCGCCCTGGCTGACATAGAACACGCGATCATCGGGCTGCAGGTAAGTGCAGATGGTCTCTGCCTCGGCGCGGACGAGCTTGCGGTCGGCAAATTCGCTGTCGGCAAAGCCTAGCACGCTGAGCTGCGGCAGCACGATCTGGTTCTGCCGCGCCAGCATGGCAACGGCCAGCAGCAGCACAATGCCCTGCGCTGCCAGCGGGCGCTTAGGGGCGCAGCGGCTGGTGGTAAAAACCGCCGTGGGGTCGTTGGCTTTGCTGATCGTTTCCAGCTGAGGCTGCAAAGCAATCATCAGACAGGCCAGCGCCATCAGGAACCAGCCGATGTAATAACTTTCGATGTAGCGGTTATAATCTTCCAGCCGCTCGGCCTGGAACGGTTTGAAGATAAAGCCGTAGCTGAGCGCCAGCTCCAGGTTATACCCCAAGAAGCAGACAGCGGACAGCACGCCCATGCTGCCGATGCGCAGCCGCAGGCGGCGGGAACCGGCAGTGAGCAGTGCCACCACAAACACCGCCGCGATGAGCACCACAATGTTGCGGCCCTGGCCGATCATGCCCAGCTTACCATCGCTGGTCCAGAATTGGTGGCCCATATCGGCCATAGCCTGGCGGAACTGGGGTTCTCGCTCGGCAAAAAAGCCGATGACGGGCTGACCCAGCAAAATCTTGATGCCGTTGACCACGACTGCGCCCATCGAGGCGGTCGTCTCGCCGACGCCGCCCTCGCTGGCGTTGCGGCTAACCAGCCAGCCCACGTAGCGGACATTCCACAGGTCGTACACGGCCATGGGCGCGGCGAAGCAGGCCACAGCAAAGCCGGTACGGCGGGCAAGGCCCTGCTTGAACTTGCCATCGCAGAACAGCCAGGCATCCACGGCGATCAGCCCCGCCGCCGCCAGGGACAGCACGAAGTCGTTGGCTTTCAAGTTTGCAGCCAATGCCAGCACCGGCAGCACAGCCCAGCGGGGACCATCCTGTTGGCGCAGCGCCAGCCAAACGGCCACCGCACCGCCAAACACCAAGCCGGCCGGAATGTCGCCATAGGACGACAGGTAAACGGTGGTCAAGTAGATGGTGTGGTTATACACCGTGAAGAAAAACGGCGTGACCCACAGTACCGCCGCCATAGGCACAGCCACGCGCCACTGCTTCCACGGCAGGACGCTGAGCACTGCAGCATAGACGGCAAAGAACAATACATCGTAGGCAAGATAGATTTTCCAGTCCGCATACTGGCCAAAGAACTGGAAAAAGTAGCTGAGCAGCGGCAGCCCGGGGTTTTGGGTGACGGCCCAGGGCGTGCCCAGCGTGGCGGTAGAGTACAGGCTGTTATCCACCTTGGTGACCTTGACGGCGGTAGCCCAAAGGGAAAATTCATCGGACACGGTGGCCATGGGCTGGCGCACGAAAAAGTAGACGGCATAGGCCAGCGCCAGCGCCCAGAAGGTCACACTGCCGGGGGTGGCCAATGGCGCGTAGTATCGCCTTTTATCTTCTTTTGGCGGCAGCAATGCCCACACGCCGCCCGCCGCACACAGGGCGTACAGCGCCCAGGCCGCAGGGTACAGCACCCCGGCCATACCGGCCAGCGTGAGCACCGCCACGATGCAGGACAGCGTTACCAGCGGGGCCAGCCCGGCCGGGACGCGAGCCTTAAGCGTAAGCGCCGCGCTACCCAGAAACAGCGCCACCAGCGCCGCTATTACGCAGAGAAGTTCCATTTAGAATATCCTATCTGTTACTTTTCTTATAAGAAAAGTAACCAAAAGAATTTTTAATATTATTTAAAGTTCCTTCTTTTCAAAGAAGGAACAAACAACTCCCGCAGCAAACGCCGGGGCAAACAGCAACGCCAGCAGCTGGCCGGCGGTGGGGACAAAACGCAGGTACCACGCCGTGTCTGGGTTGAGCGTCACGCCGGTAAACAGCGTTGGCACACCACCCACGCTGTCGGGATCGATGCGCAAGCCCGTGACCCACTGGCCGCCCAAATCAAAGGTGTACACACCGGGGGCGGTGACTTTGGCGTAGACTTTCTGCGCCTCGGTGTAGTCGGTCTGGCCGGGCTTTAAATAGTACAGCGCCACGCCGCCGGGGGGCAGACGGTGGGCCGCATCCAGCCGGACCGTTTCGATATACCCCTGCCCCTGCCAGTAGATGTGGGGGTCGCTGTCGGTGGAAAGATACCAGTTGGGGTCATCGTCCGGGGCGGTCCACCACTCGTTGCTGGAATAGGCAGCAAAACTCTCGGTGGTCAGTTCGGCCGGGGCCAGCGTGACCTGGGGCATTTTGCCCTGCATCTTGTAGTTCAGCATCACGGCACTGCCCGCCAGGCAGCGCACCAGCCACAACACCACCGCCAGCAGGTAGGCCAGCAGCAGCGTTTGGCGCGGATTGAAAAGCGGTTTTTTCTGCATCATTCCACCCCGCTTTCTGCCACGGCGGCCAGCGTGAACGGCACGGCGACATCTGCGCTCTCAAAATGGTAGAGGGTCGCAGGCATGTCAGCGGTCAGGCCGCCCTCAAAATAAGGGCTGAACTCCCGCTGCAGGTAGTCGTCCGCACGGTCGATAAGCAGGTAATCGCAGTCTTTCTCCTGCATATAAGCGATGAGGGTTGCAGGGACGCAGACGGCTTTATAATCGTACAGCGTCCAATTTTCGCTCTCAACCAGGTTCATGAAATCGCTGTCCCAGCGGTCCTGGGTCTCGCCCAGGCGGCCGTAAAAGCCGCCAAAGCCGTTGACCACCTGGGCCGTCAGTTCGTAGCGGTAGTAGTACCAGCGGGTGGCATCATCGCCCTGGCTCAACACCAGTACGCGGTCGGGCCAATCCAGCACAGCATTCATCGTGTCAGCGCGATTTTGCACGTCCGCGCGCAGGGTGTACAGGCTGTCGGCATCCGACCAGAACCCTGCCGCCGGGATGCCCCGCCAGCAGAAGATGCCCACCGCGGCCGCTGCCGCACAAGCCAGCACACAGCGGCTCCACCGGGCGGCGGCATTGCGGGCCAGCAGGCAGAGCATAGCCAGCATCCATGCCTGGTAGTAGGGGCTTAAATAGCGGTCGTAGTCCTTAAGGGCCAGGCCCTCCACGTCCGAGAAATTGTAGTAATACAAAATCAGGTGGAACGCATACAGCGCGGCGAAGCAGAACGCAAACGCCAGGTGCGCTGCCAGCACACAGCGGCAGGCCGGGCCTTTTTCGGCGGCCAAAAACGCCGCTGCCGCGACCATGGTGATAGCCGCCACCGCCAGTGCGCCGCCGCCCAGCAGGCAGATGCGCCGGGTGAAGAAAGCATCCCCCATCGCGGCCATGATCTGCGCAAACTTTTCATCGCGGCCGATGCCCAGCAGCTGCTTGATACCGCCCGCCAGCACTGCACCGTAGCTTAAGCCCGCACTGCCCACGCTGGCACCGGTGTCCACCGTGGGGGTCACGGCGGCGGTGTAGCGGCTCCAGCTTACAAAGGCGACCACCACGCAGACGGCCAAACCGCCAGCGCGCAGAAAAGCACGTAGGAATGCCTGTTTGAACGGTTTATCGGCAGCTGCCAGCTGGTCCAGACCAATCAAAAAGGCGGCGATCAGCCCGTAGGCAAAGCAGATGTCCTTGGTCAGGGTCAGCAGCATCAGCGGCAGGGCCGTCAGCCAGAACGCCCGCCTGCGGTGCCCCACGGCGTAGTACAGGCAGAGTGCCCCGCCGAACAGCATCGCCAGCGGCAGGTCGGCCATAGCGTTGGCGTACTGGGGCGCGTAGCTGCCCGCCGGATTGTTGGAGAAGAAGAACGGCAACAGGAACCCGGCGCAGAACACGAGGATGCCCCCCGCCCACTGCTGCCGCGGCAGGGCCGAAGCCGCCGCCACGCAGGCCAGGGCCAGGGTATCCAGCGCGACCAGGCAGGCCCACTCGGCCCAGGTGCCAAAGGGCTGGAACAAAAACGTGACCAGGCTGGTGGCCGGATAGGTGAAGCTGGCTTTCAGGTTGACGGGGTCGGCCACGTAAAAGGCGGCGCGCTCCACCACCATTTTGGGGGCCAGGCCCCAGGCGGTGAACTCGTCCCACTGGGTAAACATAGGCTGGTGCAGGGCAAACAGGCACCAGATAAACGCAGCACCGCCCAAAAACAGTGCAAAGCCGGGGCGGGTCAGGGCGGTTTTTACAGCTTTAACCGCCCCTGCCGGGCGCAGGCGGACAACGCCCGCCGCCACAGCTGCCGCCAGCAGCAGCACGGCCACCGCCGCGCCGATGCGCAAATTGCCCAGCATACCAAAGGGGTACAGCACCAGCGCGGCGGCGCTGAGCAGGGCCAGCGGCAATAAAGCGGCATCCAAATCAAAAAGGGCAGCCAGCACCGCGCCGGCACCTGCCAGCAGCACCAGCAGGAACAGCCCCCAGGCCAAGGTCAGCACAGTACAAGTCACCCCCTGTAGTTATTGATAAATGACGTAGACAGGTCCAATAAAGTAGTGTTGGAAGAGCAGTACCGCCCCCGCAAAGGCATACCAGCCGCACAGCGGTAGGGCCAGGGCCTCTCCCCTTTCGGCGGTCAGGGCCGGCTTTAACGCACGGCGGGCCAGGGCGGCCGCACCCAAAACCAGCAGCAGCCAGACGGGCAGGAAGTACCGGGTCTGCAAGCCCACGATGCGCACCATGCCCACCGGCGTGTAGGTAATGTACATGGCAGTCATGGCACCCACGGCGTAGACAGCGGCAAAGGCCCCCAGCCAAGCATTGCGGCGGCAGCACAGGGCGTTCGCCTCCGGGGCACAGAGCAACGCGGCGGCCAGCAGCACCAGCGGACCGGTCAGGTTGAGGAACGCGATGGGCATATCTTTCCAGCCGAAAAGCCCCAGCTGGCCCAGGAAACCATCGTTCTCATAGAGTGTGCCCAACAAAACCGCGATATAACGCAGCGGATTTTTGAGCACAAACAAAAGCTGTGCCCCACCGTTGACGGTGCTGCCGCCCTGCCGGGCGATGGTGCCGTAATTGTGGCGCAGGAGTGTACCGTACTGCTCAACGATCTGGGTCAGCAGCAGCGCGCCCGCCAGTGTACCTACGGTGTAGAGCGCACGGTTAAGCTTGGCTTTCCACTCATCTTTGCGCACAACCACCAGCGGCAGCACCACCCACAGCAGGTTGATGTAGGGCTTGGTGCCGTTGGCAAACACGCAGGCAGCGGTGTAAATAGCGGCGGTGCGGCCGTCCCAGTCCGGGCGGGTCAGCAGCGCCAGCATCAGATAATAGCAGGCTAATAGCGTAGCATCGTAACTTAGCGAGGCCCCCATGTACAGCGACATGGGCAGCAGCATCACGGCCAAAAACGCCGGGCGGCACTTTTTTGCACTACACAGCGCCGCATAGCACAGCAGTGTGTAGGCTGCCAGGTTCGTCAGCCGCCCGCCGTACAGGCAGCCCAGTGCCCCAAAGCCCAACAGCCGCGCCAGAGCCATACCCAGTGCCCCGGGCAGGAACGGCAAAATCAGAAAGCTGATGGGTTCTGTGACAGGTTTTGCCGCAGAATCGCGTTTTTCCCAATCCAGATATTGGCGGAAGCTGTCACCAATGCTCTCGGCCCGACCGTTTTTTCCGTACTGTTTTAAGGCGTAGCCTGCGGAGTTATAGGGTTGCTCGGCGTGGGTGTCTGGGTCGGTGCCCAGGCCCGCCGAAGTGTGGGCGTTGACCCACGCGCCGGGGAATGCGGCCATCAGTTCGCTGACATCCTCGGGGTAGCCGCGCTGGGCATCAAAGTCAAAGCGGCCCATAGAGATGGCGTAGGTACGCAGATAATGGTCCGTTTCATCGGGCGTTTGCAGGGGCGGGTTGGCAAAGGCAAACAGCGCCCCGCACAGCAAAATGCAGGCAGCGCCCCGCTTGGCAAAGTCCTTGCAGTGCTGCAGCAGCAGGGCAATCGCCCCCGCCGCCAGGGCCAGCACCACACAAAAGCCGGTAAGCTGCAGCGGCGGCACACCGCGCGAGTCCAGCCCGTAGAACACACGCCAGTAGTAGCTGACGATGATGCCCGCCACAACGCACAGCCCCAACACGAAAGCCCACCGTGCGGCGGGATGCCATACGGTGGGTGAACATTTACGTTTGTTTGACGAATTTTCCATAGATCACAGGATATACTGGCCGACCTTGTACTGGTCCAGGTTGCCGCGCAGGAACTCAATGGTAGCAGCCAGGCCCTGCTCAAAGGTGTACTGGGGTGCCCAGCCGGTCAGGTTGCGCAGCTTGGTGGAATCGCCCAGCAGGCGGTTGACCTCGCTCTTTTCGGGACGCAGGCGCTCGGCCTCGCAGACGATCTTAGCGTTGGGGTTGATCTGGGCGATCAGCTCGTTTGCCAGGTCGCCGATGGAGTGCTCCACGCCGGTGGCGATGTTCAGTTCCTGGCCGATGGCGGCATCGCAGTCGGCGATGGTCATAAAGCCGTTGGCGGTATCCTTGACATAGTTGAAGTCGCGGGTCGGGGTCAGGCTGCCGAGTTTGATCTCGGTCTGACCCGCCAACAGCTGGGTGATGATGGTGGGGATGATGGCGCGGCCGCTCTGGCGCGGGCCATAGGTGTTAAAGGGGCGCACGATGGTGACAGGCAGGTCGAAACTGCGGTAGAAGCTTTCGGCCAGGCGGTCCGCACCAATTTTGGTGGCCGAGTAGGGGCTCTGGCCCTGGAACGGGTGCTTTTCATCGATGGGCACATACTGGGCGGTGCCGTAGACCTCGCTGGTGGAGGTGACCAGCACACGCTGGGTGTCCAGCTCACGGGCAGCGTTGAGCACGTTCAGGGTGCCCTTGATGTTGGTATCCACGTAGCTGTCCGGACTGTGGTAGGAGAACGGGATCGCGATGAGGGCGGCCAGGTGGAACACGCGCTCCTGCCCGCGCATAGCGGTGCGTACGCCGTTGGGGTCACGCACGTCACCCATGAAAATGTCGATCTCGTTGCGGATCTCCGGCGGCAGGGTGTCGATCCAGCCCAGCGAGCCGAAAGAGTTATACAGGCAGAAGGCGCGGACCTTTTCGCCACGCTTGACAAGTTCTTCGGTGAGGTGGCTGCCAATAAAGCCGTCTGCACCGGTAACCATTACGGTATGTGCCATTGTTTGCTCCTTACTTTATAAAAGGTCGTCCGAAAGGTGAATCCCCCACGATTTCAATTATTACAAAATAGTATAACCGATTTTGGCAAAGATTTCAACCATAAAGCCTGCCGGGCGGGCGTGATTTTTATTATGTTTAAAGTTCTTTTGGTTACTTTTCTTTCAAGAAAAGTGACGATTAGACGATTTCAACCTTCTCCATGACAACCGGGGTGCGGGGTTTGTCGTTCCAGTCGGTGGGGACGGCGGCGATCTCGTCAACGACCTCCATGCCGGAAACCACATGGCCGAAAGCTGCATAGCCGCCGTCCAGGTGGGGTGCATCTTGGTGCATGATGAAGAACTGGCTGCCGGCGGAGTTCGGGTCCATAGCGCGGGCCATGCTGATAACACCACGGGTATGCTTAATGGGGTTGACGACACCGTTCTGCAGGAACTCGCCCTTGATGTGCCAGCCCGGGCCGCCCATGCCGGTGCCCTCGGGGCAGCCGCCCTGGATCATAAAGCCGGGGATGACACGGTGGAAAGTCAGGCCGTTGTAAAAGCCCTGCTTGACCAGCTTTTCAAAGTTTTCACAGGTGATGGGAGCTGTATTGGGGTCCAACTCAATGTCGATGGCCTTGCCGTTCTGCATCGTGATACGGATCATGTTGTTGTCTCCTTTTCGTTGGCGGGGTCGCTGGCGGGTGTCGCGCGACCCTCGGTATAGCTCATACTGCCGATCTTCTCGGCAAATTCAGCTTCGGTGTACTTGTCCAGCCAAAGCAACAGGGCAGCGCCCATAAGCTCCTCGCTGCGGCGCTCGGCCTTGGGCAGCAGGGCGAACACGCCGCCGGTATGCTCGGTGCCGGTAAAGGGGTCAGTCCAGACATCCGGCATGTTGGAGGCCAGCTTGCGGGGCGAGATATGCCCTGTGATGAACCCACGCCCGCCAAACAGCGGCTCCACCAGCCAAAAGAACCCGCGCTTCATCGGATTTTTTGTAGGGAACAACCCGCGCAGCACCTTGGTGTGGTAGAACGCATCGGCCAGGTATTCCACCGATATATCCACGCCGTAGACCTCCAAAAGGCAGGTATGCAGTAGCGACGTGATGTCGGCCAGTTCCTCACCGGTAGGCAGGGGGCTGACATCGTTGGCAGGCACCAGCGCGCTGCCGGTGTCCTCCTCATGCAGGGTGGAATCCAGTGCAATCTCCAGGTAGCCGTGCCCGCCTTTGCCCGCGTAGGGCTGGCCGGGCTGGCACATAGCATACACAAAGGGATGCACCACCGTGTCGGCGGCGTAATGGCTTAAAAAACCCAGAGCATACTCCACCTGGGGGCGGCTTTTTACGTGGCGGCACAGGCAGCGCAGAAATTCGCCGGTCCTTTCCTCGTGCATGCGGTTGCCCAGGGTGGGCAGATCAAAGTGGCGCTTAGCCCGCTTTTTCCACACCTCATAGCAAAAGAAACTGTCCGGCCCGTTGGCCCCGGCCGCAAAGGCTGCGGGGCACTGCACCTTATAATGGATGGCCGCCGCGGCCCTTTGTGCCGTGCGCACGTGGGTATAGCCTTCCGGCATAGTGGTTCACTTCCTGTTGTTCAGCATGCAAACTATTGTAAGCTTTCAGGCGCGCTTTGTCAAATCTTGCGCTGATTCACCCGCAGGGTACGGGGCAGCACGGCAAAGTAGAGCACTGCGCCCGCAATGATGATCAGGATAACCGACAGAATGCCGTAGGGGCCAGCGGCCTTATTGATGGCATCCACCTGCTCTGCCGTGGCGGTGGCTGCGGTCAGCCCCTGGGCGGCCATCATTTTGCTGGCGGCAAAAGCGCTGACAGCACCCACCAGCGTAGGGCCAAGGATGGAGGAAAACTTACCGAAAATATCAAAGAAGCCGAAAAACTCGCCGCTGCGGGCTTTGTCCGGAATCAGCTTACCAAACATCGAGCGGGAGAGTGCCTGGATGCCGCCCTGGCTAGTGGCGCAGAGCACGGCCAGCATCCAGAACTGCCACAGACTGTTCATAAAGTACGCAAATACGCAGATAAACATATAGACGCAGATGCCCACGCCCACCATGGTGCGCGCGCCGAACTTAGCGGCCAGCTTCATGTACAGCAGGCAAAAAGGCAGGCCTAACACCTGCACCAGCAGCAGCGCCAGCAGCATACCGGCGGAATCCAGCCCCAGGTTGGTGCCGTAGCTGGTGGACATGCTGATGATGGTATGCACACCATCGATGTAGAAAAAGTACGACAGGATGTAGACCAGCATAGGTTTATCCGCGCCGATCTCTTTCATGGTGGCGAACACATTTTTGATGCTGGCACCGATATCGCCCTTCTCGTAGGGTTTGCCGGTAGTCTGCTCACAGTTTTTCAGCAGCGGTAGGCTGAACACCAGCCACCACACGGCGGTGATGGCAAAGATGATGGCAAGGCTGGTGAGCATCGGCACACCGACCGCGTTCATGATAAGGAAGATCAGCAGCGGAATGGTGGAGCCGCCGATGTAGCCGAGGCCATACCCAAGCGTGGAGACGGAATCCATGCGGTCCTCGGTGGTGACATCAGTGAGGAAAGCATCGTAGTAAATGCAAGAGGCATCAAAGCCGATGGTGCTTAAAATGTACAGAACCAGCACCAGCATGGCAACTTTGCTGGCGGCGGCGGTGGAGGAAGTAAAGTCCATCAGCGGCGTAAAGGCCAGGCCCGCCACCGAGACAACGCCCAGCAACAAAAAGGCGGCAAACAGCTTTTTGCGCATGCCGCGGATATCGCCGAACACACCCAAAAACGGGGCAGCCAAAGCGACAATGGCCATGGCAATGCTGGTGGCGTAGCCCCAAGTGGACATGCTGGAAACGCTGTCCGCCGTGCAGTTGGCCACCGAGTCAAAGAAGATGGGTAGGATGGTAACGACAATGACCGAGTGTGCGCTGTTGGCCCAGTCGTACATCATCCAGCTAATTTCCTGCTTGGTAAATTTTTTCAAGAAGCCCATAGTAGGTTCCCCCTGATACTTATTACACGCATTCGAATTACGTGTATAAATATTGTACCATGTGCATAGTCCAAACACAACACACCCCGCCAGCGTTTTCGTCAGCGGGGTGTAAAACTTTTGTCATATTTTTGTGGCAGGTTGTACATAGAAGAAAGGCTCCCCTTGAGGGGAGCTGGCGCCGCAGGCGACTGAAGGGTGGTTGGATGTATGTTCGTGCTCCTGGGGCCACCCCTCACCCGCTTGCGCGGGAACTCACCTCAAGGGGAGCCACTCGTCAGTGCGCTCTCAATTGCCAAAACGCCACAGCGCTGGCGGCAGCTACGTTTAGGCTGTCTACGCCGTGCTGCATAGGGATCATCACCGTGTAGTCGCACTGGGCAATCGTGTTCGCGGCCAGTCCGTCTCCCTCGGTGCCCAATACGATCGCCAGCTTGTCCTCGGCCTGCAGGGCCGGGTTCTCCACGCTGACAGCGCGATTGTCCAGTGCCATGGCAGCGGTTTTAAAGCCCAGCTTGTGCAGGCGGTTCATGCCCACTTCGGGCCAGTCGGTGTTCTTCTCCCCCAGGCGCGCCCAGGGCACCTGGAACACCGTGCCCATGCTGACCCTCACGGCCCGGCGGCACAGCGGGTCGCAGCAGGAGGGCGAGAGCAGCACCGCATCCATGCCCAGTGCGGCGGCGCTGCGGAAGATAGCCCCAATGTTGGTGGAGTCCACGACGCCCTCCAGCACAGCCACGCGGCGGGCGGATGCACACAATTCCTCTACCGTGCGCTGGGCGGGGCGTCGCATGGCGCACAGCACGCCCCTTGTCAGGGCATAGCCGGTCAGGGTCTGCAGCGTTTCCCGGCCGGCGGTGTAGACGGTGGTGCCAGGGCAGCGAGCCAGCACGGCGGCGGCCGAACCCTCGATGTGGGGGCGCTCCATCAAAAAGGAAAGGGGCACACAGCCCGCATCCAGCGCGGCACAGATAACCTTGGGGCTTTCGGCGATGAAGATGCCTTTTTCCGGTTCCAGCTTGTTGCGCAACTGGGCCTCGGTCAGCTTGGAATAAACCGCCAGTTCTGGGGCGTTTAAATCGACGATTTCTATAATATTAGGCATAGCTCACTCCCGTTCAGGTCGCACACACGGATACTGTGCACCCTACATTCTTATAATTTTTTATCCATCATACCGCAAACCTGCCCCAAACGCAACCCATAAAAACACCGCCGCACCCGGACAAGGCGTACCGAGTGCGGCGGCTATGATAATCCCTATTTCCTCTAAAAACCGTTTACAAATTACTCAACAGCGTTCAGGGCCTGGTCCAGATCGGCGAGGATATCATCGATATGCTCAGTGCCGATGGACAGGCGGATGGTGTTCTCGTGGATGCCCACATCCTCCAGTTCCTCGGGGGACAGCTGGGCGTGGGTGGTGGTGGCCGGGTGGATGACCAAGCTCTTTACGTCAGCAACGTTGGCCAGCAGAGAGAAAATCTGCAGGTGGTCAATGAACTCAAAGGCTTCCTTCTGACCGCCCTTGATGTCGAAGGTGAAGATGGAAGCGCCGCCGTTGGGAAAGTACTTCTCGTACAGGGCGTGGTCGGGGTGGTCCGGCAGGCTGGGATGGTTAACATGGGCCACCTTGGGGTGCTTGGTCAGGAACTCCACAACCTTCTTGGTGTTCTCGTTGTGGCGATCCAGGCGCAGGGACAGGGTCTCGGTGCCCTGCAGCAGCAGCCAGGCGTTGAACGGGCTGATGCAAGCGCCAGTGTCGCGCAGGATGATAGCGCGGATGTAGGTAACAAAGGCAGCGGGGCCGGCAGCGTCCACGAAGCTGACACCGTGGTAGCTGGGGTTCGGCTCAGAGAAAGCGGGGAACTTGCCGCTGGCTTTCCAGTCGAACTTGCCGGAATCAACAATGATGCCACCCAGGGTGGTGCCGTGGCCGCCGATGAACTTGGTGGCAGAGTGAACAACGATGTCAGCGCCATGCTCGATGGGGCGGATCAGGTACGGGGTGCCGAAAGTGTTGTCGATAACCAGGGGCAGGCCGTGCTTGTGGGCGATCTCGGCAATGGCATCGATATCGGGGATATCAGAGTTAGGGTTGCCCAGGGTCTCCAGGTAGATGGCACGGGTGTTCTCCTGGATGGCACCCTCGACCTCGGCCAGGTCATGGGCGTTGACAAAGGTAGTGGTCACACCGAAAGCAGGCAGAGTGTGCTCCAGCAGGTTGGATGTGCCGCCGTAGATGGTTTTCTGGGCAACGATGTGGCCGCCGTTCTGGGCCAGGGCCTGGATGGTGTAGTTGATGGCAGCTGCGCCGGAAGCCACAGCCAGAGCAGCCACGCCGCCCTCCAGGGCTGCAATGCGCTGCTCGAATACATCCTCGGTGGTGTTGGTCAGGCGGCCGTAGATGTTGCCAGCGTCCTTCAGGCCGAAGCGGTCAGCGGCATGCTGGGCATTGTGGAAAACATAGGAAGTAGTCTGGTAAATGGGCACGGCACGGGAATCGGTGACGGGGTCAGCCTGCTCCTGGCCAACATGCAGCTGCAGGGTCTCAAAATGGTATTTACGCTCGCTCATGATAAAATCCTCATTTCTGTTACTTTTATGTATGTTGTTGTTTGCGTTTTTGTTGTTGGGCAAATAAAAATGCCCGGGTCGGCTATAGGTATAGCTCCCAGGCATACAGTCCAACGCCGTTTTTAACGGCAATGCAAAGCGCTGTGCGCCTCGCACCAGGCCAGTTCTACCCGGGAGCCACACATTCGTCCACAACGGAAATTCTGCCGCAGTAGGCTACCGAATACAGTGGACATACACTTTGCACCTCCTTTTTATCAGCACGCACAGGTTTATCGCAAGAATAAACCTATATGATTTGTAGGTTGTTTGTATGATACCATGGATAAACCGTCTTGTCAATAGGGAAATAGGATTTTTGCGCAAATTTTAGTTGCTTTATCCCCTGCCCCATTTATTGTGTCGTGGAGCGAGGGTAACAATTAACACAGGGAGGCCGGGGGGGGGTAATGTTAAACCTCCGGCCCTTGTTAAATTTGCCACGCAAAAGGGAGGGGTCAAGTCCCCTCCCTACAGTACCCATTTTAATTAACACGTTTACAAAATCGTGCCCCCACCGACTACGATGTCGTCATCGTACAGCACCACGGCCTGGCCGCGGGTGATGGCGCGCTGCGGCTCGTCAAATTCCACTTCAACCCTGCCGTCCGGCAGCGGGCGCACGGTGGCAGGCTGCTCGGGCTGACGATAGCGAGCCTTGGCTTTCACCCGCATGGGGGCGGTCAGTTCGGGGATGGAAATCCAGTTGAAGTCCCCGGCCACCAGCGTGGTGGTGAACAACTCACTCTCCGGGCCAACGGTGACGGTGTTTTTCTCCATATCCTTATCGCAGACGTAGACCGGCACGCCCAGAGCCAGTCCAAGTCCCTTGCGCTGACCGTTGGTGTATCGCACCGCACCGTGGTGGCGGCCCACCACCTTGCCGGTGGTATCGATGAAGTCGCCATCCGGGTAAAATTTACCGGTGTAACGTTCCATAAAGCTGACATAATCGCCGTCCGGAACAAAGCAGATATCCTGGCTGTCGTGCTTATGGGCGTTGCAGAAACCGGCCTTCTCGGCCAACACACGGATGCTGGGCTTATCCATGCCGCCCAGTGGGAACTTAGTATGGGCCAGTTCATCCTGGGTCAGCACATACAGCACGTAGCTCTGGTCTTTTTCTCCGTACAGCGCTTTTTTCAGCATCCAGCGACCGGTGTCGGGGTTCTGCTCAATGCGGGCATAGTGGCCAGTGACGACATAATCCAGACCGTGCTCTCGGGCGAAAGCCAGCATTTTATCAAACTTCATGTAGCGATTGCAATCGATGCAGGGGTTGGGCGTACCGCCCGCTTCATACGTTGCAACGAACTTTTTTATGACTTTCTCGCGGAATTCATCAGTGTAGTTAATGACTTCAAACGGGATATCCAGCTGGAAAGCCACATCGGAGGCATCCTCCACATCTTTAGCCGAGCAGCAGGTGTGGAAGGCGCATTGGCCCAGGTCCTCGTTCTGGTACAGGCGCATGGTAGCGCCCATGCAACGGTAGCCCGCCTGTTTCATCAAGTAGGCAGCGACCGAACTATCCACGCCGCCGCTCATCGCGATCAGCGCTCCGGGTGTGTTTTCCATGGGGGGGATCCTCCTTAATAGGTTGCAAAAAAGGGGCAGACGTGGGTCTGCCCCTTGCATTATATCAAATTATTCAGTTGGATGCAATCAGTCTGCAAACAGCGGAGTGGACAGGTAGCGGTCGCCGGTATCGGGCAGCAGGGCCACGATGGTCTTGCCAGCGTTCTCGGGGCGCTTGGCCAACTCGATGGCAGCCCAGACAGCAGCGCCGGAGGAGATGCCCACCAGGACACCCTCTTTGTGGCCAACCAGCTTGCCGGTGGCGAAAGCATCCTCGTTGGCAACGGGGATGACCTCATCGTAAATCTTAGTGTTCAGCACGTCCGGCACAAAGCCAGCGCCGATACCCTGGATCTTGTGAGCACCAGCAACACCCTTGCTCAGCACGGGAGAGGTAGCGGGCTCAACGGCCACAACCTTGACGCTGGGGTTCTGGCTCTTGAGGTAGTCGCCAACGCCGGTCACAGTACCGCCGGTGCCAACACCAGCGACAAAGATGTCGACCTTACCCTCGGTGTCCTCCCAGATCTCGGGGCCGGTGGTTGCCTTGTGGGCAGCGGGGTTGGCAGGGTTGACGAACTGGCCAGGCACGAAAGCGTTGGGGATCTCCTTAGCCAGTTCATCGGCCTTGGCAATAGCCCCCTTCATACCCTTAGCGCCGTCGGTCAGAACCAACTCAGCGCCGTAGGCCTTCATCAGCTGGCGGCGCTCCACGCTCATGGTCTCGGGCATGACGATGATGATGCGGTAGCCGCGGGCAGCAGCCACCGATGCCAGACCGATGCCAGTGTTGCCGGAGGTGGGCTCGATAATGACAGAACCGGGCTTCAGCACACCCTTGGCCTCGGCATCATCAATCATAGCCTTGGCGATACGATCCTTGACGGAGCCAGCCGGGTTGAAGTACTCCAGCTTAGCGAGAACCTTTGCCTGCAGACCCTCAGCAGCCTCAATATGGGTGAGTTCCAGCAGCGGGGTATGACCAATCAGCTGGTCAGCGGACGTGTAGATTTTGCTCATGGTAAGTTCCTCCTAAAAATATATAAGGTAAATGTTTATGTTATTGCGTATTCTTAAAGGCTTCCTCTGAAAGGGGCCTTTTGCTAGGTAGCTGCTATCAACATCGAAACATGTAATTCATTTTCATATATTCATACCTCACTTGTAGGTTGATTGGATTGTACCGCATAATTCCCTATTTGTCAATAGGGTTTGGGGGATTTTTTGCGGAAATATTTTGTCTGCGGCTGTTGCAATCCCATTTACCAACCTGTATAATAGGAATACACAACAAAGGAGTATAGGACATGATGATTTCAACGAAGGGCCGTTATGCGCTGCGGGTCATGGTAGATATTGCCGAGAACCAGCGCGATGGCTACATCCCCCTAAAGGAGATTGCCCAACGGCAGGACATCTCGGAAAAATACCTGGAGGCCATCGTAAAAGGGTTGGTGAAAGAGCATTACCTTACTGGCCTGCGGGGCAAGTCCGGCGGCTACCGGCTGACCCGTGCTCCCGAGGATTACACCGTGGGTGCCATCCTGCGCATTACCGAGGGCAGCCTGGCCCCTGTGGCCTGCCTGGAGCAGGAGCATGTGGACTGCCCCCGCATGGCGGACTGCCGCACCCTGCCCATGTGGCGCAAACTGAACACACTGATTCAGGATTTTTTCGATGACATCACCCTGGCCGACCTGATGGGCAGTGACCAGGTTGGGAATGATTACGTGATCTAATGTTGGTTTTGCCGCATTGTAGTGCATAAAGGTTTCCTTGTGCAAAGGGAGTTGTCTGCGCGTAAGCGCAGACTGAGGGATTGTGGCCTTGCGATGTAGATCAATTTATAACGCAGACGGGACAATCCCCCACCGGCTTCGCCGGAGCCCACTTTACACAAGGAGGCCTTTTTTTGCAATTCTTTTTCATTATTATTATGACCATCCCTTTCCGCTGCGCTTCAAGG
This sequence comes from Coriobacteriaceae bacterium, assembly GCA_963588145.1. Classification (GTDB taxonomy): domain Bacteria; phylum Bacillota; class Clostridia; order Oscillospirales; family Ruminococcaceae; genus Gemmiger. The sequence goes on from CAVAGJ010000040.1 coordinate 25,256, forward strand.
TACAAACAAGGAATGAAACGTGT
>CAVAGJ010000041.1:0-24814 GCA_963588145.1 Coriobacteriaceae bacterium
AATGCCCAGCCGCTGACACAGGTGGTCGTTGTAGTCCTTGCCGTTGGGCGGTGGGAAATCCCCCAGCGTATAGGAATCCTTCAGCAGCGTAATCAGTGTTCTGGTAGCAAGTCTGCCGGTAGCGTTCCGGTCCAGCCGCAGGCAGATACGCCGGATCTCCGGGTGGTCGGACAGATACTGCTTTAGGGCTAGTGGGAGTTGGGTTTCTGCAAGGTTTTCCTTGGGCTTATACACACCCGCCAACGACAGCAGGTGTTCGCCGTTCCAGACCATCCCTTCCTGCTTGCGGATGGTGGTATAGGACAGAAGATGTGGTCGGTTTCTTTCTTTTCCCAGTCTTTGAATACATCTGCCAGCGGGGAGGGGGATTTCAGCAGTGCCTTGGCCTGCGCATCCGGCAGGTCGTGATATTCCAGTGAAAGCAGAATATCCTCCCGCATGATAAACTCATAGCCATGCTCCAGAATCTCCTTGGGCGGCTGGGTCAGTAGCCAGTCACGGTATTTTTCCTGCTCTGCAAACATCTTCTGATACAATCGGGTGTTCAGTTCTTCATTGGTCATTGGGGTCACTCCTTCACATAAATTTAGCCGGGAGATCTTCGTTAAGAAAACCTTCCGGCTATGTAAAAGCAGCACGGATGACCCATGCCGCTATGATAAATGAAATTATGATAAGTTTGTTTATATTATCGGCTATTAACTCTGTAATTCTGCCAATAATCTGTCAGTCTTGATGACATAAGCATACGCCTCTAGATCAACCTTTTTCAGATAGCGAAGAGATGCCAGTTTTTGATGTTCCACAGCCATTGTCAAAAAATCGGAAGCATCGGCTACACGCACATACTCTGCGTTTGACAACAGACATACAGCCATGTTGTTCTTTCCGAATCTCGTTTGCTCCTCAACAGCCTTGAATGGAAAAATTTCAGATGCACGGTCCAAATATTCATCCAAATCGGTGCCCGGCTCAACAATAATATCAATGTCAGTGGATAACCGCCGCGGGCGATTCATTAACAGCATAAGGCAGGTTCCGCCTTTGAAAACAAATGGCATTCCCACCTTGGCAAGTGCTTCCAACAGACCAAACGCATAGACCGCACGTTCCAAAAGCACAGGATCTCTCGCTAATATTTTGCTGGAGAAGAACAACAAAGGTACGCTGAACAGCTATCTCAGCACGCTGAAGAAAGTGGAACTCATTGTGATTGACGAAATTGGCTTCGTGCCGCTGCACAAGGATGCTGCTGAGCTGCTGTTTCAGGTGATCTCCGATTGCTACGAGCGAAAGAGCCTCATTATTACGTCCAATCTGGAGTTCTCGCAGTGGAACACCGTCTTTGGCGACAACCGCCTGACCGCAGCGTTGGTTGACCGGCTGATTCACCATTCCCACATTGTAATCTTCTCCGGTGAGAGCTACCGGCTGACCCAGTCCATGCAACGCCAGCGCACCCACTGAAAAGTGCTCCAAAAAGTGAGCGTTGGGTCTCTACCCGTTTGGCCCCTAAAAAGGTCTCGATGTTAAATGCTCGAACAACAAATTAGGTGCTCCAAGGCGCTAACCTTTTTGGGACCTTTTGCTAACATTTTTACTTGACGAACACACTGCTGCACATCATTTTAGCCGAGAGTGTAGCAGCTTTTTTTAAAATCAAACGTATAATCGAATAATGCAAAGAAGCATGTGCATCACAAATCCATTGAAAATTTCTGATTTTCAATGGATTCTGTTGCACATGCCTTGGTTTTGGGTATTGATGTTGTTTGATTCTTACGACTGTTCGTACAAAAATGGGGACTGTCACATATGCAACAGCTCATTTTATCAGAAAAGTAATGCCACTAGAATTTACCGCCGGAACTGCCGCCAAAGCCATCGCTGTCAGTTGAGGAATCGCTGTTGCTCTTTTTGGGGGAGTAGGTGCGTGTCTCGGTAGTGTGGGTGTAAATGTCCTGGTTTGCATGCAGAGTAAAACCGCTCTCCGGCATATAGGCACCAGCGTGACTTTGTGTGTGGGCGGTCTTCATCTGGGCATAGAAAATTGTACAGACGATGCCCGCTGCAGCCAGCGGAACCAAAATGACGATTAGTGCCTTGATCCATCCAGAATTGTCGGGCGCACCGATCGGCTCACCCTCGGTTTCGTAGTAGTCCAGCGTCTCGCCGCAGCGGTCAATGTACGTTTCCGCTGCCTGCTGGTAGTTCCCGTCGGATAGCATCGGTACGATTTCATCCTCGATCTGCCCGATACGGTAGTCAGTAAACGCTATGACACCACCGCCGTAAGTAATCGTGACATAATCGCGGGAATCCAGCGCAATCAGGAACAAAATGCCGCTGCGCTCATCGCCGTACCCTAAATCGTAGTTGGTGTACACCCACTTGGCATACTCGCGGGCTGTGTCGTCACCGATGTTATCGGTCGTCACAAAATAAATATTGCAGTCATGTCCGGCGCTGGCAGCCTGGGCGCGTTGTTCCAAAGCAGTGTTGACCGCATCGTCAAACAACGCATAGCCATCCAAAATCAGCGGCATGGCATCGTCTGCCCATACCGGCACGGTATAGCAGAGTGTCAGCACCAGCATTGCCAACAGGGAGAGAAATCTCTTTTTCATAACGTCATTCCTCCCATCACAGCAAGAACGCCAGCAACAGCATCAGCGGCAAGCTGATACCCGCAAACCATGCCAGCACTTTTGTTTTATCCACGGGAAGGTCGCCCACCAGCTTGCCAGTCTGCCCATTCATGGCAAAGAGGAAATCCTTGCCATGCCACTTTGTGTGCAGCATCCAGACCGGCAGCAGAGCATATCGCGTCCCAGTCATCTGCACATTCAGGTTTTCGCCCAGATCATTTACGCGGGTATAGCCGTTGATGGACGCCAAGAGTTCATCCCGCACAGTGTTTTCCATCCGCTGCCGTGCGCGGACACTGCTGGTGTCGGCATCCACATCGTAACGGTCGGCAAGATAGCCGGGTAGGAGCGCAGCCGAAAACGGCTGCAAGTTCTGGTAATCAAACGGTTCAATGGCATCCATGTGGCTGTCCGGCATTTTTGTCGAGGCATCCACCGGCACCTTGCAGAACTGCGTGGAACCGGCGCGGAACACATCAAAGTGATCGGTGGTCGTCACAACATAGTCACCCTCGCGGTGTTCCTCGCTGCGCAGCCCCTCGTAGTGGCCTTCGCCCTCGGCATCGGCATCAAACAGCCAGAACGGAACGTAGACCCCCTTGATTTCCTCAATGTGATTCTGGGCTTTGAACGCATTGGGCAAAAACTTCTTTTCTTTATAAAAGGCTTTCAGTGCGGATTTTGCCGCGTTTTTGTCCAGCACAAAGGGCAGCACAAGCTCCGGCTTCTGGCTGCCGCTGAACTGCCCGCCGATAACGGTCGGGTTACCGCAGTAGGGGCAGCTGGTGGCGGCGGTGGTTTCATCACAAATCAGTTCTGCGCCGCAGGACGGACAGGAGTAACTACGCAGCCCGGCAGACTCGTTCTCGCTCCAGACGGAATCGGATGGCGGGGCTTCGCGGGTTTGCGCGGCAGATTCGGCGGCAGCGGATTTTTCGGCGTACAGTGCCTCCACCTCGGCGGTATCGTAGGTGCTGCCGCAGTAGTCACAGATCAGCTTGCCGGATGCGCCGTCATAGTGCAGCGGCCCGGTACAGGCGGGGCATTGGTAGTTTGTCAGTTGGGTCGCCATAGGCGGCACCTCCTTTTAGCAGCTTACTTTGCAAACGGTGCGCCGCACTCCGGGCAGAATTTTGGCGGGTTGGCGGGGTCGGCGGGTGTCCAGCTGCATTGCGGGCATTTGGTTGGTTTGGGAGCAACCTTGGACTGACCGCAGTTCATGCAGAATTTGCCGGTGTTCGTTGTGCCGCAGGCGCACGTCCAGCTGTCGGTAGCAGGGGTGGTAGGTTTCGGCTTGCCGCATTCCGGGCAGAACTTGCCCGTGGCGGTCGCTCCGCAGCTGCAAGTCCAGCTTGCGGCGGGGGCGGGTTTGGGGGCACCGCATCCGGCACAGAATTTCCCAGTGTTGCCGGTCTGCCCGCAGGTACACGACCAACCGGCAGAGGCAGTCGGGGCGGGCTCTGCCGCCTGTTGCTGTGTGCCCATCTGGTAAAGGCTCTGGGCGTTCATGCCGCCCGCAGCACCTGCCATGTTCATGCCCATGAACGCCATAGCAGGGCCTGCGCTCTGGTTGGCGGCGGCAGACTGCATTGCACTGGCCTGTGCACCTACAAGATGTGCGGCAGCGCGGGTCGGATCCATGAAAGCCGCGTTGCGCTGCAACTCTTTGAGCATCTGCTCGTCTTCCTCGCTGGCTTTGACGCTGGACACGCCGAAAGAGACAATCTCAATGCCGCGCAGTTTACCCCACTTGGCAGAAAGCACTTCGTTCAGTGCATCGGCCAGTTCCATCGTGTGACCGGGTAGGGCAGAATAGCGGATGCCCATATCACTGATCTTCGCAAAAGCGGGCTGCAGGGCAGTCATCAATTCTGATTTCAACTGGCCGTCAATCTCGTCGCGAGTATAGCTTTCCTCGACGTTGCCGCAGACGTTCGTATAAAACAGAATAGGGTTGGTGACGCGATAGCTATACTCGCCAAAACAGCGGATGGCAATGTCAATATCGATGCCCGCGCGCTGGTCCACAACGCGGAAAGGTACAGGGCTGGGCGTGCCGTACTTGTTGCCCATTAGTTCCTTGGTGTTGAAGTAGTAGATGCGCTGGTCTTTGGGGGCTTCGCCGCCGAAGGTGAAGCGCTTTCCGATGTTCTGGAACACCGCGCCGATGGAATCAGACAAATCACCGCTGAACAGCGAAGGTTCTGTGCCAGTGTCGTAGGTGTACTCGCCGGGTTCAGCGCAGATGTCCACAACCTTGCCCTGCTCCACGATCATGGCACACTGGCCGTCTGCCACGGCGATGATAGAACCATTGGAAATAATGTTGTCACTGCCGTAGTTAGAACTGCGTCCGCTCTGACGCTTCCAGCCGCGCGCCGCCAACACATCGGCGGGCATGGATTCACAGTAAAAGTATTCTTTCCACTGGTCGGACAATACACCGCCTGCAGAACTGAGCGCTGCTTTAATAAGTCCCATAAGTAAACTCCTTTTCTATAGTAGATGTTTATCAACGTTTTTTTTGTTATGATTTATTTTACAAGGCTGCCTTATATTCATCATACCGCGGTGGCAGTTCATCGTAGGTTTCGTCCCATTCAGTGCCATCAAGCCGCATGAAGAAGCTGACAGAGCAACTTTGCCCGTTATCATTCTCATAAGAGTACCATAATAACTGAATCGAATTATCGTAGGGATAAATATAGAAATTGTACGCTTCATCTGCTGGAATCGACGTATCAATAACCCAACATTCATCGTCCAAAATCGGCTCGATATGGTCATCGTAGACATTGACCCACATGGAAATTACGGCGTTTTCCGAGTCGCCGTCCTTATAGACCTCAAAATATGGTCTCCCATCGGACGATTCCTCAATATAGCCCCAGCAATCGTAGGTGTCGGTATCAAAGTAACTCCGATTTTCCACGCCATTGTAGTTTTCATAACGAATCCAGCCGTACCAGGTCGTGTTTAGGAGCGTATCATAGGTGTTGCCGTAGTTATAGTTTTCACCATTGTCCGAGGCAGCTGCCAGCTCTGCAGTGATGTCCGGCTTTGCATCAGCACGCTTCAAATTCAGTGTGAGATCATTTTCCATTCCCGTAATTGAAAGCACAGCGTCTTTACGTGTAAATGTTAAATCTTCTGTTTCATCGACATCCTGGAGAATTATCTTTCCATCTGCCCAAGTCAGGCTGGCAACTTCTCCAATGTAGATTTCCCCAGTGCCGTCCTTACGTAACTCCACATACCAGTTGCCCATGCCCGCTTCTTCCAGCTCACTTCTGGCTACTACTGTTTCGCCAATCTGCATCGTATCGATGATGTAGATACCTGCATCGGTCTGCGTGGCAGGCGCCTCGGTGGCTTTTGTGGATTCTGTAGTTGCCGATGTGGCATTGGTGGAAGGCTCAGGAGATTTGCCGCTGCGCTTGCCCAGCATAAATACCCCGGCTATAGCAACTAGCCCCACTATTGCCAAAAATAGTCGTTTGTTAAGGAATTTACCGCTTTGTGCGGTAGCATGTGGCGGGGGACTGGTTTGCGGTGCAGACATGCTCGGCTGCGGAATGTCCTGCATTATTGGCTGAGAATATGCAGATGAGGGGCCGCCTTGTGGCAAAGGAGTCTGTGCTATCGGCTGCGAGGGTGCAGACGCGGGGGACGCAGAGGCAGTGGTTGGTACTGCGGACGTGACTTCTACACGCGTACCACAGTTTTCGCAGAATTTCGTACCGGGTTTTAGTTCAGAACCGCAAGATTTACAAATAGCCATTGTGTTACCTCCTAATTGTGTTGATTTTATCCATATGTTCTCTCATAGCAGACATATTCATTTTCCGGCACGCCCAGCAGTTGTTCGCCGCTGATATGCCGCACGTACACTGCTTCCGTATCGGGGCCGAAAGCTGCAACTTCGTATTTTCCATCCACGTTCAGGGCGTAAATCAGCCCATTGGCATTCTGCCCAAGGTACGCAATCCAGGCATCGCGTGGGGCAGATGCCTCGGTTCCATCCAGGCTGTTGCTCCCGTAAGTTAGATAGGGGGCATCCCGGCTGACATCCATCCAGAGAAACTTTTCACCCCAATTTGCGCCCCAGCTACCCACCAGGCTTTTGGGACGTGCATTCATCTGCGAGATTGTTTCATACAAATTCAGTCGGTTGCCGTAAGTATCTACGCCGTAGACCGTGTGGTAATTCATGCCGTCCAAATCGGCTTCGCCTTCCTCAAAGCGGACGATGTCCTTGACCTGGTAAAGCAGACCGCCGTTGTACATCGTGCCATAGACAGCGTTGCCCAGCACGTCGATGTATTCCACCGTACCGCCTTCGGTCAGTAAAAAGACATAGGGATGGTATTCCTGCCCGATGCTCGCCATGCACAGGTCTGTGTAATTGTGGAAACAGCCGTCCACAATCCAGTCGGTGGTGTCAGCTAGATTGAAAAAGCTGCTCATGACATCGTAGGTCAGCCCGTTGGCGGTATAGTCGGTGTCCGCCCAAACCTCAACACTGCCGTCTTTCCAGACCGCTGCATGGAACCACTCATCCTGTGCCTGCAGATCCTGCCCTGTGCCAAATCCGGCGTCAGGGTCAAAGCTTATGTCGGTCACGAGAAATTCTGCACTTCCACCGTTGTATATCGGCACGGCGGCACGCAGACCTTCCTCGGTGGGAAACAACTCTACCGCCATCGGGTCGCAGTTGCTGTCTGAAATCGTGCGCACCCGCAGGGAAGCAAGCTCCGGCATGACAAGCGCATCGACAAAGCGGCGGTCAAAGTGCTGGGCAACGGCACGCTGCAAGGCAATTTTGGCGTCCTTTTCAAAGTAGCCGAGATTTTCCAGCAGTTCCGTATTCGTCAGGGTGATGCCGTCTGCAAAATCGTAGTGGTAAACGCTTACTTCCCGTCCCCCTGCCATATCCGTAGCGGCTACGTACAGGCTCAACAGGCTGCCGTTCCAGCTACTTTCCCAGTACACCATGTCGTTGATAAGGCCTTCTTTTTTCACGCGCAAAAGCTGGTTGGCGGTAATCAGCGCTCCAAAGCGGTTTTGTATATTGGTGTTGAGCGCCTGCGCCGTTTCGGTATCATCCTCAATCTGCGGCAGATGATAGCTGTAGCGGGTTGCAAGGTAGGAAGCAGCGTCATAGTAGCCATCCTCGGCGTAAATTTCGGTGATGCGGCTGTCATCGTACCGCACGACTGTGTCAGCAGACGCTGTTTCGGTGGTGTTGGTCGCTGCGGGCAAACTACTGTTTTGCGCAGGCGTTATCTCTGCCCGCCCACAGGCAGTCATCAGAGCAGCAGTAATAACAACAATCCAAATATATCTTTTCATCGTGATTCACCACCTTTTTCAGAAGTATCAGGGAATTGAAAGCGGTCGAAAATCGTGTTGGTCGCATTAATGCGACGCGGTGATTGCGCCGGAACTTATTATGGAAACCTATTTTAATTTGTCTTTGCCTTGCGGTCTATCGTGTTTCCTGTCTGATGCCGCGAATAGCACTAATAACCCAATCCTGCGCTTGGCGGCGGATGACGGAGCTGCAATACGGGCAGCGTGCACTTGCATTCATATCAAGTGGAGCACCGCAGCTGAGGCAACTTATGCGTTTGGCCGCGCCGGTATCCACATTCGTTGTGATGCCGCTCGGACGCAACATATCCCATTCGTAGGTCATGAACTTCTCGTGGTTACGGCTGCCGGAAACAATCTCCTGTGTGCGGTCGTTTATGGTGTAGTCCGTGATGCGTGTCTGCAAGCGGACTGTGATGATGTCCTCACCCTCACTCTGCCGGAAGCTAATCAGCGTTACCTCAAGTACTGCGATACGCTCGACTATGTTTGTCTCACCACGTCGCACAATGTCCCGTAGCGCGCGTTCCATTTGTGTGAACAACGCATCGGTGAAGTACGGCCGAATCGGCTCAATATCCTTCGCTGTCCAGCAGTTTTGCATCTGAACATAAATGTTTGATACCTTTTCGCACAGCGCTGTCGGGCTGAAATTCGGGTCGATTTCCGCGTATTCATCGATGGACGCGGATTCATCGTCAGTTCTACGGTCATCGGGTTTGCTACGTGGGGCAGATGTAGCATTTTTCTTACCCTTTTCTTTGCTCTTTTGGCCGCAGATGACCACCAAATAAACGATGAGTGCCCCCAGCACGATGACCCAGAAATCGCCACTGAACAAGCTGTCGTCATCAGTCTCGTCAGTCTCATCATTGTCGTAATTGTAGTCATAATCATTATGGTAGCCATAATCCGAGTTGCCTGCAAAGTTACCGACATCCGCACCTACATCTATGTGCAGTGTAAAAACGGCACACAGAAGAAATACGATTATGGTGAAAACCTTTTTCTTCAACGTAACATCTCCTGTAATTCGTCACTCCGTTACCTTTTGCAGTTCCACTGTTTCTTTCATACCATCCGATAGTTCAACTTCTATCAGAAGCGTACCGCTGCAGCCGTTTGCAGCCTCGTGGCAGAGATAGAGAATCTCGCCCTGAATCGTTCCGTTCGGTGCACGGAGCGTATAGCTGTCCAAATAAAACTCCGTCTGCAAGACATTACCTGGCTGGAGATATGTAAAATGGAGCGCGCTGCTCAGCAGGGGTTCGCCGTCCAGTGTGAGCGTAAGGCCGCCTTCCTCGGTGATGATAGCCTGCCAACGGCCTTTGCTGTCTTCCCACGAACCTTTCAGTACAGGCCAGAGGAGGGAATTGTCTACATAAGTATAATCACCATCGAGTTCCAGAATCGCGTCCGGGTTCTCCATTCCATCGCCTCCGTCCATAATCTGATTTGTGACGAAATGCTTATATACACAGGGGAGCGCGATACCCACAATAAGCACCGCCAGCATGACTGAAATTTTGCTGATGGTGATTTGCATAGAAGCACTCCCCCTAAAGCGTATCGATTACGCCTGCAAGATATGTTGGTGATACGGACTCATAAATAAAATTATTCACCAGATGATCCTTTACTGCCTGCCGCACATCAGCGGCAAGCATTTCATCGGCTTGTTCATCTACCAGCAGGAGAATTTTGCAATTTGATCCGCTTTCACTGCTTCGTATTTCGCGGAGAAGTTTCATTCTTTCGCTTAATTGACGTCCGCCCCGCCAAGTAACCTCCAGCACCAGAACGTTGGCACGGCAAGTGCGGCAAAGGGAAATTACTTCTTCGGATTTTGTAGAACGGTATATCAAAAAATCGGGATTGCTATCGGTGAGAACCTTTGTGATTGCTTCTGCACATAATTCACTTTGCATATCTAGTACAATCCTTCGCATCCGGCTTTGCCACCACCTTCCTTATTTCTATTTATAGTATAGCAGCTTGTTTTCCGAAATGCCCCCGCCGATTGGCTAGGTTTTTCCCGAAATTTTGCGGTGCAAGAACTGGAAAGGTTGTGGCCCGCACTCTTTTATGGTATCATAATGAAAACACTTAGGCGGGAGGGAACACTATAGTGTGAGAAAACCAGCAAAGGAAAGTTTGATTGCCATATTGGTTGTTCTGCCGTTTGTTGCGCTTGCCGCAAGCATCCAGTATTTCACACAAATCGGTGTGCTGCCACAAAACGCCTTGTTGCTCCGCGGTGGAATTCATATCTGCTTATTGACAGCTTGGGGGATTTCAGTGCACAGCCGCATCATTCAAACGCAGGTGCGGCGTTATCTGTTGGCGATTACGGCGATGATGGCATTATGGATGCTGCTTAAAATCGTCAAGCATTCTATCAATAGCATGGATGTCAAGCGCTGGCTCTGGTATTGGTACTATTTTCCTATGCTGTTTATCCCGTCCGTGGCGTTGTTTGTGAGTGTGTCGCTGGGGAAAGCGGAAAATTACCGGCTGCCGCTTTGGACAAAGCTGCTTTATGCGCCATCGGCAATCCTTTTTCTCCTTGTTTTGACAAATGACCTGCATCAGGCCGTATTTTCTTTCCCATCCGGAGTTATGACAGATCTTAACTATTGCTATGAGATAGGCTATTATATTGTTCTGGGATGGGTGATTGCGTGTGCTCTTGTCTCTTTTGCCGTAATGTTGATAAAGTGCAGGATCCCGCATGGAAAAACAGTTCTTTTCCTGCCGATGCTTCCGCTGGGGTTGTCCTTTATATATACCGTTGCATACATACGCGGCATTCGATACGTCCTGTTGTTGGCAGGCGATATGACCGTCACACATTGTTTGCTGATTTTCGCTGTTTTTGAGGGATGCATCCGGTGCGGCCTGATCCAGTCCAACGCGGGCTACGAGGAACTGCTCAAGACAACAACATTGCCTGTCCAGATCACAGATGCGGAATTTTCTTTGCTGTATACATCAGCCGCGATGCGTGAACCGATACAGAGGGAACGGTTGTGGCAGATGCGTACAGATACCGTCACACTGGATGATGATACGCTTTTGAAGCGGCATCCGCTGCGCAAGGGCTGGGTGTTTTGGGAGGAGGATATTTCCGAACTGAACCGTATTCACGAAGCGCTGGAACTGGCACGAGATGAGTTGTGCATCACAGGCAACATTCTGGCAGCAGAAAATGCACAACGCGAAAAGCGCTTGCGGTTATCGGAGGAAAACCGCCTGTATGACATGATGGAGACTCAGACATCCCGGCAGATTGCTATGTTGCGGAATCGGCTGACGGAAATACGGGTGACGAAGGACGCTGACAAAGCCGGAAGGCTTCTTGGACAGGCCATCGTTATCGGAACCTATATCAAACGGAGAAATAACTTACTCTTTGTCGGTATACAGCGCGGAGCTATTTCTGCGCAAGAACTGCGGTTGTGCTTTAACGAATCGGTGGAGAGTTTAAACCTGTATGGCGTGGAGTGCAGAGCACGAATAGACGGTGAAAATCTGTTTACCATGGAGAAGGCAACACAGGTCTATGACCTGTTTGAAGCGGTCTTGGAGGAGGGGCTTGAATCGCTTGAATCGCTGCTGGTCTCCGTTGAGACCGGAGAATGGATTGAAGTTAATATTTGTGTTTCGTGCAAAAAAAACCTTTACAAATTGAAAGAACAACACCCTGCTCTGGAATGTACACAGGACGAGGATGGCTTGCAATACTTCATGCAGCGGTGGGAAAGACCACAGGAGGGTGGTAAGGGGTATGGACAAAATCAAGGAGAGTTTTGATTACCTGCCCGTTGCGGTCTGTTTTTTTGATGCAAATGGAGTGGTGCGTCTCATCAACCATCGAATGCTTGCTATCGCAGGCATTTTGCAAAAGAATGGTGTGCAGACGCTTGCGGAAATGGAAGCAGGCCTGAAAAAACCGCCTGCGGGCATTTGCTGTGTGGATCCGCAGCTTCGGATTTACCGCTTTCCAGGGGGGAAGGCACTGCGCTTTGCGCAAAAGCAAATTACGACAAAAGCGGGTATTTGGTATACGCAGATCACTGCTACTGATGTGACAGAACTAATGCAGCGGCAGTGTGAGTTGAACGAAGAAAACGCAAAGCTGGCAGAAGCCAATGAACGATTGCGAAAGATTTTTGAACAGATGCCGGAGATTATCCGTGAGGAAGAAACGCTTGCGATGAAGCAGCGTGTCCATGATGACATCGGACATAGCATTCTTGCCGCACGGCGGGCATTGCACCGGCAGAGCAAGCTTGCGGAGATCAAAGAAAGCGCAGAATTATTTGAGCGAGCCATCGAGGTGCTCTATCGATCCAATCAATTGAAGGTAACGGATGATTCGTTGGAAACAGCAATCTGCAGAGCGATTGAAATGGGTGTTCGGGTACTGCTGGAGGGAAAGGCTCCGGAAACACCCAAAAATCTTGCGCTAACGGCGTTGGCTATCAGCGAATGTGCGGCAAATTGCTCCCGCCACGCTGGCGGCACGGAGTTATATGTGCGTTTTAGGCGAATTCGGGGACGGGATGTGCTCGTCCTTAGCAACAACGGCGCTCCACCGAAGAAAGAAATCCGAGAGAGCGGGGGACTTTCTATGTTGCGCCGCCGTGTAGAAGAAGCGGGAGGTACGATGGAAATTCAAAGTATCCCATGCTTCAAACTCTTTCTCACACTACCAGAAGAGGATGTGCGTGAGCATGAAAGTAATGATTGTTGAGGATCAGCCCATGATACGCAGCTTGCTGGAAAGCTATTTTCCTGTTAAAGATGGGTATCAGATTGTCGCATCCGTCCCCGGTGCAAAGCAGGCGGTTGATATATGCCGGGGTAGTTCCGTTGACCTTGTTTTAATGGATGTGCAGACACAGAATCGTGAAAACGGATTGATTGCCGTCCAAAAGATTAAAAGCGCACAGCCGGAGATAAAAATTATTGTTGTGACATCGCTGATTGACAGCATGGTTCTTGAAAAAGCAAAAGCGGCCGGGGCAGATAGTCTGTGGTATAAGGATTCAGCGAAAAGCCGCTTGATGGATGTTGTTCGGCAGACGATGGCCGGAGAACGCGTCTTTCCTGATATGCCGCCGCCTGTCGAGATTGGTATGGCGAAAAGCACGGAATTTACAAAAACGGAGCTAAAGGTTTTGCGGTATCTGCTTCGAGGATGGTCCTATACACGCATTGCGGCAGAAATGGGGGTTGAAATGACAACCATTAAGTTTCATGTAGCAAACATGCTGCAAAAGACCGGACTAGAAAACAAGCTCCAGCTTGCATTAGCCGTTAGTGAAGTGAAAATGATTGCCGATTTAGACGAAAAGTAAGCGCGTATCATGATGAACGAAAAGTCCATAAAATCGAAAAGGAAAAATGTCGAAAACTGGAGGCAAAGTAATAGAAAAACCAGCAGGGGAAACAGGAAAGCCTCAAAGCGGACACGGTGTGGTTAAAAATGCCACATATTTGCCACACTGGGTGAATCGTGCGCTGGGCCGTCAAAACGAAATCTGCATGTGGCAAAAGTGTGGAAAACGATGACCGAGGACGGCGTTAGATAATAACGAAAAATATTTTCAAAAAATTACTGTTGAAGTATTGACAATTGATGCATTCACCTATATTATGGTTATAGATTTGCAACTATGCAGTAAGGGAGAGTTCGAGCGTGCACCTGACAAAAAGTGAACAGCAGATTATGGAAATTTTCTGGCAGGCAGACCACCCCATGGCTCAGACCGAAGTTATCCACACCTGCGAAGATCGCAAGTGGAAAGAACGCTCGATCTTTTCGATGCTGAACAGTCTGATGGCAAAGGGCGTTTTGCGGGAGGTTGGCTTTGTGCGCAGCGGCAAAACTTATGCCCGCACCTTTGAGCCTACTATGTCCCATGCCGAATATCTGGCCCTTGTGGTAGCCGAGCAGCTGCCCGCTAAGCAGTTCCCGGAACTGCTGGCATCCTTGCTGCGGCGGGTGGAGATCACCCCGGCCATCCAGAAGGCCCTGCGTTCCGCTGTGCGTGAAAACGGCCCCCAGGCCCGCGAAGCTGCCGCGGCTGAGACCGCCGCTGAAACGGAAGCAGAGCAGTAACCTGCAACAAACCTGAAAGCGGAAAAATCCATAAACCTGCATAAAAACAGCCCCCGCCTGTATCGCACAGGCGGAGGCTGTTTTGTTTTTGTTTCTGTTATCGAATCATCCCACTGGCTGCAATCGATGCCACGGCTTCACGGATGCGATCCACCGGCAGGGTCAAGGCAAAACGGACATACCCCTCACCGCTGGGGCCAAAGCTGAAGCCCGGCGTGCAGATCACGCCTGCCCTGTCAATTAGCTCCAGGCAGAAGGCCATGCTGTCAGTGTAGCCGGTGGGCAGCGGAGCCCACACAAACATACTGCCGTGGCTGTCTGGCACATTCCAGCCGATGCTGCGCAGGCCGCCGCACAGGGCATCGCGGCGGGCCTGATACTCGCCGCACTGGCGCTTTACGCTGTCCAGCGGGCCTGTCAGCGCGGCAATGGCGGCTTTCTGCACCGGCAGGAACATGCCAAAGTCGATCTGGGTGCGCAGCTTCTTGCAGGCGGCGATCACATCCGGGCGGCCGACCAAAAAGCTGATGCGCGCACCGGTGACGTTGAAGCTTTTGCTCAGGGAGAAGAACTCCACCGCGCACTCCTCGGCCCCTGGGGTGTTGAAGATGCTGCCGCCGTGGGCACCATCAAAGATGATATCGCTGTAGGCGTTGTCATGTACCAGCAAAATATCGTATTTACGGCAGAAAACTACCAGCTGGGCGTACAATTCCGGTGTGCCGATGCTGCCTACCGGGTTGGCCGGCAGGCTGACCAGCATAAACTTCGCCTTGCGGGCCACCTCCTCGGGGATGGCGGTCACGTCAGGCAGAAAGTGGTTTTCTTTCGTCAATTTGTAGTACCAGGGGTCGGCACCGCCCAGTTTGCTTCCGGTCATAAAGACGGGGTAGCAGGGGTCGGGTAGCAGCACCACGTCGCAGTCATTACACAGTGCTAGGCCCAAGTGGCCGATGCCATCCTGGGAGCCAGCAAAACTCATCACCCTGTCGGGGGTAATGGTGTCCACGTTAAAGCGGCGCTTGTAGTAGCCGCATACGGCCTCCAGCAGTTCGGGCAGGTCCCGCAGGCTGTACTTCCAGTTGTCATTATCCTTGGCAGCGTCGATCAGTGCCTGCTTGATGTGGTCGGCTGGGGCGAAATCCGGCGTACCGACGCTTAAATTGAACAGGTGGCGGCCCTCGGCCTCCAGCGCGACCTTTTTATCGTTCAGTGCGGCAAAGATCTCCGGGCCGAACAGGTCCAAACGATGGGAAAATTCCATATTGCACAACTTCCTCTCCATACGTTTCTGCCGCTTTAAATCGCACATACGGCAGAATAAAATCTATTATACGCCGCACAGGCTGCGCTTGCAAGCCCTGGCTATTCATGGTATGATAATACGATGAAAATTGTAAAAATCGGAGGATTTATCCCTATGGATAAACGCAATCGTCCCGCCCTAGCCTACCTGCTGGTGGGGGTGGCATCCGCTGGTCGCGCTATGCTGGCTATGCCCGACGGCACTGCGCTACAGGAAGTCTCACTGACTGTGCTGGCGCTGGTGGGCTACCTGCTGCTGGGCCGCCGCGCCCTGCCCGTGCTGGCCTGCGGCACGGTGCAGCTGGTGCTGGAACTGGTGCTGTGCGGCACCCTGGCGGGTCCCGCTTGGCTGGCCCCGCTGCTGCGGGCCGTGGCACTGTGGTTGTTGTGGGTCACCGTGGTGCAGATGTTGAAAATTGCCGGGTATACGGAGAGCAAAAACGCCAAAATGCCGATTGCCGCCGCCCTGCCGCTGGCGGTGTACAGCGTGGCACACTTTTTTGCCGGGGTGGCCACCGTGGCATCTTTCGCGTTTATCGTGTTCAGCATCATGCTACTGTGGTACGCCGTGCTGCTGCTGCGCGCCTACAACACCACCCGCGTGAAAAAGTAAGCCCACAGGAATATCTTGCGCCGGGGCGTGTTTCCATTATACTTTAAGTAGAGACTTATCAAATCATGAAATATACGCAATTGTGGAGAGTTGAAAATATGTTCGCAATACAAACGATCTTCTTTTTTGCCCTGATGCTGCTGGTCCCTGTGGGGTTGGGCAAGCTGATTTTCCCGGATAAGGCTGTGCATTCCCCACTGGTGTATCTGGTGGGGCTGTGCGCGGCCTTTGCAGCGTACCAGATTTTGGTTTTGCCGTGCAGCCTGGTGTTCAACACAACGCTGACGTTTGCCACGGTGCTTTGGGCTGTCCCGGTTGCTGCACTTTCCGTGTGCGGGTGGGTCAAAACGGCCCACCAAAACAGCTGGCTGCCCAACGGAAGGCTGCATTTTACTAAAAAAGAAACCCTGCTTTTGCTACTGGTGCTGCTGGTGCTGTTTGTGGAGGTCATCCGTGCCGTGACCGGCCTGGTCGTGAACGGCGATGATTCGGACTACTGCGCCCAGGCGACGACGGCGTTGTACACCAATTCCATCAACCATTACGAGCCGCAGACCGGCAAACCGGTAGCGCCGCTGGACCAGATAGAACCGCACCACAAAATTTCCCTGTGGGCAATTTTGTGGGCCTCCATGACCCAGTTGGTCGGTATCCACCCAGCCATCATGATGCGCACGTTTTTGCCGATCTTTATGATCCCAGGTGCCTATGCGGCCATGTATCTGCTGTTTAAAGAGCTTTTTGAGGATAATACAGAAAAAGCTCTGACGGCGGTGTTTTTCCTGGAAGTCGCCTACGAGGTCATGAGCTGCAACGATGGTATGCAGCAGTGGTGGCTGATTCTGGTAAGCTGGTTCGGGAAAAGCGTTATCCCCAACATGCTTTGCCCACTACTGATTTACCTGGTCCTTTGCGTGCAGAAGAAGCCAGGCAAAAGTAGCGAGACCCGCCTGTGGGTTGCCATTGCGTTGGTGGTTTGGGCGGGCTGCCTGGCCGGGGCTTCGGCCTTTACGATGATGCCGTTCCTACTGGGCATCTTCGGCCTGGTGCAGCTTGTCCGGGAGCGGGACGCGCTTTTCTGTGTGAAGCTGGCCTGCTGTATTGTGCCTTGTGTGGCGCTGCTGCTTTCGAGCTATGCCGATAAAATCCTGTGATAAGGTACGAAAAAATGAGTGTATTGAAACAATTTCTTGATGGTTCCTTTCGCATCTTTGATGCGGCAACATTGAAAGGCGTTTACTTTCTGCCTTTTCTGGCGGCAAGCCTGTATCTGTTGATTTCTGAGGACGAGCAGCACAAGCGTTTTACCCGCAGACTGCTGGTGCCCTGTGCAGTGGGCTTTGTGCTGCTGATGTCCCCACTTTTCGGGCGGATGGCCATGAGCCATAGCACCGACCAGATGACGCGTTTTTACTGGACGCTTCCGTTTGGCGCGGTCGTAATCTACTGCTTTGTGGAAATTTTGTGCCGCATCCGCCGGCCCCTTACCAAAGTCGCAGTCCTTTGTGTGGCCATTCTGGGGCTGATGTGCTTCAGCCGCCAGGACAATCTGACCGCACCGAAAGTCGGGCAGGGCTGGCCGTATATGAAAGCGGAAAACCTGTACAAGCTGCCCAATGAGGTTTACGAGGTCTGCAATATCATCCGTGACCAACAGAACGGGGAAGAGTGCTACGCGGTGATGCCCCATGCCTTGGCCATGAATGCCCGGCAGTATGATGCCAGCATTTTAATGCCCTACGGCTCCTATCGCCGGGAATGGTCGGATGTTTTCCAAACCATCAATGCAGATGAGATCAACCTGGACGATGTGGCACAGTTTGCCCAAACGGAAAATTGGGACTATATCGTTCTGGAGCAAGAGAAGATCACGGGCGGCCAGCTCCCGGGCTATGTGGAGCTGGCCACCGTGCCGAGCGGTGAGATCACTTACGTGATCTACCAGCACCAATAAAAACGCAAGGGGGACTGCTGCCCGGGCAGTGACCTTTTTTGTTTGTTGGTGAGCGGGCGAAAAACTTGTGGAAATACATGGAATATGCTATACTACTTAGTAAGTGTCGAAGTAAGTATCGAATTTTGCAAGTTTTGTAAGGAAAGAGGGCATTTGCCATGATCCCTTTTAATGTGCCCCCCTGCGTTGGGGACGAACTGGACTATGTTAAACAGGCCATCGATGCGCACAAAATCTGCGGTGATGGTGCCTTTACCAAGATGTGCAACAGCTGGATGGAAGAACGCTTCCACGCCCAGAAAGTGCTGCTGACCACCAGCGGCACCACCGCCCTGGACATGGCGATGCTGCTGTGCGATATCCATCCCGGTGACGAGGTCGTCCTGCCCAGCTTCACCTTCTCCAGCACCGCCACCGCCGCCGTGCTGGCCGGGGCCAAGCTGGTGTTCGTGGACGTGCGCCCTGACACGATGAACATTGACGAGACCAAGATCGAAGCCGCCATCACCGATAAGACCAAGGTCATCATCGCCATGCACTACGCAGGTGTGGCCTGCGAGATGGACACCATCATGGATATCGCCCGCCGCCATAACCTGATGGTGGTCGAGGATGCGGCCCAGGGCGTGATGAGCAGCTACAAGGGCAAGGCGCTGGGGACCATCGGCGACTTTGGCTGCTACTCTTTCCACGAGACGAAAAACTACTCGATGGGTGAGGGCGGTGCTCTTGTCATCAACAACCCTGATTATAACGAGCGCGCCGAGATCCTGCGCGAAAAGGGCACCAACCGCGCCAAGTTCTTCCGCGGCCAGGTGGACAAGTATACCTGGGTGGACTTTGGCGACAGCTACCTGCCCAGCGAACTGAACGCCGCCTACCTGTGGGCTCAGCTGCTGCATGCGGACGAGATCAACGAAAACCGCCTGGCCAGCTGGCACCGCTACCGCGAGGCTTTCCAGCCGTTGGTGGACGCGGGCAAGATTGAACTGCAGCACATCCCCGAAGACTGCATCCACAACGCGCACATGTTCTACCTGAAGTGCAAGGACCTGGCCGAACGCACCGAGTTCATCCGCTTCCTGAAAGAAAACGACATTCTGGCGGTGTTCCATTACATTCCGCTGCACTCCGCCCCGGCAGGTGAGAAGTTCGGCCGCTTTGACGGCGAGGACATCTACACCACAGCCGAGAGCGAGCGCCTGGTGCGTCTGCCGCTGTATTACGGCCTGACCGAGGACGACCAGAACAAGGTCATCGCCAAAGTGCTGGAGTTCTATGAAAAGTAAGACCCTGCCCGCCTGGGCAAGGCTGGTTTGCACTGTGGCCGCAGCGCTGGTGTTCCTGCTGGCGTATGTGCGGCTCGTCTACGGTGTGCCGCTGGGCAAAATTTACCTGCCCGCCAGCGCGTGGAGCGATGAGGTCTACTACGCCAAGCAGCTTTCGGCGGTAGTGACCCACGGTGCGCCGCAGGGCTACTTTGGGTTTAACGAGTCCCACGCCGAAATCGGCCGCTTTGCCGCCTGGGGACCTGCGGTGTTTTACCTGTACGCCATCCCGGGACTGTTCTTTCGCGGACAGAACGCTTTTTTATATTGCAACGTGTTTTTTGTGCTGGCGGGCTGGCTCTGCTTCGTGTGGGGCACCCGCCTGGGCTGGAAACGCCAGCTGTTGTTCGGCGTGGGTATCGCTGCGCTGAACGCCCCGGTGCGGTATGTGTTCTCCGCCATGCAGGAGCCGCTGCACTACGCGCTGGTGCTGGCTGTGCTGGGCATGGCCGCAGGCATCCGCCGGGGGTGCAAACACACGGGCGCGGCCTGGGCGGCATTGTTTGCGCTGTGCGCCGCCGCCACGCTGGTGCGGCCCTATAACACCGTGCTGTGGCTGTTCCCGCTGGTGCTGGCCTGGCCCCGCCGTGGGCTGGTTGGCGGCACGGTGGCCGGGGCGGCGGTTTCTGCCGCCGGTACGCTGGTGCTGATGAAAAAGTTCTACGCACCGTACCTTTTTACCAATGTGGATCTGGGTGCAGTGGAAGAACTGCTCCACGGCCACCTTTGGGCTGCTGCCCGCAGCGTCTACTATAAGCTGCTGGGCGCGTGGCAGCAGCTGGGGCAGGAGATTGCCGATGGCACCCGCGTGGGCAGCTGCTATTTGCTGCTGTTTGCGCTGCTGGCGGTTACGCTGGCCTGCGTGATTTGGAACGCCGCGCACAAGCAGCCGGCGTTCTGGAAAGTGTGCGCACTGGTGGTTACGCTGGTGGTGTTTTTGGCGCTGATGCTGATGTACCGCCCAGGCGAGGCTTCCCGCCACACCATCGTGTACGATATTTTGCTGCTGGCAGCCCTGGCTGCCGAACAGCCGCCCCTGACCGCTGCAGCCGCCCCCGTGCTGCTGGCAGTGCTAAGCGTGGCAGGCATCCGCATGACTACGGCAAGAGGGGACAGTGACATGTCCACCTTTGCCATGCCCGCGTATCATGCAGAATTGTCGCAGGAAGTCGCCGATCTGCAAGTGGCCTTGACCGAGAGCCAGGCCCGCCTGACAAGCGATGACCCGTGGGACCATGTGTGCGCCTACGTTTTGGGCGGCGGAAGCCACTTTGGCATGCTGTACGCCGTGCCCGATGGCATGGGCCTGCAATTTGACGAAGATACGTATCTTATGGACCCTGCCAACGAGATATACTCCCGCTATGTTATGACCAATACCGACAGCGATGCGGCCCAGTATCTGGAAGAAAACGGCTGGGCCCTGCTGTACGAAAGCGCGTCCGCCGCTGTGTATGAGCGCGGCTGACCGCTGCCTTTTAGAAAAGCGAAAGGAACCTGTATGGAAAATCTGCCCATCCTGACCGGTGAAAAGGTCGTGCTGCGGCCCATCACCGATGCCGACACCGACAACATCGTGCGCTGGCGCAACACCCCCTCGGTGCGGGATAACTTTATCTTCCGTCAGACTTTCACCCCCGAAATGCACCGCAACTGGCTGAAAACCAAGGCCGCCACCGGTGATGTTGTGCAGTATATCATCGTGGATAAGGCCGCCGATACGCCGGTTGGCTCGGTGTATTACCGGGATGTGGACCATACTTTCAACAGTGCCGAGTACGGCATCTTCATCGGCGAGGAGAGCGCCCGCGGCAAGGGCTTCGGCACCGAGACGGCCCGCCTGTTTACCGATTTCGGTTTTACTGCGCTGAACCTGCATCGCATCAGCCTGCGTGTGCTGGCCGAGAACACCCCCGCCCGCCGCAGCTACGCCGCCGCTGGTTTTGTGGAGGAAGGCACCTTCCGCGACATGGTGAAGCTGGACGGCGTGTACCGTGATGTGGTTTTTATGGCAAAAATTGCACAATAACGTACAAAAGCAGACGGAGAATACCTATATGGATAAGTTGAAACGACTGCTGAAAAAGACGCCCCCGGTGCCCCTTGGCATCGCGGGCGCGTTGCTGTTTCTGCTGCTGTTTTACACCCTGGCGTTCCGCACCCCGCTGTGGCAGGTGTGGATGCCGCCCAATATCGATAACGATGAAGTGATCTATAACCGCCAGCTGGTCAGTGTATTAAAAACCGGAAGCCCGCAGGGCTACTTTGGCTATAATGAGAGCCACGCCGCAATCGGTACTTTCTCCACCTGGGGCCCGTTGGTAATCTGGCTGTATGCTATACCGGGTTTCTTGCTTGGAGCAGGGTATAACACCATGTTCTGGTGCAACCTGCTTTTTGCTGTGTTGGCCTGGGTTGTGCTGGCGGGTCATCTAAACCGGAAACAGCAGCTTGCTTTTGCGGCGGTGTTGCTTTGTTTGTGGATACCGCTGCGGCAGATTTTTACCGCAACATCGGAACCGCTGCATTTCTTTTTGCTGGCCTGTGTGGTCAGTGGTTCGCTGGCAGCTGTAAAGGGCAGCAAAAAAGGTGAAGCAGCGGCTGTGGTGGCCTGTGCCCTGGATACTATGATCCGCCCCTATGGCGTGATTCTCTTTCTTTTCCCTATAGCATGCGGCTGGCAAAAACCGAAGCGCGGTCGCCGCGTGGCCGTGATAGCTGTTTTGGCAGTGGCGGCCACGGGATTTTCGCTGTGGTCCATGAATCAGCTGTCGGCTCCCTACGGCGAACAATCTTTGGATTTCACTATCTTTGAAAAAGCGGCGCACCTGGACATTCTGGGAGCGATCGGCTACTTTTTTGAAAAACTATACACCGCCTGTAAAGTCCTGTATAATGATTATATCCGCCCCACAAAATGGGGTGGCACAGAGCAATATATTGCAGATGTGACCCACGGCTTTCTGCGTGTGATGGTGTTAACAGCGGTTACGATCGGACTGTGTGTGTATGATGCTGCAAAAAAGCGTCCCATCCGTTGCAAATTGTGCGGTCTTGTATGCGCACTGACGGTACTTCTTGCTATTCTGGTGCTATATGACCCCGTACAGCTGCGGCGTTATGCTGCGTTTATGTGCATGATCCTGCTGATGACTTCGGCCGCAGAGGATGGTGCAATTGTGGTTGCCTGCATCCCGCTGGCATTGCTGCTTGTTTACCCGGCAGGTTTTGCCCACAGTGACGGCCTGCCTGCTTATAATGCAACCATGGACGTGCAGCTGCATCAGGTCACAGCAGCATTGGAAGAAAGTCAGACGCAGCGCGATCAGGAAAATACAACGGCCTGGGATCATACGCTGACTTTTGGCTATGGAGATGTATATTACGGTTATCTCTACGCGGTGCCCGCCGGTATGGGCATTGAGTTTGACTGGAACACCTACATCGCCGACCCGAGCGAACCGCTCTACTCCCGCTACGCCATGGTCAACCACAGTACCGATGCCGAAGCCCGTCTGCTGGCAGACGGCTGGCAGGAAGTCATCTCCACCGAGGATTTGATCGTGTATGAACGGCCCGATACGCAATAAAAGGACGAAACAACATGCAGAAAATTTCTTTTGTGATCCCGTGCTACCGCTCAGAGCATACGCTGGCGGCGGTGCATGAGGAACTGACGACAACGATGCAGACCCTGCCCCAGTACGACTACGAGGTCGTGCTGGTCAACGACTGCTCGCCCGATGATACGATTGGCACCATCCGCAAGTTGGTAGCGGCAGACCACCACGTGCAGGGTGTGGACCTGGCGAAAAACTTCGGCCAGCATGCCGCGCTGATGGCAGGTTTCCACCAGTGTACCGGCGATATCATCGTCTGCCTGGACGATGACGGCCAGACCCCCGCCAACGAGGTGGGCAAGCTGCTGGATAAGATCAACGAGGGCTACGATGTCGTTTATGCCAGCTACGACAATAAACGCCAGGCTGGCTGGCGCAACCTGGGCAGCTGGGTCAATAGCAAAATGACCGAGGTCATGCTGGGCAAGCCGCCGGAATTGGTGGTCAACAGCTACTTTGCCGCCCGGCGGTTCATCGTGGACGAAATGCTGCGGTACGAGCACTGCTACCCCTACGTCATCGGCCTGGTGCTGCGCTCCACCAAGCGCATCGCCAATGTGTCGGTGCATCACCGCGCGCGCGAAGAAGGTCGCTCCGGTTACACCCTCAGTAAGTTGTTGAACCTTTGGATGAACGGTTTTACGTCCTTTTCTGTCAAGCCGCTGCGTCTGGCTACCTACGCGGGCACTGTGTTTGCGGGCCTTGGCTTTTTGTATCTGATCTACATCATCATCGACCACTTCGTCCGCGGCGCGGCCCCCATGGGCTGGGCGTCCACCACGGCGCTGTTGCTGTTGTTGGGCGGCATGATTCTGCTGGTGCTGGGCCTGATCGGTGAGTACGTCGGCCGCATCTACATGTGCGCCAACGCCGCCCCGCAGTATGTGGCGCGTGAATATCTGCACCATGAGGGGAATGTCCAGTGAAACAGGCAAAATGGTTCCTGCTGCTGCATCTGATTTTGGGGGTGTATGCGGGCAGCAGTGTGTGCAGTAAATTGGCGGCGCAGCAGCCATTTTTGAGCGTGGGTTTTATCCTACTGTACGGCGGCATGCTGGCGGCGCTGGTGGTGTATGCCTTTGGCTGGCAGCAGGTCATCAAGCATCTGCCGCTGACTACCGCCTACGCCAACAAGGCTATCACGGTGGTGTGGGGCATTCTGCTGGGCTTTTTGCTGTTTGGCGAGAGCATCACCCTGCGCCAGCTTATTGGTGCAGCGGTTATTATTGTGGGTATCGTGCTGTTTGTGCGGGCCGACAACGAAGGGGAGGGCGGCCAATGAACCAGGCACAGCTGCCCTATGTGGCACTTTATCTGCTCAGCACCTTTCTGGCATCGGTATCCCAGGTGCTGTTGAAAAAAGCCGCCCTGCGCCAGCATAAATCTTTGCTGGCCGAGTACACCGACTGGCGGGTGATTTTAGGCTACGGTCTGTTTGTGGGCTGCTCGCTGCTGACGATGCTGGCCTACAAGGGTGTGCCGCTGAATGTCGGCCCTGTGCTGGAAGCCACCGGTTATCTGTATGTGACGTTCTTCGGCGTGGTGATCTTCCACGAGAAGATGAACCCCAAAAAGATCGGCGCGTTGGTGCTGATTATTCTGGGCATTTTAATTTACGCATTATAACGCAAAAAAGCCTGCACGGTTTTAATGCTGAACCGCTCCCCGTCAAGTAGACAATCTAAAAAATTAAAACTTTCTGCCATCAGATTTATTCTGGTGGCAGTTTTTATGCTGCCGCCAGATAGTGTTTGTGTTTCTCCATTGGTGTTAATACACCTAAGTTTCGTTAGCCACTTGCAAATTTTAACGCAATTTTGCAAGACTTAATGCAAGATGTAGCTTT
>CAVAGJ010000042.1:0-24115 GCA_963588145.1 Coriobacteriaceae bacterium
CAGCAGCAAGCTCTTTGATTGGTTCGATTGTACCGATTTCATTATTTACAAGCATCGAAGTTGTCGAGAACTTGAACCAAACGCTCTTGAACACTCAGCTGGGGTAGTGGAATGACAAAGTCATTGAGCTGCTTCAAGTTCAGATTCGGCTGTGCAGAACCTTTAATATTTTTCTGCATATACTGCTTCATCAAATCAGACTGTAATAGATATGTAGACCATTTCTCCGCACTAAGAGACACACCGTCTCAACTTGACGAGGACTAGATAGCAGATCAAATGAGCCTGAAAGAGTTTATAGACCCGTTTACGGGTAGCAAGAATACCAAGGCATAAGTAAAAGCCCCTTAAGGGGCCTGCCACGAGTCGGCAATGCAGTTGGCCGAACCGTTCGAGGCCCCTTGAGGGGCATTGTCTGTAATGTGCCCTTCTAGGGCTTACTCAAGCCCCCGGCTTAGCCGGGGGTCCTGACTTAGCATGCAAAACAGGCGTGGTTTGCGGAATGATTTACTGATTCCCGAACACGCCGTTCTGGTAATCATTTTCCGAAATCATCCAGCTCCGGTCCACCAGTCACATACCGTTTTGCCATACAGTCTGGATGGTGTAATAATTTGTGGCGGTCTCCACTGCATTAGTGGTGTCGTTCACGGATTCGTAGCTGGCGGAGGTGTTTACGATGTTGTCGCCGCATTCAATGTGCTCGGTGTCGCACACCATCGGGCGAGACCATCCGCAGCAGGATATCGGTGCGGGCAGCGCTTCATAGCGATCCACTCCTAACATGGTAATATGGTTTTGTACCAGAAGTATATCGGCAGGATGCTTTGTCAATCACCTTTTTCTGGAAAAAACACACGGACGCGGGCGTATAAAATGGCCTTACAGGTGGGTGGCGTGGTATAATAAAGAACACATCCGCCCTGTAGAGGTCGAGGTTCGCATCGGTCCGCTGGCGTATTTCCTCATCAACCCGTGTACATATTATAAATTTAAAGGAGACTCCCATGCCCACTCGACGTTTTTTCACTGCCAATCAGCTGAAAGTCATCGCGCTGTTTTGTATGCTGCTGGACCACATGTGGGCCACCATCATCCCCGGCCGGGCGTGGATGACCTGTGTGGGCCGTATCGCGTTCCCTATCTTTGCCTTTGAACTGGCCCAGGGGTACACCCACACCCATGACCTGCGGGCCTACGCCAAGCGGCTGCTTCTGCTGGCCGTGGTGTCTGAGGTACCTTTCGATATGGTGGCGGGCGGTAGTTTCTTTTACCCCTGGCACCAGAATGTGGCCTGGACGCTGCTGGCAGGGCTGTGGGCCTGCCGCTGTGCCAACCGCTGCCGCACTGCGCCCACTCTGCCGCAAAAGCTGCCGCCCTTGCTGGGCCTGCTGGCGGCGCTGTTCCTGCCTGGCCTGCTGCTGACGGATTACGGCACGGCGGGGGTCCTGATTGTTTTGCTGTTCTGGCTTACCCGCGGGGGCGGCTGGCGCGGCTGCCTGACCCAGGCGGTGGGTTTGTTTGCGATTAGCCAGTACATGCTCATCGGGCAGATGTATCTGGTCGGTCCGTTTGAGATCCAGCAGGAGTGCTTCGCCCTGCTGGCCCTGCCGCTTTTGTGGCTTTACAACGGCCAACGCGGTAGCAAAAACAAAGCCCTGCAGTACGCCGCCTACGCCTTTTACCCGGTGCATCTGCTGGTACTGGGCGTTTTGTTTATGGCGGGGTAAAATATTCCTTTATTACTGCCCCATCTACAAACGGCACTTTTTTCCATCCCGATCTATGGCCGTCTCGTGCCCTTGCCCAGCACGGCAATAATATTGCCCTCTTGCCCCAACTCTAGCGCATAATGCAAAGCATCCCGCCGGTTGGCAATCTCCACGCGCGCCACCGTGATGGCCGCCAGCGCATCCGCCGTGTGCCGCGCGGGACACCCGTACAGCCGTGCCACAATCAACGGCAGTACCCGGCGGGTCTTGCCCGGCTTCGCCTGCACCAGCGCGGATCCACGGGGCGGGGTAGGGAGCGCATCTTTATACACCAGCACGGCCGCCGTCGCCGCATGGGCAAAGCGGCGGCCATCGGTGTGTTGCCCTGGTAAACAAACGGACACGCAACCGGGTGTTGGAGCGCAAGAATCACAGAAGACGGCGCTTACCTCGGTATCGGCGCGGCCCCGCACCAGGGTGCAGTCCAGCCCATCCAACAGGCGGCAAAGCATCATAGGGCATCCCTTGCTTTCCCTCCATACTATGCGCAATTTTGCCGTTGTAGCCCGGGGTTGCAGGTTTGCCAAGACTGCTTGCTGGACTTTTTTCACACCGCCTGCTACAAAAGTGCCTGCAATTAAGCTGCTACCCGGTAGAAGTGGAACTGACCGTGTCCACATGGATGGAAATTGCCGATGTGACGCTGGAACTGCGCACAAGGCAGGAGACGAACCGCTGGCTGCCGCCCAGCTGGCCGCAGACGGCTGGTACAGTTCTGGCGGGGAGAACATGCTGCATGTCGTCTGGAACGGTACCATTTATAAAGATGATGGCCCCAACGAATGGCTGTACACTACCGATGGTCTGCCTTTTTACCGCGTTATCGTGACCGACACCACCGGCGGTATCTGGCCTTTGAGATACCGCTGGGGAAAAATAAGGCTGCTAAAATAAATATTAGGAAATTTGAGAAAAGTTGTTGACAAGTGCGCCCTGTGTTGATATAATATCATACGCAGCGTGCCCCATGGATAGGGCAAGAACCGCTATGCGCCCGTAGCTCAGCTGGATAGAGCAACTGCCTTCTAAGCAGTGGGCCGGGGGTTCGAGTCCCTTCGGGCGCATTTATGGTGCCTATGGCGCAGTTGGTTAGCGCGCCAGATTGTGGCTCTGGAGGCCGAGAGTTCGAATCTCTCTAGGCACCCCACCAAAGATCGCACAGTGATACACGCTGCGCGGTCTTTTCTTTTATACTGGGCCGTCGCCAAGCGGTAAGGCAGAGGACTTTGACTCCTCCATCCGTCGGTTCAAATCCGGCCGGCCCAACCAGAAGAATCTGAAAATAAAAGATGCACGGTACAATGCACCGTAGAAAAAGTTTATCGTTATGCGATTTACAAAATCTTTCTAGCGTGCATACTTTGCAAAAGTTATTTTCAGACAATCTAATAGCGTGTTTTGTATCTTTATGCAAAGCACGCTATTTCTTTTTGCAACAAAAAGTCCCTATGACTTTTAGGCCATAGGGATTCTCTTACAAGCGGATGAGTTTCTTTTCACCTAATTTCTGACATTGACCAGCTAGGCGCTCGTTTTGGACTTGGAGTTCTTTGCATTTACTTTTCCATGTCAAGAGTTCTGCCGTCAGACGATTGTTTTGATTTCGAGATTTTGATAGGAGAGATTTGAGGCGCTCGATTTCTTTTAGGGCATCCTCCAACTCTACCGTTGAATTGCTCTGGCTGATATTCGGATTAAATTCAGGGTATAGACGATGATTCATTGGTCGGGCAGAATTCTTGATACTTCTTCAGATATTCTATGATTTCTGGTTTGTTTAGAGTAACGCGGCTTATTCCGCTTTCTCTGCTGAGGGAAGATTTACTGATAGGTTGATGTGTTGTTGATAAATACTCGTATGCCTCATCGATGCGAGACATAGTGTCATTACGTTTGTTCTTTTGATATTCTATAATGCCGTTGTTCTGTCTTTTCATATAACTTCACCTTGGTTAGTATATTGATTCTTGAAATCTATTTTTTCGAGATAGCAGTTAAAGTGCGAATATCTTGCAGATTCTGTTGAAAAACGGTGCTGTTGCCATGCTTTTTAACAATCAACTCGTTTGCTTTTTTGAGGCGTTCTATGGCGGCAATAATGTATTCTTTGTACTTCGGGTCTGGAATAAATGAATTACAGTGGAAACATTTCTCAAATTGTGGCGAACATTTACGGTTGAGGCAGAGGCCGTAGCAAGGAATGATTCTTGTTGCAGGTTGCTGTGCGAGTGTTTCGTATTTGCGCTGAGGAACGATTCTTGGAGTTGGCGCAGTGTTGAGAATGGTTGGAAGGATGGGAGTTACAATATTGGCAAGATGCTTGGCTTCGTCATGCTTGGAATAGTAACCATAACCCATTGTGTCTTCAACGCAGGTATGGTTACATTTTTTGTTGCGTGAAACTTTCGCAGGATATTCTAGGCCGGATTTGAACAGCTCGTGCTTTGCGCTTAAAACAAAGTCGCTTCCTTGTGCGAAAGATACAAAGAGGGGACTTTGTTTTTGGACAGAAGGGGAACATATCCGCTACTCTGTTCCTTGCTTGGGGATTCTTTACGCCGTTATAATAAAAGAAACACAGATAAAAACAGAAAGGGGCCCCCCATAATGAAGAATGTAAAATGGCATATCAATAAGATATTGCTCTGTATTTCATTGATTTTGTGTCTGATCGGCGGCGTTGGTGCCAAGATGGTCGTCTCTGACGGCGGCAAGGTCACGGTGACCGATGTAAACATCAAGACCGACATGGGCACAATCTCCGGCACATTGCTGGTTCCCAAAACGGCATCCAGCAAAAACAAAGCACCCGGCATCGTAGTCAGTCACGGCGCAAGCTCCAACTCGGAGTCGGTGGACTCGTGGTATGTGGAACTGGCGCGGCGCGGCTATGTTGTGCTGGCTCCGAACCTCTACGCGCACGGTGACTCCTCTATCGCAGATGCAGACTACGCCGACACCTCGGAATACGCAACCCGCGGTTTGGTGGATGATGTGGAATGTCACCTACGGCCCGATTTTCTTCACGGGTTCTCCGACATTCGGCTGCGATGGCAGCAATCTGATTCTGCTGGCCAGCGCCCAGAGCGCCATCAAGCTGGTGTCCTACTTTATCCCGCTGGGCATCACGGCGTTCATCCATGTGAAATCCCAGAAATATACCGGGAACATCTGGACCGGCGCAATGATCAACGCGCTGCTGATTGCGATGATTACCATCGGCAACTGCGACACCATCACGATGTTCTAAAGTCATTCCTCCCGAAATATAAGCTGAAAAATGCCCGCAGCCCTGTGGCAGATGCCGCAAGGATGGCGGGCGTTTTTCATGCTTGCAAATCAGCGCAGTTTGCGAATCATCTCAGCAACGACGCGATTGATTTCCTTTGGGTCATCGTGGCGGTGCTGAATTGCCACATAGGAGGCCCCACCCAGCATAAAGGAGATTTTGACGGATACCTCCAGCGAGTCCGAGCGGGCGTTGTAGTATTCGATCAGCTTATAGTTCAGCCGTTCCAGCAGCGACCAGAGCGACTCAGCCGGGAACAGAATCACGATTTCCTGCTCTTTCTCGCGGACGGCACACCGTATCGCTTCCAAAAATTCGTCCGGGTTGGAGAAAAGGGTATCCCTGCGGGTCACGCTTTGGAAAATGTCATCCGCCAGCTCGGTGCGCAGCGTCTCAATCAACCGGGGCATATCCTCATAATGGCGATAAAATGTCGATTTGTTGATGATTGCTTTCCGGCACAGGTCGTTGACGTGAACCTTATAGATGCCGCCGCTGCCCTGCTCGGCGGCCAAGGCCAGAAAAGCCGATTTGATGGCAAGCTGTGTTTTGAACGTTCGTTTATCCATAGTATCTCCATCTTCTGCAACGCTTTTCTAAAATTGTTGCATATGCAACGTATGACGCGTTCTGGTGCTTGTGGTTATGCAACCTTAGTTGTATATTTTATCACAGAACCCCGAAAAGGGAAAGGAGATTCATAAAAAATGATGATAGGAAATTACCCGGTCACATGGCTGGTGACAGAACTGCTGTCCGTCGTGGCTTTTGTCATGTGTATGTTCCATGCGCTCAAGCAGGACAACTACAAAATCAAACTGTTTGAGCTGCTGATGTTTATTATCGGTTCGGCGGTATTTGAGCATGTGGGCGTTCTGTTCACCAAAACCTACACTTACGACCAGAACCGCATTATGATGTTCGGCAAAATCCCGCTGAGTACTTTGATGATCGAGGCCTGTATCGTCTATGTGGCGATGATTATTTTTGAGTACCTCGATATGCCGAAGTGGACCTCCATCTGGGTGGTGGGCTTTTTCTCCACGTTTATGGACTTCTCCATCGACCCGGTGTACATCAATGACCGCTACCTGCTGGACAGCCAGATGAGCGGCCAGTGGAACTGGGTGTACAAGTATGACCCCACGTTTTTCGGCATCCCGTTTATGAACTTCACAGGCTGGATCTACATGACCGGCTTCTATGCGGCGCTCATTTACCTATTCCGTTGGCTTGCCCAAAAGTACAACAAAAAGTGGCTGGAAATCGCCAATCCGTTCCTCTCCGGCTGCCTGTTGATTGTTCCCATCATGGTGTGCGGCTACCCGCTTATTGACGGCGGCAACACCTGCTTCGGCGAACTCAGCAAGATGGTCTTTGCCTGTGTGTTTGCCATCGTTCTGATGATCGTCTACCGCAAGCGAATGAAACCGATTGACGTGGAAAAAGACAAAATCGTCTTTATCATTCCGGCTATGCTGCAGGCGTACAACATTATCGTCGGCTTTGGCATGGGCATCAAGCTGAGTTACATCCCGGTGACGGTCTGCACGATCATCATGGTGCTGTATCTGGGTTTCCTTTGGCATGACGGCAAAAAGAACCTTGCCCCGGCACAATAATAAATTGCAAAACCGTCGTGTGCATGATAAGATTTAAGAAAACGACACGGAGATTTTGGAAATGTACAAATCATGTCATACACAAAAGGCGGCTTCGCAGCAAAAAGCATTCGAAGATGCCCTGTTGCAGCTGATGAAAGTTAAAACGCTGGAACGCATCACAGTGGTGGAACTGTGTGAACGGACGAAGTTAAGCCGCAAGGTATTTTACCGCCTGTTTGACACAAAGCAGGATGTGGCGCTCTCGCTGATCGACCACACGCTGATGGGCTTTTCCTACTTTAAGCCGGAGGGCTGCCGCAACGATTTGCAGCGTTTTTTGCTGTTCTGGAAAACCAACAGAGAGTGGCTGGACGCACTCCTGCGCAACAATCTGGTGGGTACGCTGATGGAGTGCATTCTCAGACTGATTGCCGAGGAAAAGCTGGCCGTGCAGGTGTTTTTCGGGGCGACGGAGCCGTCCAATAAGGAGAATATCCTGCTGTTCAATATCAGCGGCATGATGGGGGTAATCATCAACTGGCATCGGAACGGTTATAAGAAATCCACCGATGAAATGGCACTTCTGCTCCACACGTTGATGATGAACCCACTGGTCCACACAGCGAAGAACTGAAACCACAACATTAGTGTGTCGTTTGCAACATGCAAACAACGCATCCTCACAAAAAGGGACTGCATCTTTTTTTATTGCATACCCTGCCCCCCTCCGGGCATACTACGGGCGGAGGCGTTTTGTATGTCTTGTCTGGATTGTGCGCAGTATGATTGCTGCCATAACAAGGCAGGCTACTGCTGCCTGAACGACATCAAGGTCCATCACACCGGCGAGAGTGATGCCGTTTGCAGCAGTTACCGCAACAGCAAGGGCTACGGCAACGTTGCCACCGACAACCAGCCCGCAGGCCTGGAGACCGAGATCGCCTGCGATGACCGGGGCTGCCGCCACCAGCAGGGGCATTGCTGCCGCGCCAGCCATGTCAGCGTGGACACCTGCAGCTGCGATCCCGCCTGCGCTACACGGACACCATGATAATCGCAAACGAAGCAAAAGGCTTCCCTTATGGACTGGGGAAGCCTTTTTGTACGCTTTTTAGTTGCGAAACACCGCATTTCGTTGTATAATAAGACGATATAGTAGGTTCTGTGCGCCCATGCCTGGGTGCTGTACTATAAATCTGACGAAGCGAGGCGTTTTTATTATGGCTGCACAGCCCATCACCGTGCCGTTTGTCTCTTTCCGCCCTATGGAGCGGGAACTGGATGCTGATCTGCGCGCGGCTTTTGCCCGTGTGCTGGACAACAGCTGGTATATCGAGGGTAAGGAAGATGCCGCTTTTGAAGCTGCCTTTGCCGATTACTGCGGCGCAAAATACTGCGTTGGTTGCGGCAACGGCCTGGATGCCCTGGTACTTATCTTAAAGGCACTGGGCATCGGCCCGGGGGACGAGGTCATCGTGCCCTCCAACACCTTTATCGCCACCGTGCTGGCCATCTCCTACGCCGGGGCAACGCCGGTTTTTGTGGAGCCGGTGCTGGCCAGCTATAACATTGACCCCGCCCGCATCGAGGCAGCTATCACCGAAAAAACCAAGGCCATCATGGCTGTGCATCTGTACGGCCAGTGCACCGATATGGATCCGATTTTGGAGATCGCCCATGCCCACGGCCTGAAGGTGGTGGAGGATGCCGCCCAGGCCCACGGTGCCACTTACAAAGGCCGCCGCGCGGGCAGCTTGGGCGATGCCGCCGGGTTCAGCTTTTACCCCGGCAAAAACCTGGGTGCCCTGGGCGATGCGGGCTGTGTGACCACCAGCGATAAAGCCCTGGCCGAAAAGATCCGCGCCTTGGGCAACTACGGCAGCGACTATAAGTACCATCATATTTATAAAGGCCAGAACTCCCGCCTGGACGAGATGCAGGCGGCTTTCCTGGCGGCCAAGCTGCCCCACTTGGATGCCATGAATGCCCAGCGCCGCACCATTGCCGCCCGCTATTTTGCCGAGATCACCAACCCCGCCGTGACCCTGCCCACCGTGATGCCGGGCTGCGAGCATGTGTTCCACATCTTCGCCGTGCGCTGCAAAAACCGCGATGCACTGGAAAAACATCTGAACGAGCGGGGCATTGGCACCAACAAGCACTACCCCACGCCCATCCACCTGCAGGGCGCGTACAAAGAGCTGGGCATTCCCGCCGGTGCGCTGCCCCTGGCCGAGGAGATCAGTGCCACTGAGCTGAGCCTGCCCATGTACTACGGCATGACCGAGGAACAGGTCACCGCCGTGATCGATGCCGTCAACAGCTTTAAGGAGTGACCATGCCCAAGGTAGGAATCGTTATCTCCAACTACAACGGCTGGCAGGATACGCTGGTCTGCCTGGACAGCCTGCAAAAGCAGACTTACAAAGACTTTGAAATTATCCTGCTGGATGATGCTTCGCCCAACGACTCGGTGGCGCAATTGCAGGATAAGCTGCCCGCCAACACGGTGTTTCTGCCCCAGCAGCAAAATTTAGGTTTCGCCGCCGTCAACAACGTGGGCATGCGCCGCGCACTGGCCGATGGCTGTGACTTTGTGCTGCTTTTAAACAACGACACCGCCGTGGCCCCCGACATGCTGGAAACCCTGCTGCGGGAGACCCCGGCAGGCGCGGTGAGCTGCCCCAAGATGCTGTTTATGAACCCGCCGGACGAGATCTGGTTTGCGGGCGGTACGCTGGACCCTGCCACTGGCAAGGTGAAGCACCTGGGCGGCCACGCCAAGGACGGCCCCGCCTTTGCCGAAAAGCAGCAGGTGAGTTTTATCACGTTTTGCTGTGTGCTGCTGCCGCGGGCGGTCATTGATCAGGTGGGTTATCTCGATGAGACGCTGTTTATGTACTGCGAGGATGTGGATTACTGCATCCGATTAGGCCAGGCCCACATACCGCTGTGGTTTTTGCCAGATGCCAAACTGTGGCATAAGGCAGGCGGCAGTGCAGGGGGCATGTTGTCAGTGTACTATATTACCCGCAACACGCTGTACCTGACCTGCAAGGGAAAATCTCCCGCCTATGCAAAGCTGAAAACCGTGCTGCCCATCCTCACCGGTGCTGCCCGCTATGCGCTGACCAAGGCCTTGGGCCGCAAAAAAGGCCGCAGCTACGGTGCCTACCGTGGGGCCGTGGACTTCTGGAACGGCAAGATGGGGCGGATGGAACCACCCAAAACGAAGGAGAATTGATTTTGGCACAGACGCTGTCGATCATTCTGGCACAGTATTACCCCAACAAAACGCAGCTGCGCCACACACTGAATTCGCTGCTGCTGCAGGATACCTACGATTTTGAACTGATTATCGCCGATGATGGCTCGCCGGAGGATTATTGGGATGACACCCGCGCCTACCTGGCAGCCCACGGCTTTACCAACGTAAAACTGTCCAAAAACAAGGTCAACCAGGGCACGGTCACCAACATGCTCCATGCCGTGGAACTGGCCAGCGGGCAGTGGATCGCGGGCATCTCGCCGGGTGATTACGTGTATGATGCGTCCACCATCCGCTGGGTGTTGGACATGCTGCGCCGGGATGCACCGCAGGTGGCCTTTGGCAAGTCTGCCTACTACCGGCAGGAGACTGACGGTACGCTGGTGCAGCTGCCCGGCGAGACCCCCTTTGACCGCACCCCCTACGAGGCCGCCCACTACGACAACAAGACCATCTGCCGCAATGTGCTTTTGTACGATGACGGCATCAGCGGTATTGAAACGATGTTCGAGCGTGGGATTTTCCTCGATGCGCTGCAAAAGATGAACGGCCGCGTCCGCTTTGCCGAGGACTTTGCTACCCGCATGTTTGCGGTACAGGGCATTCCCATCCGCTGCTATGACCGCATCCTGCGCTGGTACGAGTACGGCACCGGCGTTTCCACCAACGAGAAAGCCCGCGCCCGGATGGATGCCGACTGGCGCGCCATGCTGACCCTGCTGCGGGAACTGTACCCCCATAACCGCATGGTCCGCCTGGCCTGGGAATACTACCACAACGACCGCCATAAGTCCCGCCTGGTGCGCGGGCTGATCGGCCGCCTGGTGGTGCCGCAGAACTGCGCTTTCAAAAAGGCGCAGCGGAACTGGCAGCCGCCCATCAACGGCGACCTTGCAGAACTACAGAAAATTTACGCCTACGCCGAGGAGGACACAAACGCATGACAACTTTGCAGCGCGGGGAAGAAGCCCTGCTGCGCCGGGCTAAAGCCTTTGACTGGGCCCGGCTGAAAATCTGCTTTGCCGCCACGGCGCTGTGCATGCTGCTGGCCCACGGTTTTGCGTGGCTCAACTTGTTCCCCAGCCATGATGCCACCATTCTTGTGTTCGATGCCGATGTGGTCATGCTGCAGCTGGGGCGCTGGGTGCAGCTGCCCTATTACCGCTTTTTGCGGGGCAAGGTCAACATGCCCTGGCTTACCGGGATGTTCAGTGTGCTGTGGACCGCGCTCTCGGTCTACCTGGTCTCCGACCTGCTGAAACTGCGCCGCAAGGCAGCCATGGCCTTTGCGGCGGTGCTCGGCACGGCCATCAGTATTACTCTGCTGAACGCTACCTACAACGATAAAAGCGATCCTTTCACCTGCGCCATGTTCCTGGCATTTCTGGGCGTTTACGCCGTGCGCCGCTGCCGCCGCCCCTGGCTGGGGGGGCTGCTCTGCGGCGGATGCCTCTGCCTGTCGATGGGGTTGTACCAGGGGTACATTGAGTTCGCCATCGGGCTGTTTTTGCTCTGCCTGTTGCGGGACTGCCTGACCGAGGACCTGCCTTGGGCCGACTATCTGCGTCAGGGCTTTACCGCCGTGGCGGCGCTGCTGCTGGGCGGTGTACTCTACGCTGTATCGATGAAAGCGGTGCTGGCTTATAAGCACCTGGAACTCATCGACACGGACAACGGCCTGCAGCAGATGGGCCGCGGCGGCGTTTCCGTCTGGCTTTCCCGCCTGCCGGGGGCCTACAAGCAGGTGGTCTCCACACTGCTGGGTTATGATGTCTGGAACAACCGCGGCATGCGGCTGGCTACAGCCGTATGCCTGCTGCTGGCGCTGGCCTGCCTGGTGCTGATCCTGCGCCGCAAACCACGCCGTGCGCTGGCACAAACGGTGATCCTGCTGGTGCTGCTGCCGCTGGGCTTGAACGTGGTATACCTGCTCTCCGAGAAAGCCCCAACGCTGCTGATGCTGTACCCGGTGTACCTAGTGTATGCGCTGGTGCTGCTGCTGACGGGCCTGGAACCGGACACCACCCCCCGTAGCGCTGCCTGGCTGGCCTGCCTGCTGTGCGCTTTTATCACCGTGCAAAATGTGATTTACGCCAACGGTGCCTACACCTACCGCAAACTGGTCTACGAGAACACACGCGCCCAGGTGTATACCATTATGGCGAAAGTGGAGGACCTGCTCGGCTATGTGGCAGGGGAGACCCCGGTGGTATTCTCCGGCGATTTTACGGATTCCAACTTTACCTACCACAACGACCTGCTCCGCCTGTATGAGGAGGGCGATACCGGCCTTTCCGGCTCGGCCATCACCTACGATGGCACCATCAAGTGGTGGTTCGGCAACATCATGGGCAGCAATGCAAAGGTCGTAAACACGCAGA
Source organism: Coriobacteriaceae bacterium (assembly GCA_963588145.1). Taxonomy (GTDB): domain Bacteria; phylum Bacillota; class Clostridia; order Oscillospirales; family Ruminococcaceae; genus Gemmiger. The sequence goes on from CAVAGJ010000042.1 coordinate 12,315, forward strand.
CGGAACTGGATGCCTGGGCCGAGAATCCCACCGTGCAGGCCATGCCCAGCTACCCCGCCAACGGCTGCATTGCCATGGTGGACGGCGCGGCTGTGATTAAGCTGTCCGACTAATATGCCAGAAGAAAGGCAGATACAACGATGATTATTCAAACGATCCGCATGAAAAGCGTCACCGCCGAGGGCATGGGCACCCTCTCGGTCTTTGAGGCCGAGCACGATGTGCCCTTTGCCATCAAGCGCATCTACTACATCCACGATGTCCCGGCGGGTGTCCAGCGCGGCGGCCACGCCCACAAACAGCTACGCCAGCTGCTGTGGTGCCCTTACGGCAAGATTTTGATCAAGCTGGATGACGGCTTTGAAAAAGCCGAAGTCCTGCTGGACAGCCCCGATAAAGGCCTGGTCGTGGAGAGCAACATGTGGCGCGATATGCTGTGGCAGCAGGATAACTCCGTCCTCTGCGTTGCCGCTGATTCTTTCTATGATGCAGACGATTATATCCGCAACTATGAGGAATTCCTGCGCCACGTAGGCGCGCAGAACGCTGCAAAGGAGTAACACCGTGGATTGGGCAGGAATCGATGAATGGCTTTATCGCCGCCTGACGGAGTTGGTGGACGTGCTGCCGATGCGTTTTGTCAAACTGGTGGCACACAATTATACCGATGCCCGCGTCCGCAAACTGTATTGGCGGCGTTTGGGGCTGGAAATGGGCGAGGGCACCTATGCAAACCTGGGTCTGACACTGCTTTCCGATGATTATAAGCCGCGTGTGCATATCGGCGATCATGTTTCCATCGCGGCCAACGTGACCTTTGTGCCAACAGCCTCGGCCAACAACGGGCAGGAGATCAACACCTACCCCTATGTGCGGGACCATCTGACGAAGGCTGCGGACATTTTTGTAGAGGATGAGGTTTGGATCGGTGCGGACGTGACGATTTTGCCCGGTGTTCATATTGGCCGCTGTGCGGTCATTGGCGCGGGCAGCGTGGTCACCGGAGACGTGGAAGCGTACCACATTTATGCCGGTGTGCCCGCCCGCAAGATCCGGGATATCCGCACCGGGGAACGGATACAGTAAAAGCAAACAGGGGAGAAGTATGGAGTTTACAGTACAGCCTTATACGGCGGACCAGGAAGCTGCCTGGGACCGCTTTGTGATGCAGGAAAGCGGCAACGGTACTTTTCTGCAGACGCGCAATTTTTTGAATTATCACCCGGCGGGCCGGTTCGAGGATGCCTCGCTGGTAGTCACCAATGAGCATGATGCCATCGTGGCCGTGGTGCCTGCCGCTGTGCAGCAGCGGGAGGGAAAGCGCACTTTCGTTTCCCATCCGGGCAGCACCTACGGCGGCCCCGTTCTGCGGGAGGCGTACAACACCGCCGCCCGGGCCATCGGCATTCTGCAGGCGGTCGATACCTATGTGGCGGCGCATTATGAGGCGGCTATTTTCCGCCCGACCGTGGGCCTGCTGGAAAAGGAAGAAAACCAGACCCTGCTCTACGCCTTTACCTATCTGGGCTATACCCAGTTTACCGAACTGAACACCTGGGTCCCGCTGGCCGGTAAATCGGCAGAGGATATCCTGGCATCGTTCCGGCAGGATAAGCGCCAGAATGTCCGCAAGGCCATGAAACATGACCTGACGTTCCGTGGACTGGAAACCCGGGAAGAAATCGAGACATTCCACGGCCTGCTGGCCCAGAACCTGGAAAAGTACGGTGTTGAGCCGGTACACACCGCCGCAGAACTGTGGGAGTTCAAGTCCAGCCGTCTGCCGGAGATCGCCGAATTCTACGGCGTGTTCGAGGGCGAGCGCATGGTGGCCGGCGGCATGACTTTCTACTTTGAGCAGGCCAACGTTGTGCATACCCAGTACCTCTCGGCCGATTTAAGCATCCGCAAGTACAGCCCGGCGGCCTATTTGTATTATCAGGTGCTTTGCGCCGCCGCGGCCAAGGGATGCAAGGCACTGTCCTTCGGCATCTCCACCGAAGATAACGGCAAGGTGCTGAACTTTGGCCTGGTGGAGAGCAAAGAGGGCTACGGCAGTCATCATGCCCTGAACCTGAGTTTCACAAAAGATTTCTAAACAGGAGGAACCCGGATGGGAGAACCCAAGGTCAGCATCCTGATCTCATTTTACAATCTGGCACCCTATGTGGACGAAACATTGGAAAGTGTGCTGCATCAGGAAACGAATTTTCCCATCGAGGTCCTGTGTGCCGATGACGGTTCGGCTGACAATACGGTAGAAAAACTGCGCGGGTGGGAGAAAAAGTACCCGGATATCGTGCGTGTTTTCGTCATGGATTTTACACCGGGAGAAAAGCGCCCGCCGGATATGCGCATCAAGCGCCTTAACGCGATCCGCGGCCGCCTTTTTAACGAAGCCCGCGGCGAGTATATCTGCTACCTGGATGGTGACGATTTTTATACCGATCCCCATAAATTGCAGAAGCAGGCGGATATTCTCGATGCAGACACCGCCCACACGTACGTTGCCTGCGGCCACAACGGATGCTTTTACTGGGCAAGTACCGGCAAAACAAAACCGATTGAAAAGCCGCTGCGGGCCTGCGTGCTGACCGCCAAAGAGTATTGGAGCTTTTTGTACATCCACACCAACGCCCTGATGTTCCGCAACCTGCGGCTGCAGGGCATTGATCCCTTTGCCAGCGGTGTGACCATCGATGATAATTTGCTGACGGCGCAGTTTTTGCCCTATGGCGGGATCTACTACCTGCCGGACTGCATGTTCAACTACCGCCAGACCGAGAACAGCACTTTCCACCTGCGCAGCCAGTACCAGAACTTTATGCTGAACTGCTTCATGATCTATGAACTGCAGCGCGTGGACAAAAGCCTGTTCCCCAGCAGTCTGGTGCGAATGATTTACGAGTATACGGAACTTTACAAGGCCCGCAACGACCCGCAGCTGGCAGAAGAAGCGCAGATCTTTATGCCGCGCTTCCGCAGTTACCACGCTGGCCGTCTCTGCCGCCTGGTGAACTACAGCCGCGAACCTCTGCCGGTGCGGCTTTGGAGTGAAGTGGAAAATAAGTTCTGGTTTTTCATGACCAGAGTGTTCCGTCACTTTATCTGGAAACCCAAAGTGCGCGCCCTGCTGGAAGAAGCCCGCATCAAGCTGGAACAGCAGCCTGCCGCTGAATAAATGATTACTACCCAAAAGGAAAGGACTGCCATGCCCAAAATCAGCGTGATTATTCCGGTTTATAAAGTAGAGCGCTACCTGGATGCCTGTGTAGCCAGCGTGGCGGGGCAGACCTATCCCGATTTGGAGATCATCTTGGTGGATGACGGCAGCCCCGACAATTGCCCGGCCCTGTGTGATGCCTGGGCAGCAAAAGATACCCGCATCCGGGTCATCCACCGGCCCAATGGCGGCCTTTCCGCCGCGCGCAACAGCGGATTGGATATTGCCACCGGCGACTTCATCACTTTTGTCGACAGCGACGATAAACTGGAACCGCAGACGCTGGAACGTGCCCTGACGGCTCAGCAGAATACGGATGCAGATTTGGTGATTTTCAATCTGGTTTATACAGATGAACATGATAAGCCGTTAGAAAAACCGGATTTCACAGTGTTCCGAGATGAAATTTTAACAGTAGAACAGCTTTGGGAAAAATATTTTGTGTTAGATGACCGTTGCATTTATTATGCGATAGCCTGTAATAGATTGTATAAGTGCGAAATTTTCTCAACTTTGCGGTTCCGGCAGGGGAAACGATACGAGGATATGTTTATCATGCCGCATGTTTTAGGACGGTGCAAAACAGTGGCCTGCATGAGCTATCAGGGATATCGTTATATCCAGCATAATGGCAGCATCATGTCCCAAGGCGATCCCCGCAACTACCTGGACCGCAGCGAATACCTGCTGGAATGGACCACCTGCTTCGCCGCCCAGGGCGACACCCTGCGGGCGGAGGGGCTGCTGAACGATGCCATCGCCAACCTGGCCGAGAAAGACCGCTTTGATCTTTCCACCCCCGCCCAGCAGGCCCGCTACCGCGCCGCCTGCCGTGCCTGCGCCGATGCCTACCGCGACCTTGCCAAGCGTACCGGCCAGCGTAGTATGCTGCTGCGTGCCGCCCTGCTGCGGCTTGGCCTGCCGGTTTACCAGGCATTCCTCAAACACAAAGCGTAAGGAGCTTTACTCATGGAGCAAACACAACCCAAAAAGCAGTACCATGTGCATTATGGGCCTGCCGGGGGCCGCACCCGCGTGGATTTTGACGAACTGTGGCGCTATAAAGACCTGATTTGGCTGTTTGTCAAGCGCGATTTTACCGTGCTGTACAAGCAGACGGTGCTGGGCCCGGCATGGATCTTAATTAACCCGCTGCTGTCCATGGCCATGTACACGGTCATGTTCGGCACCATTGCTAACCTGTCTACGGGCGGCGTGCCGCAGCCGCTGTTCTACCTGGCGGGCACGGCGGTGTGGACTTTCTTCTCCTCCTGCATCAACAAGGTGTCGGGCACCTTTACCACCAATTCCAATATCTTCAGTAAAGTATACTTCCCGCGGCTGGCCATGCCCATTTCCACGATGCTGTCTGGGTTTATCAACTTCCTGGTGCAGTTTGTGATGTTCTTCTGTCTGCTGCTGTTTTATCTGGTGCGCGGTGAGGTAGCCCCCAACTGGGCGGCCATGCCGCTGCTGCTGCCCATCGTGCTGCAGGTGGGGCTGCTGGGCCTGGGCTGCGGCATCATCGTGTCCAGCGTCACCACCCGCTACCGCGACCTGATGGTCGTCGTCACGTTTGGCGTGCAGCTATGGATGTACGGTACGCCGGTGGTCTACCCCCTGTCGATGATTTCCAACCCGCTGCTGCGCGCTGTGATGATCGCCAACCCCATGACCGCCCCGATGGAAAGCTTCCGCGCGGTCTGCTTCCACTCCGGCGAGGTGTCGGTGCTGATGTGGGTCATCTCGCTGGCCTGGACGGTCGTGCTGCTGGCAGTGGGCATTTCGCTTTTCGGCAAGGTCGAAAAGACCTTTGTCGATACGGTCTGACGGGAGGTACAGCATGGAAAATCAGGAATTGATGATCCGCGTGCAGGACGTCAAAAAGCAGTACCGCCTGGGCCAGATCGGCGGCGGCACGCTGCGCGGCGACCTGCAAAGCTGGTGGGCCCGCAAGCGCGGCAAGGAAGACCCCAACACCCAGATCGGTACCGACCAGCGCCTAGTGGGCACTACCTTTATGGCGCTCAACGGCGTCAGCTTTACGGTGAACAAAGGCGAGGCCGTGGGAATCATCGGCTCCAATGGCGCGGGCAAGTCCACGCTGCTCAAGCTGCTGACTCACGTCACCGCCCCCACTTCCGGCAACATTGATCTGTACGGCCGTGTGGCCTCGATGCTGGAAGTCGGCACTGGCTTCCACCCCGAGATGACCGGCCGCGAGAACGTTTATCTCAACGGCGCCATTCTGGGCATGACCCGCGCTGAGATCGACGCCAAGATGGACCAGATCATCGAGTTTTCCGAGGTCGGCGACTTTATCGACACCCCGGTCAAGCGCTACTCCAGCGGTATGTACGTCAAGCTGGCCTTCAGTGTCGCCGCCCACCTGGACAGCGAGATCATGATCATGGACGAAGTCCTGGCCGTCGGCGATATGAAGTTCCAGAAAAAGTGCCTGACCAAGATGCGCCAGGCCGCCAAGCAGGACGGCCGCACGGTGCTTTACGTCAGCCACAACATGGCCACCATCCGCGACCTCTGCGACCGTTGCATCGTGCTGGATAAAGGCAAGGTGGTTTTTGACGGGGATGTCGACACCGGCATTGCCATCTACATGTCCAACAACTACAGCAGTGAGCGTTTTTTGGATTTCACCGATTTCCGTCGCCCCAGCTGGATCGAGCGCAAAAGCATCCGCATGCGCAGCGTGGAATTTCACGTGGACACGCTCGAAGCTGTCGAGCGCAGCCAGCCCGTGGAGGTGGAGTACATCTATGATTCCACCGAGGACCGCGACCAGATCGGCATCTTCTTTGAGGTGCACGACGAGTTTGACGTGCCGGTAGCCACGGCCTGTCTGTACGGCATGCACATCCGCAAGGGCCGCAACCGCGTGACGGCTAAGTACGATTTCAGTATGCTGGCCGCAGGCACTTACAGCAACGTGTTCACCACCTTTACACTGGGTGACGGCGGCAGCTTTAACACGGAGGATCGTACCCAGGGCGTACAGTTCAAGCTGGTCAACACCCTCAAACAGGGCGAGGCCGTGTGGCAGACCGTCTATTTCGGCTCTACACATCTTCCGGACGCCCAGCTTTGCAAAGAGGAACTGATATAAACAAAAAATCCACCTTTTCCCAAGAAATGGAAAAGGTGGATTTTTTATGTACAATTGTAAAATTACCGATAATCGATCCCCAGCGTGGGCAAACCGTTCAGGGTCCAATCGGCCAGGTTGCCGTCCTGGTACTCGTAGTAGCCTTGGGCGGCGATCATGGCACCGTTGTCGCCGCAGTATTTCAACTCCGGCAGGAATACGCGGGCACCCAGCTTTTGGGCACCATCGTTCACCAGCTGGCGCAAGCGGCCGTTGGCGGCTACACCGCCAGCCAGCACAACCTGCTTGGCACCGGTGTCGGCGGCAGCGGCCAGCAGCTTTTTCGCCAAGATCTGGTCGATGCGCTCCTGGAAACTGGCGGCCATGTCGGCCACGTTGACCGGCTGGCCTTTCTGCTCGGCGTTGTGTACCTCGTTGATGACGGCGGTTTTCAGGCCGCTGAAGCTGACGTTGTACTTGCCCTCCACATGGGGCACCGGTAGCTTGTAGGCGTGAGGGTCGCCATCGCGGGCGGCGGCGGCCACACTGGGGCCGCCAGGGTAGGACAGGCCCAACGTGCGGGCCACTTTATCGTAGGCCTCACCGGCGGCATCGTCCACCGTGCGGCCCAGGACTTTGTAACGGCACCAATCCTCCACCATTACGATGTGGCTGTGCCCGCCGCTGGCTACCAGGCAGAGGAACGGCGGATGCAGGCTTTGGTGGGTCAGGTAGTTGGCGGCAATGTGCCCGCGTAGATGATGCACCGGCACCAGCGGCTTGTCCACCGCGTAGGCCAGACCCTTGGCAAAGTTGACACCCACCAGCACGGCACCGATCAGGCCGGGCGCAAAGGTGACGGCCACAGCGTCCACGTCCTTCATCGTCATGTTGGCATCGACCAGGGCCTTATCCACGGTAGCGCTGATATACTCAGCGTGGCGGCGGCTGGCGATTTCCGGCACAACGCCGCCGTACAGGGACTGCTCTTTTACGCTGGTGGAGATCACGTTGGAAATGACCTTGCGGCCATCCTCCACAATCGCCGCTGCAGTCTCATCGCAGGTCGATTCAATTCCTAAAACATACATGATAAATACCCTCTATTTTAATGCGCTTCCAGCCAGGTTTTGCCGGTGCCTACCTCGGTGGTCAGGGGCACACTGTAGTGTACAACATGCTCCATTTCCTCCTGCAAAATGCGGCGCACGGTGTCTACCTCGCTGTCCGGCGCTTCCACGATCAATTCATCGTGGACTTGCAGCAGCAGGCGGGCCTGCAATTTTTCATCCCGCAGGCGCTGCCATACATGCACCATAGCCAGCTTGATAATGTCCGCCGCAGTGCCCTGGATGGGCGTATTGCGGGCCATCCGCTCGCCGCTGGCGCGCACCTGGAAGTTGGAACTAGCCAACTCCGGTAATGCACGGCGGCGGCTAAACAGCGTTTCTACGTAACCTTTCTCCTTGGCATGGGCGATGCAGTCCTGCATATAGCCGTCCACCTTGGGAAAAGTGTCCAGGTAGGTCTTTAAGAAAGCGTCTGCCTCTTTCACCGAAACGTCCAAGTCCTTGCTTAGCGAGTAGGCCCCCTTGCCGTACATGATGCCAAAGTTGATGGCCTTGCTGGCCGAACGCAGCTGCGGCGTGACCTCGCTTTCGGGGATGTGGTAAATTTTGGCGGCGGTGGAACGGTGGATGTCCGCGCCGTTCAAAAATGCCTGCTGCATGTGCTCATCGCCGGTGATGTGTGCCAGAATACGCAGCTCGATCTGGGAGTAGTCGGCATCCACCAACTGCTGGCCGTCCCCGGCCACAAAGTAACCGCGCAGGCGGCTGCCCAGCTCGGTGCGGATGGGGATGTTCTGCAAATTCGGCTCGGACGAAGAAATACGTCCCGTGCGGGTCTCGGTCTGGATAAAGGTGGAGTGCACCCGCCCGTCCGCTCCTTGCGCTGCCAGCAGGCCGTCCACGTAGGTGGAAAGTAGTTTGGCGTAGGTGCGATACTTTAAGATCTCATCAATAACCGGGCTGTAGGGCCGCAGGCTTTCCAGCGTGGAGGCATCGGTGGAGTAGCCGCGGGCGTTTTTCTTGCGTGGCGGCAGACCCAGCTTGTCGAACAGGGCCTCGCCCAGCTGTTTGGGGCTGTTCACGTTGAACTCATAGCCCACCTCGGCGTAGATACTCTGTAAAATGCCGTCCAGTTCGCCTCGCAGGCTGTCGCCAAAGGTGCGGATGCCGTCAGCGTCCACGGCAAAGCCGATGCGCTCCATGTCCGCCAGCACGCGGGCCAGCGGTAGTTCCATCTCATCGTGTAGCTTGCGTTGGCCGCTGGCATCCAGTTCGGCGGCCAGCTTTTCCAGCAGTGCCGCTAACACCCCGGCATCGGGAGCAGCTTCGCAGTGGAACGCCGCCGCCACGCCGTACTCGGCGGCCAAGGATTTTACGGCGTAACCGCTGGCGGAGGGGTTGAGCAGATACGCGGCCAGCTTGCCGTCAAAATGCAGCGCTTTGCCAATGCGCCCCTGCTCCAGTGCCAGGCGGTAAAGGGGTTTGGCATCAAAAGCCCAGATCTCGGCATCGCCGTCCAGCAGGGCAGCCAGGCGGTCGCTGTCGGGCAGGTAGACCTCCTGGCCCTGCACAGCGTACCAGCTGCCATCGGCGTTTTGCGCCACAAACAGGCGGCCTTCCACCAGCAGCGGCAGGGGGGCAGGCTCCACTTCTTCCAGCGGGGCAGCGTCCACGGGGGCGGCCGCAGCGCCGCCCTCCTCCAGGCCCCAGCGATCCACCATCTTGTGCATTTCCAGCGCGGCCAGCAGCTGGGCGGCAGCGGCGGGGTCGCCGGGTTGGCGGATATAGGCAGCGGGGTCCGTCTCAATAGGCGCATCCTTGCGGATGGTGCCCAGCATGTGGGACAGATCGGCCTTGTCGCGGTTGGCGGAAAGCTTCGCCCGCTGGCCAGGCTTGATGGCCTTGTCCTCCAGGTTCGCGTAAATATTTTCCAACGTGCCGAACTTCGCCACCAGGGCCAGGGCGGTTTTCTCGCCGATGCCCGGTACGCCGGGGATGTTATCGGACGAATCGCCCATCAGGCTCTTGACATCGATCAACTGCGGCGGCTCCACGCCGTACTTTTCGCGGATGGCGGCGGGGTCCATGGGAATGGTCTCCTTGTTGGTAGCCAGCAGTACGGTGGTGTTGTCATCCACCAACTGCAGGCTGTCCCGGTCGCCGGTAGCCAGCAGGGTAGTGCCCCCTGCGGCCTCACAGGCGGCGGCCAGGGTGCCTAAAATGTCGTCCGCCTCCCAGCCTTCGTGGCTGACCTGCACAAAGCCCAGGTAGGTCAGCAGTTCTTTTAGCACGGGCATCTGCTGGGCCAGTTCCTCCGGCATGCCGTGACGGGTGGCCTTGTAGCCATCGTAGGCATTGTGGCGGAAAGTCGGGGCGCGCAGGTCCCAGGCAATGGCTACTGCATCGGGCTTGTGGGCAGTGAGCAGATTGAGCAGTATATTCTGGAAGCCGTAAATGGCGTTGGTATAGCGGCCATCCTTGGTCGTCAGCAGCTTAATGCCGAAAAACGCGCGGTTGACCAGACTGTTGCCGTCCAGTACCATCAGTTTCATAGTGTTGCTCCTTTTTAAATCGGATGTAAACAATCTACCTTTTAGTATACCACAAATGCGGGATTTATGGTAGAATAGGATTTGAAATTCATGTAGCGAGGAACCACTATGCAGTTACGTAATTTGCAGATCCCCACAGGGGCGGTGTTTGCCCCGATGGCGGGCCTGACCGATGCCGCCTGCCGTCACCTGATGGCCGACCACGGCGCGGCCTGGACCGTCAGCGAGATGGCCAGCGCCAAGGCATTGAACTTTAACGATCAAAAATCCTTTGCCCTGCTGAAAGATGCCCACCCCCACGGGCTGTACGCCATCCAGCTGTTCGGCTGTGAGCCGGAAGCCCTGGAAAAGGCCGTTCTGATGGTGCGGGAAAAGGGTATCCGGTTTGATATCCTGGACATCAACATGGGCTGCCCCGCGCCCAAAATTACCAACAGCGGCGCGGGCAGTAAGCTGCTGCTGGACCCGCCCCTCTGCGGGCGGATGGTCGCTGCGGCCCGCCGCGCCCTGGGCGAGGATACGCCCCTGACGGTCAAGATGCGCATCGGCTGGGATGCCGACCACCTGACCGGCGTGGAAGTCGCCAAACAATGCGAGGCCAACGGTGCTGACCTGATTGCTGTACACGGCCGCACACGGGAGCAGATGTATATCCCGCCCATTAATGCGAAAGCCATCGCGGCCATCAAGCAGGCGGTGTCTATCCCAGTGCTGGCTAACGGCGACATCACCACCGCCGAGGGAGCCCTTACCTTATTGAAGGAGACCGGCTGCAATGGCGTGATGATCGGCCGTGGCGCGTTGGGCGACCCGTGGCTGTTTGCACAGGTCCGCGCCGCCTTGCTGGGTGAGAAAGCCCCCGTCGAGCCGACCCTGAACCAGCGGATGAACGCCCTGCGGGTGCAGATCTACGAAATGTGTGAGGAAAAGGGCGAATGGCTCGCCATGCCCCAGGCCCGCAGCCAGGCCATGCACTATATGAAAGGCCTGCGGGGCGCGGCCTCCCTACGGCGCTACTGCTCCATGCTGGAGCATTTCACCGATGTGGACCGATTGATTGATGCGGTGTATAAGCTGCAAGAGTAATTAAAACCGCCCCCGCGTCAGTTCATCCAGATTCTGCGTATAGCACGGTAGCATATGGGTGATGAAATACTCCGCTTCGGGGCAGTCCATCTCATGCAGGGCGGCCAGCTGCTGCTCCCGCGCGGCTTCAAACTCCCGGTTGCCGCTCTCGCATTCCTCCAAGCACTTGATAAGCGCCGAAAGTCGATCGGCCGCCTTTAAAATTTTCCGCTCGGCCTCATTCAACACGCGGCCGGTCAAAAATTCCTCGGTCTCGCCGCGCAGGGCTTCGGGCTGCAGGCTGGCCATCAGCCGGGCGCTTTCCTGCTCCACCGCCTTGTAGGCGCTGCGCAGGGCTTCGTTTTTATACTTTACTGGAGTAGGCATGTCACCGGTCAAAATCTCCGGCGCATCGTGGTACAGCGCCGCCGTGGCTACCATTTCGGGCCGTAGGTCGGCCCCCGTACCTAGGCACTTTTGCCCGATCAGACACAGCGCGTGGGCCAGCAAGGCAGTGTCCGCCGTGTGCTCGCTCAGGCTTTCGGCGCGACCGCTACGCATCAGGCTCCAGCGGGTGATGTACTTCATGCGGCCCACCAGGGCACTGAAGGGATAAGTTTTCATCTTGCACGATCCTCTCTGTGGTGTTACTATCAGTATACCATGCTTGAATGAAAAACTAAACCCGGATATGAGATACCGCCCATAACATGAAATGCAAAAATGGAGCCTTTAAACCTTGCTGGCAGCAGGTACAAACGTAGAAGTAAGCCGAAAATTGAACCTTC
>CAVAGJ010000043.1:0-23760 GCA_963588145.1 Coriobacteriaceae bacterium
ACAGCCATTTTACGAATCCTTTCATGTAAAAGATGGGCAGCCGCCGGGGCTGCCCGTGCAGGCAGAAATTACAAGTTCTGACGGATAATGCGGGTGATGATGCCCACGGCGATGCTGCGCTCCTCGTCCAGCTTCGTTACCACAAAGCTGACATCGTCCTTTTTGCCGGGCGTGCGGCGGTCATAGCAGGAGTGGGCCACGGCGTTCACCCCGTTGGAGAGCCGCACATAGACGATACCCTTATGTACATCGGTAACGCGGCCGGCGTACTTGCTCTGCACACGGCAGCGCTTCAGGGCTTCGCGGCTGGTGTTCTCGGTGACGCTTTTGACATCGGTGTGGACAGACAATTCCTCTTGGGAGACTTTGTTCACATCGGTCACGCGGACAAGAATCTGGTCGCCCACAGCAAAGCGGTCATGGGCATCGCCAATCCAATCCCATGCCAGATCCCGCGCCATGATGGAACACTCCACGCCGAAAATCTCGACACGGATGGATTTGTCGGCAACAGCAATGACACGGGCCTGTACAACGCGCCCCTCGCGGACGCGGTACTCGCCGTTGGCATCGGGGCTGAAATAGAAAAGCTGGCGCTTTCGCATCATGGCTTCGCGGCGGCTGGCGACCACGCTGCGGCTCTTGGAGTCGATACCGAGGATGACAAAATCAATTTCCGCGCCCAGCATATTGCCCAGCAGCTTCATCTGGCGGACGGCCATGCTGTCGGGGCTGTTGACGACGCTGGGAGAAACCATCATTTCTTTGAGAGGGATGACGATGCGGAAGCCGTTGTAGTCCACAACGGCAATCGTTTTGCCGCTGTCGGTCTGCTCGATACCGCCCAGCGGTGCGGAAAGGATGCGCCGCGTGCGGTAGGCGTTGTGAATCTCATGCCATGCGGCGGCTTCGCGGGCATCCTCGGTTTCAATTTCGTCGCCGCTTTCAATGGTCAGCACCGGGGCTTCTGCTTTGCGTCTGCGGCGGGGTGGGGGAGTCTCGGTTGGCTTTTCTTCTTCGGCAGGGGCAGGAATGGGTGCATCCTCAAAACCAACAGGTTCGGGAATCGGCAGATCGGGGGTAAAAATGTCATTGTTCATTTCCATAAGGAATCTCCTTTTCGTTTTCAGGCTTTGTTATGATGGATTCTTTGTCGGTGGCTACTATCGCTTTTGATTTGGCTGGACGGCCACGACGTTTAGGCGGTGCCTTGGAGGATGCCTTTGTTTCCACCGGGGGAGTTTCGAGCGTTTCTGGAAAGGCTTTCCGCCACTCCGGGATATGGGCAGACGCTTTGCACTCCCGCAGCTGCTTGTAAGCAGGATGCAGGGAGTAGTCCATCTTGTGGACTTTCAGAACCTTATGGCCGCGCAGAATCACCAGTGCTTCATCTACCGGCAGGCGCAGCACTTCGTCTGGGGTCAGCACCGGCCGCTTTCCGACACCGTTGCTTTCGCGGTACTGCGGCGTATAGTCGGAAACGCGCAAGGTGCTTAGCGCCTTGGAAGTGCTGGAAACTGCCACGCTGGCGATGCCGGTGCGTTGGGAAACATATTCGGCAGTCAGCTGATCCGTGCAGCCGAGAAACAGCTGCACATCGCAGTTGCCGAGAATCTCCTGCCACTGGTTCTGCGGATAGCGGTTTTGCAGGCCGGCAAGATTCTGGAATACGCAGGACATAGAGATGTTGCGGGAGCGAATGACGCTGATGCGCCGGGATAGTTCGGAAATCGTACCGCAGGCGGTCAGCTCCTCGCCCAGCACATGGACCGGCACAGGAAGCCGCCCGCCGGGGCAGTTGGCATCGGCATAGCGGACGAGTTTGATAAAGGCAAACGACAGAAACAGCGATGCCAGAAAATCAAAGGTGCTGTCTTGATCGCTGGTGACTAGGTAATACGCGCAAGGTTTTTGTCCCGGCAGTTCAAGGCTGATTTCATCGTAGGCCGTGATTTTCTTAATCAGCTCAGACTGAAATACCTGTAATCGACTGCCCAGCCCACTGATAACACCGCTGCGCACCGAATCCGAGGCCCGTTGGTACAGGCTGTACGGCGCTTTGGCAGGATGTGTCAGAGGCAGAACATCAAACAGGCTGTCCAGCTGGCTCTCGCTGCATTGGGTGATGAGGTTGTACACCTCGCCGACATTCTGCTGCTCCGGAGGGTAGGTGAGATCAACATATAAGACCAGTGCTTTCAGCAGATTCATTTCTCCCGAATCCCAGAAGCGGTCACTTTTGCCGGTGCCGTTTGTGTTCTTAATGATGACATCCACGAAAAGCTGCGCCATCAGTTCCTGCCCCTCAATCTCTTTCAGACAGTTCCAAGAGTCTGAATTTTCGGGGCTGACGAGGTTGAATACGCGCACGGTATACCCTAAATCTCGCATATATTCGCTGGATTTTTCGTAGAGTTCCGATTTGGGGTCACAGATAATCAGCGACTCGCCGCGGGCGGCGTTTTGCAGAATACGGTTCATACAGAATGAGCGTGTTTTCATCGAACCGCTGGCACCGTAGACGGCGAGGTTGCCGTTCATGCGCGTTTTCTCCGGGATGCAGAGAAACTTGCCATTCAGCATCCCCAGCACAGTACCTGTGTGCTGAGACAGGTCGGAAACCATATCCAGCACAGCGGGAACCTCTCGCGGTTGCATCCAGCCGGAGGTTCCGTAAGTACCTTTGGCGGAGAAATCGAAGTTGCGTTCGGAATCCGTCAAGGCATTTTGGCTGAACAGCTTTCGGTACAAGAAAATCGCGGTGACTTCTGCTGTGCAGCCTGCTATGCAGTACAGGCTGTAGGGAAACCATAGAATTCCTTTAAGACAGGCCAGCGGCGACAAAGAGGGGAACGGCGGGGAAGTGCCGCCCAGCATGCCGCCGTTTTTCTGCCAGACGGCATAGTTGCCGATGAACTGCGTTAAGTAGCCACAGGCGTAGAGCAGCAGCGCGACTGCTAACAGAATCTGCAATCTTTTCGAGGAATGTTTCATGGCGAAGTTAGAAACCTCCTCTCGAACTCAGCAAAGTCGATGGTCTGCAACTCGACCCTGTCGCCGCAGAGTGGCTGCAGCGCGTCTGCCTGAAAATCAAAGCAAAGGATGGCACCCTTCATTTGCAGTAACTCCAAGGCAGAGAAGAATCGGAACATGCGCGGCAAATCCGGCAGATAGCAGAACAGAATCGGTGAGCCTGCATCTGTGCGAGCATCGTTCTCAATGAACGCATTACGGCAAGGCGGCTGAAGCTCTCGCAGCAGCAGGGTGTTTAGTTGTCCGATGATCTCCGGGTGACAAAGCAGCCACAGCAGCGTCTCGCCGTGGTAGTCATTGGTGAGAAAGTAGAAATGTTCGTAGCCCTCGCCAAAAAGGAAGTGTTCTTTCTTGTAGGTCTTTGCATCTTCCAGCAGAGTTGTCATCACTGCCCACTGATCGGACAGCAGGATGCCATCCGGTGTGTGGCTTACGCCGGTCCGTGTATAACGGATGTTTTGCAGCATGATTTTTCCCCGCTGTTCGATTTGCGTGTCAAAGGTCGGAACAGCATCCATGCCGTTGAACACAGCAAAGGTGCGAGATGGGGTCAGCAGCGAGCCTACCATACGGGAGCCGTGGGCCTTTACCATTTCAAGCCCCAGTTCTTTCATCTCGCGGGAATCATAAAAAGTAGGGGCTTCAATGCGGCAAGGACTGCCGGAACTCGGTACAAATACAGGGGGCTTTTCATCTCGATAAATCACCGCGCCTGCATTCAGCATCGTGACATAGGTTTGCGCGATACGGTGAAGCCGCAGACGGCGAGCAGGGGATGACTTGATGGAGTTAGTGTCGGTGCGACCTGACAGATAGAACTGAAATCGTTCAGGCGCTCGTTCCCGCAAAAGACGCTTGCCACGAATGCCGAGCCGATAGCCGCGAAGATGATCTTTGGAGAAGATGCGCAGGAGCTTGTCGTGTGTCAGGCTCGTCACGACTTTTTTGCGGTAACTTTTGCTGGAGGTAAGACGGTCAGCACACGCACAAGGAACCTCGCCGCAGATGGCTGTGAGCGCCAAAAGTTCATAATAGAGGCTGTCTTGCGCGGGCAGAACAGGAAAAGCAGAAGAAATAGAAATCACCTCGGAATTTAACCGTGCCTTCTTTGACTCCGGCGAAAGTCGCTGCAGATTGGGGTATGAATCGGCTTACAACAACGCGGAAAAGTCATTTTCAAGCACAGGTATCTGATTTTTACGAATTTTTCGGAAAAAGTGGAGGTCGGTTTTCAGCTGATTTTGGGGCGTTCAGCCATGCCGAAAAGCATTTTTTCGGCATCACGGTTATCACAGTAGAGGACGAATATCCAAACCGAGTCGTCTGGAAAGAATCACATAGCGCCCCGGTATCGTCCGTCAGGCAGAACGCCGCAATGACATCTATAACTGCTTTGAGTTCCAGATTGTCATAATCCCGCACCGCTGTGATTGGGAGGTTGTGGTCGTAGATATGCTCCACGCAAATCACGCAGTCGGAGAAGTGGGGAAGTACGCCGCTTTGTACCAGCGCGGCCTGAAGCGGCAGCAAAAGAAATTTGCAGCCGTCCCGTTTCTTTTTATCCGGCAGCAGCGCGGGGAGCAGCACACGCAAATAGTTGTCTGCTGCCCACACGCGGATGCCTTGTACCTCGGCCGCCTTGGGATAGTAATAGATTGGCGGTTCATTGGAGACGGAAAAGAACATATTGCGCAGATGTGCCGTGCTTTTCTCACTGAGAAGCGCTGCACTCTCGGCAGTTTTGGCGAACTGCATCGGGTCAGGTACGGGCAGCAGATGCTCCATCTCGTACAATTTCTTGTGGATGTCGATGAGTCCGCGCTGCTCCAAGCGGATGCGGTTCAAAAGTACGTCAGGATTCAAGTGCGGCCTCCTTTTTGTAGTAGCTGACGGTGCCGTCTTCGGCCACCGTGCAGAACCCGGCCACCTGCGGAATGTCCAGCAACTCAATCTGGGATGTATCCTCTACCACCACAATGCGCTTGCCGGCATCTTTCTGTGGCTGGTGCAGAAGCTGGCAAATCATAGTCTCTTTGCCCTGCGGGATAGGCACGATTTCATACAGCTCTCCATTTGCAAAATAGAGGATAGCCGCCGGAAATTCTCCAACGGTGTGGTATTCCACCTGATCTATGAAGTCGAGCAGAACCCAGACACAGCGAGATAAGTCCTTATCTGCACCGTTTTGAACTTCTTGATTTGCGTAGTAGCGTCCATTCTCGCCGCGGTAGACGCGCCCCTCTTTCAGCATATGGGCAAGCAATGTTTTTGCCGTTGATTCCTTTTCGGAAAAGAAGCGGCAAAGCTGTTCCACAGTCAGACTGGGATACAGCGAAATGTTATGCAGCATTTCAGCGGCTTCCCGCTGATAGATCGCTGCGCGGTTTTTCAATAGAATCACCATCCTTATTGCGCATAAAGGACGCATAAAGACGTATTAGGTGCTGCCGACAGCATAGCCACAGGCCGCTAATACGCAATCAATACGTCCTTTTGCGTATTTGACTTTTTATTGCGTAATCATTGCGTCAAGGCGGACGTATTACGGTCATCTGCAAAACCTCCAAAATCTGAATTTGTCCAAAACAAAAAGAGCCGTGCCTGAAAAAAGTCAGGTACGACTCTGGGTGAAAATGTCCAACCTTTTTGGCTGAACCCTATTTTGAACATACTAATTGTAACATACGCGATTATACACGTATATACAATCGCAATGCGGATGTTGTGCAGATGTAATGCAAGCGCAGCAAAAAACTTTCAAGGCGCTGCAGCCGGCGCAATCTTGATTCTTTGGAGTGCAGGCATTATAATGCAAAAGAAAGCAAAGAAAAGGAATCATGGATTTTATGGATAACCAGATATTGCAGATACAGAACAAAATCTGCCACATCTATGGCGATACCGACGCCGAATACCTGCTGCTGCAAATGGCGGACGAGCATGACCTTGCAGGGATGGAGCGGGAAGTGGAGGCTATACGTCGGCAAACCGCACAACCATTTTTGCTGGCCGCTGTCCAAGTAGAGAATTGGAACGATGACTTATCGCCGTGGCTCGCGCCAGCCGTGTGGGGCAAACTGGGTTTCGGCGGCAGGGTAGGGGATACACTGGCATGGCTGGAACAGACGATGCCAAGCATCCGCCGAATGTATTCTATAAAGGAAGATTGCAAGATTATTTTGGGCGGCTACTCGCTGGCCGGGTTGTTTGCACTGTGGGCGGCAACGCAGAGCGATACCCTGTATGGCGTGGCCGCCGCTTCGCCGTCTGTGTGGTTTCCCAACTGGTCAGAACACGAGACGGCGCACCCTATCCAAGCGTAGCAGGTCTACTTGAGCCTTGGCGACCGCGAGGAACATACCAAAAATCAGACCATGGCAGCAGTGGGTGACAATATCCGCGCCCTGCACACCGCCCTGACCCGGCGCGGCACAGCCTGCACGCTGGAATGGAACACAGGCGGTCACTTCAAAGATGCTGACCTACGGACAGCAAGGGCATTTGCATGGGTTATGGAAGGGAAACAGTAAAGTGACAATTTTAATAGATGCCGATGGCTGCCCGGTGGTAGATTTGACCGTGCGGATAGCCGCTAAATACAAAGTATCTGTGCTGATTCTATGTGATACCGCCCACCAAATCCAGCGCAACGGCGCGCAGACAATGACCTTTGACAAGGGGGCAGACAGCGTAGATTTTGCACTGGTGAACCGCGTACACCCCGGTGACCTCGTAATTACGCAGGATTACGGGTTGGCAAGTATGTGTCTGGCACGCCGTGCCCGCGTGCTGAACCAGAACGGCTTAGAATACACGCCCGAAAATATTGATGGCCTGCTGTTCCGCCGCCACGAAAATAAAAAACTCCTACGTGCCGGGAAGCACCCCAAGGGAGCCCCCAAGCGAACGAAGGAACAGGACACCGCCTATAAAAACGCCTTAGAGAAAATCTTGCAGACTGTGTGAATGCCATAATAAAAATAGCCTTCCCCCGCATACTTCCAAGAAAGTGAAGTACAGGGAAAGGCTATTTTTTATATGGGAAAATTAGATCTTCTCCGGCAGGTGCCACTTCCAGTTGAGGATTTCCGGCATATCCTGGCCGACCTCGTGGATGTAGTTCTTGTGGGCGACCAGTTTGTCGTTCATCTGCTGGATGAGGTAAGCACCCTTGTTGCCCAGCTGGGGCAGATGCAGCAGGGCATCCTTGACCAGATGGAAGCGGTCGATCTCATTCTGCACACGCA
Source organism: Coriobacteriaceae bacterium (assembly GCA_963588145.1). Classification (GTDB taxonomy): domain Bacteria; phylum Bacillota; class Clostridia; order Oscillospirales; family Ruminococcaceae; genus Gemmiger. Next base: position 7,281 of record CAVAGJ010000043.1, read on the forward strand.
TATCAAACGGCGTGGTGATGGTGCCTTCCTCCTGATAACCGTGGACGGACAGGTTGCGGTTGGTGCGCTCGTAGGTCAGCTCATGCACCAGCGTCGGGTAGCCATGGAAGGCGAAGATAATGGGCTTATCCTTGGTGAACAGCGCGTCATAGTCGGCATCGGTCAGACCGTGGGGGTGCTTGGTGTTTGGCTCCAGCTTCATCAGGTCGACGACGTTGACAACGCGGATCTTCAACTCCGGCATCGCGTCACGCAGGATGGTAACGGCAGCCAGCGTTTCCAGCGTCGGGGTATCACCGCAGCAGGCCATGACGATGTCCGGCTCTTCCCCCGCATCGCTGGATGCCCAGTCCCAGATGCCGACACCCTGCGTGCAGTGTTTGACCGCCTGCTCCATCGTCAGCCACTGGGGGCGCGGATGCTTGGACGTGACAAGCACGTTGACATAATCGCGGCTGCGGACGCAGTGGTCGAAGCAGCTCAGCAGGCAGTTGGTATCCGGCGGCAGATACAGGCGCACGACGTCGGCCTTCTTGTTTGCGATATGGTCAAGGAAGCCGGGGTCCTGATGGGTGTAGCCGTTGTGGTCCTGCTGCCAGACGTTGGAGGACAGGATCAAGTTCAAAGAAGCAATACTCTGACGCCAAGGCAGCTGGTTGCAGACTTTCAGCCACTTTGCGTGTTGTGCGACCATCGAGTCGACCACGCGGATGAAGCTCTCGTAAGAAGCAAAGAAGCCGTGGCGGCCGGTGAGCAGATAACCTTCGAGCCAGCCTTCGCACATGTGCTCGGACAGCATCGAGTCCATGATGCGGCCGTCGTTGGCGAGGAACTCATCGCCGGGAACAATCGTGGAGTTCCAATCGCGCTGGGTGGCATCGAAGCACTTATACAGGCGGTTGGACATCGTCTCATCGGGGCCAAAGATACGGAAATTCTTGGCATCGGCGTTGAGCTTGAACACATCGCGGATGTAACCGCCCAGCTCGATCATATCCTGCTTCTCAACGCTGCCGGGGAACGGAATATCCACGGCATACTGCTTAAAATCAGGCGTGCGCAGGTCACGCAGTAGCTTGCCGCCGTTGGCGTGGGGGTTGGCTGCAATGCGGCGGTCGCCGGTGGGGGCCAGTTCCTGCAATTCGGGGATGAGAGTGCCGTTCTCGTCAAACAGTTCTTCGGGGTGGTAGCTGCGCAGCCATTCCTCGATCTGTTTCAGGTGTTCTTCCTGGTTGGGCGTGCCCAGCGTAATATCAATGGGCACCTGATGGGCGCGGAAGGTTCCCTCGATGGGCTTGCCGTCCACCACCTTCGGGCCGGTCCAGCCCTTGGGGGTGCGCAGCACGATCATGGGCCACTTGATGTGCTCGAGCTTCTCCCCTGCACGGGCGCGGCGCTGGATGTCGTGAATCTCTTCAATGACAGTGTCCAGCGTGTCAGCCATCTTGGCGTGCATCGTCATCGGGTCATCGCCCTCGACGAAGTAGGGCTTCCAGGAGCAGCCCTTGAAGAAATCTTCGATTTCCTCGTGGGTCATGCGGCCGAACACGGTGGGGTTGGAGATTTTGTAGCCGTTCAGGTGCAGGATGGGCAGCACCGCACCGTCGCCCACGGGGTTCAGAAACTTATTGGACTGCCAAGAAGTAGCCAGGGGGCCGGTCTCGGCTTCGCCGTCGCCGACAGTGACCGCGCAGATCAGGTCCGGGTTATCGAACACAGCACCGAAAGCGTGGGCGATGGAGTAGCCCAGCTCGCCGCCCTCATTGATGGAGCCCGGCGTTTCGGGTGCCACGTGGGAGGAGATCCCGCCGGGGAAGCTGAACTGCTTGAACAGCTTGCGCATGCCATCTTCGTCGCGGCTGATGTTGGGGTAAACCTCAGAATACGTACCGTCCAGATAGGCATTGGCCACAAAGAAGTTGCCACCATGGCCGGGGCCGGAGATCAGAATCAGGTCCTGATCGTACTTTTTGATAATGCGGTTCAGATGCGCATACACAAAGTTCTGGCCGGGCACGGTGCCCCAGTGACCGACGATCTTGCGCTTGACGTCCTCGCGTTTAAGCGGGCGGCGCAGCAGCGGGTTGTCCAGCAGGTAGAGCTGACCGGCTGCCAGGTAGTTGCTGGCACGCCAGTAAGCGTCGATTTTTTGCAATTCTTGCTGATTCATACGCGGTTCTCCTTTACTTTCCCTCTATAAAATTTATGCAAACGGATTTTCCGTGGGGTACGGCAGGCTCTTGGGCTGGTTGTAGGCAATGTCGGCGATACCGAGGAACTTGAACACCTCAAACAGCGCCTTGCCATAGTGGCCGAACGCCACCGCGCCGTGGTGCGGATAGCGCTTCTGAATGAGGACATGGCGGTAGAAGCGGCCCATTTCGGGAATAGCAAAAATGGCAATGCCGCCAAAGCTGCGGGTGGCAACGGGCAAGATCTCGCCCTGCGCAATATAGGCGCGCAGCTGCCCCTCGCTGTCGCACTGCAGGCGGTAGAAGGTGATGTCGGACGGTGCAATGTCGCCTTCCAGTGTGCCGCGGGTGAAATCTGGGTCGCTGCCCGCGGGTTCCAGCAGGCGGTGCTGGATGAGCTGGTACTTGACGGCGCGGTCGCTGCACATCTTGCAGGCGGGCGTGTTGCCGCAGTGGAAGCCCATGAAGGTGTCGGTCAGCTTGTAGTTGAACTTTCCGGCAATGTCCTCGTCATAAATGTACTTGGGCACGCTGTTGTTGATGTCCAGCAGCGTGACCGTGTCGCCGGAAGCGCACATGCCGATGTACTCAGAGAGCGCGCCGTAAATATCGACCTCGCAGGCCACGGGGATGCCGCGGCTGACCAGACGGGAGTTGACATAGCACGGCTCAAACCCGAACTGGGACGGGAACGCGGGCCAGCACTTGTCGGCAAAGGCAACATACTTTTTGCTGCCCTTATGGTTTTCGGCCCAGTCCAGCAGCGTCAGCTCAAACTGCGCCATGCGGGTCAACAGGTCGGGGTAGTAGTGCCCCTCCCCCATCTCGGCGGCCATGTCGGCGCAGACATCCGCAATGCGAGGGTCGTTGGCATGCTCTTTGTAGGAAACCAGCAGGTCCAACTCGGAGTTTTCCTCGACCTCGACGCCCAGCTCATACAGCCCTTTGATGGGGGCATTGCAGGCAAAGAAATCCTGCGGGCGGGGGCCGAAGGTGATGATCTTCAAATCGCGCACGCCCAGAATGGTGCGGGCAATCGGCACGAACTCGACCATCTTGTCAGCAATCTCGTCTGCCGTGCCGACAGGATACTCTGGGATGTAGCCCTTCAGATGGCGCATGCCGAGGTTGTAAGAGCAGTTCAGCATGCCGCAGTAAGCGTCGCCGCGGCCGTTGATCATGTCGCCGTCGCCCTCGGCAGCAGCAACGTACATGCAGGGGCCGTCAAAGTATTTGGCAATCAGGGTCTCCGGCGTTTCGGGACCGAAGTTGCCCAAAAACACGGTCAGCGCATTGCAGCCTGCGGCGGTGACTTCGGCTACGGCTTTCTTCATGTCGCGCTCATTCTCGACGGTGGTCTTGCACTCGTACAGGTCAGTGCCCTTGGCGGCACAGGCGGCAGCGATGGCGGCGCGGCGCTTCTCGCTCAAGGCAATGGGGAAACAGTCACGGCTGACAGCGATGATGCCCAGTTTGACTTCGGGAATATTCAATGATTTCATGGTTTTGCCTCCGTTTATGGATTCACTTCAAATATGTACGTTTTCGCCGGTCAGACCCACATAAGCGCCCTGTTTGGCTTCGGCGCTGTCGGGGTGGGCCAGCAGCCACTTGTTGCACGCCCACAGCAGTGGGTCATCGCCGCCATCGTTTTTAATTTCCGGCTTCGCGGTGTTCGTGCCCTTGGGCAAAGCGACCAGCACGCGGAAGCCATTGTCGGCGTCCACATGGCAGGGTGCATAGTGCAGTGTGGTGGCGTAAACCTCCACCAGCGTCCCGGCAGGTACGCGGAACGCCTTGACCTTGGCGGTGTCCAGCTTACCGTCCTCAATCTCGTCGATTTTTGCCAGCAGCAGAACGAAATCCTCAGTGCCCAAATTAAACTCGCTGTCGCGGTGATATTCCAAACAGTTTAAGTAGGTGTTATGTCCGTTGCACCAGCCCAGCTGGCAGGGCATGCCGCCGAACAAATGCTCCGAAATCTCGACAGCGGCGGGCAGCTCCTGCAGGCGCTCATCCTCGGCCACATAATCCGTGCCATCGGGCAGTGGGGCGTTCGCCAGCGCGGCCAAAATCTCCGTTTTCGCGGCGTCCAGCCCGGTCACGATGCGGCCATAGGGCTTAAATTCCGGGTCGGTCACAGAATAGATTTTCATTGCAGTGCCTCCATTTCCGCAAAGGATGCCTTCATCGCCGGGTACAGCTTGTGCCACACGGCGTAGCGGGCGTTGTATTTTTCTACCAACGCAGTGTCCGGTTCGGTCGTGCTCTTGGCGTGGACAAGTGCCTCGGCGCAGGCCTGCACGCTGGGGTACGCCCCGCAGGCCACCGCCGCCAGCATTGCGCCGCCGTAGCCGGGGCCCTGCTCGGTCTGGGGCAGCGTGAGCGGAATGCCTAAGACGTTGGCCAGAATTTCCCGCCACAGCGGGCTTTTGGCACCGCCGCCGCACAGCGTACTGGATGCGATCTTCACGCCCTGTGCGCGGGCAATTTCCACACAATCCCGGATGGCAAACGCCACGCCCTCCAAAACAGCCTGCGTCAGCGCGGCCCGCGGGGTATCCATCCGCAGCCCGATAAACGCGCCGCGCGCGGCGGGGTCGTTGTGAGGGCTGCGTTCGCCCATCAGGTAGGGCAGAAAATAGACATCGTTCGCGCCCAGCTTATCCGGCGTGATGGGCGCTTGCTCGGCGGCGTAATCGGTGGTGTGCAGCACTTCCTCGTTCCACCATTTGTTGCAGCTGGCGGCGGACAGGATACAGCCCATCAGGTGATACCCGCCGTCCGCATGGGCGAAGCTGTGCAGGGCATTCTGCTTGTCGACACCAAAGGTGTCGCTCGTGATAAACACCGTGCCCGATGTGCCCAAGGATATATTGCACTTGCCGCCGCCCACGGCCCCGCAGCCGACAGCCGCCGCCGCGTTGTCGCCCGCGCCCGCGCAGACGATGACGTCCGCAGGCAGCCCCAGCTTGGCAGCAGCTTCGGCGGTCCGCGTGCCCACCGGCTGCCAGCTCTCAAACAGCTGCGGCAGCTGCGCTTCCGTCACGCCGCAGATGTCCAGCATTTCGCGGCTCCAGCATTTGTGCTCGACATCCAACAGCAGCATGCCGGATGCGTCGGAATAGTCGGTGCAGTGGACGCCGGTCAGCTTGTAGTTGATGTAATCCTTCGGCAGCATGATCTTTTCAATGCGGGCGAAGTTCTCCGGCTCATTTTCCCGCAGCCAAAGCAGCTTCGGCGCGGTGAAGCCCGCGAACGCAATATTGGCGGTGTACCGGCTCAACGTCTCTTTGCCGATAACCTCATTCAAATAGTCTACCTGCTTCTGGGGGCGGCCGTCGTTCCACAGGATGCAGGGGCGGATGACGGTGTCGTTTTTGTCCAGCACCACCAGCCCGTGCATCTGCCCGCCCGCACCGATGCCGCGAACTTTCGACGCATCAAAACCGTCCAGCAGCGCGGGGATTCCGTCGCAGACTGCATCCCACCAATCGGCGGGATTCTGTTCGCTCCAACCGGGGTGCGGGAACGCAATCGGGTATTCCCGGCTGACGATGTTGGCGATCGCGCCGCGCTCGTCCATTAACAGCAGCTTGACTGCCGAGGTACCCAGGTCGATGCCGATATAATACATAGCATCTGCTCCTTTGCTTGATTTTGTTACCTCTATTTTACCTGTACCCTCTTGCACAAACAAGAAAGAGGCTATAAAATAGTAGACAAAAGTTTGGATTTTTTTCAGAAAGGGGATGCAGCCCCGTGCTGTTATATGAGGCCGAACGTTCCGATCGGCGGGAGTACCTGTACTGTCAGCGGGACCACAATTTCAGTTTTCCGGCGCACCTGCACCACAGCTATGAATTTCTTTGCGTGCAGGCGGGCACGTTGATCTGTACCGTGGAGACAGAAACCTATGCGGTCAACGCCGGGCAGGGGCTTCTGGTGCTGCCGGACCAGATCCACAGCTACCACACCAAAGGCCCCAGCGAAAGTGTGCTGTGGGTATTTTCTGACGACTGGGTGCCGGAATTTTCTGCCCAGCTGGGGCAGCGCATTTTGGAAAAGCCGGTCTTTTCCATGGAAACAGCCCCCTTGATGGAACTGCTGTGGCAGGGCAACAACCGCTGCAAAAAGCTGGCCGGGCTGTACCTGATCTGCGGCACAGCGCTGGAACAATGCCCTTTGCAGCCGCGTCCCCATCAAGATGCCGACACCCACCTTTTGGGGCGCATCATTACCTACATACAGGAAAACTACACCGGCGATCTGACGCTAAAACAACTAGCCCATGATTTAGGTTATAACTACACCTATCTGTCGGCCTATCTCAACCAGCGGCTGCACGTGGGCTTTCAGGATTTTGTTAATCAGTACCGGGTCAGCCACGCCGCTGCGCTGCTGCAAGGCACCAATCTGCCCATCACCACCGTCGCCGGGCAGTGCGGTTTTGGCACGATTCGCAGCTTTAACCGAGTGTTTTTACAGGAAAAAGGTGTCTCGCCCAGTCTTTTCCGCAAGCAGAATTGCTAAGATATTCCTACAACAAAACGAGCATGTGCAGCAGACCGCCGCACACGCTCGTTTTTTGATTTGTCTTTACTGGTTGCCAAACACCTTGGTGTAGTCAGCCTTGAACTTTTCAATGCCCGCGTCCGTCAGAGGATGATGCAGCATCTGCTCGATGACCTTGTAGGGCACGGTGGCAATATCGGCACCGGCCAGGGCACAGTCGGTCACGTGGATGGGATTGCGCACGCTGGCGGCGATGATCTGTGTTTCAATATCGGGGTAGTTTAAGAACATATCATGGATTGTCTCGATCAGATCGATGCCCGGCTGGCCGATGTCATCCAGCCGCCCCAAAAACGGGCTGACGTAGGTCGCCCCGGCGCGGGCGGCCAGCAGCGCCTGGTTGGCGCTGAAGATCAGCGTGCAGTTGGTGGGGATGCCCTCAGCGGACAGCACCTTGATAGCCTTGAGACCTTCCGCGGTCATGGGAATTTTCACCACCATGTGCGCGGGATCCAGCGCATAGATGGCGCGGCCCTCGGCAATCATGCCCTCGGCGTCGGTGGTAGTCGCCTTGACTTCGCCGGAGATGGGGCCGTCCACGATGGTGGCAATCTCTTTCAGCGTTTCGGCGTAGTCGCGGCCCTCTTTGGCAATCAGGCTCGGGTTGGTGGTGACACCCGCGATAATGCCCATGTCATTGGCCTTGCGGATCTCGTCCACGTTGGCGGTATCAATATAGAATTTCATAAGACAAACCTCCTTATTTCTGGCCGTAATAAGCGTTGGGTCCATGCTTTCTCATAAAATGCTTGTCCAAAACATGCTGCGGTGCGGGCTGGGCGTTGGGGTCAATGGTCAGGGTCAAAATCGCCATCCGGGCCACTTCTTCCAGCACGGCGGCGTGGTAGACGGCCTGCGCGGCGTCCTTGCCCCAAGTAAAGGGGCCATGGCTGGCACAGAGCACGCCAGGCACATGCGACGGGTCGATGCCACGCTCTGCAAACGTTTCAACAATGACCTTGCCGGTGTTCTTCTCGTAGTCCTCGTCGATTTCGGCGGGGGTCAGCTCCCGCGTACAGGGGACAGGGCCGTAAAAATAATCGGCGTGGGTTGTGCCAAAAGCGGGCAGGTCCCGCCGCGCCTGGGCAAAGGCCACCGCGTGGGTGGAATGTGTGTGCACAATGCCGCCCAGCGCCGGAAACGCCTTGTACAGTTCCAAATGGGTTTTGGTATCGCTGCTGGGGTTCAGGGTGCCCTCGACCTTGTTGCCGTTCAGATCCATGACTACCAGCATATCCGGCGTCAGTGCGTCATATTCTACGCCGGACGGCTTGATGACGAGCAGCCCTTTTTCGCGGTCAATGCCCGAAACATTGCCCCAGGTGTAGGTCACAAGTCCCCGGCGGGGTAGCTCCATATTGGCTTCATAAACCTGCTGCTTCAGTTCTTCCAGCATAAAATTATCCCTTCAGTTTCCACGCCAAATCATTCAGGAACAACTGCTGTTCCAAGCTCTCAACGGTGGTATCTTTTGTGATATGGACAAACTCAATGTCCATCATATTGGCCCAGTCTTTCATCTGCTCGGCGGTCACGTCGTAGGTCAGGGTCGTGTGGTGCGCGCCGCCTGCGGTGATCCAGCATTCCAGGCCCGTGGTCAAGTTGGGCTGTGCCTGCCACATGACGCGAGCCACCGGCAGGTTGGGCATCGGCAAAATCGGCTTAACGCAGTGGATGTCCTGGCAGATTAAGCGCAGACGGCCACCCATATCGATCAGGCTCACGACGATGGCATCGTCCTCGTGGCCCTCAAACACCAGGCGGGCCGGCGGCTCACGGTCGCCGATGCCTAGCGGGTGCACCTCCACGCGGGGCTTGGCGGCGGCCACGGACGGGCAGACCTCCAGCATGTGCGCGCCCAGGCTGTACATCGCACCGGGCACAAGGTTGTAGGTGTAATCCTCCATAAAGGCGCTGCCGCCGGTCTGGCCCTCGCTCATCGCCTTGATGATGGCGGTCATCGCGGCAACTTTCCAGTCGCCCTCGCCGCCGTAGCCGTAGCCCTGCGCCATTAGGTGCTGGCTGGCAATGCCCGGCAGCTGGCGCATACCGTACAGGTCCTGGAACGTGTTGGAAAACGCCTTGCAGCCCTCGGCGTCCAGCATCTTCTTCATGGCGATTTCCTCGCGGGCCTGATAGCGCACGGTTTCGATGAAGTCCGCACCCTCGCTGGCAAAATCGTAGGCGGCGCGGTACTCGACCATCAGAGCGTCAATCTCAGCGTCGGTCACGGCGTTCATCGTGTCGACAAGCTGGCCGACGGGCCAGGTGTTGACCTGCCAGCCGAGCTTTGCCTGTACTTCGACCTTATCGCCCTCGGTCACGGCGACCTCTCGCATATTATCGCCAAAGCGCATGACTTTCAGGTCCTTGGACACGGCCACGCCAACGGCTGTACGCATCCAGTCGCCCAGGCGTTTCTGCACATCGGTATCCTGCCAGTACCCGGCAATGACCTTGTGGGGCATCCGCAGCCGGGCGGCGATAAAGCCGTGCTCGCGGTCGCCGTGGGCGGCCTGGTTCAGGTTCATAAAGTCCATGTCGATTTCTTCGTTGGGAATTTCGCGGTTGTACTGGGTGGCAAAGTGGCAGTAGGGCTTTTGCAGGCTGGCAAAGCCGTTGATCCACATTTTGCTGGGGCTGAACGTGTGGCACCAGGTGATGATGCCCGCACAGTGCTTGTCGTAGTTGGCCTCGCGCACCACGTCGGTGATCTCAGCGTTCGTCTTGGCGGTGACTTTATAAACGATCTTGCAGGGCAGATTGCCGCTGGCGTTCAGCTTGTCGGCCATCTCCTGCGCGCGGGCGGCGACGGTCTCCAGCACTTCGGGGCCGTACAGGAACTGACTGCCCACAACAAACCAAAATTCGTAATTTTTCAGCATAAGAGTATCTCCTTTATTCTACAACAGCGCGCTCGGCTTTCAGCGCGGTTTGGTACTGGGTCAAAAAGGCGGCAAACCCGGCCTGCTCGGCGGGGTCGGGGGACAGGGTGGTGCTGCGGGCATCGGCAAAAACACAGCGGTTCAAATACGCGGCCAGCGTTTCGCCGTCGGCACGGTGCAGGCGGTAGGCAGCCAGCAGCGCCATGCCATAGGGACCGCCCTCCCCCGCTGTTTCCATGCAGGTGACGGGCGCGCCCGCCGCTGCGGCCAGATGCCGCTGGGCCACGCCCGGCGTTTTGAAGATTCCGCCGTGACCGAGCAGCGTATCTACCGCAACATTTTCTTCTTTTAAAATTTCCAGCCCCATCGCCAGTGTGGCAAAGGCCGAGTAGATGTTGGCGCGCATGAAGTTCGCCAGCGTAAAGTCGCTGTCCGGGCGGCGCAGCAGTAGGGGAGTGCCCGCGTCAAAGTGGGTCACACTCTCGCCGGAAATGTAGTTGACCGGCGTGATGCCGCTGCAGTCGGGCGTGCCCTTTAGAGTCTCGTTAAACAGGCGGGTAAACAATGTACCTTTGTCAATGTTCGCCCCGCAAAGCGCCGCGCTCTCCGCCAGCAAGTCGACCCAAGCGTTCAGGTCGCTGGTGCAGTTGTTGCAGTGAACCATAGCAACGGCGGCACCGTCGGGGGTCGTCACCATGTCGATTTCCGGGTAAACTTTCGTCAGCGGCTTTTCCAGTACGACCATCGCAAAAATGCTCGTGCCAGCGCTGACATTGCCGGTGCGCGGGGCCACGCTGTTGGTGGCAACCATGCCGGTCCCGGCATCGCCCTCCGGCGGGCAGAACGGTACACCGGGCTGTAATACGCCGGTGGGGTCGAGCAGCTTCGCGCCCTCAGGGGTCAACACGCCTGCGTCGGCACCAGCGGGTAAAACGGCGGGCAGCAGTTTCGCAATGTCCACCGCATAGCCGCGCTCGGCCGCCAATGTGTTGAACTTTTCAAGCATCACGGTATCGTAACCGCCTGTGGTACTGTCGATGGGGAACATGCCGCTGGCATCACCCACGCCCAGCACCTTGCGCCCGGTCAACTGCCAATGTACATAGCCTGCCAGCGTGGTGAAAAAATCCAGCTGCGGCAAGTGTTCTTCGCGGTTCAGCATAGCCTGGTACAAATGTGCCACACTCCACCGCTGCGGAATGTTGAAGCCAAACGCCCCCGTCAGTTCTTCCGCCGCCGCGCCGGTCATCGTGTTGCGCCAGGTGCGGAACGGCACCAGCAGCTTGCCCGCGGCATCAAACGCCAGATACCCGTGCATCATGGCCGAAATACCGATGCAGCCCAACGTGGTCAGCGGCTGACCGTGCTTTGCCAGCACATCCGCAGCCAATGCCGCGTAGGCGGCCTGCACACCCTGCCAAACCTCGTCCAGCGGGTAGGTCCAGACGCCGTTTTCCAGCCGGTTCTCCCAGGTGAAATCCCCCTGGGCCACCGGCTTGCAGGCTGCATCCACCAGCACAGCCTTGATGCGGGTGGAACCGAACTCAATGCCGAGAGAGCACTGCGTTAAATCGATCATAGGAAACCTCCTTGACAAAATAAAGGTCGATACTTATCATAAAACTATCTTAATGTTCAGAAAGGGTGCATATCGGTGGGTGCTGTTTTCAATAAAAAGGAACTGTTGGTTCTTTTGCAGGATTTTCACTGCCTTACGGGGCTGCGTTCCGTTGTGTTTGACTCGTATGGAATCGAAGTGCTTGCCTATCCACCGGAGCTGCCAGCCTATTGCCGCCTGATCCGCAGTGTGCCCGATGGAAAGACCGGCTGTTATCTGTGCGACCAGGTAGCCTGCCGCCAGGCAACGCGGCAAAAGCAGACGATTATCTATCCCTGCCATGCGGGCCTGATAGAAGTAATTACCCCCATCCAGATCGATGGTGCAGTAGTGGGCTTTTTACTGTTGAGCCACATTGTGCAGGGGGCTGATGAGCAGAGCGAGTGGAACTATGCGCAAAAATGCTGCTCAGCTTACGCCATTGATAAAACGGATCTGCAAAAAGCCTATAATGTTTTGCCGCGCACGCCCTATCCCGTGCTGAAATCTGCGGCGGATCTGTTGGCTTTGGCGGCGGCAACGTTGTACCAAAAAGGTCTGACACGGTTGGCAGAGGGCAGTGCGCAGGAAAAACTGAGCCGCTACCTGGCGGAACATCTGGACGAGACGCTGACGAACGAAACGATCTGCCGTGAGCTTTCATTAAGCCGTACCGGGCTGTATTATCTTTCCCGGCAGTTCTACGGCTGCGGCATCAACGAGCAGATCACGCACCTGCGCATCCAAAAAGCAATGAAGCTGCTTTGCGATACGAACTTATCTAATGCGCAGATCTGCCAGCAGATCGGATTCCCGGATGACAATTACTTTTACCGTGTATTCCGTAAACAAACTGGTCTAACACCACGCCAGTACCGTGATTCTATCTTAGCAGACAATGTAGCCGCCGAGTAGGGATTTTTGTTTTTAATACTGGATAATTGTTCAAATATCTTTGCAAAAACAGCAAGACTCCCGACAGGGACTGTACTTTTCCCTAAATTAGTATGGGTTTTGCTACTTCTGTATCGATACGTTCAATTGAATACTCGCCTGTGGTGTATGAAATCTGTATTAAATAATTGAAACTGATTCCTATATCAAAAAATCATATGTACGTTTATCTGCGAATCCTGTCTGCCAGCATAGTGTTCAAAGTTGTCACGTAGCAATAAAAAAATAGCGCCCCAATCCGATTGCATACAGCAATAGATTGAAGGCGCTGTTTTGTTGTTCTTCGCATTAAAGGCAACAATGTACCTGAAATAGCTCACAACACTTTTAAATCAAAAATCGAGGCGTTTTATCGCGTTGAGTTCCCTGTGTTTTACCCCCGTATTTACCCCCATTTGGGAGTAAAGTACATGGATTTATGTGGATTTACATGAAATGGGGAATGTCTTAAAACAACGTATCTATGAAAATATAGTGGAGTTTATGGAGAATTATAGATATATAAAAAGTACCGCTGAAGCTACGATACCTAATTTCATATCTCAAAATTCTCCTTTATTATCGTTGAATTTTTACCTCGGTCAGTGGCGTTTACACCAATTTTACACCAATTTGCGGTGTACTACGCCGTTTGCTCAGAATCGGGATTCTGAAACAGTAGGATGGCTTTTGACAAAGACTCGTCTGTGACATGAACATATCTGTCCATTGTTGTCTTGATGCTGGCGTGTCCTAACAACTGCAAGACTTTCGGCGGAACGCCGCGCTCAATAGCGCGTGTTGCGTAGGTGTGCCGCAGTGCGTGCATACCGAAATACTTGATACCGGCCTTATCGCACAGCTTGTACAGATGCGTGTCGTAGGAACTGTTTTTGATCGGCTCGCCTGTGCGAAAGTTGATAAATACCAAATCCCGCATAAAGAAGCAGGCACGTCTGCCGGTACGGCGATCTGTGTACTCTAAAACCTGATTCAGCAGCTCGGATTCCCTGCGGGTTGTGCGCTCATCGTAACAGCTTCGCAGAATATCATAAGCCTTGTCGGTAAGAGGAATCGTGCGGTAGCTCTTTTTTGTTTTGGGCGGTCCTGCGCGCCAGTACCCATCGCGGTGGCGATATTCAAGGCTTTTGTTGATGGTAAGTGTGCGCTTTTTCCAGTCGATAGAATCCCACGTTAAGCCAATCAACTCGGCGGTACGAAGTCCGGTTTCCAGCAGCAGGGCGTACTATCGATAATTGTGCGATGTCTGCGCTGCTTCCAAAAAGAGCCGTTGCTCTTCAACGGTGAGAAATTTGATATCATCAACCTCACGGAGTGGCGAGGTAAAACGCACGCCATCCATTGGATGCTTGAGGATAACATCGTTCATCACCGCGGCTTTGAACATGGTTCCCATTGCAATGTATGTTTGCAGGATTGTCGAACCGGCGTAGCTGCTTTCCATCTGATTCAGGATGATTTTACAGTGCATCGGTTTGACATCGCCCATACACATGGAACCGATGACAGGCTGAACATTTCGCATATAACGCTCACGATAGTTGCGAAGCGTATTAGGAGCAAGGTTGCAAATCAAGTTGGTAATCCAGTAGTCAAACCAGTTGTCTACGGACATATCCGAGTTGGTAGTAACAATGTGATGTCGCAGTTCATACTGCGTATCCGCCAACCAATTCTTTGCCTCGGGCAGCGTCTTGAAGTATTTTTCTTTTCGGCCGCCTGTTTTGGTATAGCATCTTGCGGAGTACAATCCATCCTTTCTTTGGCAAATGCCGGTTCCGCATTCTTTGCCTTTGAGATTTTTTCCCATAACGGACTCCTTTCCGAAAAAAGGACGTCCACGCGTCTTCCAACGCGGTAGTAAAATTATAGCACATAAACGCCCTGTTTTCAACGGTAAACCCCTTTACAATAGGGTAGAATCAGATGATGACTTTGCTGCTTATATAAAGTTCAAACTCCTTACGCTTTACCAGCTTCTTGGAGCCGACATATAAAACGAAAGGACAGTTGGGCTGCTTGAGCATGGCATCAATTTTGTTGATGCCGATATTGCTGTATTCGGACGCTTCCTTGATGGAAAGCGTGAGCTTCAGATGAATGGGTACACTTTCAGGATCTTGCATGACAAATGCTCCGATTGACTTTTAAGGTGTCAGATTTTCTTCACGCGCGTGGCAGCATCAATTTATTGGATAAATCTTGCTGTATTCTAATTTTAATAAGAAAAACAACGATGGTATATACAAAGACCGCGCGGATGTAATGCGGACACTATGCTTTTATCATGCAAAATCCCGCCATCTTGACAGGGCGGACATTCTTGTGCTATAGCCGCCTTTGCGAAATGACTGTAAGGATTCCTGTCTGCTGAATACTTCTTTATTCTTCAGACCTTCCAAATAGCGTTGATCGGTCACTCTAACACCTCCACGAAATTATTTTTCAAGTTGTTGATGAGAAGTAATTTTTCAGAATAGCAGAAATCTTTGATTTATACGGTTTACAACATATTTGTTAAAAATGTGAAACTATCGTAACTTATCGGAAAATGGTGTAATTTTATAGCCAGATGGTGTAGTAAATGGTGTAAATCAAAGGGTATGCAGATGTAAAAAGGGATATTCCAAATCACTCTCTTGGAATATCCCTTGATTACTTTTAATCTGCTTTGCTGTATGTGAATCTATGATTATCGACAAAACCATTGTCTAAACAGCATTTGCTGCCATTTTGATAATACTATATCCATACACGCCGCCTTTGTCAATATTTGTGCGGCAGTATAGCGAAATCACTGCCGCAAAAATACTTTCTAAAAGTAGTCTAACCAAAACCGATCATTCTACGCGTATAAGAAACATTTTTTACTTTTCATGGGGATGAGAGCAGGAACAAGCGCAAAGAATATACTTGTTTCTGCCCTCTGCATCAGCGTTCATACCCCCGTGATTTCTGTTTTTCCGGTACATCCTCGTCCGGAACATCGTCGATGAGGGATTTGTCCTTCTGGTCCATGTTCAGCAGGATATTCAGTTCTTTCAGCCTTGCGGTCTTTTCGGCCAGCTCGGCTTCTTTGGCAAACGGTGTTGCCAATTCCGTTCTGGCATTTTCAAGCTGGGTCTGGGTATCTGCCAGTGCCTGCCGCACGGCTTCCAGCTTTGTCCCCAGACCGTCGATCACATTGTCCATACGGGTCAGGTTGCCGAATACATACGCACCCAGCACCGCCGTGTGGGAGAGGCTTCCTTGCCGACGGCTGCCCGGTGGTAGATTTAACCGTGCGGATAGCCGCTAAATACAAACTATCTGTACTGATTCTATGCGATGCCGCCCACCAAATCCAGCGCAACGGCGCGCAGACAATGACCTTTGACAAGGGGGCGGTAGCGTGGATTTTGCACTGGTGAACCGAGTACACCCCGGTGACCTAGTAATAACGCAGGATTATGGGCTGGCAAGTATGTGCCTGGCACGCCGTGCCCGCGTACTGAACCAGAACGGCTTAGAGTACACGCCCGAAAATATTGATGGCCTGCTGTTTCGTCGCCACGAAAACAAAAAGCTCCTCCGTGCCGGAAAGCACCCCAAGGGAGTATCCAAGCGAACGAAAGAACAGGACACGGCCTATAAAAATGCCTTAGAGAAAATCTTGCAGACTGTGTGAAAAGAAAAAGCAGCCTTTCCCATGTGCTTCATCAAAGCATAGGGAAGGCTGCTTTTCATTTCAAAGTTATTGCTTCGCTTGTAAGGTTTCACAGCGCGCAGCCAAAGCATCGGCTAAGATGTTGGCACGGTCCGGCTCACCAAAATGCGCCTGCTCAAAAATTGCAAGGATTTCTTCTTTGCAATCGTCCAGTGTGGCAAGATTCAGCGTTTGCAATCCATCTCTTGCAAGGACAAGCTGTGCCTGCTGCGTGGCGGCGAACGGTTTCGCCGGGGCATCGGCCAGTGCGTCGATTTTAGAGGTGTATTGGTCAAACCAAAGGCTGGTGCCGCTGTCGAAAATCGGCGCGAAGCCGACCCATTCCAAGGTTACTGCATTCCGGATAGCGCCAAAATTGCCGAAGTGGCGATCCTGATTACAAATCAGATAATCCAGAATCATCATCTGCTGCAACCGTTCGGGTACATCAGGAATGCCCAGCTTTTCACAGCAAGCGAGAAAATGGGCATAGGCACTCACGCCGTCCGCACGGGGAGAAGCAGAAAAAATATAATACCTGGATTCTCGGAAACGTGACGATGAAATCTCGTCACAATCCGTAGAAAGTGTT
>CAVAGJ010000044.1:0-23315 GCA_963588145.1 Coriobacteriaceae bacterium
GCGAGCTACTCAACAAACAGGCTGAAATATATGAAGCCCTTGGGATAGAGGTACCAACCTCGTCATGTTAACCCGAGAATCCAGGGTGAAAAGTAAACATCCAGTACAATCTGTGTCATGATTAGCGAAAGCTAACCGTAACACAGATTTTTATTTTTCAGGAGGAACTTTCCCTATGCGTTTGATGAAAAAAGCCGTGGGTGCAGCCGCTGCGCTGGCCCTGTCCGTTTCCCTGCTGGCTGGCTGCGGCAGCGCCGCCAGTTCTGTGGCCGAGTCCGCACCCGCATCCGAAGCCGAGAGCACCGTCAGCTCTGAGGCTGCCCCAGAAGCAGAAGAAGAACCCGCATCCTCTGAGGAAGAAGCCACTGACAAAGCCGATGAGAGCGCCGCTGCTGCCCAGCTGCTGAGCGACCTGACCGGCAGCTACCAGGAATTGTGGCCCGTTGTCCTGGCTGACGATCAGACCCAGACCTGGCTGGACGATGCCGCCGCACTGGTGGGCGAGGACAACGCCGAAGCCGCTTATGAGAAGCTGTCCTCCATGGTCACCGGCGAAGTTTACGGCGAGGATGCCGTCAAGGCTTACGCCAATGGCGGCAGTACCTACTTCTGCGGCTTCACCCAGGATATGGTCACCCTGACCGTGGACGGTGCCACTTCCACTATCTCCGGCACCGATGCTGACGGCAACGAGCTGTTCAGCCACACCTACCACTACATCGGCATGGAGCCCATCCGCGGTCTGTACGAGTTCGAGAGCGACGATGCCGACTCCGGCGAGTTCACCTACTTCTACTTTGCCCCGGACACCAGCGCCGAGACCTATCACATCGAGTTCCGCTATGGCTCTGATGCCGAGGCCCTGGGCCAGTACGATGCAGGCCAGTATGCTTACTGGCTGGCTTCCGGCATTGCCACCGACTGCGACCAGACAATGATCGACAACTGCATCGAACTGTTCTGCACCGAGAATCTGGCTGGCTAAACGCCCTGTCTGTTCGGATGGCTGATATGTTCCCTATATAGCGAACAGTGAAATAAAACACTGATATCATCAAAAACAAACTGGATGGTAACGGGGAATGGAGAGGCAGGACAGCCGATTGTTCCAAATCGTGTACACTTTAGCAACGCCAACCGTGTTGAGGCAGGTAAACGCAAAACCATTTTGCGGTATTCTGTTGAACCGATTTTGCCAGGCAACGCATAATATACGTTTGCGCGTCAAAAAGCAGCATTTATAGGCAATAAAAACACGCCGGCTGCGGAGCTTACCCCCACGGCTGGCGTGTTTTACATTTTGTATTTTATATTATAAATATAACACCTTGTTCGGGCATCTATAAAAACTCACTGCTTATCCTGGAACAGCTTATTCAAAAGATACACCCCCAGCACCAGCACACCGAGAACGAGGAAGATCCCCGCCATCCCGGCGCACAGCATGGTCAGCGTGGTGGGCAATAATGCAAACGACATAACCGTACCTCCTTACATGTACCCGTTCATTAGCGTCAAAATCAGGCCGCCCGCGATGACCGATGCAATCTGGCCCGAAACATTCACGCTGATGGAATACATCAGCAGGAAGTTCTGGTTGTCCTCGGCCAGGCCCATCTGGTTGACCACGCGGCCGCTCATCGGGAAAGCTGAGATGCCCGCTGCGCCGATCATGGGGTTGATCTTTTTGCCATCGGGCAAAAATAGGTTCAGCAGCTTGGCAAACAGCACACCACCCACGGTGTCAAATACGAAGGCCACTAAGCCAAGAGCCAGAATCAGCAGGGTATCCGGCTGCACGAATTTGTCCGCCGTCATCTGCCCGGCCACCGTCAGGCCTAACACGATTGTGATAAGGTTTGCCAGCACATTCTGTGCGGTTTCGGACAGAGCGTTCAGCACGCCGCATTCTCGCAACAGGTTTCCAAACATCAAAAAGCCCACCAGTGCCACACTGGCCGGGGCAACCAGCCCTGCCAGCACCGTGACCACAACGGGGAACAAAATTTTCGTGGTCTTGCTCACGCTTCCTTTTTTATAGGGCATGCGGATGAGCCGCTCCTTTTTGGTGGTGCACAGGCGAATGACCGGCGGCTGCACGATGGGCACCAGTGCCATATAGCTGTAGGCCGCCACCATGATAGCCCCCAGATACTTGCTGCCCAGGCTGTTCGCCACAAAGATGGCGGTCGGCCCGTCAGCCGCACCGATGACTGCAATGGATGCGGCATCGGGCAAGTCGAAAAAAAGCCCTGCCAGCACCAGCGTGATAAAGATGCCAAACTGCGCCGCCGCGCCAAACAGCATCAGCCAGGGCTTTTCCAGCAGCGGGCCGAAGTCAATCATCGCGCCGATGCCAATAAATAGCAGCAGGGGAAACAATTCGTTGGACATGCCCAACTCAAACAGCACGGAGATCGGCCCCACGGTGTCGCCCTGGGTCACCGCGCCAGACAAGGGCAGGTTGACCAAGATTGCGCCGAAGCCCATGGGCAACAACAGGCTCGGCTCCATCTTTTTGGCAATGGCTAAATAAATCAGCAGCCCGCCGATTGCCCACATGACCACCATCTGCCAGGTGAGGTTGCCGAAGTTGCTAAACAACCCGGCAATAGTTTGTAAGATCTGCATACAATACCTCCCAGATCCTGGGCGGCAGGATATAAAATAGAGACCCCTGCCGCAGAAAAAGCCTGCGGCAAAAGTCTCAGTGTTCACAGTATGCCCCGGGGCTTTGCAGCCCGTGGTGACGAAGCGATACGGCGCGGCGATCCGCGTCCCTTACTCCCTTTTACCTTGTCCCATAGTATACAGGATACCAGGCAAAATTGCAAGCAGATTTTGCCGAAAAATCCCCGTTCCGCCAAAATATTGCGCCGTCCCAAAAGCTGTGCTATACTTACTTTGACTATTATGCAACGAAACAGGGGAACCATTATGATAAAGATTGCCATTGTCGAGGATGAAGCCGCTGTACGCGACCAGTTGACCGACTTTGTGCGCCGCTACACCCGCCAGTACGGCACCGAGTTTGAGGTGACTTGCTTTACCGATGGCGATGAGATCCTGGAAAACTACCGCCCGGCGTTTGACATCATCTTTTTGGATGTGGAGATGAAGCGCCTGAACGGTATGGAGACCGCCCAGCGCATCCGTGCGCTGGATGACGATGTACTGTTAATTTTCATCACCAACATGGCACAGTATGCCATCAAAGGGTACTCGGTGGGCGCACTGGATTACGTGCTCAAACCCGTGCCGTACTTTGCCTTTTCCCAGCAGCTGCAAAAGGCGGTCAACCAGCTGGCCCGGCGGGCGCGGCATTATCTGGCCGTCCCTGTGGATGGCGGCATGCGTCGCCTGGACACTGCCGCCATCTATTATATGGAAAGCGATGGTCATAAAGTCTGCTTTTACACCGAGGATGGCGACTTTGCCGCCCCCGGTGCGCTGAAAACCTTTGAGGAAAAGCTGGCAAACCGTCCCTTTGCCCGCTGCAACAGCGGATATCTGGTTAACCTGGCACAGGTGCGCGGCGTACAGCAAAGCGAGGTGCAGGTCGGCCCCCACACCTTGCAAATCAGCCGCCCGCGGCGCAAGTCGTTTTTGGCTGCGCTGGCTGACTATATCGGGGGAGCGTGTGTATGATCGCCGTCCTGGATATGCCGCGCCTGTACACCGCTTTGGCCGAGTGTATGGCCACCCTATTATATGCCCAGCAGTTGGCACCACGCTATTCAGCCAAGCGCAGTATCGTCAACAGCTTGCTCTGGATGGCTGGGCTGGCGGTGTTTATGCAGCTGACCGGCTCGGTGCCGCTGGTACTGTGGATTCCCTGCATGATGTGCGCGATTGCCTCGATGTACCTGTTTTTATGGCGTAACTGCGAGACCCCCCCACTGGAAGCCGGATATTACTGTGCCCGGGCGTTTATTTTGGCTGAGCTGGCCGCCAGCGTGGAGTGGCAGCTGCATTGTGCCCTGTGGCCGCAGCGCAGTGGGCGTGACCCACTGGCCGTGATGCTGCTTATCCTTGTATACAGCGCGCTGTTTACCGCCGTGTACTGGATGGAAAAGCACCGTAGCAACCAGCCTGCCAAGCTGCACATCACACCGCCAGGCATGCTGATGGCGGTCATTATGGCTATTACGGTTTTTGCGGTCAGTAACTTAAGCTTTGTCAATAACAGCGAAGCTACGATGAGTATTCGCTACATCCGTACGCTGGTGGACCTGGCGGGTGTGCTGATTCTGACCGTCCAGCACGAGCAGCTGCGGGAAAGCGCCCTGCACAGCGAACTTTCTGCCATGGACAGTGTGCTGCGCCGCCAGTACGAGCAGTACCGCCAGAGCAAGGAGAACATCAAGCTTATCAACCGGCGCTACCACGAATTAAAGGTGCAGATTGCCACCATCCGTGCCGAGCGCGACCAGGTCAAGCAGGATGCCGCGCTGGCCGCCATGGAAAGTGACATCCGCCGCTACGAAGCCGAGAATAAAACCGGCAACCCGGTATTGGATACGCTGCTGACCGCCAAAAGCCTGTACTGCCAGCAGCATGGCATCAATATGACCTGCGTAGCCGATGGCAAGCTGTTGGATTTTCTTTCCACCGGCGAGATCTGCACCATCGTGGGCATTGCGCTGGATAACGCCACCGAGAGCCTGGCCGCCGAGCCGGACCCGGAGAAAAAGCTGATCCGGGTAGCCATCTATGCGCAGAACGGCTTTGTGATGTTGCGGTTCGAGAACTACTGTGCCCAGCCCGTGGAACTTGGCCCCGATGGCCTGCCCCTGCGCAGCGCCCACGGCGGCTATGACCTTAAGAGTGTCCGCGCCGCCGCCGAAGCCCACGACGGCACGCTGACATTGCATTGGGAGAATGATTGGTTTACGCTAAGGGTGCTGCTGCCGCAGAAGTAAGCAGAGCCTAAAGGCCCCCTTGTGCAAAGGGGGCTCCGCCGACAGGCGGTGGGGGATTGTGGCCTTGCCCGTGCATCGACCTGTCCTCGTAAGATTACAATCCCTCAGTCAGCCTGTCGGCTGACAGCTCCCTTTGCACAAGGGAGCCATTTGGGTTGCGATAGGGGAGAGGTTCCGTACCTCTCCCTTTTTTCTGCTATAGCAACATGCACAAACAGAAACCGCCTTGCTTTGTGCAACATCCACATCAAATTTTGATACACTTTTGCAACTTTTACAGATTATGCTGCAAAAACGGCAGTTTGTGCATTTTTTGAAACAAAACCTTAACACTATGGTAACATAGTACCAGTTCAACACCGTACTTCTACAAAAACGGTGAAAATACATTGAGGAGGAAAACAATGAACACCCTGCTTCTTACCCTGGCAAACATGGGCGTCAACCTGGATGACGTTGCCGATGTGGTTAATAACTGCATCCCGCAGCTTATCTTCTTTGGCGTTGTGGTTGCCGCCGCCATCCTCGTGCTGATCGCTATGGCGGTCAACAAGAAACTGGCCAAGTCCACCAAATTCATGGTGCGCGCCCAGTCCGGCCTGGCCGTGCTGCTGGCTTTCGGCATCATGCTCAACCTGGTTGCCTTTGGCCCCATGAGCACCATGCTCGACCTGGTCACCGGCAACGGCACCATCACCGAGGAATCCAGTGATGAGGCCAACGCCCTGTGCACCGAGATTGCCGAGGAAGGCATCGTCCTGCTGCAGAACGATGACAGCGAGTTGCCCCTCGCTTCCGGCAGCAACCTGAACGTCTTTGGCTGGGCTTCTGTCGGCCCTGTCTACGGCGGCACCGGTGCCGGCGCTATCTCTGCCGACCGTCCCACCGTCAGCCTGCTGGATGGCCTGCACAACGCTGGCATCAACACCAACACCGAGCTGAGCGACTTCTACACCGCTTACTGCGCCGAGCGTCCGGCCCTGGGCTACAGCGACCACAACTGGACCCTGCCCGAGCCCACCGCCGCCAGCTACACCCAGGAGCTGATCGACAACGCTAAGGCTTTCTCCGATACCGCTATGATCGTCATCAGCCGCGTTGGCGGTGAGTTTGCTGACCTGCCCACCGACATGAGCACCGTCAACTACACCGACAACTCCACCGAGTACAAGGACTTCGAGGACGGCCAGCATTACCTCTCCCTGAGCAAGACCGAGCGCGACATGGTCGACCTGGTTTGCTCCAACTTCGATAACGTTGTGCTGGTTTACAACGCTGCCAACACCCTGGAACTGGGCTTCGTGGATGAGCATCCCCAGATCAAGAGCGTTATCTGGTGCCCCGGCACTGGCCAGACCGGTTTCAACGCCCTGGGCGAGATCGTTGCCGGTGAGGTCAACCCCTCCGGCCACTCCGCTGACACCTTCGTCTATGACCTGACTGCCGCTCCTTACTTCAACAACATCGGCGATTTCGCCTACACCAACGCTGACTCCGTTGGCTACACCGCTGCCAGCCTGTTTGGCGGCGATGCAGAGCTGGTGCCCCCGCACTTTGTCAACTATGTCGAGGGCATCTACGTCGGCTACAAGTTCTACGAGACTGCTGCCGCCGAGGGTCTGATCGACTACGACAAGACCGTGCAGTATCCCTTCGGCCACGGCCTGTCCTACACCACCTTTACCCAGAAGATTGACTCCATGACCGAGGCTGACGGTACCATCACCCTGAATGTCACCGTCACCAACACTGGCAGCGTAGCCGGTAAGGACGCTGTCCAGGTCTACTTCAACCCGCCGTACACCGATGGCGGCATCGAGAAGGCTTCCGCCAACCTCGTTACCTTCGGCAAGACCGACTCCATCGAGCCGGGCGCTTCCCAGACTCTGACCCTGACCTTCAAAGCCGAGGACATGGCTAGCTTTGACAGCAAGGACAAGGGCTGCTACGTCCTTGAGGAAGGCGACTACATCATCAGCGTCAACGAGGATTCCCACACTGTGCTGGATTCCAAGACCTACAACGTTGCTTCCACCATCGTCTATGACGAGTCCAACCCCCGCAGCACCGATGCCGAAGCTGCTACCACCAAGTTTGACTTTGCCGATGACAAGCTGGTCACCCTGTCCCGTGCTGACCACTTTGCCAACTATGCCGAGGCTGTTGCTGCTCCCTCTGACTACACCATGTCTGAGGAAAGCATGAACACCCTGTACAACGACCATAACTGGAACCCCGAAGATCACAACGATCCCAACGATGAGATGCCCGTTACCGGTGCCGACAACGGCCTGAAGCTGGCCGACCTACGCGGTGCTGACTACGATGACGAGCGCTGGGAGACCTTGCTGGACCAGATGACCGTTAGCGAGATGGACGACCTGATTGCCCTGGGCGGCTACCAGACCAAGGCCGAGGCCAGCGTTGACAAGTACGCTACCATCGACTGCGACGGCCCCGCTGCCATCAACAACAACTTCACCGGCGTTTCTTCCATCGGCTTCCCCTCTGAGATCATCATTGCTTCTACCTTCAACACCGACCTGGCCCGCCGCTACGGCGAGAGCATCGGCCGCATGGCCAGTGAGATGAACGTCACCGGCTGGTACGCCCCTGCTATGAACGGTCACCGCTCCGCTTTCGACGGTCGTAACTTCGAGTACTACTCCGAGGACAGCGTCCTGGCCGGTTACATCGGTGCCAGCTCCATTGCCGGTGCCCAGAGTTACGGCGTTTACGCTTACATGAAGCACTTTGCTCTGAACGACCAGCAGATCAATCAGAGCGAGATGCTCTGCACCTGGGCTGATGAGCAGGCTATCCGCGAGATCTACCTGCGTCCCTTCGAGATCAGCGCCAAGGTCGGCGGCTGCAAAGCTGTCATGTCCAGCTGGAACTACATTGGCAACCAGTGGACCGGTGCTTGCAGCGCCCTGCTGCAGGATGTGCTGCGCGGTGAGTGGGGCTTCCGTGGTATGGTCATCACCGATGGCTTCCATTTCACTGACTACATGGATTCCGACATTGCCATCCGCAACGGTTGCGACCTGATGCTGAAGAACTACGATGTCGCCACCAACCACCTGACCGACACCACCAGTGCTACCAGCATCAAGGCGATGCGTCAGGCTTGCAAGAACATCATGTACACCGTGGTCAACTCCCGCGTTTACGACCCCGCCAATACCGTGACCACCCCCATCTGGCGTACCGCTATGATCGTGGTCGATGTGCTGCTGGCTGTGCTGCTGGTCGTGCTGGAAGTGCTCACCTTCAAAAGCTACAAAAAGAAAAAGGCACAGTAAAGCGTAACTTTTAAGCTGTGCAGCTGCCCTGCGGTCCATCGCCGCCGACTTTGCGCGGTTGTGCGGTGGGCCGCAAGGCTGTTTTTAGAAAAGGAACCACCTTATGCAAAAGAAACAACTGCAAGCTTTAACGCTTGAACAAAAATGCGCCCTGCTTTCGGGCGAGACTGTGTTTACTACGCGCGTCATGCCTAAAGCTGGCATCCCGTCCATTACCTTATCGGATGGTCCCAACGGTGTGCGCAAGCAGGCCGGGGCAGCGGACCATCTGGGGCTGAACCCCAGCGTACCGGCTACCTGCTTTCCCACGGCTGTTACTGTAGCATGCAGCTGGGACCCCGCACTCGGCGGGGAAGTGGGCAGGGCCATGGGGGAGGAAGCCGCCGCGCAGGAAGTGGCCGTGCTGCTTGGCCCGGGCCTGAACATCAAGCGCAACCCGCTGTGCGGACGCGACTTCGAGTATTTCTCCGAGGATCCCTACCTGGCGGGTAAGATGGCCGCAGGATATGTGCGGGGCATCCAGTCTAACGGTATTTCCGCCTGCCCCAAGCACTTTGCCGTAAACAGCCAGGAACTGCGCCGCATGGCATCGGATTCTGTAGTGGACGAGCGGACTTTGCGCGAGCTGTATTTGACCGGCTTTGAGATCGTAGTGAAAGAAGCCGCGCCCAAGACCATCATGTCCAGCTACAATCTGGTGAACGGCATGTATGCCAACGAAAACGCCCACCTGCTGCAGGACATCCTGCGCAAGGATTGGGGCTTTACCGGCGCGGTCGTCACCGATTGGGGCGGCTCCAACGACCATGCCCTGGGCGTAAAGAACGGCTCCACGCTGGAAATGCCCGCTCCCGGCGGTGATGCGGTACGCGAACTGCTGGCCGCTGTCAAGTCCGGCAAAATTACCGAGGCCGATGTAGATGCCCGTCTGGACGAACTGCTGACGCTGATTTACGACACCCACGCCGCCGTGCAGAACCACAGCCGCAGCTTTGATGCCGATGCCCACCATGCGCTGGCCCGCCGTGCTGCTGCCGAGAGCATTGTACTGCTGAAAAACGAGGACCGCCTGCTGCCATTGGCGGCGAGCACCAAGGTAGCCGTTATTGGCGACTTTGCTGAGACCCCGCGCTATCAGGGCGCAGGTTCCAGCGCTGTTAATTCTATCAAAGTGGATTCTCTGCTGGGCTGCTGGAATGATAGCGGGTTGGAACAGGTAGGCTTTGCCACCGGTTTCGACCGCCAGGGCAAGTCCGATGCCGCCAAACAGGCCGAAGCCGTGGCGCTGGCGCAGAAAGCCGATGTTGTACTGCTCTGCATGGGTTTGGATGAGATCAAAGAGAGTGAGGGCCTGGACCGCAGCGATATGTGCGTAGCAGCGAACCAAATCGAGCTGCTGCGAGCGCTGCAAAAGGTCAACCCCAACATCGTTGTGGTGTTAAGCGCTGGCGCGTCTGTTGAAACTTCCTGGGCAAACCACTGCAAAGCGCTGGTCTACGGCGCTTTGGGCGGCCAGGCCGGGGCTGGGGCCATGTTGGATGTGCTGACCGGTAAGGTCAACCCCAGCGGCAAACTGGCCGAGACCTGGGCCAAGGCTTACATCGACACCCCCGCCCGTGACAACTTTGCGGGCGATGGCCGCACCGTGCAGTACCGCGAGGGGCTGTATGTGGGCTACCGCTACCACCAGACCGCAGGCGTGGAACCGGCGTTCCCGTTTGGGTTTGGCTTGAGCTACACCACCTTTGCGTACGCTGACGTAAAAGCTACGCCCCAGGGTGTAACGCTGACCGTGACCAACACGGGCGACCGTGCGGGTGCCGAGATCGTGCAGGTCTACGTTGCAAAGCCCGATGCGAAGATCTTCCGTCCTGCGCAGGAATTGAAAGGTTTTTCCAAGGTACACCTGGCGGCAGGGGAGAGCAAGCGCGTTACCATTGCGCTGGACGACAAGGCGTTCCGCTACTGGAACACGCTGACCAATGCGTGGGAAATTGAAGGCGGCACGTATGAAGTCCGCGTGGGTGCTTCCTGCGAGGATATCCGCCTGACCGCTGTTGTTGAAGTGGCCGGTACCGGTGCGCCCAATCCCTATGAGGGCAAATCCCTGCCGCACTATGTCAGCGGTAAGGTGCAGAACGTGCCCGATGCCGAGTGGGAGACCCTGCTGGGCCGTCCCATCCCGGATGATACGGTAAAAATCGACCGCAACATGACCCTGGGCGAACTCAACCACAGCCGCAGCCCGCTGTGCTGGCTGGTCTGGCTGGTGCTACATACGCTGCTGACCGCCAGCTACAAAAAGGGCCAGCCCAATCTGAACGTGATGTTCCAATACAACATGCCGCTGCGCGCCCTGGCGAAGATGACCAGCGGTGCTATCAGCATGGGCATGGTGGATGGTATTGTGCTGGAAGCGAAAGGCTTCTGGTTCATTGGCTTAATCAAGGTCATTATCGAGGCCGTGAAAAACGTAATTCTCAACGCGCAGCTGGAAAGCCGCCTGCGCAACAGCTGATGGAGGTGCAACGTGCAATTTTGGAATAACTTCGCGGCCAAGCACCCCGCTGCTGCCAAGTGGGTGCGGGAGGGCGGCCTGTTCGTGGTCGTGTCCAATCTCATCACCGTTTTTAAGTATCTGCTGCTGCAATTCCTGCCCAAAGCATTTGCCGGTCTGCCGGTGGTGGACTTCGGCTGGCCGGGCATCCCGGTCACGCTGTTTGGCGAGACGTTTCAGTGGAACATCTTGGGCTACGATGCTGCCCACGGCGGTTTGCCTTACTTCTGCGCTTACATGATTGCTATGGTTATCGGCGAGTGCATCAACTTCCCGATCCAGCGCAACTTTGTGTTCCGCAGTAAGGGTAATCTTGCCAAGCAGATTGGCTGGTACGTGCTGGCATTCTGCGTCATCACCTGCATCGTCAACTCCATCAACTGTGTGTGGGTGGCCGTGGCTGGCCTGCTGGTGCCGGATTTTATTTACAACATTGGCACCACAGTGCTCAACGGCGGCATCTCGATGATCATTTTCTTCTTTGTCAATAAAATCATCTTTCCTGAGGGACAGCAGAAGAAAGACTAAACGCTCATAAAAATACCGGTCGCCCGGATAAGGCGGCCGGTATTTTGCTTGCATGGTCGTTATTTGTTGCGGCGGTAACCTGCTTCGTCCACGCACTCCTGGTGGGCTTTCAGGTGGGGGCGAAGTCTGCGTAAATCGTGTAATCACACTTGCAGCCGTTGCCGCAGGTAGTAATGTACAGGACCACGGTGTCGTGGAATACATAGATGTATTTGATGGAAAAACACTCCGGCGCTTCAATGCACTAAACAGAGAAAGTGCAACGTTTTGGTTGGGAAAGTTTAGTCAAGTTTACAATTTTTCCATAATGTGCTGCATTTTCTTGCAAAAAATGGTTACATTCGCCTTATTTAGATGTATAATAAACCTCATATTCACCAAAGCACACGCCCGAGTGATGTGCGCGGCGCTTTTTGGGTGTAAACAGCTGTGCGTTGTGTGTGGCCGTTTCGACAGAAATCGCTGTTCTCCGGGCGTAGTGTGGAGAGAGGGAACAACATGCTCAAGTTTATCGTAAAACGTATCGGTACCATGCTGGTGGCCATGTTCATGATCATCCTGCTGACCTTTGTGCTGATGCACTCGATCCCTGGCGGCCCGTTCACCAACACGAAGGGCGTACCCGAGGAAGTTACCGCTGCCATGGAAGCCAAGTATGGCCTGGACAAGCCCATGCCGGTGCAGTTCGTCAACTACCTGACCAATCTGCTGCATGGTGATTTCGGCCCGTCCTACAAGTACACCGGCAAGACCGTCAACGACTTTATCGCTACCGGCGCGCCGGTTTCGGCCAAGCTGGGCCTGGTCACGCTGGTATTTGTGCTGGTCACAGCCATTCCCATGGGCATTTTTGCAGCGCTGAAAAACAACCACTGGCAGGATATGCTGCTGATGGCGATTGCCACCATCGGCGTTACCATTCCGTCTTTTGTCATTGCCTCGGTGCTGATCTACGTGTTTGCCTTTAAGCTGAACGTACTGCCCACTTTCGGCCTGGATTCCTGGAAAAGCTACATCCTGCCGATGATCGCTATGGGCGGCTACTCGGTCAGCTATCTAGCCCGGTTGATGCGTTCCAGCCTTTTGGAAGTCATGGGCCAGGATTACATCCGCACAGCCCGCGCCAAAGGCCTGACAGAATTTGCCGTTGTTACCAAGCATGCCTTGCGCAACGCGCTGATTCCGGTCATCACCGTGCTGGGCCCCACCGTGGCGGGCCTGCTGACCGGCAGCTTTGTGGTGGAGAAGATCTTCGCCATTCCGGGCATCGGCTACTACTTTGTAAACAGCGTAACACAGCGCGATTACACCACCATCATGGGCGTTACCATCTTTTTTGCAGCGTTTTTGATGGCGATGGTGCTGCTGGTCGACATTTTCTACTGCCTGATCGACCCGCGTATCAAATTTGACACCTGATAGGGGAGTGGGAAAGATGGCAGAAAATATTGCAAACAAATGGGCTCCTCTGGAAACCAACTCCAGTGACCGCGAGAAAATCTGGTCCAAAAGCCGCACCTTCGCGGGGGATGTCTGGTTCCGTTTCCGGCACAAGCCCACAGCCATTGCAGGCTTTGTTCTGATCGTAGTGCTGGCGCTGTTTGCGCTGGCCGGTCCGTTTTTTACTGCGTATGACTACGCCCAGCAAAACCTGGAAGTAGTCAACGTGCCGCCGGTGATGAAAGTTTACGAAGCACCGGACGGCAGCTACATGTACATTACCACCGCGCTGAAAGTCGTCAGCGTAAGCAAGGACGGCAAGCTGGGCGGCCAGCTGAAGCGTGTGCGGGAAGAAGATGCCAAGTCGATGACCATCTACGATGTCAACGGCAGCGAAGTCGCCCTCTACTACGGCGGCTCCACCTACGTGATGGCCGATGAGACCACCGGCAACATCTACCCGTCCCGGCTGGTGTGGAACACCTCCTACATCCTGGGCACCGATTCCCTGGGCCGCGATATCCTGACCCGCCTGATGTACGGCACCCGCATTTCGCTGATGGTTGCCCTAATGGCTACGCTAGTCAACATGGTCATCGGCATTTTGTACGGCGGCATCGCCGGTTACGTGGGCGGCACTGTGGATATGGTCATGATGCGTATCGTGGATATCATCTCCACGATTCCGCTGACTTTGTACGTTATTTTGATTATGCAGGTGCTTGGCTCCGGCCTGCAAAGCATTATTGTGGCGCTGGGCAGCGTCTACTGGGTCGACATGGCCCGTGTTGTCCGCGGCCAGATTTTGAGCTTGAAGCAACAGGAGTTTGTCGTGGCCGCACGGACCATCGGCTCCTCCTCCCGCACCATCCTGTTTGACCACCTCATCCCCAACGCATTGGGTTCTATCCTGGTTACGATGACGATGCTCATCCCCTCGGCCATCTTTATGGAGGCTTTCCTGGGCTACCTGGGCATCGGCCTGCAGCCCCCGCTGGCAAGCCTTGGCACGATGTGCAACGATGCCTCGGCCAACCTGCGCACCAGCCCGCACGAGCTGCTGATCCCGGCGCTGATGATTTGCGCCATCATGTTCGCCTTTAACTTTGTGGGCGATGGTCTGCGCGATGCGCTGGACCCGAAATTAAAGAAGTAAGGGGTATCCCAATGAGCGAACCGATTTTACAGGTCGAGGATTTGAAAACCTCGTTTATGACCTCGGCCGGAGAAGTACAGGCCGTGCGCGGTGTCAGCTTTACGGTACACAAGGGCGAGATCCTGGGCATCGTGGGTGAATCCGGCAGCGGCAAAAGTGTCACTTCTATGTCTATTTTGCGCCTTCTGGCCGACACCGCCCGTATCAAAAGCGGCAAGGTGGAGTTTGAGGGCACCGACCTGACCAAGGTCAGCGACAAGCAGATGCGCGCCATCCGCGGCCAGAAGATTGCCATGGTGTTCCAGGACCCGATGTCCAGCCTGAATCCGCTGATCCCGGTGGGCAAGCAGGTGGCCGAGATGATGCACGTGCATCACCCGGACTGGAACGGCGACCATCTGAAAGAAAAGACTATCCAGCTATTTAAAGATGTGCGTATTCCCGAAGCCGAGAAACGGCTGAAGTCTTTCCCTCATGAGTTTTCCGGCGGCATGCGCCAGCGCGTGATGATCGCCATGGCACTTGCCAACCACCCCGACCTGCTGATTGCCGACGAGCCGACCACCGCCCTGGATGTGACGATCCAGCATCAGATTTTGAAGCAGATGCGCGGCCTGCAGGAAGAATACGGCACCAGCATCATCTTTATCACCCACGATCTGGGCGTGGTGGCCGAGCTGTGCGACCGCGTGGTCGTTATGTACGGCGGCCTGGTGATGGAGCAGGCGGAGATCAACGATTTGTTCGAGAATCCGCTGCACCCCTACACCATGGGCCTGCTGGCTTCCATCCCCGGTTTGAACAAGGACAAGAAAGAGCGTTTGCAGTCCATCCCCGGCAGCCCGCCGGACATGACCAAGCCCCCCAAGGGCTGCCCCTTTGCCAGCCGCTGCCCTTATGCCCGCAACATCTGCGCCCAGGAGTGCCCGCCTTTTGTGGAGTTTGGCAGCCGCAGCGCCCGCTGCTGGCTGCTGCAGCCGGATGCCCCCGCCGAGGGCAACCCGCTGCATGATAAGGCCGCCCTGGCTAAAGCGAAAGGAGGGGCCGAATAATGGAACAGCCGATTTTGCAGGTTGAACACCTGACCAAATATTTTTCCGTCGGCCCCAAGGCCGAAGTCCACGCTGTGGATGACGTCAGCTTCACCCTGCGCCGGGGCCGCACCTTTGGCCTGGTAGGGGAGAGCGGCTGCGGCAAAAGCAGCTGCGCCCGCACCATCATCCGCATTTACGAGCCCAGCGAGGGCAAGATTCTCCTGGATGGGCAGGACATTGCCCACATGAAGCAGCGCCAGCTGCAGCCCATCCGCCGCAAGATGCAGATGATCTTCCAGGACCCCTACGCTTCGCTGAACGCCCGCATGACGGTGCGTGATATCATCGCGGAGCCGCTGAAAGCCCATCGCGTCTGCCAGTCCCGCAAGGACATGGACGATAAAATTTTTGCCATGCTGGAGCGTGTCGGCCTGACGGCGGAACACGCCGGGCGTTATGCCCACGAGTTCTCCGGCGGCCAGCGGCAGCGTGTCGGCATCGCCCGTGCGCTGGTGCTCAATCCCGAACTGGTCATCTGCGATGAGCCGATTTCTGCACTGGATGTTTCGATTCAGGCGCAGGTGGTGAACCTGCTGCGGGACTACCAGCAGGCCGAGGGCACGTCCTATCTGTTCATCGCCCACGATCTGTCGATGGTGCGTTACGTTTCGGACGATGTGGGTGTTATGTACCTGGGCCAGCTGGTGGAGACCTGCGAGGCCGAGGAAATCTACAATCATCCACTGCACCCCTACACCAAGGGCCTGTTAAGCTGCATCCCCATCGCGGACCCCAAACTGGCCCGCGCCCAGGACAACCCCGGCATCGAGGGCGACCTGCCCAGCCCGGTCAACCCCAAGCCCGGCTGCCGGTTCTGCACCCGCTGCCCCTACGCCAAGCCCATCTGCCACGAGCAGAACCCCGTCCTGAAAGAGGCCGCCCCCGGGCACTTTGTGGCTTGCCATTTGTACTAAAACGGTTTTCCGCCATCCCGGCGTGAAACATATTTACCCCAGCAAAATTTAGAGAGAGAGGGACTATCATGAAAAAGAAAACCATCAGCGCCGCATTGGCCGGTGTGCTGGCGGTCTCGCTGCTGAGCGCGTGCGGCTCCAGCGAACCCCAGAACATCGCCGATGTCTCCAGCACCGCCGCTTCCAGCGAGGCTGCTTCCACCACGGATGAGGCCGCCGAGCCTGCCGCCCAGGAAATGACCTTCGTACTTAACAACATTCCTGACGGCCTCGACCCCACCGTTACCAACAACTCCTTTGCCCAGTACGTCATCCTGAACTGCTTCGAGGGTCTTGTCACCTATGACGAGACCGGCAGTGTCGTGCCCGGTCAGGCTGAAAGCTGGGACATCAGCGATGACGGCCTGACCTACACCTTCCACCTGCGTGAGGGCCTGAAGTGGAGCGATGGCACCCCGCTGACCGCGAACGACTTCGTTTACTCCATCAAGCATGTCCTGACCCCGTCCACCGCTGCCCAGTACGTCAGCATGGTCACCGACTACGTCAAGGGTGCCCAGGAGTTCTATGACGGCGGCTCTGAGGATGAACTGGGTGTCAAGGCTGTTGACGACAATACTCTCGAGATCACCCTGCTGCAGCCCACCTCCTACTTCATCGATGTGCTGAGCATGTGGGTCTACGACCCCATCCAGGAAGCTACCGTTGAGGCCAACGGCGATGCCTGGGCTGCCTCTGCTGACACCTATGTCAGCAACGGCCCCTTCAAGGTCACCGGCATGAGCATGAACGAGAACGTCATCCTGGAAAAGAACGAGAACTACTGGGATGCCGACAATGTCACCCTGGACAAGCTGACCTTCCGCTATGTGCTGGACCAGGCCACTGCCCTGACCGCTTACGAGTCCAACGAGGTCGATGGTGTCATCTCCATCCCGTCCTCTGACTATGCCCGCCTGAAGGCCGACAAGGCTGGTGTGCAGGTCGTGCCCAGCTACGGCACCGTCTACTACAACATCAACTGCTCTGCTGCCCCGTTTGACAACGCTCTGGTCCGCAAGGCCCTGTGCCTGGCAATCGACCGCCAGTCCATCATCGACAACGTTGTCCAGGTTGATGCTGACCCCGCTTACAGCTTCCTGGCTCCCGGCTACGTGGTCGATGGCAAGGATATCACCGAGGGCCGCGAGAGCTTCGGCCTGTCTGCTACCGCTGACGTGGAGGCTGCCCAGGCGGCCCTGGCCGAGGCTGGCTACCCCAACGGCGAAGGTTTCCCCACCCTGCACCTGAGCTACTACGACAACGACACCGTCAAGAAAGTCGTTGAGGCTATGGCCGAGATGCTGAAGAACAACCTGAACATCGATGTCGAGGTTTCTTCTGCCGAGTGGTCCATCTTCTATGATGACGTTGTCAAGGGCAACTACGAAGTCTGCGCCATGGGTTGGAGCGCTGACTACCTGAACCCCATGAGCTTCCTGCCCCTGTTCAAGACTGACGACTCCACCAACAACGCCTTCTACTCCAACCCTGAGTACGATGCCCTGGTGGATCAGGTTATGAGCGAGAGCGATCCCGCCAAGGCTGCTGAGCTGACCCTGCAGGCCGATGCCATCGTCTCCAACGATTATGCCTGCCTGCCCCTGTACTACAAGTCCAACAGCTACCTGATGCACGACAACATCAGCGGCTACTTCATGACTGCTTCCGGCGGCCTGTACTTCAAGGATGTGAAGGTCGGCTGATGCAGTGCACGATTGAGACCGAAGGCTTCGGCACGATGGTGTTTACCCTTTACCCGGAGCATGCCCCCATCACCGTGGCCAACTTTGTCAAGGTCGCCCGCAGCGGCTTTTACGATGGCCTGTGCTGGTGCCGCATCGTCAAGGACTATGTCATTCAGGGCGGTTCGCCGGACAATGACATCATGACCGACAGCGAGTGGCACATCAAGGGTGAGTTTTCCGAGAATGGCGTGCTCAACCCGCTCAAGCACATCCGCGGTGCGCTCTCGATGGCGCGGGACGATGACCCCGATACCGCCGGTACCCAGTTTTTTGTGGTGCACAAGGACGCTGCCAAGTTGGATGGCCGTTATGCGGCCTTTGGCGAGATGGAAAGCGGCTTTGAGGTGCTGGATGCGATCGCCAGCCAGCCCACCTACGGCCCCGAGACCTGGAACAAGCCGATAAAAATGCCGGTCATCACCAAGATCACCATTGAGGAATAAGTAAGAAAAAGTCCCCCTCTTCCGGTTGTACGCCGGGGGAGGGGGATTTTTACTGTCTATTTTCTCTAATGTAAAATTACTATCCTTTTCATACTTATCATACTTTCCATACCATACTTCTCCACACAGAGGGAATGAAAAGTATGAAAGGTATGATAAGTATGATAGGTATGATAGGTATGATAAGTATAGTATGCTGATACCTGCTTACAGCTTCCAGCTGGCGGCCTGCTTGCGGTCCTGCACAAAGCGGCGGTAGATGCCGTCCTGCTGCACCAGTTCCTCGTGGGTGCCGCGCTGCACGATGTGGCCCTTGTCCACTACCAGAATCTGGTCGGCGTGGCGCACCGTTTTCAAGCGGTGGGCGATCATAATAATCGTCTTTTCTTTCGTCAGCGCGTCAATGGCCTTTACCAGTTCGGCTTCGTTCTCTGGGTCGACATTCGCAGTTGCTTCATCCAGCACTACGATGGGGCTGTCCTTCATGATGGCGCGGGCAATCGAAATGCGCTGCCGCTCGCCGCCGGAGAGGGAAGCGCCTCCCTCACCGATGACGGTATCGTAGCCGTCCGGCAGGGCCATGATGAAGTCATGGCAGCAGGCTGCTTTCGCCGCCGCGATGACCTGCTCCATGGGGGCATCCTCCTGCCCGAAACGAATGTTGTTGGCAATCGTATCGTGGAACAGGTAGACATTCTGGAACACGAAAGAGTAGTTCTTCATCAGGCTGTCCATGCTGTACTCCCGCACATCGCGGCCATCCAGCGTCACGCGCCCGGTGTCAACATCCCAGAAGCGGGAAAGCAGACTGGTCAGCGTGGTTTTGCCGCCGCCCGAGGGGCCAACGATGGCTGTGGTAGTCTTTTCGGGGATGGTCAGCGATACACCGTCAATGATCTTGCGGCTGCCGTAGGAGAAGTCGACGTTCTCGGCGGCCAGCGTGTGGGTGGCCGGGGTGATGTCCTCGCCGTCGATGTCCATCTGGGGCATCTCCAGAATGTGGTTGGCCATATCCACGCTCAGATCCACCGTGCGCAGCAGCGCCGAGTAGCTGCCTGCGGTCTCCAGACTGTTGTAGACGAGGAACGATGCCACGATCATGACGATGCAGGTCAGCAGTTCCATCGTGCCGTTCAGGTACAGCACCAGCGAAAGCCCGGTCATGGCTACGCCCGTCCATTTGACGATCAGGTTCTGCGCGGTCATGTAGGGGACAAGGGTCAGTTCCATGTCGGTGTTGATCTGCACATTGCCATCGATGGCTTCGTTCAGGTCGCGGCAGCGGCTGCCCGTCAGGCGGAACGCCCGCACCTCGGCAATGCCCTGGATGTATTCGAGAATTTTATCTACCAGTTTGGTATCGGCGGCCAGTTTGCGCTCGGCCAGCTGTTGGGATTTCGTCTGCATGTGGTCGTTCACCACCATAAACAGGACAAAGCCCACCAGCAGCACCAGCGCAATGCGCCAATCGTAGAACGCCAGCATCACGATAATCAGCGCGGTGGTCAGCAGCCCCTGGCTGACCTGCATCACCACACGGGTGGCCACGCCTTCCAGGTTCTGCATCGTGTTGGTAGCTACGGACGTAATTTGCCCGATGCTGTTGGCATTGAAGTAGCCCATGGGCAGGTAGCGCATGTGCTCGGCAATTTCAATGCGCTTGTCGGCGCAGGTGCCGTAACCGGCCTCGGTCTGCAGCATGGTGGCTGAATACTTGACGAAGGCACTGCCGATCACGCTGACCGCCATGATGCCCAGGCTGCCCCAGATGGCCGTGCCGGTAATGTTCTTGTCCAAAATGGCCCCGATGACCACGGCAATGGCCGGGATGCGCAGCGCCTCAAACAAAGCCTGCACCACGCCCAGCGCGATGGAGCGGCGGAACTTGCCGCCATTCTCTTTGCCGCAGAAGGCAAAGAATTTACGGAGAATATCAAGCATGGTCGGCCACCTCCTCGTCGGTATCTTTCACAGAAATATGGGCCTCCCACATGGTCTTGTACAGGCCGCCCTCTGCCAGCAGCTCCGCATGGGTGCCCTGCTCGGCAATATTGCCGTCCTTCACAACATAGATGCGGTCGGCATCCTTGATGGTGGACAGGCGGTGGGCAATGACGATGAGCGTCTTGCCCTGCACCAGCTTGGCCACGCTGGCCTGGATGAGGGCCTCGTTCTCGGGGTCGGTGTAGGCGGTGGCTTCGTCCAGAATGACGATGGGGGCGTTTTTCAGCATGGCGCGGGCGATGGAAATACGCTGCCGCTCGCCGCCGGAAAGGTGCCCGCCTGCCGAGCCGACCACGGTGTCGTAGCCGTTCTCCAGCCCCATGATAAAGTCGTGGCAGCCGCTGCGGCGGGCTGCGTCTTCCACTTCTTCATCGGTAGCCGTGCCGCCCGGCGAACCCAGGCGGATGTTCTCCCGGATGGACAGGTTGAACAGGTAGTTGTCCTGGCTGACGTAGGCGATGTGGCTGTTGTACTCGTCCAGCGGGATGTTCTTGATGTCCACGCCGCCCAGGGTGATGCGGCCGTCATCCACATCCCACAGCGCGGCAATCAGCCGGGCAATGGTGGATTTGCCGGAGCCGGACGGGCCTACCAGCGCGGTAAAGCTGCCCTCGGGGATGGTCAGATTCACGCCGTGCAGCACTTCTTTTTCATGGTAGGCAAAGCGCACGTTTTCCAGCTGCAGGGTGTTGCCCTGGGGGTGGGCGGCAGCTGCTTCGGGGCGCTGCATTTCGGGGGCTTCCAGCACCTTGCGCACCTCGTCCACAATGGCGGACATGGTACCGATGTCATCGGTGTAGCTCATGCAGGTAATCAGCGGCGTGATGAGCGCCAGCGACAGGATAATGCAGTAGATGCAGGTTTCCGGTGCCAGCGACCCCCGCATGACCAGCCACGCGCCGATGGGCAGCACACTGAACAGGGTGCAGGGCATAATGCTCATGCCAAAGGTGAAAAACAGGTTGCAGCGGCGCATCCAGTCTACGTAGCTGGCAGCTCCCTCGCGGGCAGCATCTACAAAGCGGGCATAGCTGCTTTCGGCCTTGCCAAACACCTTGATAACCTCGATGCCGTGGATATATTCTACCGCTACATCGTTCAAATTACGGGTAGCGCGCACGGTGCGCTGGTAGTTTTCCTCGTAGCCAATCATCATGCCCATGTAGCAGGCAAGGCCCAGCGGCACGGTGACAAGCGCCGCCAGCGCCATGCGCCAGTCCGCCGCAAACAGGCAAACCAGGATAGCCACCGGCGCCAGCAGGTTGGCGGTAAACTCCGGCACAATGTGGGCCAGCGTGGTTTCGATGGCATCCACGCGCTCCACCAGCGTACTTTTTAGGGCACCGCTGGGCTGGTCCAGCACATCGCCCAGGGGCATACGAGCCAGGCGGTCGGTGCAGCCTTTGCGGATCTCGCCCAGCACGGCGAAGGTCGCCTTGTGGGAGCAGGCCGTGGAAATGGCGTGGAACACCACCCGCAGCAGCCACAGCCCCGCCATGATGGCGCAAAGCCGCAGGTAGATGCCCAGGTCACGCTCGCCCGCCACCAGGCGGCGCAGGATATCCGCCACCACAAAGTAGGGGACCACCTGGCAGGCCACGCCGCACACCGCAAAAAAGATGCTTTGCAGGTAGCCGCCCTTGTGGTTTTGGGCCCGGTGCAGCAGCCAGGGCAGCGCCGACATGCGGGTCGCGGGCTGGCTCTCGGTTTGTTTACTCATACTCGTCCTCCTTTGGCCGTGATTCGCTCACGTTCCGTTCTCTATATTCCTGCGGTGTTACGCCAAATTGTGCGCGGAACGCCGCCGAAAACTTGCTATGGCTGCCGTATCCCACCCGCTGGGCGATCTCGGCCACCGCGGTATCCGGCTCGGCCCGCAGCCAAAGCGCGGCCTGCTGCAGCCGGTAACCCTTTAAGTAAGCGTACACCGAGGTACCGTACATCTGCTTAAAGCAGCGTTTCAGCGCGGTTTCTGTCAGAGAGAACTGGGCCGCCAGCTCCGGCAGAGGATGGGTGGCGCTTACATCCGCCAGCAGATAATCATGCACGGCGCGGATCTTCTCCACCTGATCGGCATAGAAGTAGGAAGTTTCGCGGTCAGCTTCCCGGATGGGCTGGGTTTTAAGGTAGACGAGGATTTCCAGCACCTTCACCCGCAGGTAGTCGATGGAAACCTGGCCGGGCAGGTGGTACAGCGGGTAGAACAGCGCCTCGGTGCCGGGGCTTCCCCGCAGCACCGTGGGGCGTTCATTCGCGCAGAACTGGCGTATCATCGCGGTTAAATCAATGCTTACCCCAGGGCATGCCTCTTGCAGCGCGGCCTGGGCCACGGGTACATCAAACCCGATGGTAATGCCGTGGTAGTGGCAGGTGGGTAGAATGACCTGCCCGCTGTGGTGTACGCGCTGGTCGATGCGCAGGGTACCCGGCTCCATAAAATAGGTTTGGTGGTCGTTCAGGCGCTGCTCCATGCGGCCCTCGCGGCAGTGGTCGACGCAAAAAACGTTCTGTGCCCCTTCCATCTGAGAGGGGCACTCCCGCAGGTGGAAGTCGTTGTACATCACAAACACGCCGCCAAACACGCGGTACAGCGTCATAAAGCCATCGCCGGTGGGGTCGCTCAACCGCAGGACGTGGCAGTTTTCGGTGGCGGAGACCTGGCTCACGTTGGAACCGAAGTCGATATGGTCAAACATGGCCCAGATCTCGCCCAAAGCAGCAGGGGAATCCGGCATAGTGGCACCTCCTTATCATGCATTCCAGCAGGCCAACCCGGCGGCCATTCCGGCAGGACACAGCCCGACGCAGCGGTTAGCTTATGCTAATGATTATAAAAGATGCCGTTAGTTGTGTCTATCCCATTTCAGCAAAATTGTACCATTCCGGTAAAAATCTGTGGAATTGCCCCCTGCCGTAGGGGCCGATGCTGGGCCGGACACTGTTTACCGAAGTGGAAAAGCGCGCCCGCCAGTTTGGTGCCCAGCGGGTGGAACTGATGGTGTGGAGCCACAACGCCATCGCCCAAAAAGCCTACGCCGCCTACGGTATGACGCCCCAGCGCAGTATTTACGAGATTGCCCTATAAACAAAAACTGCCGTACAGGTTCGTATGAACCGCATCCCGTCAAGCGTACAATGAAATAAAATAAGATTTTTGCAGCCAAG